>JBMTCP010000004.1:0-117132 GCA_049431025.1 Bacteroidia bacterium | reverse complement strand
AGCGCATTCTCCGTCTCCGGGTCAAAGGCGACGCTGACCTCGGTTTGGTTGTTGCTGGCTTGGGGACAATGCCAGCTGGGGTCCGCAAAATTCCATTGGGTAATGTGTTCCGGCCGGGTATAAGCGTCCCAGGCTTTCTCCAAGTCCACCGCAACGGTGGTTTGGACGGTGATTTTCTCGTTTTCGATCATGGCTCTTTTCGAATTGGTTCGGTCTTGATTTAAATGCGGTCAGCCCTAAATTTAAACACCCAAACTTACCGCGATGAGAACAGGGCTCGCAATTTTATTCGCTTGCATGGTTTTGCAGGCTTGCACCAAGGTTGAGCGTACCCGGTACGAACCCACACCGAATTGATGGCCATCACCCGAACGGCGGACGAATTCTTCAAGGTGGGCTGTGGGCGCTGTGCCCGCGGTGGGACCCCGGATTGCAAGGTCCATCGCTGGGCCAAGGAATTGGCGCTCTTGCGGACTTGGTGCCTGCAGGCTGGTTTGGATGAAGAAAGCAAATGGGGGGTCCCGGTCTATACCCAGGGGGGACGCTTGGTTTTGATGCTTTCGGCGCTTAATGAATCTTGTGTTCTGGGTTTTGTGAACACGGGGGATGAACTGGAAGATCCCCATGGTTTGTTGACCAAAGCCGGTCCCCATTCCGTGCGGGATCGGGTGATTCGCTGGACTTCGGCCCAGGAAATCCAAGCGGTCGAAAAGCAGGTGCGGGATTTAATCCTACTTCATGCCCGGAACCTGGCGAAGGTTCGTGCCGAAAAAGCGGGCGCCGAAAAAGCGGGCGCTGCGAAAGCGGGCGCTGCGAAAGCCAGTCTTCCGGAGTTCCCCCAGGAATTGAAGGATTTCATGGCGGAGCATCCGGATTTTGCGGCGGCCTTTGAGCGACTTACCCCCGGACGGCGTCGAGGCTACTTGATTTTTGTGAGCGGGGCCGTGCAACCGGCCACCCGTACCCGTCGAATTGCATCGATCGTCCCCAAGGTTCTTGCCGGCAAAGGCCTGCAGGATTAACGGGCCTTCGTACCTTTGGAATTCTGCGGGAGTAGCTCAGTTGGTAGAGCGCGACCTTCCCAAGGTCGAGGTCGCGAGTTCGAGACTCGTCTCCCGCTCCCCAAGGTAGGCTGAAGGGTTGTCTATTGGTTATCGGGCTTTTTGAGCTCGACCTCCACCTCCCAATGCGGCTTTTTTTCACGCATTAATTTGATGATACCCAGGGCGTAGGCATCAAATTTTTCGTCCGTTATAACAAAGGTGCATTCCCGAACGATTTTGCCGTTATCAAAAGCAATTTCCAAGGCCGTCATCCGAGCGCAGAGTTCGTCCTGATAATAAATATCCGTTCCTCGGTAGCTGAGTCCGACGGTGGAAGTACGGCGCAACACACCGGGTGTACAGGAAAGAAACCCCAAGGTTCCCAGGCCAAGAAGGGGGAGTAGGAGGAAGGTCCGAAAGCGAAGCGATGCATGCATAGGTTTAGGGTTTAGGTGCTGATGATTTTGGAGAGGAAGGTTGACGGTTGGAGGGTTCGGGGCGGGTGGCTTTTTGGAGGGCCTGCCAGGCAACGGGGTCCAGACTGCTTTGGTAAAGACCAGGGACCGGAGGGCCGGCGTGTTGACGAATGCTTTGGGCCCGTTTGGCCGAAGCGGGGTGGGTGCTAAACCATTCGGTTGGAGCCGGACCTTGGGATTCGTTTTGGGCCAGACGATCCATAAAAGTCGCCAGACCTTCGGGGTTCATGCGGGCTTTTTGGAGGTATTCCACGGCTCGTCGGTCCGCTCGTCCTTCGAGGTGACGGTCAAAGGCCGTTGAACCCAGCAATCCGGCCACCTGATGCAGCCCGCCTGCAGTGGCATCCCCAAAGACCCAGAGCATCACCATTTGGAGACCGGCCTGCTTTAGGACTTTTTGGCGCACATGGCCTTCCTGAATATGGGCGATTTCATGAGCCAGAACGCCGGCAACTTCGTCCGGGTTTTGGGCTTCCTGGACCAAGCCGCTATAAACCACCAGCCTTCGGCCCGGCAAGGCCATGGCGTTCACCTGCGGGCTCCGGACCAAATGACGGTACAGGCTCTCGGGTTCGATGCCGTTGGCGATGCATAATTTGTTACATAGGCTGTGCAAAGCCTGCTGGGCAGCGGAATCTTCCAAAACAGGCTGTTCACGACGCAGGTCTTCCCAGAGCCTTTGACCCAGTTGGGCTTCTGCCGAATCCAGGGTGGGCCCCAGGCCTTCAAGGATGGGTTGTGCCCAGCCGCTGGGGTTGGGAAGACGACGAACCAGGCTCCAAAGTCCGGCGCCTGCCAGACCCAAAAGAGCCAGCAGGAGGGCGAGGTAGAGGAGGCAACTGCGGTTACTCAAAGGCCCAATACCTCTTGGCTAACCCCGGTGAAGGAGAATCCTCCATCGTGAAAAAGATTTTGCATAGTGACCATGCGCGTCAAATCCGAGAACATAACAACACAATAATCAGCGCAGGATTCGGCCGAGGCATTGCCCAGCGGGGACATGCGTTCGGCATAGTCCAAAAACCCGTCGAAACCCTTGACCCCGGAACCGGCCGTGGTCCGCGTTGGGCTCTGGGAAATGGTATTCACGCGGACACCGTGGGATTTGCCCAGGTGATACCCAAAACTGCGGGCGATGGATTCCAACAAAGCCTTGGCATCGGCCATGTCGTTGTAGTCGGGAAAAACCCGCTGGGCGGCGATATACGAAAGGGCCAGGATGGAGGCACCTCGGTTGAGGGCGTTGGTGGCCATGGCGGCCCGCATGGTCCGGTGAAAGGACATGGCCGAGATGTCCAGGGTTTTGTGGTAAAAATCGTAATTCAGGTCGGTATAGGCCTTGCCTTTGCGGACATTGGGCGACATGCCGATGGAATGCAAAACAAAATCCAAAGGACCCCCCAATTCCTGAACGGCCTGGCTAAAGAGGTTTTCGAGATCGGTATCCACCGTGGCATCGGCCCCAATCAAGGGTGCCTGGCAACGGGTGGCCAATTCCTGGATTTGGCCCATGCGCAAAGCCACGGGGGCATTGGTGAGGACGAATCGAGCGCCTTCTTCGTAGGCCTTTTCGGCCACTTTCCAAGCGATGGACTGCGAATCGAGGGCGCCGAAGATGACGCCTCTTTTGCCTTGTAACAACGAATGACTCATAGGTTCTTTAGGTATTTAGGGGTTTCCAAATTCAAGTTCTAAATTACAGGTTGGATAGCATCAAGGGGCCTTTCGGTTCTTGAGCAAATCGGCGGCTTGTTCCAAGGCCGCTGCTCCGTAACGATCCCCGCCAATCATGCGCGCCAGAGCCAGACGGCGCTCTTCAGCGTCCAGGATGTGGAGAGCGGTTTGGGTTTGTTGGTTTGCGACTTCTTTGGTGATATGCCAATGGGCATCGCCCAAGGCGGCGATTTGGGGAAGGTGGGTGATAAGGATAATTTGCTGATGCTGACCCATTTCGGCCAACATCTGCCCCATGCGCAGGGCGGTTTCACCGGAGATCCCGGCATCAATTTCATCAAAGAGACGGGTATGGTTGCGGCCTTCTTCGCGGACCAGGCTTTTGAGGGCCAACAACAAACGGGATTTTTCCCCACCACTGGCGACCTGGGCCAAGGGTCGGGGATCTTGCCCCGGGTTGGCACTGAACCAAAGTTCGGATTGGTCCAAGCCCTGCAGGGCATCCTGGGGCAACCAGCCCTGCCAGTCCACATCGCTGACCCGTTCCGCCGCGCCGGCATGTTCCGCCGCGCCTTTTCGAGCGGCTGTCTTGGCTCCTGCCGGACCGCTTGTTTCATCCGAAGGCAGCACCAAGGCGGGTTCATTTTTCCAAAGAAGCCGCGCATGCTCCATGCCCAAGCGGGCCAGTTTGGCTTCGCAGCGTTGGGACAAATCGGCCAGTGCGGTGGTGCGGGCGCGGTGGAGGCGAAGGGCGGCCTGCCGGGCCTCCTCCAAAGCTTGGGCTTCCTTCTCCTCCAGGACCGCCTTCGCCTCGTCCACCCCGGGGGTGGACCCCAGGGCTTCGCCCAGCCGCGCCCGCAGTCCCCTCAACGCCTCCAAAGTCCCCAATCGGTGTTTGTGCAACAAACCCTGCAAGCCATCCAATTGTTCCCTGAGCAGAGCCGTTGCCTCGAGATCCGGTATGCGCTGATCCGCCAAATCCGCCGCATCCCTGGCCAATTCCTGGGTCTGATATAACAACGAACGCAAACGTTCCGTCCAGGCTCCGACCTCCGCGTCCTTGGATTCCAACCCCCCAAAGGTCTGCAAAAGCGCACGCAGTGTATCGCTGACCGAAGGCTGACCCCCGTTACCCGATGTTCCTTCGTCCAAAACGGCCTCGGCCCCCCGGAGTTTTTCTCCGGATTCCAGGGCATTTTCTTGGACAGCCAACGCGCTCTCCAACAATCCTAGCTCTTCCCAGGCATCCAACGGCGCATCCTGGAGCTCCTTCCAAAAGAACAAGGTGCGTTCTTCCTCTCGTTTTCGTTGTTCCAAATCGGCCAGGCAATCCTCCAATTCCTTGCGGAGGGTTTTCCATTGCCGATAAGCCTGGGCATAGCGATGACGATGCTCTTCACACCCGGCGACTTCGTCCAAAAGCAGGATTTGGGTTTGGCGCCGGTCCACGGCGACCGCTTCTTCCTGCCCGCTAAGGTCCAAAAGCAGGGCCGCCAAAGCCTTGAGATCCCTCAACGCCACCGCCGCATCGTTAATCAGGCAACGGCTTCGCTTGCGGGGATTGATTTCTCGGCGCAAAACAAATTCCATCGCCTGCGATGCATCCCGATTCAACAAATCAGGGTCATCGGTTAGTTCCGCGCATTTGGCACGAACCTCCGGATCGGCGGTACTGAACTCCATCTCCACAACACAAGACAACGAAGGGTCTTTGAAATGCGCCCCTTCGGCCTGATCCCCCAACAACAAACCCACCGCATCCAAAAGGATCGATTTTCCGGCCCCGGTTTCACCGGTAATCACCGTCAAGCCAGGCCCCAAGGGGACCTCCAATTCGGAGATCAGCGCAAAATTGCGGATATACAAACGGGTCAGCATCGTCCAAACGAACCTTAACGTCCTCCTCCGGTTCCCGGTGCACCCCCAGGACCACCCCCAACCCCTGCGGCGTTGATGCGGTTGTACTCCGCCTGGTTGATGGGATCCATGGCAATCAATTGTTCAACCACCTTGGCCTTTTCGGCGGGCAAAGCCTTGGCACAAAACCCTACAATTTCGGGCAATTTGCCTTTGAGGTAGATAGGTATGAGCATCCCGCCCGGTTTGCTTCGGTTCACATCGTGAATTTTCTCCAGGGCAGCTAACATTTTTCGCCTGGCCTCAATGACCCGTTCGGGTTTGTACATCTGATCCAAACCCAAACGATGGTATTCGTAAAGGGCGGCATGAAAAGGCTTGTAAGCGGGGTTATTCAATAATTCAGAAAGCCAATACCGGTTGCGCAGGCTTTGGTTCTGTCGCCAACCGATTTCCACCGCGTTCTGGGCATTCATAACAATTTGCTGAGCCTTGCGCAAATAAACCGTTCCGCTTTCTTTGCCAAAGGTGTTGTAATCCAGGCCAATAATGAGGTTGGCGTAGTAAGCCAAAAGCGCCAGTAGGTTGGAGCTGTGTTGGTTCTCGTTGAATTCCATGGGCTGAAATTCATTGTATTCAAAGATCCAGTCGGGATCGGTATAGTTCAGAATAACCGTGCTGTAGGAGCTGTTGTAAACGGGACGGCTGCTTTGGATTTGAACGGTGGCTTTGAATTGATTCCCCGTAATTCGCTCGTCCAGCATAATGTTGATGCTGCAATTGATGCGCTCCTGAAACGAAAACACATCGTCCGTCCATTTTTGGCCGTTGATAAAAGTGGTCAGGGCCTGCTGCATATTGGCATAAAATTGCTGATCCGCACCCCCGACCCTGCCCGGATTGATGGACAATTGGCAGTTGAGTTCCTGGGCCTGGCTTCCAACAGGTGCTAAAGCCAACCACAACACCCCCACCAGTACCCCTAATTTTTTCCAAACGCCACCTTGGGGCAAGCCCCAACGTTGCGTGATAGCACGAAGGATTTCGTTGGCCAGCGCTCTTTTGGGACTACGTGGCAAATCCTCGCTATCGTGTTCCGCAAACAACAAACGCACGGACATGGCTTCGGCGTCCATGGCGCCGCCCTCCTGCCGCAACGAATTCAACACCATCATATCCGCCTTCTTGGTTTGGAGTTTGGACAAGGCGTTCGCTTCTTCGTTTTGGCTTTCCAAGGCAAAGCCCACCACCTTTTGATGAGGCTTTTTATTTTTTCCGGCCTCGGCCAACAAATCGGGGTTGGGTACCAAGGTCAGCAACAGTTCGTCCCCGCTTTTCTTGATTTTGTTCTCCGAAACTTCGGCCGCCCGGTAATCTGCGACAGCCGCTGCAAAAATCAAAAGGGAACAGGACTCGTTCAATTGTTCGCAACACGCCTGCATTTCCAAGGCGGTTTGGACTCGATGAACGCGAATACCGGGATGCCTGCAGACCTGATCCCCGGGACCGTACACCAAATCCACCTGCGCTCCGCGATCGGCCAGGGCTTCGGCCAAGGCTATGCCCATACGACCCGAAGAGCGGTTGCTGATATAGCGAACGGGGTCCAGGGCCTCCCGGGTTGGTCCGGCGGTCAAGAGTACCCGGGTCCCATCCCAACGGGGTCCACCCACCAAAAAATCCTGGATCCAGGCCAAAAGCGTGGAGGGTTCGGCCATGCGTCCTTCACCCACCAGACCGGACGCCAATTCTCCGTTTTCGGTTGGGATCAGGTGATAACCTCGTTCCGTGAGCGTTCGAATATTTTCTTGTGTTGCGGGATGGCAAAACATGTCATGGTCCATGGCAGGCGCAAAGGCCACCGGGCAACGCGCGGACAAAAGAATAGCCAATAACAAATGATCGCAGGAGCCCTGGGCCATGCTGGCCAGGGTATGGGCTGTACAAGGCGCAACCAGGATCAAATCAGCCCAAAGCCCCAAAGCCACATGGTTAACCCATTCGCCTTCCTCGTTTTTGACCAGGTGGCTGTACACGGGTTTTCCGCTCAAGGTGCTGAGCGTCAAAGGTGTTACAAACTGTTGAGCCGAAGGGGTCAAAACCACCTGAACGTCGGCACCGCTTCTGACCAGGTCCCTCACCAACCAACAGATCTTATAGGCAGCGATACTACCGCTGATGCCTATCAGGATTTTTTTGCCGGCCGGCATTTTAATACGGTTTAAACTTATTGCCCCGCTTTGTTCTTCGCGTCGTTGCGGTAATAAATTTTGCCTTGCTTGAATTCTTCGATGGCCTGCAAGGTGGGTTTGGGCATGCGCTCGTACTGCTTGGAGATTTCAATTTGTTCACGATTTTCGTAAACCTCTTCCAGGGAATCAGCCGGTGTCGCGAATTCGGCAAGTTTGTTGTTTAATTCTTCTTTGACCTTGGTCGCGATTTGGTTGCTGCGTTTGGCGATTACGGCCACTGCTTCGTAAACATTCCCGGTGGGTGTTTCCAAATCCTTGAGGCTGCGGGTAACGGTGGTGTTGGCTGCTGACATGGTGGGGGGGATTGATGAAAGTTAAAACGGCGAAAAAGCGAAAATCGTTGGGTGATGAGTAGAAAAGGTTCCCAAAGATGAATTGGAAGCTTTGGGAGAGGCCAAATAGGCACGGGCTTCTTCGGCAAAAAGCCGGCTTTGGGGTAAATAGAGGGATTGGGGGTATTCCTCGGACAAGGCCTGGTGGGCTTCCAAAACCGACTCAAACCGAGTAGCCTTCTTGGACTCGATGCTGTTGGTGGCCAATTTATAATAAGATTCCACGACCATCCAGCGAATTTTTTCGCGCTCTTCCAAATCCGGGTATTCAATCAACAAATGCTGAAGGGTCACGGCAGAGGCGCGGTAATCCTCCATTCGATAGAACAGCAAGGCGGATTCCAAGGCTTTAACCCTCATTTTGTTACGCAGTCCTTCAATCATCCGGTTGCACTGTTCCAAACGCGGTGAATTGGGGTACTTGTTGACAAAAAGCTGCAGACCCTCGATCGCCCGCTGCGAATTGGTTTGGTCCAGGTTAGAACCCGGGGAATCCATGTACATGCAGTAGGCGTACATGAAGTCCATTTCTTCGCCTTTGGGGCTGGAGGGAAACAACTGGTTGAACTGTTTGAAATGATAGGCTGCGGTTTGGTAGGCCCCCATTTGAAAATCACAGTAGGCGTAATAGTAATAAATACCTTCGGACAAATCCGAACCGCGGTAGGCCGATACCAATTCTTCCAAAAGGGGTTGGGCCTTGAAATACTCGCCTTGCAGATAAAATTCCCTGGCCTTTTGGAATTTAAAATTGAGGTTGGGGTTCTTGAGAATTTTGTTGTACGAATCACAGGACAGCGTCAATACCAACAAAAGCCCTCCAAGGAGCCAAAAACGAGGGATTTTGCCCATTTTGGAGGGGGTCAAACGGATTTTCATTTTCTCAGGACCGCAAATTTACTTAATTTAGAGGCAATAAATGGTTTTTATACATTTATCAACCTTTATAATAGCCCTAAGCCCTATGGACCTCTTCAAACGCCTCGAAAATCGCCCCGGCCCCCTTGGTCGCCATGCCAAAGAATCCGAAGGATACTACATGTTCCCCAAGTTGGAAGGGCCCATTGGCCCCCGTATGCAGTTCAGGGGGCGCGAAAACCTGGTTTGGAGCCTGAACAATTACCTGGGCTTGGCCAACCATCCCGAAGTTCGGGAGGCGGATGCCCAGGCGGCTGCCGAATACGGTATGGCATGGCCGATGGGGGCTCGTATGATGTCGGGTAATTCCGATAGGCACGAGCAATTGGAAAATGAATTGGCCCACTATGTGGGTAAGGAGGCCGGATTGTTGGTGAATTACGGGTACCAGGCCATGGTTTCGTCCATTGATGCCCTGGTGGATCGTCACGATGTTATCGTTTACGATGCCGAATCCCACGCTTGCATTGTGGACGGGGTGCGACTGCACGCGGGCAAGCGCTTTGTTTACAAGCACAACGATATGGCCGGTTTGCGAACCCAATTGGTCCGTGCCCGGCGAGTTATCGAAGAGCAGGGCAATCAAGGGGGGATTTTGGTGATCACCGAAGGGGTTTTTGGGATGTCCGGAGCCTTGGGGGCCCTGGATCAGGTCGTGGCCCTCAAACAAGAATTCGAGTTCCGCCTCTTGGTGGATGATGCCCACGGTTTTGGGGTCATGGGCCCTGAGGGTCAGGGTACCCCGGCCCATATGGGGGTCACCGAAGGGGTGGACCTTTATTTTGGAACCTTTGCCAAAGCCATGGCTTCTATTGGCGGTTTTTTTGCAGGTTCTGCCGGGGTCATACAGCACCTTCGCTACAATATGCGCTCCCAGATTTTTGCCAAATCCCTGCCCATGCCCTTGGTGGTCGGCGCGCTCAAGCGCCTGGAACTCATGCGCACGCGGCCTGAATTCCGCATTCGACTCTGGGAAATCGTCAACGCCCTCCAAAGCGGACTTCGGGCTAGGGGCTTTCATTTGGGTCCCACGGCTTCCCCGGTGACCCCGGTTATTCTCAACGGTTCCTTGGGCGAAGCGACCGGTATGGTGGCGGATTTACGCGAAAACTGGGGCATTTTTTGCTCGGTGGTGGTCTATCCGGTGGTTCCCAAGGATGTGATCCTCCTTCGTTTGATTCCTACAGCCGTGCACACCGACGCCGATGTAGCCCACACCCTGGAGGCTTTTTCTTCGGTAGCCGCCAAATTAGCCGAAGGGGCCTACCGAAACGAAGGCATTGTGGTGGTTTAAGATTCCCAGGTCGGGCAGGTCAACCCCGTAGCAATCGGGGTCGCATATTTTTTTTGGGTAAACCTTAATCTTGTTTTAATCCTAAGTGTATCTTAGAGTTAAGTAAAACATACGCCTATGAACCCATACCAGACTTTGCTCAACGCTGTCCTCGAAATGGAAAAGGATTTCGAGAAATTCTACGACAAAGGGAACGCCGCTGCCGGTACGCGGGTCCGTAAAGGACTGCAGGCCCTGAAGTCCAAGGCGCAGGAATTGCGTTTGGATGTTCAGACCAAAAAAACCGCTTAAACGAACCGCAAAGGGTATCTTTGAGCCCTTTCTTGCGGCTTGGCGTACACGGATCAATTTGAAACCAAAGACCGCTCCATGGGATTCATGGAGCATCTGGATGCCCTGAGAGCCCACCTGTGGCGCTCGGTCGTGGTGCTTTTTGTTCTCATGTTGGGGCTTTTTTCCCAAAAAGCCTGGGTCTTTGATACCGTTCTGCTGGGTCCCAAGAACCCGGATTTTGTTTCGTACCGCTGGCTCTGCTCCTTGGGGCATGCCTTGGGGCAGGGGGAATTGTGGTGCGTGGAGGCTATGCCTTTGCAATTGGTCAACCTGGAATTGACCGGGCAATTGATGCAGCACCTCTATGTTTCGTTTTTTGGGGCTTTGGTTCTGGGCTTTCCGTATTTGGTTTGGGAATTTTGGCGTTTCATCAGCCCCGCATTGCGTGATCGGGAATTTTTTGCGGCACGACGTTTGATTTTGGCGGTCATGCTCCTCTTTTTTGTGGGCTGTGCTTTTGGGTATTTTATTCTGGGCCCAATGAGCATTTTGTTTTTGAGCAATTACAGCGTGAGTGCTCAGGTTGTCAATACCGTCAGTTTAAGTTCTTACGTCTCCGCCCTGACCATGATGGTTCTCACAGCCGGTTTGATTTTTGAATTGCCGGTGCTGGCCTATTTTCTGGGTTTGGTGGGGATAATCAATGCGCCCTGGATGCGGCGTAACCGCCGATATGCGGTGGTGGCCAATTTGGTGATTGCAGCCTTGTTAACCCCATCCGATATAGGTGGTATGTTAATTTTGGCCTTACCAATGATGCTTTTGTACGAGATGTCAATTATGGTGGTGGCCGCCTCCAGCCGTCAACCTTCCATGGCTTCTGTTACGGCGCCTTCCGATGAGCCCAAACTTCCCCAAAATGATAGCAACGGATAAGCCCAACCCGGCAGGGGTGGATTGGCCCTCCAAGTCCCTGGTGCTTGGCAGTGATCATGCCGGTTTCGAAACCAAGGAATGGCTGAAAGAACGCCTCGTATCCTGGGGCGCCCGGGTGCTTGACCTGGGCTGTTACAGCCCGGAATCGGTGGATTATCCCTTGGTGGCCCAGGAACTGGCCCGTAGGGTCGCTTCCGAACAGGATGGGGCTATGGGTTTGCTGCTTTGCGGCTCCGGCAACGGGGTCTGCATGAGTGCTAATCGGGTGCCCGGGGCCAGAGCGGCCTTGTGTTGGCTGCCGGAATTGGCCTCCTTGGCCAGAGCCCATAACAATGCCAATATCCTGTGTTTGCCGGCGCGTTTTGTTCAGCCCGAAGAGGCCATGGCCATGGTGCATACCTTCGCATTTACCGATTTTGAGGGTGGGCGACATCAGCGTCGGGTTGATTTAATTGATCCGAGTTCAACCGGTTTATCACCAGCCTGATGGCCAACCTCAAGCAGGCCTCCGATCGATTTGATCAAGTTGTTGATTTCAAAGGCTTTGATCTGGATCATCGCCGCAAAATCAATTTTAATATGGGCCGTTACCATGCGGCCGTTCAGGTCGGTCAAAAGGATTACCGTGACCCCGAATTGGCCAGGGATCAGGCGGCTTTCCTCAAATGGCAGGCCGTCGAAAATCTCGAAAAACATTTGTTGCGTTTTGAGAGCGCTTGCCGTAACAACGGAACCCGGGTGGTCTGGGCTTCCGATGCCGGCGAAGCACTCGAGGCCGTTTTGGAGGTGGTTCAACGACACCAAACCCGTTTGGTGGTCAAGTCCAAATCCATGGTAACCGAGGAAATTCATTTGAACGATTTCCTTCAAAAGCATGGAATTGAGGTGGTTGAAACCGATTTGGGGGAGTATATCCAGCAACTGGACGGTGAACCGCCGTACCATATTGTGACCCCGGCCATGCACAAATCCAAAGAGGATGTGGCGGATTTGTTTCATCGCAAATTAGGCACCGACCCTAAGGCAAGCCCCCAGGCCTTGACCGAGCATGCCAGAAATTTGTTACGGTCCCAATACGTCCAAGCCGGAGTCGGTATAACCGGAGCCAATTTTCTGCTGGCCGATACCGGTGGGGTTTGTGTTACCGAAAACGAAGGCAATGCCCGGATGTCCACCACCTTCACCAAGGCGCATGTGGTCATCGCCGGTATCGAAAAGGTACTGGCCTCGATGGAAGATTTGGATTTGCTTTGGCCTTTGTTAGCCGCCAAGGGCACGGGGCAGCAAATGACCGCGTACAACACCATTTTTCACGGCCCCCGCCGCGATGACGAAATGGATGGTCCCCAAGAAATGGTGGTGATTCTCTTGGATAACGGACGCACGAACCTCCTCGAAGATCCCTCGACCCGTCAAGCCCTTCACTGCATTCGCTGCGGAGCCTGCCTCAACGCTTGCCCGGTTTACAAGAATATTGGGGGGCATAGCTACGGGGCAACCTATTCGGGTCCTATCGGCAAGGTAATTACCCCGCATCTTCTCCCCTTTGAATCCTTTCAACACCTCAGCCAGGCCTCCTCGCTTTGCGGTTCCTGCACCGAGGTCTGCCCGGTGCGTATTCCCTTGCACCAAATGATTTTGAACAACCGCCACCAAGCCGCTCAAGGTCCCGGTGCTTCGACGACCCAGCATTGGGTTTGGAAAGCCTGGTCCAGAGCCATGCTCCACCGACCCCTTCTGGATTTGGTCGGCGCCCGGACCAAAACCTGGTTTATGGCACGGTTTGTAGGCTCACTTTGGGGCTCCCGCCGGCATTTACCCGCCCCGGCTCCCCAGACTTTTCGCGCCCTTTGGCGTCAACGTTCCAACCCAACAACCCGATGAAGTGGTTTGCTCCCTCCGACAAAATGAAATTTGACCGTTCGTCCTGCACGGACGCCGAATTATTGAAGCTTTACGAAGGCTTATTGTTACCGCGAATGATCGAAGAAAAAATGCTTATTCTACTTCGTCAAGGCAAGGTTTCCAAATGGTTTTCAGGTATAGGACAGGAGGCCATTGCGGTGGGGGCCACCCAGGCCCTGCGTCCGGATGAATTTATTTTTCCTTTGCATCGCAACCTGGGGGTATTCACGTCCCGAGGCATGGATTTGACAAGGTTGTTTGCACAACTTCAGGGTAAGGCATCGGGTTATAGCAAGGCGAGGGAGCGATCCTTTCACTTTGGGTCCAAGGAGCATGCCGTAGTCGGTATGATATCCCATTTGGGTCCTCAGTTAACCCTGGCTAACGGGACTTCCCTGGCCTGGAAATTGGATCAAAAACCTTCGGTGAGCCTGGCCTTTACGGGCGATGGCGGAACGTCCGAAGGTGATTTTCACGAGGCCCTCAATGTGGCCGCCGTTTGGCAGCTTCCGGTCATTTTTGTGATCGAAAACAACGGATACGGTTTGTCCACGCCTTCCCAAGAACAATTTCGTTGTAAGCAGTTCATCGACAAGGGTATAGGTTATGGCATCGAGGCCGTACAGGTGGACGGTAACAATATCTTGGAGGTTTATCGAACCGTTCGTCATTGGGCTGCGGAACTTAGGATCAAACCTCGTCCGCTTTTGCTCGAGTGCATGACCTTTCGGATGAGGGGTCACGAAGAAGCATCGGGTACCAAATACGTACCCAAAGAATTGTTGGAACAATGGGCCCTTCGGGATCCTTTGGCGAATTACGAAGGCTACCTACTCAAAAAAGGTTGGCTGAGTAACCAAACCAAAGAAACGTTAAAGCAATCCTTTGCGGATCAAATTGAACGAGCCCTAAACGAGGTTTTTGAGGAGCCTGAGCCCCATGCCTCGGCTGAGGAAGAGTTGGCAGCGGTCTATGCCCCGGCCCCGGATCCTGTGGATGAGTCGAATATTTGGTCTCACCATAACACAAGGGAATTGCGCTTGGTGGATGCGGTTCGTGAAGCCCTGGACCAGGCCATGGAACGCGATCCTCAATTGGTTTTGATGGGGCAGGATATCGGCGCTTACGGAGGGGTTTTCAAGGCCACCGAAGGGTTAATGGAACGCTACGGGGCCGACCGGGTACGCAATACCCCATTGTGTGAATCGGCGATTGTTGGTGCAGCCTTGGGCTTGTCGATTGCGGGCAAAAGGGCCATGGTCGAAATGCAATTTGCTGATTTTGTCACCTGCGGTTTCAACCAAATTGTCAATAACCTGGCCAAAATTCACTACCGTTGGGGCCAGGAGGCCAGGGTGGTGGTGCGTATGCCCACCGGGGCTGGGGTAGGGGCCGGGCCTTTCCATTCCCAGTCCAACGAGGCTTGGTTCACCCATGTTCCCGGCCTCAAAGTCGTTTACCCGGCTTTTCCGGCCGAGGCCAAAGCGATGTTGCTTTATGCCCTCAGGGACCAATCGCCTTACTTGTTTTTTGAGCACAAAGCCTTGTATCGAAGCCTCAGTGGCCCTGTTCCGGAGGGTATAGCCGAATTAGCTCCAGGGAAGGCCCGAATTGTTCGGGCCGGTTCGGAGGCTACGTTGGTTGCCTACGGCATGGCGGTTCATTGGGCCTTGGATCTGTGCAAGGCCTTTCCGGAGGCTGATTTGGAGGTGGTGGACCTGCGATCGCTTTTGCCTTGGGATGAGGATACGGTTCTGGCTTCGGTTCGCAAAACGGGTAAAGTCCTGATCGTGCATGAAGACACCCTTTTGGGCGGATTTGGTGGTGAAATTGCTGCCGTTATTGCCGAAAAAGCCTTTTCCTCGCTGGATGCCCCGGTCATGCGATTCGGTTCCCTGGATACCCCGGTGCCTTTTGCGGTAAGCCTGGAACAGGAATTCTTGGGAATGGATAGGCTAAAATCCAAATTAAAAACCCTTTTAGATTACTAATTAAGCGGTTTTTGGTCTATATTGGACCCTTTGATAGGGATACCAATGCGTTACGACCAAACTTCGTTGCTTATGTTTTTAACTTCCAAGAGCTGGAGAAACCGGTGGACCGGTCGCCTGCAGCTGGGAACAGGGATTTTAGGGCTCTTTTTGGCATTTTTTGCAGCCAATGGTTCTTTGAAGGCTCAACCGGTTTTGCCACCCGGCGTGCAGGCGCGGTTTTTTACCACCTTTGAAAACGCCAACCCCTTTGACTCGGTTTTGCGTTCCTACATTCCCGCAACGACCGTGTCCCTGTGGGATACGGTAGGGAACTACCGGTTTCCGATCAACAGTACAGGCAAAGCGGTTCGGGGTCGGATTAACCCGAATTCCACCTCGATTTTGGAATTGAAGCCCTTTTCGACCTTGGGGCATTTTAAGGTTTGGTTGGATTTTGCTCATATTGCCAAACTGGAATTCAACGATACGGCTGTCGTTCAGTATTCGGTGGATGGAGGGGTGACTTGGACACGTTTGCTAGGAACCTCCTGTCGTTATCTGGGGGCCTCAACTGATTTTAGAAGCTCGAGCCGTTTCACCCAATTCTCTTACCCGGCAGATTGGTCTCCTTCGGTTCAAGGTGCTACACCCTTGGCATCCTGGTGGAAACAAGAGCGTTTTGATATGTCGCCTTTCGTTTCGAATCGACCTGATGTTCGAATACGCTTTTTTCTCAAAGACGGTAACAACAACGGATTGGGTACGGTTCCTTCGGCCTACGGCTGGTTGTTGGATTCTATCCTGGTAACCTCGGCGTTTTCGGAGGGCATCGCGCCCTTGATAACCCATACGGCGTTGACCGGTGTTCAGTTTAACATTAATCAAACTTTTACGGCTATTGTCCGGGATTCCTTGGGTTGCGATTCCACCGGTATCGATACGGCAGGGGTTCATCTGTTTTACCGAATTAACAACGGCAACGTTGATTCGGTCCGCATGCTGCGTCAGGGAACGACGCTGAACTGGGTTGGAAATTTGGACTCGACCCGCATTGCCGATGGGGATACGGTGAGTTACCTCATTCGAGCCATTGACTCATCGCCCAGGCGAAACATTCGCTATTTTCCCAATCAGGTTGCTTTGGGGGATAGTTTCATCACCTATATCGCATCCCGAAACCCGACCGTGGTCCATAGTGCTCCGGTGGTGGGTTATCAGTTTAGCCCCGGACCTTTTGTTATCAACGCTCAAATGAGCGATGCCTCGGGCATTGACAGTGCGATTTTGGCTTATTCCTTGAATAACGGCCCCTTGCAAATTCGTCGTATGCCCAATGTGGGTGGAATCAATTTCCGCGATACGATTTTTACGGTAGACGGAGATTCGGTTCGTTATTACATCGAAGCGGTGGATAATTCCCCCCGCCGCTATCGCCAAAAATTACCGGATACAGCCGCCTTCTACAGTTTCACGGCTTCAGGGCCGCCTTTGGTCGAGTGGCCGGCCACCTTTCAACAATGCGATGTCTTCCTGGGCGCGGTTTACAACCTTGGGCCCTTCACGATTCCTGTCAAGATTACCGACGGTTCCGAAGTAGACACGGCCTTCCTGCACTACAAAGTCAACAACGGCGCCTTTCAATCGGTGGGGATGACCCGTGCTCCTTTGGTGCGCGACACCTTAGCCCGTTGGAATTTTAACGGGACATCGGCTGCGACCATCCCCGGAGGAACCTTGGCGCCAACACCGCATCGCGGTAGCGGTACGGCTGCTTTGGTAAATACATTCAACGGTAGTTATGTCTTAGGAACTGCAGCTACGACCATCAACAATTCCTCCGATTCAGCTGCAGGGTCTACCAATTTCACCTGGTCCACCAACAATTACCCGGCCGTCAACAACAATACACTGCGCGGTTATCAATTTAGTGTTTCAACAGCGGGTCGCAAGAATATTCAACTAAGTTTTGACCTTTACCATTCGGCCAACGCATCCCGCTTTGTGCGTTTGGAATATTCCACCAACGGAGGGGGTACATGGACGCCTTACACTGGTCCGGGTACCGATACGGCCAATCTATACCGCGCAAACCAAGGCGGTAACCGTTGGTACCATAGCCGAAGCGCCAACTTTACGGGAATTAACGGGGTCGATAACAATTCGGCTTTTAGGGTTCGGCTTGTCGCCGTGTTTGCTCCAGGGGGTAACATTTATGTTGCGGCCACAACAGGTCTAACCTATCAAACAACCGGTTCATTGCGTTTGGATGCGGTCACACTCTCTGGCGAGATCGATGGTTACTGCAATTGGCAGGCCCAGGTACCGGCGGTTTCCGATAGCGATACCGTGGCCTACTATGTTCGGGCGTTGGACCGCTCGGTGCGTAACAACCAGGCCATCAATCCGGATGTGTCCAATCCCCGGGTATTTGTTGCACTCAACGGTTTGAACCTGCCCTATCAGGATGGTTTTGAGGTGAGTAGCGATTTATGGTCACCGTATGTCCTAAGCGGACCCGTCAACAATCCGGTTTATACGCCCGGTGGTTGGGTACGGGGAACGCCGGGCAAAAGCATTATTAACGCAGCTTTTGCGGGGACCAAGGCCTGGACAGTGGATTCCCTCAACGGGAATTACCCTAACAATGCTTTTTATGTGTTGGAGTCACCGGTCTTTAACTTTCAAAGCGCAGAGCAGTCCTACCTGAATTTCATGCAATGGAGGGCTATTGATAGCGGTGGGGTTTCCAACCCGGCGAGTGCTGGAGCTGGTGATGCATTTTGGGTTGAATACACCCGAAATATCGCGGTTCCCGACTGGCAAAAATTAGGAATCTACAGCGCTTTACCCAATTCTGCCCAAAGCAATTGGTATAACCGCCCTAGCATCAGCGGTCTGACCACATCCGGAGCCTGGGATGGTCGTTCTGGTGGCTGGCGCTCCAGCGAAATTCGCTTACCCGATTCCTTGTTTAAGGGGACAGCCTTGGGTGGATCGGCTTCCAAGGTTCGATTCCGTATGGTATTCCGTTCGAACGGTAATAATGTTTCCAATGGAGTAGCCATTGACAACATGACCGTTGCCATGCCTCCGGTTCGGGATATTGGGGTACAATTGGTGGCTTCCAACTCGGCGGGAACCTTGATTTCGGTTCCCAATAACAACTACCAGGTTCGCGGTGGGGAGCCTTTTGCGGTCTTCGTTCGCCTACAGAATTTTGGCTTACGCAATATTGTGGATACCCTGATACCGGTGGTGGTTCGTATAGGCTCGTTTTCCCAAACGACCCAGGTTCGCTTAACCGATACCCTCAGACCGGGTTCCGTCACCACCACGGCGCTTCAATTGGATTCCATCATGTCGGCGCCTTTGCTTTGGTTTACCCTAACGGCCCATACCTCGATGGACCAGGATGGTAATTTGACCAACGACTCAGCCTCGGTTACCATGTACGGGGTTCCGATTCTTAACGTACCGAGCGGAGATTCTTTTGATTCTTCGCCTGATAATTGGCTAACAGTTCGAATGGGAACAGCCAACAACCCTTGGCAAAGAGGCATACCCACCGGTCCACAGTTGAATGCCGCTTTCAGTCCGCCCAATGTTTGGGGTACAATCCTCAGCGGAAACCCAACCTCGGGGCAGGGTGGATACGTGCTGTCGCCCTTGTACAATTTCAGAAACAGCGTCAATACCACCTTACGCTTTCGGATGAATCGCCGATTGGGTAACGCCGGGTCGGCCTTCCGTATTTCTTATGTTGATGAGTTGTTTAGCTCCTGGCAGACCCTGGGTTCGGTTTCGGATCCAACGGGTGTCAACTGGTACAATACCACGGGGACGATCGGTGGGATAGCGGGTCCGGCCTGGAATGGTAATTCGGGCTCTACGGGCGGTTTAGCCGATTACGTTGAACATAGCCTGGAATTACCAGCATCCTTCAATTACCGGAATAACCGGGTTCGTTTTCGTTTGGATTTTCAGAGTGGATTCACCCCTACAGAGGGGGTTATCGTGGACAACTGGGCCATTGTTCCACCTCCACCTCGTGAGGTGGGTATGCGCCAAATTCTCAAGCCGGTGGCATGCCCGGATTCCCTCAAGGCCACCGATACCATACGGGTGGTTATTCGGAATTATGGTGGTGATACCCTCTTTGCAATTCCATTTAATTACCGGTACGATAACAATGCTCCTGTTTTGGCAACGCCATATGTTTACACAACACCGTTACCACCTGCATCGGAAGCTACCGTGACCCTGCCGGCCATTACCTCCCCATTGCCTCCTGGGACCTACACCCTCAAAGTGTTCACCCAACTCAGTGGAGACCCTCGGGTCAACAACGACACCATAACCCGATGTGTTAAGGCGATTCCGGTCAACGATCTCTTGATTGCGAATAATATCGTGCCTATGAGTGCCATTTGTTATCCCAGCGGACCTCGTCAGATAAAGTTTAGGATCCGTAACATCGGACACTCACCAACCACCTCGTTTACGGCCGGTTACCGGATTGATACCTTGCCGCCCGTGGTTCAAAGCTTTAATCGTGTTATTCAGCCCAATGAGTTTGACACAGTTGTCATCAATACCCCGGGCAATATCCCCAACGGCTATACGACGATCAGCATGTTTGTCAATGGAGGTTCGGTTGACCCGGTTCAAGGGAATGATACATTGCGCGTGACCTTGTTTGGTCGTGAACAAGTCAATCTGACCCATGTCAACAATTTTGAGCGTCAAGGTTACAGCCCGTATTGCGACACCTCCCTCTCCAACGCGGTGACGGATATTCGGTACACCCCCGTGCCTTCCCTAAACAATACCCCGGACTTTTCGCTGTACATGGGTACTGAATTTTCGGGAGCATCTTTTAATACCGTTATACCTCTCAACCCATGGGCTGATTCATGGAACGGAACGTATTTAAGTCGGGTGGTCATTCCGGTCAATACGTCCAACCGTTCCAATATTCGTATCCGGTTCAAATTGCTTCAGGTCGCCGGTAGCAATGCAGCCGATAAGCGAATTTCCCTTCTTCGGGTAGTGGCTAACGGCCGGCAGGTAGGTCCAACGCTGCAACCGCTTACGGCAACCCCTGCCAACAACCCCTTCCAAACCATAGACTTTGCCCTGGATACCACCTATATTCCTGGAGACCCCTTGATCATTGAATTGCAGTCCAAGTGCCGTTACCGCTTTTTGCCGGCTGCAACCGGCGGAACCGACCGGAACGGTAATTTCATTGACGATATCGTGATTTATAATTCGGTTGCCAATGGAGCCGAGGTGATGGATGTCACCTACGATCCTCCATTCCCGACAGCAACCACACCGGTTACCGCGCGAGCCAGGATTCGTAACAATACCAACCCGAATTATAATTTGATTTCGACGACCTTGGATCTGAAACTAAACGGCGCGTTGGTGCAATCGGTCACAACGCCGTTGACGTTACCCTTCATGCAGGACACGTTGTACACCTTCACCAATTTGTTTAATTTGGGTTTGGGTTCCAACGACCTCTGCGTGGTGTCATCAATGCCCAATGGGCAGGCGGATGCGTTTCCTCTGGACGATACATTGTGCATCGAGGCGGTAGGATTTCCGTTGGTGGACAATTTCCCTTACTGCAACAATTTTGATGAAGGTCAACCGGCCTGGTTAACACGAAATCCCGTAACCTTACGCAATTCGGGTAATTCGTGGAATTTTGGTACACCTGCCAAGGGCTTAATTAACGGAGCGGCATCCGGACCTAATGCTTGGTACATTGGTGCGGACAGTACCTACAAGCCCTACGATAGTTCAGCTTTGTACACGCCCATCTTCAAAACGACCAAAGACTCTTGTTACAGGGTCAAATTTGTGACCCGCTTTATGACGGATTTTTGGGCGAACGATACGTCCAATGCGCCATTGCACGGTGATGGTGGAACCTTGGAATATTCTACCGATGGTGGAACGCGTTGGAATACGTTTGGCTATTTGGATACCTTAACGAACGAGTGGTATAACGCCATTATTCAATCGCTCGCCGTCTTTAATTCAAGCCAAAATATCGTGGGCTTTGGTTGGTCAGGGGTTTCACCGCAGGCCTATGTGCCCATGATGCAGATCTTTAACACCACCGATAACGCTGAAGTTATCTTCCGGTTCCGTTTCGCATCGGATTATGCTTTCCAGGGCGAAGGATGGGCTATTGATGATTTTTGTTTTGAATTATTGCCCGGACCTTGCGAAGTGGTTTCGGTTACCGACCTAAAGGATCAGGGCTTGGTGCTTTCCCAAAATTTCCCCAACCCGGCATCGGACCAAACGGGCATTGCGTACTATTTGCCTCGTGGGGGACGGGCCTCGTTGGAGCTCAGGGATATGTACGGAAGACCTGTTTGGTCCCGGACTTTGGGTATGTTGGAGGGGGGATGGTACCAAGAACGCCTGGAGACCTCTGCTTTGGCCCAGGGCCTTTACTACTATTCCTTGAACTTTGAGGGTCGTAAACTCACCCGCAAAATGCTCATAACGCGCTAAATCATCGTATCTTTGCGCTCCTTACCAGAATTTTGACCCCAAACGCATGAAAACCAACACCCATCCAGAAAACTACCGCGTTGTCATTTTCAAGGATATGTCCAACGAATACATGTTCTTGGGTAAATCCTGTGCCGAAACCAGAGAAACCGGTAAATGGGAAGATGGCAACGAATATCCCTTGGTCAAATTGGATATTTCGCACAAATCGCATCCTTTTTATACCGGCAAACAAGTTTTGGTGGACACCGCTGGTCGTGTTGATAAGTTCAAACAGCGTTACAAGCGTTGATTTTGAAAAGCAGCTCACGGCTTATCAAACCCGAGGCGAGAGCTTCGGGTTTGTTGTTTGCGGCCCTTTTGTTTCTGGTTCGGCCCTCTGTAGGGCTTGGTCAGGCCGCCTCGGGACAGGGTGGAAGGGATACGCTTACGGTGATGATGTACAACCTTTTGTACTACGGGGTCAATACCAGCTTTTGCACCGCCTCGAACAACAGCCTGACCACCAAGAATGCCCGGCTCCAAACCTTGTTTTCGTACCTGGCTCCGGATCTATTGGGGGTATGCGAGATGAGCCCGGTATCTTCGGTCAACAGTGGCTTTTTGAACAATGTCCTCAATACCGGCGGTCGGAGCGGGTATTTGCGGGCTAATTTGATGAACCCCTCGGGTTCCGAAATCGTTTCTTTATTGTATTACAACAGCAACAAGTTGGGGATCAAATCCCAGACGCCGGTGGCGACCCAGGGTCGGGATATTGCTTTTTACCGCCTTTTTCATAAGCCCATACCCGCCAGCAACGATACGGTATGGCTTTATGTGGCTGTAGCCCACCTCAAGGCAGGAGGCACTGCATCGGATATTGCCCAACGCGGTCAAGAGGCGGGAAGTTTAGTCCAGTATTGGCGCTCCACGGGTTTGCGAGGCAACCTCGTGGTCATGGGGGATTTGAACGTGAGTTCGTCAAGCGAGCCTGCTTTTGACTCCTTACTCAACGCCGGTTCTACCCCCAATCATCGTCTAAAGGATCCCGTATCGCGCCTGGGGTCCTGGAGCGGTAATTCAAGCTTTGCACTGTGGCATACCCAATCCCCCCGGACGACGTCCAACGGATGTGCAAGTGGTGGTGGGATGGACGACCGCTACGATCATATTTTGGTCAATGATTTTGTTCTGGGGGATAGCCTTGGTATTCGCTATGTTCCGGCTTCTTTCCGGGTTGTGGGTAATGACGGGAATCGCTTCAACGGTAACGTGAACGGGACTTTTAACGCCTCGGTTCCGGTAGCCATTGCCAACGCCTTGTACGATATCTCGGACCACTTGCCGGTGGTCGTGAAGCTGGCTGTGGGTCCGGCGCTGCCCTCCTCGGTCCAGGAAGAATGGTCAACCACGAGAGTCCCTGGCGCATCGTGGAGGTTGGTATGCAATCCGGAACGATCCGGTGCATGGATGGTGCAGGTGCCAGAGGGTGAACGTTCCGGCTCATGGCAATGGACGCTTCGAAGTGTCGAGGGCAAAATCTTGCAAGAGGGCAAACGGGAATGCTGGACCGGCGATTGCCAGATCGACGGTTTCAATTCGTCCCCTGTCCTTGGATTTTTGGAATTAACAAGAGTATCCTTATCGGAAAGGTCGTCGGTTCAACGGCGTGCATTGGGAGCGGTCCCGCCCGGATGGAGACCTTAGCCTTGAATCTTCCACTGCCGGCTACAGTCCACAAGGAATTGCAGGATTTCGTGGCGGCCTCTTCCGTTGGTGGCCGAACTCATAAAGACCGGCGGTAGGCTTTCCCAGGTTTCCAGCATCGCTTTTCCGTAGCGATCGGCATTTTTGTCCGCCTGAACCATAGAATCTTTGTCGGTCTTGGTAAAAACCAAAACCAAAGGCAAACCCCATTCGCCCATTAAATTACCAAAATCCAAATCGGCTTTTTGGGGGCTTAATCGGCTGTCAATCAACTGTAAAACACAAACGAGGTTGGGTCGTTCCCGAAGGTATCGTTTCATCATCAGGTTCCAGGCTTCGATTTCTTTTTTGGAAGCTCTGGCGTACCCATAGCCGGGCAAATCCACCAAATACATCGAATTTGCAGGGGGGATGTCAAAAAGAAAATGGTTGATGAGCCTGGTTTTACCGGGACTCCCTGAACTTTTGGCCAACCCCTGGTGCTGGGCCAAGCGGTTAATCAACGAGGATTTGCCAACGTTGGACCGACCTATTAAGGCAAATTCAGGTCGATCTGCCGCAGGCAATTGGTCCAAACGGACCCCGCTGGACAAATACGAAGCTTTGACGTGAAACTCCTCGGTTCGTTTTGGATTCATGGACCCAAAAGTATGCCCGATTGTTGTGAACTATCTTTGCCCTCCCTTCGTTTGAAGGATAGCCTATGTCCATCCAACCCGGTTCACCGCAGTCCTCTATCTCCATCAAGCCTTATGGCGAAGGTTCGGATACCAAAAAAGAACAGGTCGCCCGCATGTTTGACGGGATATCCGGTCGTTATGATTTACTCAACCGTCTCCTTTCCCTGGGTATTGATGTTCGCTGGCGTCGGGTAGCCCTTCGTATGTTGCGTGAACGGGGTTTGCCGGCTCGGGTTTTGGATGTGGCGACCGGAACAGCTGATCTGGCCTTGGCCTTGGCCAGGGAACTTCCCCAAGCGGACGTGGTGGGGGTAGATCTGTCGGAGGGCATGTTGGGTGTGGGGCGACAAAAGGTTACCCAAAGTGGATTGAACAGCAGGGTACGCCTGGAACAAGCCGATGCAGAGCATTTGCCATTTGATGACCAGTCCTTTGATGCGGTCACGGTGGCCTTTGGGGTCCGTAATTTCGAAAACCTGGATCAAGGCCTCAAAGAATTAGGCCGCGTGCTTCGACCCGGAGGACATTTAATGGTTCTGGAATTTTCCAGGCCCAGGTCCCCTTTGGTCAAAGGACTGATGAATCTTTATTCCCGCTCCTTGATGCCCACCATCGGAGGATGGCTTTCCAAAGACCGTGCGGCGTATGCTTACCTGCCGGCTTCGGTTCAGATTTTCCCGGAAGGAGCCGAATTTGAAGCCAGGTTAAAAGGGGCTGGCTTGGAGCCGATCCAGCAGCGTCGCCTAAGCCTGGGTATTAGTTCTGTTTATATTGCACGCAGACCATGAAAACGGAAATTTCGTTCAGCCGTTTTGGACGCCTTATGATGTTTGGTCTCATGGGCTCCTGCCTCCTGGGGAAGGTTCCTGCGGCTTGGGCCCAAAACAACGCCTACTACGATACCAAAGCCTTGCATTTTGGGTTTCATGTGGGGATTAACCGAAGCAGCCACCACCTGCTGCTCAAGGATTCCTTGACCTTGCCCGGGTTGACCAACCTCAATTATGTTTCCCCCGTTTTTGGGCCTGGATTCCAATTGGGAATCGTTTCCGATGCCCGTTTGCATGAGTATCTGGCTTTGCGTTTTACCCCGACCTTGATGTTTTCGCAGCGAAATTTTCAATTTGATTTTGCCAACCAAAGCATTCCGGTCAAAAAGTCCATTCAAATGGCCAATGTGGACCTTCCTTTGACCTTGAAGTTCCGTTCCAAGCGCATGAAAGATTACCGGGTCTATGTTCTGGGGGGACTTAAAGCAAGTATCGATATGGCCTCCCAGGAAAAAGTCGTGGACGATGTGGACCGCGTCAAATTGCGCCGTATGGATTATTCGGTCGAAACGGGTGTAGGCCTGGACCTGTATTTGCAGTATTTCAAACTTTCCCCCGAAATCAAAGTAGCCAACGGGTTACGCAATGTTATGGTTCCGGAACAGCATGTCTATGCTAATTTTATCCAAAGCCTGCGTTCCCGGACGTGGATCGTTTCTTTCACCTTTGAATAGTTCCCAGCCCACCGTATTGATCACCGGAGCAAGTTCCGGTATAGGACAAGCCACGGCCCATTGGTTTGCTGCCAGAGGGTGGAATTTGGTGTTATGGGCCCGTCGAAGGGAGAGGCTGGAGGAGCTTCAAAAGGCCTTGGTCTCGGGCGGCGTCGTTGATCCCGCAGCCATCGTTTGGGCCGAAGTGGATGTCCGGGACAGGGCGGCAGTAGAAAAGGCCTACCGGAACCTACCCTCTGCCTGGAAGCCGCTGCAATTGCTGCTCAACAACGCCGGTTTGTCCCAGGGCCTATCGGCCGTCCACGAGTCGGATCCCCAGGATGTGGACCGGGTTTTGGATACCAACCTAAAGGGCCTTATCCATGTAACCCGAGCCGTGGTGCCCGATATGAAAAGCGCGGGTTCCGGTCAGGTCCTGCATGTCAGTTCAACCGCAGGCAAAGAAACCTACCCCGGTGGTGGGGTTTATTGTGCTTCCAAGTTTGGGGTTGAGGCCATAGCCAAGGCCATGCGCCAGGAATTGCTGCCTTTTGGCATCAAGGTGGGGACCATTTCCCCGGGCATGGTGGATACGGAATTTTCTTTGGTTCGATTCAAAGGCGATCAGGACAAGGCCAGTCAGGTGTACAGCGGTTTGGAACCCTTGCATGCCGAGGATGTGGCCGAGATTATTGGCTTCATGGCCACCAGACCGGATCATGTCCAAATCGCGGATGTTTTGGTGATGCCCAAAGCTCAGGCAGGAAGCGGTATGGTCCACCGCAAAACCGATCGGCCCTAAAAACTATTGCGCCACATTTGGGACGGCATAGGTTTGACTGTCCTGGTGGTGTATTTGGCGTTTTTCTTGCTGTGGTACAATTGGTCAATGTCCCCGGCGACTTCAAAATAAATCAATTGACCTATGGGCATACCGGCATAGACCCGTACGGCTTGGGTACAGGAAATTTCCAATGTCCAGGTATTGCAGAAACCAACATCACCTTTGCCCGCCGTAGCATGGATGTCGATACCAAGACGCCCTACCGATGATTTGCCTTCGAGGAATGGCACGTGGCGATGGGTTTCGGTGTACTCCTCGGTGACTCCCAGGTACAAGGTACCGGGCTGAAGCACCAAGCCTTCGGCAGGAATAATGAGTTCTTCTACCGGGTTATCCAGGCGGGCATCCAAAATTCTGGAGGTATAGACGGCCAGGTAACGACCCAAATGGACATCGTAGGAATTGGTCCCCAAATGCTGCCGGTCAAAGGGCTCAATCAAAATATGGCCTTGAGCAATTTCGGCAAGGATGCGTTGGTCGGATAGAATCATGGTATTTTTCGGACGATGGACGCCAAAGATAATCGGAGGCTTGACAAGACGGGCGATGGCCCGAGGGCTTGGTGTTTGAAGGGCCCCTCGGGTTTGTGGTCCATGGCCCTTGTGGCGGAAGATGAGGCCTGGTCCTGGTCCCAAGACCGTTTGAATACCATAGCCCAATGGCCGGGTTGCCCCAAAGGACCCAAGGGGGAGACTCATCCGGGCTACAGGCAGTGGTTATCATCGCGTACGGCCTTGTACCGTTTGGTTGAGGAGGGTATACAGGGTCTGGTTCGGCCAGCAGAGGGCCCTCCGCAACTGCTATTGGGCCAGGAGCGGTTTCCGGTTTCCCTAACCCATACCGTGGGTATGGGGGGTGCTGCGGTGGCAAGCCCCCGAGCTGGGGATAGCTTAGGCGGAATAGGGGTGGACCTGGAGCGGTGCAGCGATCGTCATGCCCGGGTATTGGGTCGGGTAAGCAGCGAAGAAGAAATCCGTCGAGTGCAAGGCCTTGTAGGGGAGGAATGGGGTTCAACCCTGCTGTGGGTCATCAAGGAAGCTGCTTATAAATGCAATTTAATTGATGGTAGTCAATTTGGTAAAAATCAAGAAATTATCAAACTATCAATTAATTCAAAATCCATTCAAGGCCTTCCGCAAGGGGAAGTATCCACCGGTTTGGAACCCGCATGGTCGGGCGAGGTGGTTCAAGGCTCAAACGGAAAGGAAACTGTTCTTGTTGAGGCGGGTTGTCTATTCCACCAAGGCCATGCCTGGCTCTGGGCCGTGGCTTACCCTCCGGATTTAGTGGGTAATGACCATGCCTAATTTCTTGGCCAAGAGAATTTCGGTTTCCTTGAGTTCGTGTATTTGACGAAGCAAATCCTCGTTCACCTCGGTCATGGCTTGTAAGCCTTCGATTTTGGTGCGGTGTAGGCTCAAAACCTTTTTGTGAATTAAGCGATGGAAGGCGTCTTCAAATTCGCGGCTCAGGTTCTCGGAAGGTTCCCGAACCGGGATATCGTGCATCAGGTCCCAGTTGGGGCTGACGCGTAGGTCTTGGCTTAACCAAGTGGATGCCAAGTCGGCGATTGCTGGGTTGGAGTGTTGAACCAGGGCTTTGAAATCCGGGAGCCGTCGCGATGACGCCCAAAGACGAACGCATTCTTCAAAAAGCTCACCGCAGGCCGGATAATCCCATTGGAGTTCGTGCAATGTTTCGGCCAAATATTCCACCATAGGCCGTCCATCCTGGCCGTTCAGGGTGCCCGCCTGCACCAAAAGCCGTAGAATTTCGCTTTCTTGGGGTGTATCGTTCAGGGCCTGGGTGGGGGGTGGAATACGAACAGCCGTCGGAGCTTCGGTGAGGCTCGCTTCGCTCAAAGGGGCACCTCGTTGTTCCAAACGGGTTTTGGCCTTCAGGTGAAGATGCCGGGTGACGGCTTCCTGAACGGCCTGGGCAGGTAGGCCCGAATCCTGGGCCAGGCGTTGCACGTAGGTGGCTTGAAGGATGGGATCGCGAACACAGGCAATGCTGGCGCTGACGACCTGCAGGGCCTGGGTCCTCAGGATAGGGTCATCCCCGGCTTCTTTCAACAAAAGATTTTGCTGAAAATTCATAAAGTCTTGTGAATTAGACTTTAGCCATTCTTGCAATTCTTGACCCCTCATGCGTTTGGCCAGGCTGTCCGGGTCTTCATCCGGGGGCAAGGCCACAACGCGCAAATTCAATTCGTTCTCGAGGAGGAGGTCAATCCCACGTAATGCCGCTTTGATGCCGGCCGCGTCCCCATCGTAAATCAAGGTTACTTCGCCAACAAAACGCTTGAGCAAACGGGCCTGTTCTTGGGTCAAAGCGGTTCCGCTGCTGGCGACCACGTTGCTGATCCCTGCCTGGTGCATCGAAATAACATCCATGTACCCTTCAACGAGATAGGCCTGACTGCTTTGCGCCATGGCTTTACGGGCCTGGTATAACCCAAAGAGGGTTTCGCTTTTGCGGTACAAAGGGGTCTCCGGGGAATTGATGTACTTGGCCTCTTTGCGGTCCGTTTTGAGGGTACGCCCCCCAAAACCCAAAACCTTGCCGTTGAGATGATAAATCGGGAACAAAACCCGTCCGCGAAAACGATCGTACAAGCCTCGGCTTTCGTGGTTGGAGCATAACCCTGCCTTTTCCAGTTCATCCTGCGTATAGCCGCTATCCAAGGCCATCCTGGCCAGTCCATCCGCATCTTCCAGGCTGTACCCCAAACCAAATTCCCGTATGCTCTCGTCGCTTAGGCCGCGCTCC
This sequence comes from Bacteroidia bacterium, assembly GCA_049431025.1. Lineage (GTDB taxonomy): Bacteria > Bacteroidota > Bacteroidia > UBA7662 > UBA7662 > SYHX01. Next base: position 88,194 of record JBMTCP010000004.1, on the reverse strand, counting down.
CGGTAATACGACAGCCCAACCGCGATACCCCTGGGGTGATCCCACAAGAGCCTTTGGTAGTATTGGTGGGCAAAGCCCATGAGGTCCCAAAGGCGGTCCCTTTCGGATTTTTCGGCCTGAAAGCGGGGGTCATCGTTGGCCCTTTGGTCCTCTTCGACTTCGATTTGGTAGCGTAAGGCCAATTGCCTCAAGGCGTCCGGGTAGCTTAATTGATCGTGGGCCATCAGAAATCCAACGGCATTACCGGCAACCCCGCACCCAAAACATTTATAAATACCCTTGGAGGGCGTTACCGTAAAGGAAGGTGTTTTTTCGTTGTGAAAAGGACAGAGACCCAAGTAGTTGCCTCCTCTTTTTTTGAGTGTTACATAATCGCCGACCACCTCTTCGATGCGGGCGGTATCCAGTATGCGATCAATGGTCTGTCGGGAAATCACGGTGGAAAATTTACTCGGAATAACAAAAATACGAGGCCGTTCGGGAGGCCTCGTCCTGTTGTTTATTTGGGTATGCAAAACGGGCCATTATTTTCTCCACATTCCAACGATGGACAGGCAGGTGACTCCAGCGCCTGGGATTTTTCGACCAAAGCTGTGCACGCCGGGGTCTTTCCAGATCCAGGCACCGGGGCGATCATGACCCCCATATTCCAAACCTCAACCTACGTGCAGGAGTCCCCGGGCCAGCACAAAGGTTTTGCGTATGCTCGGGGCAAAAACCCAACCCGCAGTCAGTTGGAGGCCGCCTTGGCTGCCTTGGAAAATGCCAGCTACGGACTCTGTTTTTCGAGCGGAATGGGGGCCATCGATGCAGTTCTCAAAAGACTGAGGCCTGGGGATGAAGTGGTCTGCGGTGACGATTTGTACGGGGGTTCCTACCGTTTGTTCACTCGTCAGTACGAGCCCATGGGCCTGCGCTTCCGCTGGGTTGACCAAAGCGATCTGGCGGCAGTCCGAGGGGCCATGACCCCCCAAACCCGTTTGATTTGGGCCGAAACCCCGACCAATCCCCTGATGAAGGTGGCGGATATCCGTGCTTTGGCCGCCCTTGCCAACGAATTTGGGGTTCTATTGGCGGTTGATAACACCTTTGCATCGCCCTACCTCCAAAATCCCTTGGATTTGGGAGCTCATCTGGTCATGCATTCGGCCACCAAGTACTTGGGTGGACACAGCGACCTGGTCATGGGTTTTCTGGCCACGAACCGCCAAGACCTTCACGAGGAATTGGCCTTTATCCTCAATTGTTCGGGGGCCAATCCAGGCCCCATGGATTGTTACCTGGCCTTGAGGGGCATCAAGACATTGCATCTGCGAATGCGCGCGCATTGCGAAAATGGACGAGCGGTGGCTCAATTTTTGGTGAACCATCCCAAAGTCGCCCGTGTTTACTGGCCCGGCTTGCCCAGCCATCCCGGGCATGCGGTAGCAGCGGCCCAAATGAGGGATTTTGGGGGGATGATTTCCTTCGATTTGGCCTCCGGGCGTTTGGAGGATGCCATGAAGGTGGCTTCGTCGACCAGGTTGTTTGCTTTGGCAGAGTCTTTGGGCGGGGTTGAGTCCTTAATCGGGCACCCGGCCAGCATGACTCATGCGAGTATTCCCCGCGAAAAGCGCTTGGCATCCGGTGTTACGGATACCTTACTCCGGCTTAGTGTTGGGGTCGAGGGGGTTCAGGATTTGATCAAGGATTTGGAATCGGCGCTGGATTTGGTCTAAGCGGCACCATGCCATCGCGATCCGGCAGGCGTATTGATCAGTCCCAAGCCTTGTTGGCGGCGGCAAATCATTACAATTCGCCGGCTTTTGTGGCCAAAGATCCGGTTTCGATACCGCGCCGTTGGGTTGGTCAAGATCCTGTGAATGTGGAAATCGCCGCCTTATTGGCGGCCCATTTGTCTTGGGGTCGCCGCGAAACCATCTTGTCCAAAGCATCGGATTGGCTGGCTCGAATGAATCATCAACCGGCAAGTTTTCTTCGCGAACCCTCTCGCCGGGATTGGTCCGCCATGAAGGGTTTTGTGCATCGAACATTGCGGGATACCGATGCCCTTTGGATGATGGGAGTCTGGTCCGATTATTTGCAAGAATTCGGGAGCTTGGAGGGGATGTTTAGGGGGAATAGCGTGGAAGAGGGTCTGGATCGTTACGCCTCGCTCATGCGGGAAGGCCTGCCCAAGGGGGATCGCTTGCGCAAACATTTTGCTTCGCCCTTGCAGGGTTCGGCCTGTAAACGAATGGTCATGTTCTTGCGTTGGATGATTCGCAAAGACCAGGCCGGCGTTGACTTGGGTTTGTGGTCCTTGTGGTCTCCGGCCCAATTGGTTTTGCCTTTGGACGTGCACAGTGCAAGGACGGCCCGGGTTTTGGGCTTGCTTCCCCCTGGTCAAGGAACGGGTTGGAAAGAAGTCATGTTATTGGCCGAATCCGCTCGTCAAATTCATCCCCAGGATCCGGCCCTTTTGGATTTTGCACTTTTTGGTTTGGGCGAAGAAGCGACCCGCAAAGGGGTTTCACCGCTCGAGATCCTCAACAACCTCAGGAGGTCATCGGTGGGTCCGGAAAAGGATCGGTTTGAGGGATAACCCAATCCACCTCTCCGCGTAGCCACAACAGATGGGCCAAATGCTCAGGGTTCTTCACCCAACGCATGGCTTTTTTGCGATCGCTTTCTCCGGAGTCTTGCATGTACTCGTCCACCAAATTTTCAAGGTCCGGAGGATTTTGGGGATTGATGACGCCGTAGAGCCGGCTTTCGGGAAGACGGTAAACCCTGCATTGATCGTAAACTTCCAATTCATCACCCAGCAGAATAATTTCAGCTAGTTTTTCTTCCAGAACGGCTTTGGCCAATTTGATGACTTCGGCATCGGTTCCGTGAACAAAGCAAAGAATGGGTTCATCCAAATCTTTGGCCCAAGCGCGTATTTTGTCGAGCTTATCCATGATCAACCAACGAGTCCCCAAATTAATGGCTTAAAACCCTCGTTGAGACCATGTTATCCAAATTTCAAATGCTGATCAGACCTTGAATTCAAGTTTCCTTGATTTTTTTAAACGCCAGGACACGGTGGTGGCTCCTCTGCAACCGGCCGGTCAAGGGGCCGTTACGCTGGTTCGGATTTCCGGTCCGGCATCCTTGGATCTTCTAAATGGGCTAACGCGTGCGGGTCTTCCAAAAGGTTCAACGTTGGACTTGAAGGGCGCCCCGGACTTGCGTGGAACCCCGGACTCCCCACCGCCACGTCAGGCCAGGCTGCTGGGGGTATGGGATGGAGATCACCTCTTGGATCGGGCCCTGGTGACCTGGTTTCCGGGCCCTGCTTCGTATACCGGAGAAGACTCGGCTGAATTTGGACTGCACGCTTCACCTTATGTTGTGCAACGTTTTTTGGATCTGTGCACCGCCTGGCCGGGGGTGCGCATCGCCGGGCCTGGGGAGTTTACTTGGCGAGCTTTTGCGAACGGCAAAATGGACCTTAGTCGGGCCGAGGCGGTTGCCGATTTGATTGCGTCCGAGAACCCCATGGCGCATCGCTTGGCCATGAACCAATTGGAGGGTGGGTTCGCTCGTAAAATAGCTGAATTACGCGAGCGCATGATGGAATTTGCAGCCTTGCTTGAATTGGAATTGGATTTTTCGCAGGAGGATGTCGAATTCGCTGATCGCCAGGCATTGAATCGTTTGGTGTTATTGGTAAAAAATCAAGTTTTGGTGTTACGGGATTCGTTTGCGGCTGGTGAGGTTATTCGCAAGGGAGTTCCCACGGTATTGGCGGGGCGTCCCAATGCCGGTAAGTCCTCCTTGCTTAACGCCTTGTTGCAGGAGGACCGGGCGTTGGTCTCGGATCAGCCCGGAACCACCCGGGACACCATCGAAGAGCCTTGCGTTATCGGCGGAATTACCTTCAGGTTGATGGACACGGCCGGCTTAAGGGAATCAACCGACGCCGTGGAGCAAATGGGGGTGGAGCGAACCCGGAATAAACTCACCCATGCAGGACTTGTTTTGATGGTGGCCGGAGCGGATGAAGAGCCGGATGAGGCTTGGATTAACCTGTTGAGTTTGGCGGGAGAACAGAGCAAAGTCCTGGTTGTTTTGAACAAGATCGATTTACCGGTAAGTAATAGCCATCGATCAGAATGGTTGCAGCGGTTTCCTGATTTGGTGGAAATATCGGTCCAAGAAGGTTTGGGCTTGGATTTGTTACGGCAACGGATGCGCAGTCTCGTGGATCTGGGTCGCCTCGCAGGAGATTTTGTGGCGGTTAATGCCCGGCAACGACAGGCCTTGGACGAAGCCGCTACCACCTTGGATCGTATTCTCTTGGGCCTCAACGATAATCTGGGCACCGAACTTTTGGCCGAAGAAATGAGGGCTGTCTTGCGTTCCCTGGCAGAACTAACCGGGGATATCGTAGCCGATGATTTGCTGGGCGCGATCTTTTCCAAATTTTGCATTGGCAAATAATTAACCCTCAAGCACGTAGGCATATAACTGGGAATCCACGGAATTCATGAACCCTGTACGACCGATAACTTGGAAAGGCTGGGCCTTGGTGACCTTGGTGCGTACCCTGTATCGGTGTTTGGATTTTTGGGGATACCGTCACGGTCCGTATCCCGAACCGCATCAGCACGAGGACCCGGGCTCCATGCGCGATCGCTGGCACGAAATACGATCAGGAATTTATCTGGGGTCCAAATACTATTACCGTCCCATGGTTTTGGATGAGAAAGGCAGTGGAATCCGCGAGGCCCTGCATACCCCCCATGCGCCCGATACTCTGCCCCTTGGATTTCAAGTGGAACATCGGATGACCCTGCACGCTGGCGGGGATTTAATTCCTTACCAAGCCATTCATCCTCAGGTTTGCCAACACTTGTGGGACGAAACGGGGGATGATTTTTTTGGGGCTGATTTGGTCGTGGCTAACCTCGAAAGCCCCGCAGATTTCCAGCGCCCTTATTCGCCGGCGCCCGAAGTCATGCTGAACGATATGCTTTTTAATATTGACCGTGCAACTTGGGACCTGTTCAACGGATCCGGTCGTTGGCGGGGTTTGGATTTAGTTTCGGTGGCCAATAACCATAGCCTCGACCAAGGAATGGATGGCTTGGCGGCAACCCTTGACTTTCTTCGAAGCCAGCATGTTGCATACGCAGGGGCATCGCGCAGTGGTTCGGATGAGGAGTCGGCTCCCGTATTGGAGCGAAACGGAATTCGAATCGGTTTTGTGGGGGCGACCTTCTCCTTGAACAAGGGGGTGATCCCCACGGGCTTCGAAGACTACTGCCAGGTGGTTCGCATGAACGAAGCGAATGCTGACTGGACGTCCCTGGTTCGACAAGTCCAGGGTAGCCGTCAACGAGGCGCAGATTTGGTGGTGGCTTTGCTGCACGGCGGCGGGGCCTACCAGGTATTTCCGGGTTCTGTTTTTCGTAACAATGTTCATCGCTTTTGCGACGAATCAGGAGTGGATTTGGTTATTGCAGGCCATCCGCATCACCCGCAACCCGTTGAGAAATACCATTCCAAGGTGAGCGGTCGAAACCACTGGATTGTGTATTCCCTGGGGGATTTTGTAGCCTACGATATTTTCAAATGGAGTCACATCACCGCTTGGCTGCGCGTCGAAATTCTCAAAGGATCTTATCCCGACCAAGCTTCGCTCAACGGACAAAGATCGGCCACTTGCATAAACCATTTGGAATTGTTGCCTGTATATGTTGAAGCCATCATGCGGGAACAAAGGGTGAAGTCCCTTAAGTTCAAAAGGATACGGTCCAAGAACGGCGTAAAGTCCATCGATTCCTTGGACAAGGCCTCGCAGGCAGAATTCAAAGAAGTTCAGGAATTTTGGGACCGCTGGGTTCAGCCTTCCTTGACCGAATAATCCTCGAATTTCTTTAGGGACTGACCAAATTGAGGCTGATATTGAAGTACAGTGGATTTCCGAGGCGATTTTCCATAACATAAGGAGCATCGCTGAGCAATCCAAACGCTCGGTAAATTTCTTGTCCACCCACCAAGCGGTCCACCTCGTAACGGTAGTTAATCCGGTAACCCGCCTGTACGGACAACCATACAAAATCCTTAAGCGAAAACTCGTACATCGCCCGCAGTCGAATTTCGCCACGACGAATTTCCAGGTCTTCCTCCCTGAATTTATTTGGGGTCATGTTTTGATTCCACAATCGGTAACTCTGTCCCTCCAATTCAAATCCTCCAAACAACATATTGCGGGGGTTGACCGTGTATCGAACATGGGCTCGGGCCGGAAATAGAATTTCGGTACCCCACTTATTCGATGCATCGGTCCAATTGAACAAGAAAACCGGGATATAATTCAGTTCGCCCACCCGGTAGGTACGCGCCAGACCCAGGCCCCATTGCTTTTTTTCGTTCGGTCGAATGCCGTAAACCAGGGCGGCGGAGTATTTGAGGTACTTCAGCGGCATCAGGCCCAGAGGTGAGAAATCACCGTTCAGGTCAGCTGAACCCTGAAACAGCAGAAAGCGTTTGTCATCCAATGGCTTGAAGAGGGTGGTGTTGACGCCCATGGTTCTCAGGCCATTCTCGGACAAGGTTTTCAATAGGGGATGGGGGCTGGCCAAGGGTTCTCCGTTAAGACCCTCCATGGCATAGCGCTGTTCCCAATAATTGGCGCCCATTTGCCATACCAAATTGGTCCGCGAAATCACCGGAATATTAAAACCCAATCGGATACCTCTGGAATTTAATACACGCACACTGTCCGGTACCCACGATGTCTCACCATTTTTAGTTGTGAATCCGCCGGCTCCTAATCCATAACCCGCCTGAAAGTCGTAGCCAATACTGATTAATTTGGCTGGGCTAAGACCTTCGATTTTGGGGGAGCAATACCGACGGGCACTTTGGTCCGCAAAGGCAACCTCATCGTACATTGAAAAGTCCTCTTCCTCGTTGGTTTTGGAGGTCTGGGTACTGTCGGAGGACTGCGCAAAGATGTAAACAGGCGACCATGCCCAAAGCAGGATCAACAGGTAGAATAGAGGTGATTTCATAGGCTAGAGGTGTGTTAGGAACCCTATTTTTTGATGGCCAAACGTTTCCAGACATCGGTCCTGCCAAATGCTGATACTCCGATATATCCTCTGATTTCCAGTGTATTGGGATCAGTCATCTTAATGGTGCAACTGTAGGTGCTGCCGTTCAGGGGGTCGTAAATGGTTCCCTCGGTCCATTGATTTTGGTCCTGGTAAACAAAGTCCTTGAGCATACGATAGCCTTTGAGTGGGGCTTTTTGGAGGGTGGCATCCGGATTGTTTTTGTCGGTTTTGGGAAGACCGGTATCCGGATCGTTGGGTTCTTTGAGCCAAACAATTTTTCCGTAGTACTTGACGCCAATCTTTTCGATTTTAACCCGTGCCCGGCCATTGCTGGGCTCCCAAACGCCCAGGAGGCGATCCCCTTCGCCATCGGTTAGGGCAAACGATGCCCCGTAGGTGCTTAATACGGTTAAGAGGGTCAAAAAGATTCTGCGGAAAATGGTGTTTTTCATAAGTTTGATGTTAAGGTTTTATCGGTAGGTGATTTCGAAAGTAACTTGACCGGTTAAGCGAAGGTCTTGCTCACGGTCACTTTTTAAGGTGGCATCCAGGACCATATAAAATTCTTTTTCTCCAAAAAAATCATCCAGATGAGCCTGCGGTGCAATGTTGAGGGAAGCCTTGTTGTATTCGGGTTGTAGGGGGGAGGCTGCCGCAATTTCCTGCATCCGTAATTCCGGATTGTTGCTGGCCATGCTCATAACCAACGACAGAATGCTTGCTAAATCCTCGTTTTTTTCGGCACTCACTTCGGCCTTTTTTAAGACAACACGCTTAATCTCAACCCCTTCTTGCCATAATTCCCCCAACAGGGCCTTGGGATCGACCGAAACGGTGACCTGAGCCGGATTACTGCCCTCGAACAACGGGCCGCTCCATTCGAAGGCCAAGGGATCAAGGGTTACGGTTGTGGTTTGAGCATCTTTATTGCAGGCGGTCAGCCCCAGAAAGGCGATCAACCCGAGAAGGAAGCGAATTTTCATAGCGTAGGATTTGCTTGCGCAATTTAAGGTTTCAGGCTGTACTTGAGGTAGGTATAACGGGCGTTTTCATAGGCAATGGTCCAACCGGCTTTACCATCCAAGAACCCTCGCTTGATGACGATATCGCGTATCCAACGAAAAATAGCCCGGACTAAGGGCCAAGCAAAAGTCCCCGATCCACGGGCCAGGCGTTCTTTGGCGGCAATGCGGGCAAATTTTTCGCTTTGAATGCGTAATTCTTGGGGATGATCGTAGCTATAATGGAGTATTGGCCCTTGAAGGTTCAAGACCGGGATCCCTGGTTCCAGGATGACTTGGTCGTGGGGGTTACGCCCTCCCCAATGACCACTACCCAGAGGCCAAAGGCGAATCTTGAGATCAGGATTCCATGCTCCGTAGCGAATCCATTGACCGCAATAGCGGTTGAGTCGGGGCATGCGATAGGCTAACGGTTCCTTGTTATCGAATTTTAATTTTTGGATAGAAGAAATCAAGGAATCCGACAAAACTTCATCGGCATCAAGAGACAAGACATAAGGACCCTGGACTTCGAGAAGGGCGCGGTTTTTTTGCTGAATATGCCCTTCAAAAGGGTGGTATAGAACCTTAGCGCCAAGTCCTTGAGCAAGGTTTACGGTCTGGTCTGTGCTACCCGAATCCAGCACGACGACTTCATAACAAACCTTTTGTAAGGAGCGAATACAAGCTTCAATTTTCTTGGCCTCGTTGAGCGCGATAACAACACCTGAGATGCCGGTATATGCAAATTCCCCGGGTTCTCGACCCTTGGTTGAGGAATCTCCTTGGAATATCATCCTCTGCCATCAGGGTTTAACCCAACGTGCTTTGAACCAGGTTGACGATTCGGGATCTCCGTTCCGATGAGTTCCCACCCAGACCGTGTACCAACCGCTTGACCAATCATCGGTGCTAAGGGTTATCCAAGACCCTTCCGCAGAAGGATTCGAATGAACGCGAGATGATTCTGCAACGGTCTGCCCCAAAGCGCTGACAACCCGGTAACTCCAGGGGATCCAGGGATTCGGGATTTGAATGTTCATATGCTTCCGGCCGGGATTGGGCCACAGAGTCAGGTTCTTGGTGTCGGTCAAGGATAGTTCGGGCAAATCCACCGTTCTAACCTCGACGCAGTAGGAGGTATCCACGCATCGAAGTCGGCGAATGGCAACCCGGTAGGAGCCGTTGGCATTTGCCGTGAAGGTGCGGGATGTAGCTCCCGCAATAGGCGTAGGGGTCCCTGTACACTGAAGCCATTGGTAAGTTGCTGCACCGGTTTGCACGGCTGTAAGTTGGTTGCGATTTTGAACCACCCGCCGGTCGGAGGTATCTTGAAAAAGCCCAACCCAAAGGGTCGAATCGCATTGGTCGGGTCTGGGTAGGCGTAGTCTATAGGTACCACCTTGTCCAAAGGGTACACCGGCCACAGCGATGCTCTCTCCTCGGCAAAGGGTATCCCGAACGACACCCATCATTTGCCTACCGTTCACGAAATTGGACGTAGGTCCGTTCAGGTTAAGGCCGTAGAAATACGCATGAAAACCATTGCGTAAGTCTTCCAAATACGGCACGGCAACATTATTTCCTCCTGCCAAGCCTTGGTCCATGGAATAGTAAGCCAATAGACCCGCTGAAGCCGTATCAAGCTGTTGTTTGTATAGGCAAAGCACTTCGGCATCGCTTAAGGCCCTTCCCCAAAAAGCGGCCTCATCCACCTCCCCTTCCAAATAGTAGGGTGTATTGGCGTAAGGCAGTCTCCCAATCTCCAAGGAGACCGTCGGGTCGTTAATGGTTCCCGATGCGCTAATGGAAGAAAGCAAGGTGCCGTTCCTGAAAAAACGTAATTGGGAACCGGTGTAAACCAAAGCCAGATGCTGCCAAGTATTCAGTTGGACAGGACCTTGGGTGATGGTATAGGTGGTTCCTGAGCTGTTTCTGAATCGAGCCTCGAAGGCGTTGTTGCTGTAATGGAGGAGGTAAAAATCCGCGTTGATTTCATTTCTCAACCCCATGATACCATCGAAATTGGGAAAGGAAGGGGCAGGGTTGGCTGGGTTAACCCAACAGGCCATAGAAAAGGAACTTAATCCGTTGATTTGGCTGCTAAATCCTGGTGCAGCGGTATAATCATCGCTGCCATCAAACGACAAGGCGTGCAGCGACTGCGCTACAACCCCAACAAAAAGGGAAGGCCCCGTAAGCATCAAGCCCACGACAAGGACCAATCGAAAATGGAACTTAATCATGGGCTTGAAATTACGGATGGACCTTCGAATCGCTAGGGCTTAATTTCAAACGGTAGGTTAGCATGTTGAACCTTGTGGCGACGCATATCCTCCGGAATCACAGTGACATCGACACGGTAAAGACCTTGAGCGAGATTTTCAAGGGGCAATTCCATCGTTGAAGTCCCTGTCATTACCTTGGCTTCTTTGGTTTGAGCTACCAAACGCCCTAGTCCGTCCCAGATTTTAATTTGGGCGTTGCCATCAAAAGGAACGCGCATACGAAGGATGCTGTTTCCTTGGCTGGGGTTAGGGTACAGGCTGCAGGCCAAATCGGAACCAGCGCTCAAGGAGGGAAGTCGTAGGGTGGTTAAATCATAGACTTCGGCCAAGGGGGAGGCGGCTTCGCTTAATTCCTCCACGATCAGTTGGTCTGGGCTTAGCCCATGCTGGGGTACCCCGCTCAGATCCAATTCAAGAATGGGTTCTCCGGTTTTACGCTGGTTTTCTTCCAAACTGTACCAGGAGATGCGCAGCTCGCGTCCGTTTTGATGGTAATCAAAAAATCCATTATCCATTCTTGAACGGGCCGCATCGACCACCACCCCTTCGGGTAGGGTAACGACGATGGCCAAGGCTCCCAAGGTCATCGGACGATCTGCGGACCAAACCCAGTTTCTGACCAGACCCTCGCTTTCTATGATTTGGGTTCCACCTTGAACAAGATTCAATTTGGGTTCTTGGCGCAGGGCTGTGCTGGGATTGTAGGACCCGTTCACATCGCCGTAACAAATGGCCAGCAAATTGCGGGTGATGGTTCCCGAGCTAAAGGTGATTGGAAGATTTTCGATGGCCCAATTGCCTACCGAGAAGGATGTTACCGAACCTGAGAATCGGCGCGATGTGGTCAAGGCATCCAACGAATTGACCGTATTGGATCCGTTGACATCGGCTGCTTTGAGTCGTAATCCCGCCAAAGGAGCAGCCCCCGTGAAACTACGTGAAATACCCAAGGCATCCACCGAATTGACACCGCCCCAAGGCTTACCGGTTGTACCGGTCAGGGTATAGGACCCTGGTGCAACCGGGAGAAGATGGAAGGCACCGGTCGCATCGGTAGGCGCCGTCATGACCACCACGTTTTGGGGATCCTTGAGCTGCACACTGCTGTTGGTCATGATGGTTTGGGCCGTGTTATTGTATCGGAACAAACCGGTGATTTCGTTAACTGTTCCACTGAATACAGTTACGGCATCGGAGGATGGGCAGAGGCTATCCACCAGGGTGGCGACGTAGGTTGTGGTAACCGATGGCGCAACCCGCAGGGTGGTACCTGTACCCAAAACGGTCGATGAACCTTGTTCTGTCCACTCGACAACGGCACGATTGCGCACGGAGACGGCACCGCAGAATTGACGAGGGTGGTTGACAGGCGAAGGAGCCGTTCCACCGTAGCCAATATTGGTTCCGGTGTAAATCACGATAGCGTTGTTTGCGAACGTGTCCACCGTTCCTGTTGCCCAAGTTTTATAGGCGGTACTACCGCCGGTTACTTGCAAGAAAAATCCGTAGGTAGAACCAGCAGGGATATTAAAGCCAGCAGGCAAAGGAATGGCCGTATTGGCCAAAGCATTGGTAAAAGTTGAATTTCCTACCGTGGTCGCATAGGCTGAATGAACTTGGGTCCAACCTCCAGCGGTGGAGATATTGGGAGTTCCGTTGATGGCTGATGGGATGTACCATAAACTTACGGTGCAGGGATTCCCGAGGGTTCCGTAAATATTGGTGTAAATGGTATCCAAGTAGGCCGTTTGAAGAGCGCGAACATTGAACGATACACCTCCAGAACCGTTGTTAGCGCCTGGTGCAGCGTTCAAGACTGAACTGGAAGCGAAACCAAAAATACCGGCGTACAAGGTTGCGGTATCGCCTGGTGTTATGGTCGTGTCCTGTCCTGCATCAACACCAATAAATTCTTTGTCGATATCCAGGGTATCGTTGAAACGGAATAGGTCTGTTGGGTTGCTTACCGTAACCTCAAACGAAGCCAAGCGGCCTGGGAAGAGATTAAGGTTGCCCACCAGAAGGGTGTCTTTTTGACCTGGAGCAAGGGTGTTGGTTGTCGTGGCGGTAATAGTGGCATTGGTGGGACCGCTGACCCTAACCCTACCGGTATAACCCGTCATCGGCAGGAGGCCTGTATTGGCCACGACCATTCGAACCGGTAAACTCGCGTTGGTGCACTGACCACTAAAGGGGGCAATTAGATCCACGGCTGATAAATCAAAATCCCTACCCGTGGTGAAGCCGATCGTCGACCAGGCCCCCGGACCGCCACTGCAGCCTGCCTCACGGACATAGACTTGGTACGTTGTATTCGGCAACAACCCGGTGAGAACGGCATTGGATTGACTTAAGATTAGAGAAGTACCGCTACCTTGGGCAAAGCCCGCCAATCCGTATTCCAAATCCCATTGCGGAGCAGCGGATGCCCAAAGGATTCGACCGCTATAGGCTTGTATCTGATCAGCTCTTAGATTCAAAAGGCCAAAACACCCGTTGACGGTGAATTCGTAGGCTCCTGGGTCCGGGGACAGGGACCTTGTTTGACCTCCAAAGTCGAGCGGAACCAGGTTGCCCAAGTTTTCGCCGATATTGTTGAGTGGCCAGTTGGTTGGCATCAAAGGCAGAATGGTCGTTGATGCAAACAGCGGATCCGCATCCGTGGAATTCATATCAAAAAGCCCACCTGACGCAGTTCTCCAAGCGGCAAGACTTGTTTGCGCCGAACCGTTAAAGCCAATGCCCACGGTACCGGTAGTCGATCCCATATGCAAAGCATTGTTATCCGAAATCATCCCGGAAGTACCTATGTAGTATATGCAGTACTTAGTACCGGAGCCACCGCGACTAATGGAAACAATATTGTTTTTGAAATGATTGTTGTTACCAGTCCCTAGGAAATATGCACCGTAAACCAAACCGGATGCGCTGGATGCTTGGTCAAAAATCAAGGTGTTATGATACCAGTGGGTATTGGATGAACTGGTATTGTAAACACCGTAAATAGATCCGGTTCCGTTGGTTATGTTATGAACAAGGTTATTAAAAATCAAGTTGGGCTGATTCGCCGGTGATGGTGAATTGGAAATATAAATTCCATATACCGTTGAGGTTCCTGAAGGGTTGGTTCCAAAACCGTTGTGTACACGGTTACCGGATATTTCCCCACGCAAGAAATACAGGTTATAAATGCCATAGAATGTTGTCAAAGTAGTTCTGCTAGGCCTACTGATGTCGTTGTTACGAATTTTAGCCCCATCCTGGTAATAAGTGTAGACTCCATATATGTAAAAGTCAGAAAACACATTGTTGCTTAGGGTATTCGATGAACCATATTGACCCGCGTCACCGTACAAACGTATTCCATAATAACCTCCCTGAATAAAATTGGAATCGATGAGCAAACCGTTGCTTAACGAAGCAGTGGTCGTTGACGTGAGCGAACCGCTGGTAACAATTCCGTTCACAGTGGATGAAGTTGAAGTCGTATTGGCAAGAATTGTGTTTCTAATCAGACCGCAAGAGTCGGAATTTGCAAAAATGACCCCAGTGGCCGTGCCCGAGGTCTGAATGACAAAATTCCGAACAATAACATGTTTGGCGTTCAAAAAGCCAAAAACGCCCAAACTTGCCTGGCTATTGGCCGCTGAAATTGTATCTCCCATACCGTCAAGGATTAGGGGATTGCTGGCGCTCAACCCGGGTATTGCTGGTATAATAATTTGTTCGTTCAAAAGATTATTGTCGGCATTGAGTTGAATAACAACCGAACCCGAAACACCCCCGCATCCAAGAACTTCAAACAAGTCGGAAAAGCTGTTAAAATCGTTGCCGGATGATTGGCCGACGGAATAAGTTCCGGTATTCAGCGGTTGGCACAACAATACCCGCGCGGTATCGTTCCCCGGATTAGCGTCATTCGCGCCATTGGGCAAATCAGACCAAACGGTCAAACGAAGACTTCCCGAAGCCGGTGTCGTCAAGGGTTGGGTAAAGGTTAAATCAACACTATCGCCGCTCAGTACGTTGATGGGAAATACCTGTACAACTTCTGGCTGCGAAACCAATTGGTAATGCAAACGTACCGAGGTCAACGGAGTAAGGGAAGCGTTGATGATTCGAGTTGTAACCGGGTAATTGGTGGAGGGTTGCACGATACCGGGTGGGCTAAGGATTGTTTCAACAAAAACATCCGCCGCTCCCATTTGAATTTCGTAGGCCCCCATATCGGGGTTGGCATCGCGCAAATTGCCTGCAATATCGGTGGTCACAAAGCTTGGTGTACCCGCATTGCGGGCAGGTGAGAGCCCAAAAGGCGTAAGGTTATTGAGTCCACTAAACAAAGGGTCTACATCCAAGGAGTTGAGGTCTTCGGCAAAAGAGGTTCTCCAACTCGCGATCGAATAATTAGTAGCCGAAACCCTTACCATGGGCGATGTGCCTTGGCCATCAAAGTGGAGAATATTATAATCCGAAATTGTTGAGTCAATGATCCAATTTCCTGAGAAATAATAGATCCCCGTCGAAGAAAAGGTCCCTCCGGCCCGGACAATGCGGAAGATATTGTTTTGCATCAAAATTCGGCTAACAGCCGGTGCCGTTGCCGATCCTCCAGTGAAGTAAAGAATCCCGTTTGCTGTGGTAGAGCTGCTGTTTATTCTTGCCTCAAAACTGTTATGGTGCATTTCGAGGTAATCCAGACCATCGGTTGTGCTGGCGGTCAGGTAAAGTGCACGTGGAGTTGCTGCCGAAAAATTACAAGACATGACATTGTTGATAAGCTGGTTCGGCATACTTGGAGAACCGGTAAGGTTGGAGAAGTAGTAACCATAAAAATTCATGTTACCGTACAATTCGTTTTCACGAAAAACCATACCCATGGAGGTTACCGCATAGTAACCGTAGTAGGTAGTCCCTGCACCGGTCAGTTTATTAGCGATGACTTGAACGTTTTGGCATCGACTAAAGAAAAATCCGTAATAATATAAATTGCTCATTTGATTACCGGTAATCTGGTAATCGCTGGAAAAGGCAGGTGAGGTGGCTGTAACATAGATACCGTAGTAGGCATCAGAAATTTGGTTGCCCGTAAGGTTAATCTGATTCGATCCACTGATGTACAAGGCCCTGTTGTTGGAACTGGTGCTCAATGGATCTCCTCGAAGAATACAATTACTCACCGTGATGTTGGTGCAGCCAATCATATCAATACAAGCTACAGCGCCTGATGAAGGTAAAGTTGGATTAGCAATTGTTACGGCATAAAACGTGACGTTTGCGGCGCCGTTTAAACTAAAAGCGTTGCCGCTTCCAGTATTGGTTAAAACGACGTCAGCCGCAATGCCTGTCTGTGAGGTTATTGTTATACCATGTGTTGTTCCAAAGTAGGTTCCTAAGGCAAGATTACCTGCGTAAGTGCCTGGGGCAATGGACAAGGTAACCGGTCCTGAAATACCGCAAGAATTAACGACGGCCAAAGCATCAGCCGGGCTAGGGAAATCGGCTCCTGTCACGGCCCCTACGAGGTAGGTCCCGTTCAGAGCAATACAATACGTCGTGGTTAAGGTGTCGTTGGAAGGATTTCCGTCCGTACCGCCGTTGGGTGATGCTGTCCATACCTTGAGCGTAATCGTACCGGAATTGGGGGCAATTAATCCCGGACCACTAAAAGTGAACGTAGCGGAATCATTGGGCACCAGGGGTGAAGAAGCCGTGAAGCTGGCGGTAACCGCGGGGTTGTTATCAATTTGGTACCCCAATGTGGCCGTCGTGATAGGCGAGCTACCGCTGTTAAGTAAACGGAAGGAAATGGGGTAGGATTGTCCGGGTGTTAATTGTTGCTGGGCAGGGTTGACCATAGAAAATGCGCTCAAATCGGTGGCAGCCAGGACCACTTCGTATGCACCGATATCGGGTGTTGCATCCCTGGGTGTTCCGTTTATATCCGTTGGGACCCATGTCAACACAGTTCCCGCATCCCGAAGGGGTGAGGTGCTGATGGGCATAAGGTTAGTCGATGAGGTGTACAACGGATCCGCATTGATGGAATTTAGGTCCTTAGCGGTATTGGCTTGCCACGAGGCTAGGTCCAGAGCGTTGGTCAGGGTAGAACTTACCCTTTCCTTAAATAAAGAACCAGTAAGTTGATTGCCAAAAAAATACAAATTATTGTTAGCAAAAGTATTGGATACCACATTATGGCCTAGATAGTACATGAGGGAGGTACCGGTCGCCGTTCCGGAGGTGCGAATTAATTCGACGGAATTATTCCAGAATCCGAAATAAGCAAGGGTATTGGTTACGGTGGTCGATGTACTACCGCTTATGGTGATAACACCCGCAGCGGTCGCTGAAGTTAAGGCACTACGCACTTCAAAACTGTTATGAGCAACCTCCAAGGCATCTAAACCATCCGTGGTTGATAATGCAATAAACAGCGCGCGGGGTGCTGTTGTATTCGTGAAATTCGCTGATAACACGTTATTGAACAATAAATTTCTGCGGTTATTAAGCGTGTCCATTTGGCAATTGCTTAGGTAAATACCATAGGCACCAAACGTTCCAAGAATTTGATTACTGGAGATGTCTAGTCCTTTGCAATTATCCATCCGTAAGGCGTAGTTGCTGGTGGTTCCTGTTGAACCTGTTCGGGCGCTGTTGATGGTATTACCCGTGAATTCAATACCGCCCATTCGAACAAAATAGGCTCCATAAAAATATTGATTAGAAAAAGTGTTACCAAGAAATCGATTATTTAGCGAATAAGCCGGGGACGTAGATCCGGTATGGTAAATTCCGTAATAACCATCCCGAATTAAAGAGTTTTGAATTAACAGATTTTGACAATTGGCAACACTAATATTTCTGTTAAACGAGCTTGTCGCAATGGAGTCAGCCTGAAAGGAGCAATTATTTACCGTAATGCTGCTACCCCCACTGATATTAAGTGCCGAAATTTGGGCAGTAGGAGCGGTACTTGGATATTGTAGGCGTAGTGTTAGGTGTTGAAGGGTAAGGTTCTGGGCATTGTTCAAAAACAATACATGCCCGACGGATAAGCCGTTGGTTAGGACAACATCGTCACGAATCCCTGTTGAAGATTGCAGGGTTAAACCGTTTGAGGATCCAGCAAAAGCCGTAATCGTCGATGTTCCGGTATGGGTTCCTGGCAATAGGTTAAAGGTTACGGGGCCCGAAGCACCGCAGGAATTAAGTTGTGTTATCGCGGCATCGAGAGAGCTAAAATCCCCGCCAGCACCAACGGTGAATGAACCGGTTAATCCAACGCAAGCGTTGGCGCTTGCGGTATCGTTGTTTGGGTTAATGTCTGCGCCGAGACCGTTTGTATTGCTGATCCAAGCCTGTAATTGGATATTGTTATTTCCACTTACAGTAAATGGAGTAGCAAAGGTGTACAGTAATGTATCGGTTGGTGCTAAGGCAGGTACAAAGGTGTGGTTTACCGATACGGGGTTTCCTTGATTGACCTGATACGACAATTGGGCATTGAAGATGGTGTCGGATCCTGAATTTTGAATTCGGACGGTAAGGTTGTTTTGGCCTTGGTTAACAATTAATGGGGCTGTTATGGCTTGAACACGAGCATCTCGACCTCCTCCAGAGTACAAAGCAACAATTTCCTGGTTCGTAAGGGTGCGGTCCCAAATCCCGATGTCGTCTATTTTTCCTTTAAAATACGTTCCAGCCCCACCAATTCCTCTTCCAATAAAGAGCGGTTGTACAGCTGCAACCGCTGCGGTATAAGTGTAAGTTGCACTGCCTGCCAAAAGACCATTTCGGAAGATTTGCATCGCCTTGGTGACACCATCGTAGGTGCAGACGTAATGATCCCACGACCCCAAGGTGAGCGGAGCTAGGGCCCATACCCAGGCGGAACCTTGTTGATTTGTTCCAAATTGAACTTGGCTAGAACCACCGATGAGCGTTACAAAATTACCAGTGGTTGAATTGCCATGCATCAGGGTTATTCCAACGATGGAGTCTTTACGAAGCCAAACCGAATAACTAAAGCTACCGTTTTGGGACATTGTAAACGACGGGGTATCGACCAAATAATCATCAACCCCATCAAAAGCGTAGGCTGAATTGGGGGTATTGTTCCGGTCCGTGGTCAAAGCAATACCTCCAAAAGTATTGAGGTGGTTATTGCCGGAGGTGGCATCGTTGGGACTGCCATCGAACGGATAATAGGCCAACAAACCGTTTGTTGGTACAAAGGAGGGAATGCCGGAACTGGTGTAGACCGTAACCGTCCAAGAATTGTTGAGTACAACATTGTTGGAGCTGCTACAGCTGCTAAATGACAACGGGTCAGCGGATCCACAGTGCAATTCCAAGGTTAAGGGTCCCGTAACAAAGCCATTGGCTATGGAAACTGTCCTTGAATAGGAGTTGGTGGTTCCTACGCCTGTTCCCGAAGGGGCTGTTAACTGGGTTTCGTGCACCCCCGTTGTCGGGCAACGTAGATAGGATCGTTGCATACTGGGTTGCCCAAATCCTGCCATGCTGGTAAAGAAGTTGTAGGTAACCTGTACCGAATCCACCCGCATGCCTAACGGAATATTGTTGAAGGTCAAAGTACCTGGACAGGTGGTCGGGGTCGCTAAACTGTAATCGGCAGGCCCTCCTATATCACCCAAGCTGTAGGTTTGGGTAAAAGTTGTTTGAGCAAAAACTCGTTCACTGAGACCCAAAAATCCCAAAAAAATCCAGAGAAAGGTAGTCCAAAGCCTAAGGTTCGTATTCATAAGTTCAACGGTTATTTTTATATCCCTAAATTACCTTTGAGCGCGTCCGGTACTAATCAAAGCCCCTAAAATGTTAATAACTTTCGCAATTCAACCATTTGGGCGTTGGAAGGCCTTTTTTGCCATTCTGTTCTTGACGGCCACTTTTCATTCCAAGGCACAAACCACCACCCTGACCTTTCAGCACGGGGGTATTACCCGTACGGCCCAGGTTTATGTACCGCCTGGTACCCAACCTGCGGACTCTTTGCCCCTGGTTTTGGTACTGCACGGTTTTACCCAAACTGGGTCGACCATGCTGAACAGCACGGGATTTAACGGCCTGGCTCAGCAATACAGGGCCGTCATCGCCTACCCAAACGGCGTTAACAACGGTTGGAACACCCAGAGTGGTATGCCTGGAGCCTCAACGGCCGACGATGTGGGCTTTTTACTGACTTTGGCCGATAGTATTCGGCTTCGATGGGGAACCCGTTACCATCGAATGTACAGTTGCGGCTTCTCAGCCGGGGGATTTATGTCCTACCGTCTGGCCTGTGAGCGCCCGGAGCGCTTTGAGGCCGTTGCTTCGGTAGCCGGAACCATGAGTACATCCGCCTTTGCAGCTTGCCAAGCACCACCCCTTCCGCCGGCCTATAGGGTTCGTTTGATGCATATCCACGGTACATCGGATGCGGTGGTCAGTTATGCTGGTGGAAACGGTAATGTTTCTGCGGACCAATGCGTTCAAGCCTGGGTTACCCGTTCCATCTGCCCGGCAAGTCCGGTGACCCTTGCCTTACCCAACACGAACACCGGGGATGGTTCAACGGTTGAACAAAATACCTATTCGCCCTGTGCGCCCCTGGGTCCCGCCGGGTCGGGTTCGTCGGCTATCCCCGGACGGGTTGTCTTTCTCAAGGTTCAGGGTGGGGGTCATACCTGGCCAGGCAATACCGCCTTGTTGTTTGGTTTGGGGAACGTGAACCAGGACATCTCGGCTTCTGCGCAGATCATGAACTTCTTTTTGGGTGCAGGGACCACGTCCATCCCTCCCGAATTCCCGGAGGATGATTGGAAATCGATGCCTTGGGAGGAGGTCCTCAAAACCTTGGCTCGATCCGATCGTCCTGAAGATGGAATTTGGGACCCTATGGGTCGGCGGGTTCCCCCGTCCAAGCTTCAAAACAACCGGCCGGAGTCTGGCTTGTGGATTACGCGTCTCAAGGGATATACCCAAAAATGGTTTCTTTTGCCATGAAGCACGGCCTATTCTTTTTGTTTTGGTTAGGTTTTGGCCTGGTTAGCCAAGCCCAATCGCCAAAACAACGCCATGAGGCCCCGCCAACCTGGTCCAAAGGTGTTGTTTGGTACCAGATCTTTCCGGATCGCTTTTGGAACGGCGACACCCTGAACGATCCGCCCTTGAGCGCACAGCAGGATGCCTGGCCTCACGATACGCTTGGTCCGTGGCAGCTCCATCCTTGGACCTCGGATTGGTATAAATTACAACCCTACGAAAAAGCCAACGGTAAAGATTTGTGGTATAACATAACCCGTAGGCGCTATGGGGGAGATCTGGCGGGTATTTTACAACGTCTGGATTACCTTCAAAACCTGGGCGTTCAAGCCTTGTACTTGAATCCTATTTTTTATGCCCCTTCCCATCATCGTTACGATGCTTATGTATTGCATCATGTTGACCCTTATTTAGGTCCCAATCCGGCGGCTGATTTGGCGCTCATGGCAACCGAAAATCCAGGAGACCCCAAGACCTGGAAATGGACCAGCGCTGATACCCTGGCTTTGCATTTGGTGGGTGAGGTTCATCGAAGGGGAATGCGAATTATTTGGGATGGGGTATTTAATCACATGGGCGTAGGCAGTCCGTTTTTTGTGGATGTCATTCAAAATCAGCAAGCTTCACCTTATGCGGATTGGTTTGAAATCGAACAATGGCGGGATATCGATTCCGGAAAAGCGTTTCGTTACAAGGGTTGGTTTGGCATTCAGGATCTCCCGGAATTCAAAGAAAACAAAGAAGGTTTAACCCCGGGTCCCGATCAATACATCCATACTATAACCCAGCGTTGGATGAAGCCCGATTGGACATCAAGTTCTCCAAATTTGGGTTCTATCGCCTTGGGAATTGATGGTTGGCGATTGGATGTTGCCTTTTGTGTTGCGCATCCGTTTTGGAAACGTTGGCGTACTAAGGTCAAGGAATGGAATCCGGAGGCTTACCTTACGGCCGAGGTTATTGATGAGGCGCCCAAACTCAAGCCCTACTTGGAGGGCGATGAGTTCGATGCGGTCATGAACTATCCCTTTGCTTTTGTGGCAAGTGAGTACTTTATTAACGACAGAAATCGACCAACGACCAAACGATTTCAAAAACAAATGGATGAATTGATTGATGTGTTTGGTTACGATCGTTTTTTGTCGCAACAAAACCTTTTTGGAAGCCATGATGCGAACCGCTTGGCCTCCCATATCGTCAACAGGAATTTCGCCAAATACGGTGATTGGGGGGCTTATTTTTCTTTATCCAAGGCGTCTAACCCCGCCTATAACACCAGAAATACTCGAGGCATCGAGCGAAAAATTCAAGCGCAGTGGTTGGTTTTTCAGTATACCTTTCCCGGTGCACCGATGTTGTATTACGGGGATGAAGTGGGAATGTGGGGGGCTAACGACCCTGATTGTCGAAAGCCCATGGTTTGGAAGGATATCCACTACGAAGATGAAAGGTTTCGGCCCGATCAAACCTTGTATCCCGAGGTCCAGGTGGTTGAACAAGATACCGTGATTTTGGGCCTCATAAAGGATTTATTGGCTTTACGCTCTACTCATCCAGCGCTTCGAACCGGACTTTTGCGTTGGTTAAACCCACCCGATAACAACCAGGTTTTGGGGTATCAAAGGCAAAGTAGTACGGGGCAGATTCAGGTTTTTTTGAATCCAACCGAACAAGCCATTTCGTTTGATTGCCGTAAATTTTTTGATAAAGCCTACGCTTGGCCGGGTTCCTCGGTGTTTGAGTCCATATCCGGTCCCTTTCACCTACCTCCCCGTGGATATGTTATCTTTCAACCGCGTTAAATGGTGAATTCCTCCAACAAAGGTTCGAAGAGCCTTCAAAAGCGTTCCATTTCTTTGGATTTTTTGGAGGGTAGTATAGACGAATTTGATGAAAACGTTGTTCGAATGTGGGAAGAAGCCCAAAGACTTTGGCCTTTGGCCTATGCGCCGTATTCAGGTTTTCATGTCGTGGCTGTTGTTTTAACATCAGAAGGAGGTGTTTTGGCAGGCACTAACCAGGAAAATGCTTCCTTTCCAGTGGGGATTTGTGCTGAGAGGGTCGTTTTGAGTGCTCTGTCTTGTCAGGTACCCCTTTCTCGAGTTCAGGCCATGTTGGTGTTCGCAGCTCGTTTTACGAGCAATCATGGGTTCGTAATGCCGGTTGATCCCAAGCCGGTGGCCCCTTGCGGAATGTGTCGCCAGGCTTTGATGGAACAGATAAAACGCCAAAACCATGATTTCCCCCTGTATTTGGCCAGTTCTGGAGGCACAATTTGGTGTTTGGAGAGGGCTTCCGACCTTTTACCGCTGGCTTTTCGTGATTTTTGATCCTTCTGAACCGAGGGACGCCCTATTTGCCCTAAATTTGCTTAAAATCCCGCTTATGAACCGCCTTTTTTACCTAGGTATTTTCCTATTGGTTACCCTTGTGAACCCCTCAGTTGCCCAAAATTCTGCTGATGGGAAAAGCAACGATGTTACGGGTTTATTCAAAAAAGGCACCTATTTTGTGGGTTCAGGTGCCTTGTTCAATAATTACTTGGGCAATTCCGAAGAAATCATCACCCTGGCAGTGAGTGGACAGACAGGATATTTTCATCGGGATCGTTTGATGTTAGGCACAGACCTGAGGGTACGGGCTGATTACCTCAAGGCGACCCGCAAGTTTAACAAGGATAATTTCACCGCCGAGTCCATTTGGTTCGTTCGTTATTATTTCGGAAAATTCTTCCCTCAACTCTCCTTGGGTATTGCTAACGGGTTTGCTGTTCGAACAGGCCTTGGATTGGGTTATCACTGGCAAATTGGCGACCAGTTAGCGATAGTTCCTGTTTACAATCGTTTATCACGTAACCTTAACCGAAATCCAGGGCCAGTCCGTAATACTTTTGATCAACCGGTGCCATCCGGAGAACTTCAAATTGGTCTTGTCTATTTCTTCAAAAATTAAGTTTTATCGTATGTTCTTAGCCATGTTTGTTGTTCGGTCCTACCGTTGCGGTATTTTTTTGATGGCTGTGGTCATGGGGCTGCTCCAATCGGGTCGATCCACGGCTCAATCTACCCTCAACGATGCTGGGGTCTCTTCCTCGCAACAGGTCAAATCCGACCGATGGATTGGGTTATCTCCATTTCTTTGGGAAATTAGCGACACCAAATCCTACACCAAAGTTTCGGCCGGCTACGATCGGGGGTATTACCTCAAAAGCAGACCAAATCTCATGCTGGGGTATACCTTGGCCGCTTCCGTTCATCACAATCGTTCTTTAGCCATCGCTCCACAAAAATTATGGACTGGGCATTTCTTGGTTGAAGGACGGGTTCGGACCTCTTTGGGTTCGGGTAGGGATGGTTTATTTTTAGAGGGTGGTATCAATTTTTTCTTGGATGATTCATTGACCTTCAAACTGAAATCTTTGGATTTTAACCTGGGTGGGTATGCGGCCTTGGGCTTTCAAAAAACCTTAGCCGATCGGATTCTTCTAATGCCGGCCTTGCAATACCGTCACAATGATTTCATGACCCGCGAAAACGGATTGTTTTTGCGCTTAGGGTTGGGCTACAAGCTTCAACCTAAACTTTAACCCTTTATTTATTGATTTTTTGAAGGTCTGTTCACCAGAATGGGCCTTTTTTGTTATTCCAAAACCATTCTTATGTTCGTACGTGCCCTTTTGATTTTTTTGACCCTTTGCAGCGGTTTCCTGGCCCAAGCCCAATTTGTCGTGGTACAAGGTAATGTAACCCGGGTTATGGGCTCACTAAATGTTCCGCTTCCGCTTCAACAGGTTACCATTCAGGTGGACTCAAATACCTTAACGGCGTTGACGGATACCATGGGGTTTTACAGTGTTACGGTCACCGTGCCTGTATTTAGGCCCAATCAGCTCATTCAAGTTTCTACGTTATGTCCCGGTGCTGGTCCCTTGACCCAAACCGTCCCTCTTTTGCAACCCAACAGCACCTACCAGGTTGACTTAGCGTGTGGTGGCGGTGGTACGGGAACAAGCACCATGGTCTCGGTTAGTGGAGTTTTGCTATGGCCAACAGGTCCGGCACCTTCCGGTCAATTGGTACAGTTTTTTGGCGCGAATACCGCGGCACCGCTGGGGACAACCTTTACGGGTACAGGAGGATTTTTTGCCGATACCCTTAATTTGAATTTTGGAACATCCGCTGCGATGAGCATAAGGGCTGCTGCATCCTGTGGGAACGGAACGATGGCCATAGATACAGAGAACGTTACAGCGGCCCTACCGGCTGCTGTTTTTCAGTTGACCTGTGGAACCTCGACCTCTACCCAAATTACAGTACAGGGAACGGTTTTGAACGCGAGTGGTCTTCCGGTTGTTTCTTCTTTGGTCCGCATAAGTCTTTCCAATGCTGCAACGATTTCGGCCTTCACAGATTCTTCGGGCTTTTATTCTGCGACCGTATCCTTACCTAGCTTTTTACCCAACAATACCATCACGGTAATGGCCTCTTGCGGTTCACCAACGGGACCGGGCACCACCGTAACCGGGACGACAACTTACATCGCAGGTACTTCTTTGTATACAGTTAATTTGTCCTGCGGTAGCGGTTCGCGGGTATTAATTGTTTCGGGTACGTTAGTGAACTCATCCGGACTTGGTTTGGCCGCACAGCCAGTCCAAATTTTTATGAACCAGTACAGTACCCCCACCAGGGTTTTGACCACCGATGTCAATGGAAATTTTGCGGATACGGTGTCGGTTGGTGCAGGTTCTGGATTTGTATATGCCCGGGGAGCCTGCGGTTCCAATACCGTCTGGTCCAGCGATACCGTTGCGTATTTCTCCGGGTCGTTTAACGTGACATTGAGCCTACAATGTGCACCGCCTTCGGGTCAGCATAGGGTTGCAGGCCTCATTACCGGGTTTCAGTCGGCCAACCCCATGCTTCAGGATACTTTGGCTTTGGTGGTGATACGGCTGGTTCCTCCGGGTCAGGGTCAAGTGCCCGGCTGGACCACCATCGATACGGTTTACCTGACGGATAGTGCAGGCTCAGCCTTTTTCCAACTCACTTTGCCTTCGGGCCGGTACAGCCTTTTGGCTCGATTAATGACAGGCTTAGCGGCTCAATACGCGCCCACTTATTTCGGTGATACGACGACGTGGACCGCTGCGGATTCTTTTCAACTACCAGGAAACTCGCCTTCCTTTTTGATTATCAATTTGAGGCCGCAAACCAGCGGTGGTGGAACGGGGACCGTAGGTGGCGGCGTAGGGGGGAATCTCCCACGCCTTAGCGGGCCTTTGTCCGGCATCCAGGTTCAATTGCTCAACGCCAACGGGGGCGTTCCAACTTCTTTTAGAAATTCCACCATCACCAACGCAACGGGGAATTTTCAATTTTCCGGTTTGCCGTGGGGCTCATACCTGTTGCGTTGTGAACATCCGGGAATGCATTCCATGATGGTTCCTGTTGCCCTGAGTGCCCAAAACCCTTCGCATCAATCCACCACCTTCAGTGCAGGGTCAACCGGATTCTCGATCACCTCATCGGTCCAAAATAGCTTAAATCGACCTGAAGCCGTTCTTCGGCCAAACCCTCTTGTCCCTGGCCAAACCTTGTATTGGGCTTTGAAGGGTGACGGCGAATTGAATTCCGAAACCACCAATCCGGTGATGACTTGGAGCATTACCGATCTCCAAGGTAAAGTGCATTTCAGTGGAGCAGATTATGGATTGACTTTTTCCATGGAGGAAGATGGTCTAAGTGGCCAATTCTCCACAAACGGGATCCTTCCAGGGCTGTACCTGCTCCAACTCCAAAGGGCATCGGGGGCTATCCATCAGGGCCTCTTTCTGGTGATTCCGTAATGTTTACAAAGGGCTGCTAAGGTTTATCTTTGCAGTCCTTTGGTATAAACATGCTGCTGCGCTCATTTTTTCGAACAGTTTCGCTATCCTTCGGGGTTGGGAGCTTAGCCCTGAGCTTGCTATGGCTGAGTTTGGCCGCTTCCGCCGCTTTAGAAGGCCGTGCTTGCGATTCAGTTTTGTCGATTCCGGCCACATCAGCAGCAAACCAAGGGTCCGAAGATCAAAATCCGCAACCACCGTTAACTTTTTTTCAGCCTTGGTCAGGCCAAAGCAACCAAGGTGGATGGGTCGAGCACAGCCCAACAGGACCAGACCATGAAACGCCGGACGGTTCAGGCCTATTCGGGCGTTTTGTAGGGAGTGAACTGGCCACGGAGCTGCCTGGTTTCCCCAGGCTTAGGCTACTTACCCGGGAACTCCTTTGGGGTACTTTTGGATTCTGCCGAGCGCCTTAACGAACGGGTAGTTTGCCCTAAAAAGCCCTACCAAGGGGAGGCTTACCATGGTATTCCCTCATATTTTTTACTCGTCTTTAATTTAAAATTTTAATATTGTTATGAAAGCTCAAGGTGCTCTGCGGTGGTTTGCCGCTTTATTCGCGTTGATTTGCCTTTATCAACTCAGTTTTACATGGATAGCCTCCAATGTTGAAAAAAAGGCTAAAGATTATGCCCAAGGGGATGCTGCTCTCGAAAGAAGATACCTCGATTCGATAGCGGATCAGGAGGTATTCAATTTTTTATGGTTGAAGAAATTCACCTACGCCCAAGTCAGGGATCAAAAATTGAATTTGGGTTTGGACCTTCAGGGGGGTATGAATGTCGTGATGGAGGTTGAGGTTCAGGATGTTATTCGGGCTCTCAGCAACCAAAGCAAGGATGCTGCGTTTAACCGCGCCTTGATTTTGGCGAATGAACGTCAGACGAATTCACAATCTGATTTTGTTACACTTTTTGTGCAGGCGTACAAAGAACTCGCTCCCAACAATCGCTTAGCAGGCATATTTGCAACCCGCGAAAACCAAGGGCGCATCAATTTTGACGCTACCGATGAGGAGGTTATTGCCGTGATTCGTGAGGAAGCGGAAAGTGCAATTGATCGATCGTTTAATATTTTGAGAACGCGTATCGATAAATTTGGGGTAACGGCCCCCAATATTCAGCGTCAGCAAGGTTCAGGTCGAATCAATATTGAATTGCCTGGGGTTGACAATCCTGACCGGGTACGTAAGCTCCTTCAAGGTACCGCGAAGCTAGAATTTTGGGAAACTTTTGAGGCTGCCGAAGTTTTGGACCGCATGGTCGAAGTCAATAAATTTTTGGCAGCAGATGCAAAACTTACCAATGCTCCCAAGGTAGATACCGCCAAGTCTGACTCGTTAGGGAACACGGTTGTCCAGGATACCTCCAAGGCCAACGAAAATACCTTGATGAAAAACTTGGCAGCGGCCGATACGGCCTCGGCAGGTGACACTTCGGAAGTTGGTTTGGCTAGGACACGTTCAGAGAATCCCTTGTTTGCGGTGTTAATGCCGGCTATTTTTCAAGACAAGGACGGAAGTTCCAAGGTTTCGCAGGGTCCAGTCGTTGGAACATCGGCCGCGAGGGATACGGCCCTGGTGAACGCCATGTTGGCCAGACCCGAAGTAAGGAATTTCATGCCTCGTAACCTCAAATTGCTTTGGACCGTGAAGGGTAGGGGAGATGGCAATAAATTTTTTGACCTCATTGCGTTGAAGAAGCGCGGAAACGAAGACAAAGCCGGATTAGAAGGCGATGTAGTTACGGATGCCCGAGAATCCATTGATCCATTTGGTAAAGTCGAAGTTTCCATGACCATGAATGCCGAAGGCGCCAAGCGATGGAGAAGGATGACTGCCGACAATATTGGTAAGTCGGTCGCCATTGTTCTGGATGATTATGTCTATTCTTTCCCGACCGTACAGTCCGAAATATCCGGGGGCATGTCCTCCATTTCAGGAAACTTTACCACCGAGGAGGCCAAGGATTTGGCCAATATTTTGAAAGCTGGTAAATTGCCTGCGCCCGCTCGCATTGTAGAAGAAGCGGTCGTGGGACCAAGCCTTGGAAAAGAGGCTATTCAGAGTGGCTTGTGGTCTATAGTTCTTGGACTTTTATTGGTGTTGGTTTTCATGGCCGTTTATTACGCGGGATCCGGCCTTATTGCCAATGCTGTACTTTTTGTGAATATTTTCTTCATTTTTGGGGTCTTGGCTTCGCTTCAAGCGGTGTTAACCCTCCCAGGTTTGGCGGGTATAGTCTTGACCATTGGTATGGCGGTTGACGCCAACGTACTCATTTTTGAGAGGATTCGTGAAGAAATAGCCCGATCCAAGAGCCTTCGTCAAGCGGTTAGTGATGGTTTTGCTAATGCTTATTCGTCCATTATTGATGCCAACGTCACCACGATTTTGACGGGTATTGTATTGTACGTCTTTGGTTCGGGACCTATTCGTGGTTTCGCGACCACCCTGATTGTGGGTATTCTTACCTCACTTTTTGCGGCTTTGTTTTTGTCCCGTTTGATTATGGAGTATTATGTTGCCAAGGGCAAAACAATCACCTTCGGGAGTTCCTGGTCTTTGAGGATCTTCAAAAATCTGAGTTTTGATTTTCTTGGGAAGAGGCGCTTGTGGTACGGGGTTTCGTTGACTGTCATTGCTGCTGGTCTGGTTTCGATGGCTACCCAGGGATTCAATCTTGGGGTAGATTTCAAAGGTGGTCGCAGTTATGTGGTTTCTTTGGATAGCGATCGTGAGGCTGGAGAAATCCGGACCGCTTTGGCCCGTGAATTTGGAACGGCGCCTGAGGTCAAAACCTTTGGCGGTAACCGCCAATTCAAAATCACCACCACCTTCAAGATTCAAGATAACAGCGAGTCGGTCGATTTGGAAGTCGAAAACAAATTGTGGAAAGGCCTGCAGGCCTTGTATTCCCAGGCCCCCGATGAGTCCAAGTTCAAGGATCAATTTCTGTTGAGTTCCCAAAAAGTAGGTCCTACAATTGCTGATGACATCAAAGCTTCGGCGGTTTGGTCTATTCTCTTTGCCTTGCTTGTAATTTTTGTTTATATTGTCGTTCGATTCCGAAAATGGCAATACGCTTTGGGTGCGACCGTTGCCCTCGTCCATGACGTCTTGGTCGTTTTGTCTATATTTTCTTTGGGTTGGCAATGGTTGCCCTTCTCGATGGAAATCGACCAGGCTTTCATCGCTGCTATTTTGACCATAGTGGGTTATTCCATCAACGATACCGTGGTGGTTTTTGACCGGTTGCGCGAAGATTTGGGCAATCGCAAATTGTCGGCGGATCTTAAGACCATGAACGGCGCAATTAACACGACGTTTAGCCGTACCATCATTACAGCGGTAACAACGATCATAACCGTCGTGGTGTTATTCCTTTTTGGTGGCGATGTGATCAAGAGTTTCTCCTTCGCCATTCTCGTGGGTATGATAGTCGGAACCTATTCGTCAATTTTTACGGCATCAGCCTTGGTCTTGGATACGGTTCAATGGGTAGAAAACCGTACCAAGTCCAAATAAAGCATGCCTTCAGAACCCCTAAACACATGGACCCCTGCCGATCTGGAATCGGCGGGGGTTCTTGATTTTAAGGCAGCTCAGGCGGTGGAAGGCTTTTTGACTGGATTGCATGCGAGCCCACATCATGGTTTTTCGGTGGAATTCGCAGAACATCGTTTGTACAACACCGGTGAGTCCACCAGGCATTTGGACTGGAAGCTCTTAGCCCGAACCGATAAATATTTCACGAAGCGTTACGAAGAAGAAACCAACCTCCGAGCACACCTTCTGGTGGATGCTTCCGCATCCATGTTTTATCCCGAAACAGGAACCAGTAAGTGGGAATTTGCCCTGCGTGCCGCCGCAGCCTTAACCCATGTCTTTCGCCGACAAAGGGATGCTTATGGTTTCATGCTTTGCGATAATCAATTGCGTCGTTTGGTTAGGCCCGGCTTGGGTCAAGCCCATCATCACACGGTGATGTTGCATCTTCAAAAAGCCCTTAAGGCTAAGTCAGAGGATTATGGCAAACGTACTGCCTTGGTGGAGGCCTTGAACGAATTAGCAGAGACCATGCCACCTCGCAGTTTGCTTTTGGTATTTAGCGATTGTTTTGAACCCGGTATGGATGCCCAGGCTTTGGTTGCAGCTTTGCAACACCTTCGATACAACCGTCACGAGGTCTTGCTGTTTCAGGTTTTGGATCACCTTACCGAGGTTCGTTTTGAGTGGAAACAAGGGCCTTACCGCCTGATAGATCCCGAAACGGGAAACGAATTAAAATTGAATCCTTCGGAGTACAAGGAGGCCTATACCCAAGCTTACGATGCCTTTGCTACACAGATGCGTTTACGCTGCGGGCAATTACAAATCGACTGGATCGAAGTGGATTGCCAAAAAGGCCTGATGGACGTAATGCAGGGCTATTTGCTTCAGCGTTCCAAACGCTTTCGGTAGTTGGTTGCCCACGCGTCTACCCCTACAGCGCCAATCAAAAGTAAGGTACCTGCATAAAACCCCAAGGACATCTGTTCGGTGCTTCGGAAAAGAAGCCAGCCCAAAAAAATACCATAAACGGGTTCCATATTAACCGATAACACAAAGCTGAAGGGATCGATTCGGCGCATAAGGCGGATACTGGCCACAAAAGGATAGCAAGTACAGACCAAAGCGAGTAATATCAGCCAAAACCAATCTTGAGAGGAGGGTAAGGTCCACGGCCAATCCCATGTTATGATGTTCCGGGTTCCCGGCAATAAAGGCCCAAATCCCAGTTCCAACAGCATCCAGCCTGTTACGCCTAACAATCCCCCCCACATTTCCCAAAACGCCACCTTCAACGGCTCCTCTTTTTGGGTAAAGCGGC
The DNA here is from genome assembly GCA_049431025.1 of Bacteroidia bacterium. Classification (GTDB taxonomy): domain Bacteria; phylum Bacteroidota; class Bacteroidia; order UBA7662; family UBA7662; genus SYHX01. The sequence goes on along the minus strand of JBMTCP010000004.1, from coordinate 57,006 downwards.
CGTTGATGATCGCAAACCAAGCCGCCAAAAAGGCCGAAGTACAGGCGGTCCACCACGCCAAGGGCGGGAATTGTTGAACCCGGGTTAGGAGGAGCATGGCTGCTAAGGCCACCAAGGATAGGATGCCTTCTCGCAAGGCTGGTTTCTGTTTGGCATAGAGAGCTTTGATTAGGCTGGCCCAAAACGAAGAGGTCGCTAAACCCGCCAAGGTTAACGAAACATTGGAAATCCGAATGGCATGATAAAAAGTCACCCAATGCGCTGCAATGATGAGCCCTGTAGCCATCATGGTTCCTATTCTTGGTAGGGATGCTTTCAGGGGTACACCTCGGTAGGCTGCCCAAATCCCCAAGAATATACCGGTCACGGCGACTCGGTTCCAAACCAGGTTCAAGGCCTCAACTTGGATGAGTTTTCCGAGGATTGCGGTGAATCCCCAGATAAAGACAATGAAATGCATTTCCAAAAGCTCCCTCCAACGGGAACCAGTGAAGGAAGCGACGAGTGACTTGAACACGATGGAAGATTGGGTCTTTAGCGTGGGGCTTTGCGGTAGAGGTAGGCGGTTGCTAACCCAAACAGGAGGTTAGGGGTCCAAGCAGCAATCAAGGGCGGAAAATTCCCCTTAACAGCAAAGGTGAGGCTAAACCTCTGCATAACAATGAACGCAAAACAAAGACCCAGTCCCCAGCCAAGGGCAGGCCCCATTCCACCTCGTTTTTTGGGTGTGGCAAGACTCAGGCCCATGAGGGTAAAAATCAAAGCTGAGAATGGAATGGCTGCTCTGGAGTAGTGCTCCACCCAAAAGGCCTCCGTTGGCTCGCTGCCCTTGCGTTCCAAAACTTTGATGGTGTTCAAGAGCTCGTTGCGGTCCAATAAAAACGCATCCGCTGCCAAGGATGTGCCAAAATCTTCCGGTGTGAAGCCTGTTTTTTGGTATATTTTATCGTTGTTTACCACCTTCATGGCGTTGTTTTTCCAGGTTTTTGTGGTGACTTGGGTCAATTCCCAACCTTTCTCCTTGGATTTCCAACGAATACGTTCGGCACTACGCCGCCGAATCAATTGACCACCCGCAAAATGATCGATGGCCATGCGGTAACCGGTGCTATCGTTATGAGAATAGGATTCCAAGTAAACCAAAATACCCGGTGCCGTTTGCAATTGGCGGTGCCGAGTTTGGCTATAACCCGGATCCCTGAAGTATTGGCTTTCGAAGCGAATTCGCGCCCTGTTGGATGGTGGTAACACAAAGTTACTTAAGGCATAATTCAGACCGCCAATGAGGAAGGCCACACCCAGAAAGGGTCGGCTAATACGACCAAAAGACCAACCTGCATTGAGTAGGGTGATGATTTCATTTCGTTGAGCCAACCGGGCTCCGGTAAAAATTACGGCGATAAAAACAAAAAGGGGGCTGAGCAAATTGGCGTAGTAAGGAATAAAATGGAGGTAGTATTCCCTCCATACCTGGCCAAAATGGAGCGAGTGTTTCAAGAAACCATCCAGCTTTTCGGTCAGGTCAAAGACCATGGCGATAAGGATAAAAACCGCCAATGCCCCGGCATAATTCGCTAGGTACATACGCCCTAAATACCGATCAATTTTTTTCACGGGTCTTGGTGGATACTGCTTTTGGATCCAGGATCACAGGACCAATTTGACGCATTAGTTTTTGAATTTTGTTGGCCCGTTTTCGCAAGTAACGGGTTGGCTGTCCCGGATTGCGTCCTCGTGGGTTGGGAAACGCAGCCACGATCAAGGCGGCTTCGTTTTTGGTGAGTTTAAGGGCTGATTTTCGAAAATAATGTTGAGCTGCAGCTTCGGCTCCATATATCCCCGGTCCCATTTCGATGCTGTTGAGGTAAACCTCCATAATTCTCTTTTTGGGCCACAGCAATTCGATGCAAACGGTGAAATAGACTTCAAGCCCTTTGCGTAAATAATTACGGGCAGGCCATAAGTAAACATTCTTGGCCGTTTGTTGTGAAATGGTTGAACCCCCTAATTTTCGACGAGTCCCGTTTTGGTTTCGTTGATAAGCTTTTTGGATTGCGTCCAGATCAAACCCGTGGTGTTTCATGAAGTGCTGATCTTCCGCTGCGACGGATGCCTGAACCACATGGGGTGAAATTTGATCCAGGGGGACCCAATCTCGGTTCCATCGGTGGATTTGGCCGGGTTGAGGGTGCTCGAACCATCGAATAACCATCAAAGGTGTAAAGGGCACAGGTACCCAACGGTAAACCAGTGTCAACCCCAACGTAACCGCCACGAAAATCCAGAGGAAACGAAGGAAATACCGGAGCATGTTTCAAATTTAGTGTTCTTGGCCTTGGGGAGCAAACAAAGCAAGGTTTTGGGTTGTTTTATAAAGATGAAGTTATGGGGATTAGGGTCAAAACCTTGGCAAAGATGGTCGCTTTTACTATTTGTTTCGGTCCCTGCTGTAGTTTGGGGGCTTTTGTACTGGAATGGTGTTTTGGCCGGACCTCCTCAATCCCAGGTTATGAATTTCTATGATTTAAAAGTCAAGGATATCAATGGCCAGGAGGTTCTGTTTTCGGGCTTTCGTGGACGCATGGTTTTGTTGGTTAACACGGCCACCGGTTGCGGTTTGGCTCCTCAGTTAAAGGAATTGCAGGAGCTTCAAAACCGGTACGCGGACCGGTTGGTGGTGGTGGGTATTCCCACCAGCGATTTCTTGGGGCAAGAGCCTTTGAGTGGTTCCAAAATCGCTGAACATTGTCAGCGCAATTACGGAGTTGAGTTTTTGATACTGGCCAAAGGAACGTTAAAGGGTCCTGCCAAAGATCCCGTACTTCGATGGTTGACCTCCAAGAGCCTCAACGGTTCATTTTCCTCCCGAATTTTATGGAATTACCAAAAATACCTGGTGGACGAGCAGGGTCGATTAGTTGATTGGTTTTCACCCTGGACCGCCCCAAGTTCATCCAAGCTTCGTCGTCTAATCGAAAAACCTTGAACGCAGCGGACTTTAAAGGGAATCAGCCGGAGTTTAGAGCCTTAACCAACGCTAGAATCCGTCAAGGATGGGGAATAGGCTTTGCGCTCTTGATTATGACCGCGTGGACCAGCCTCTTGGTTTGGGGCTGTCAACGCTCTTGGGTATGGCAAGATCCCCTTCTTTGGGCTTTAATCGCAGTTCAAACCTACGCCTTCACAGGACTATTTATTACCGCTCACGATGCCATGCACGGTACGGTGAGCCATCGTCCTTGGGTTAATCGTTGGGTAGGCTTCTTGTGCTTGGGGGCCTTTGCCTTTAATTCGTGGAACCGTATGTTGCCTGAACATCACCGTCACCATCGATTTGTTGGTACGGATGAGGATCCTGATTTTGGACCGCCTCGTTTCTTTCCTTGGTTTTGGAAATTTATTCGCCATTACGTGCACTGGACCCAAATTCTGGCCTGTGCTATTGTTTTTAACATTTTTAAATACATCGGGGTTGATCCGGCCTCCATGGTGCAGTTTTATATAATTCCTTCTGTTTTGGCCCTGTTCCAACTTTTTTATTTTGGAACATTCCGACCCCATTTCAGCGATGAGGAATCCGGTTCAGTACCCAACAACGAACACCGCTCACGAAGCTTGGCCACCAACCATGTTTGGGCGATGTTAACGTGTTACTTTTTCGGGTACCATTGGGAACATCACGAAGCCCCGGGCATACCCTGGTGGCAACTTTACCGAACTAAATAATTTACTAACCCCCAATAACTTTGAACCACCTACGTATTCGATTCAACACCCTTGCCTTGGGAATCTTGGTATGGGCACTTTTTTCCTTTACTATCCATCCTGCCTTTGCCCAAAAAGGCAAGATCACGGGTAAGGTTAGGGATGCATTGAACGGACAGCCTGTGCCTTTTGCAAACGTCGTCTTGGATGGAACAACGCGTGGTACCACCACCGACGAAAACGGTCAATACACCTTGGACCAATTGGAGCGCGGTTTTTATAATGTTAAGTTTTCATTTTTGGGCTACAAAACCAAAACCTTCTTTGAAATCCAGGTTAGCGATGCCCGAGTTGCCTTGTTGGATGTCGAATTGGAAGCCGATAGCCGGTCCCTTCAAGCGGTGGAGGTGCAGGCTGATGCTTTCTCGAGAACCGAGGAAAGCCCTTTGTCGCTGCGTAATATCGGGGTAGCCGAAATTCAAAGAAACCCCGGGGGTAACCGGGATTTGTCCAAAGCCATACAATCCTTACCAGGGGTGTCTTCCGGAGTAAGTTTTAGAAACGATATCATAATCCGCGGCGGAGCGCCCAACGAAAATCGTTTTTTCCTGGATGGGGTAGAGGTCCCGGTAATTAACCACTTTGCTACCCAGGGGAGTTCAGGTGGACCGGTTGGGATCATCAACGTCGATATGATCCGTGAGGTGGATTTTTATTCCGGTGCCTTTCCCGCGAACCGTGGAAATGCGTTGAGTTCTGTTTTTGAATTTCGCCAAAAGGATGCCCGTACCGACAAAGCGGCCTTTCGATCCATCGTAGGCGCCAGCGATATTGGACTCATTGCGGAGGGGCCCCTTGGCCCAAAAACATCCTATGTCGTTTCGGCACGGCGTAGTTATTTGCAGTTTTTGTTTTCGGCCATCGGTTTACCTTTTCTACCAACATTCAATGGTTTTCAGGCCAAAATCAAGCATCGTATCGACGACCGTAACGAGTTGTATTTCGTGGGTTTGGGGGCCATCGATCAATTTCAGCTAAATACGTCGCTCAACTTAAGTTACGATCCGGCCCTAAACCCCAAAGTGGACACCGAATTGGTGGATCAGCAACGGTATATTTTGGGGTATTTACCCGTCACGACCCAATGGAATTACACCAACGGCTTGGTGTATAAGCATTTTGCGAAGTCTGGCGTGATGACTTTTGTACTTAGCCGAAATATGCTTAACAATGTTCAGTACAAACATCTTAACAATAACACCGACAGTATAAGGCTACAAGACTACTTATCACAAGAGAGCGATAACCGATTCCGCTTTGAGCACCAGTTGCGAAGCCAATCCGGTTACAAAATATCCTACGGTCTAAGTTTGGAGCGAAGTCGGTACGCCGTTCGAAACGAATCCCGTGAATTGGTGGCCGATACCAACGCTGGTCCTGCTGGCGTCCAATTGGTTACGAGGAATTTTGAGTCCGAATTGCGCTTTAACCGGATGGGGATCTTTGGGCAAGTATCTCGCTCTTATTTTGGTAATTTATTGGTTACCAGCGCGGGGATGCGTTTGGATGCCTGCGATTGGGCGACATCAACCTCCAAGCTCTGGGAACAGTGGTCCCCGCGCCTTTCTCTATCGTATAATTTTGCGCCTCGTTGGACCTTCAACGCCAATACAGGGATTTACTATCAATTACCAGCTTATACCCTCCTGGGTTTCAAAAAATCTACCGATGGAGAATTAGTCAATCGCCAAAATGGTTTGACGTACATGCGTAGTGATCATTGGGTTGCCGGGGTGGAGTATTTTGGAGGAAAAACCTTTAGGGCAACCTTGGAATCGTTTTACAAACAGTATTCCGGGGTGCCGGTCCTTCAGGATCGTGGGATTAGTCTCGCCAATTTGGGTGCAGATTTTGGGATAATTGGTAACGAACCGGCCTTGTCTGTGGGTACAGGCAAAACCTACGGTATGGAATTGTTGTTGCAACAAAAGCTAAACAAGGGATTTTATGGTATCATGGCCTTAACATGGGTGCGATCTTTGTTTGATAACCGGATTACAACGGGTTTACCCACCGAGCCTACCCCTTCTGCCTGGGATAATCGGTGGCTACTGACCTTAACGGGCGGTAAAATATTTGCCAAAAATTGGGAAATGGGCTTGCGTTACCGTTACGTCGGTGCACCTCCCTTCACACCCTTCGATTCCAGTTCTTTGCGTAAAGCCGTTTGGGACCAATTTGGTCGTCCTTTCTTGGATTATTCGCGACTCAATGCGAACCGTAGCGGAGCAACCATGCAATTGGATGTTCGCGTAGACCGTAAATGGGATTTTAAGGGTTGGGCCTTGAACTTGTACTTGGATATCCAAAATTTGCTCAATCAACAAACCCAAGGTCCAGCCTTTTTGGTTGCCGATCGGGATCGCGCAACCGGAGCTTTGATTAGCGATCCCAACGATCCATCCCGTTACCAGGCATCCACCATTCCCAATACGGCGGGCCAATTGTTACCCACCATAGGAGTTATTGTGGATTTTTAGAGGGTTGATCTTGGAGGTCGATTCCAGGGCGTAAAGTTTCGGGCATCACGAAGGGTTTCTTCCCAATTTCCCTTGAAGGTGAGGGCCCTATCATCGATGTACAATTCAGCCAGGGGTTTGCCAAAACCCCAAATGCGATCGTAGGGAATGCCGTGTTCGTCCAGCCAAGCCTTCATGGCGTTTTCTTGGTCTTTGGTTTGGTCTTTGTGGTAAAGTTTGTTACTGCGTGTGGAATAGATATAAATTTTCCAGCCCTGTGATTTCATCGCCGTTAATGCTTCACGGCTACCGGGTACAGGGGGGTCATAAATACGGCCTTCTTGCCAGCCTTGGCTGTAGAGGTGCAAGACGCCATCAAAATCAATTGCTACGGTCATAGGAGTTCATTGAAAGATGGTTGAGTTCCAAAAATAGGGATTTTGGCGAGGGCCCGTCGGTATCTTTGAAACATGAGTGAAAGAAGTCCAGCCGGTGGCCCACAACCCCATCATCACGAATCGGCCTTGCATCGTTCCGATTTGGGAATGCCTTCCTCTTTATCCCGTTATATGGGCGAATTGGTCTATGGCGGAATTGATGGTTCGGTCACCACGTTTGCGGTCGTTTCGGCTGCGGCTGGTGCCGGCTTATCCACGGCAGTCATCCTTATTCTGGGTTTGGCCAACCTCATTGCGGATGGTTTTGCCATGAGTGTGGGGGCCTACCTCAGCAAGAAAACCGAAAGGGATCATTACCGAAAACAGCGTGCGGTCGAAGCGTGGGAGGTGGATCACCTACCCGAGAAGGAAAGGGAAGAAATTCGCGAAATTTACCAAGCCAAAGGATTCCATGGGGAGCTTCTGGAAAGGGTGGTGGAGACCATCACGGCGGACAAAGAGCGTTGGATTGAAGTCATGATGAAGGAAGAGTTGGAAATGGTAGAAGATGACCGTTCGCCTATGGCGTGTGGTTTGGCCACCTTTAGTTCCTTTGTGGTGGTGGGTACCGTTCCTTTGCTCACCTTCGTGCTTCAGGCCTTGTGGAATCCAAGTCAACTTCATCAACCGGCCTCCTTAAACCTTTTTTGGATTGCTACCGCCCTGACCTCTGCTGGGTTTTTGGGTATTGGTTGGCTCAAAAGCCGGGTGACTGCCCTTGCGCCTTGGCGTAGCATGCTGGAAACCTTGGTATTGGGTTCTATGGCTTCCGCCCTCTCTTTTGTCGCTGGTTTTCTACTCGAAAAGTGGCTAGGTACCTAAAAAATAATAATGGTCATGATACCCGATTTTCTCTTTAATAAACCGATTCCAGGCAGTTCTGCAGCGATGGTTTACGAAAGTGTAGCTGCATTGCGTAAATCTGCCCCTTCGGCTTGGCGTTCTGTGTTGGAACATACCAAGTACGCCCAAGGCGAATGGATTCAAGTTGCCTTGGCTCCCGAAGCCGTATGGGTGTATGTGCTCCAAGACCAAAAAAACCAGTACGGAATTGATGCTCCTTATCGACGTTTGGAAGCACTTCGGATGGCCGGATACCGATTGGAGCGCCTTTGTCGGTCCCATCGTATTCAAGGCATCAAAACATGGACCGATACCGATCATGCTTCCCACCTTGCCTTGCTCGAAGGTTTAATTCTGGCTTCGTATCGTTTTGACCGTTACCGCAAAGCGCCCAAAGAAGGTTGGCCCTCACCACTCAAGATTCACGCCGAGGGGCTAGCCAAAAATCAAGTACAAGAAATCCTGGAAATCTGCAAAGCCGTATTTGTTGCAAGGGATTGGGTTAATCTGCCCCAATCGGATCTGGGTGCCGTTGAATTGGCCGAGGCTTTTCGACAATCCGGGCGACAATTTGGTTTCAAAGTAACGGTGTGGAACGAATCCCGAATTCGCAAGGAAGGCTTGGGTGGTCTGTTGGCCGTCAACCGTGGGTCGCTTAGTCCCCCGACGTTTACGGTGATGGAATACCGCCATCCCAAAGCGGTGAATGCCGCGCCGATCGTTTTGGTTGGTAAAGGGGTGGTCTACGATACCGGTGGTCTTAGTCTCAAACCTACCCCCGGCAGCATGGATTCCATGAAATGCGATATGGCCGGCGCAGCTGCTGTTGGAGCGGTTATGCAGGCGGTTGCATCCAATGGGTTGCCCCTCCATGTGGTGGCTTTGGTACCGGCAACGGATAACCGACCCGGAGGTGATGCCTATGCACCCGGCGATGTGATTCGGATTTCGGACGGGACCACCGTGGAGGTTTTGAATACCGATGCAGAAGGTCGGCTTATTTTGGCCGATGCCTTGCACATTGCCAAGCGTTATCGACCCTCCTTGGTGGTGGATTTGGCGACCTTAACCGGTTCTGCCGTCATGGCCTTGGGCAGCCAGGGAACACCCTGTATGGGAACGGCCCAGACCGAGCAGATTCAAGGTTTGCTGGAAGCCGGTTTGTCCACCTACGAGCGCTTGGTACCCTTTCCTTTGTGGGATGAATACGGGGAAATGATCAAAACACCGGTGGCCGACCTCAAGAATATTGGCGGACGTGAAGCAGGTGCCATCACAGCGGCAAAATTTTTGGAACATTTTACCGACTACCCATGGGTACATTTGGACATAGCCGGACCAGCCTTTCTGGATAGCGAGAGCGGATACCGTGGCAAACACGGTACCGGACACGGGGTTCGCCTTTTGTACGCATTTTTGCGCTCGCTTTCCACTTCAACCGCAGATCGGGTTACCAAAGGCACCTCCACACGGCGAAGATCTACTCAATCCACCCCTCGATGAATTCACCCGTATTGGCCATAAGTACCGGAGACCTAAACGGGGTAGGGTTACCGCTATTGCTCAAGCTTTTTTCGGATCCCCGAATGCTCCAACGCTGCACCCCGGTTCTTTATGCATCGGGTCGTGTTCTGGGATTTTATCGCAAAGAATTGGGCCTCCAGGATTGGACCTACCAAACCGTTTCCGACGCTTCGCAGGCCCAGGCTCGTAAATTCAATTTGGTGGTTTGCTGGCAGGATGAATTGACTTTGCGTCCCGGAGAACCTGACCAAGCTTTGGCTCGTTTTGCTGAAATTTCCTTGCGGAGGGCCACCGAAGAATGTTTGGCTGGAAAAGCCCAGGGATTGGTGACTTTGCCAATCGACAAAAACTTAATGCAATCCGAAACCTTCGGATTTGCCGGGCATACCGAATTTTTGGAAGATGCTGTTCGTTTGGCCAGTCCAAAAGCAGCGTCAGCCCGTTCATTGATGTGGTTGGTGGCCGATGACCTCAGGGTCGCGACCCTAACCGGCCATGTTCCATTGCAGGACGTACCGTCACGTATCCAATCAAACACCCTCAGAACCAAGATAAACGACATGTTGGCGTCACTTTCCCTAGATTTTGGGTTGACGAAACCCCGAATTGCCGTCCTGGGTCTCAATCCCCATGCCGGGGATGGCGGTCTTTTGGGTCGTGAAGAAACCGAAATTTTGGGACCAACCCTTCGAGAAATGCGGGAAGAAGGGGCCTTGGTCTTCGGTCCCTACGGTGCGGATGGCTTTTGGGGTACCGGGGCTTATGCCCGTTTTGACGCAGTTTTGGGGATGTACCACGACCAGGTATTGATTCCCTTCAAAACCTTGGCCTTTGAGCGGGGTGTGAACTTTACGGGTGGACTACCCTTGGTCCGCTGCTCTCCGGATCACGGACCGGCCTTTGACAAAGCTGCTTTACGTAGAGCCGATTCATCCTCTTTGCTGCACACCCTCTACGAGACCATCGATCGAATTCGGACCCGTCAGGAACAGGAGAATTTGGCCCTAAATGCCCTCAAAAAGGTCTCCAAACCCAAAGAACTGGAGCAGTCAGAAGGAAACTAGGGCAAAATCCCCTTGTTTTTTTGTATTTTTGCGGCCCTACCATGAAATCCGTGGCGTCTTTATCCTCGTTTGACCTTGTGTTGACTTCCCTGCCCAACGGGGAACATCGAATGCACTACCGTTTGGATGGGGATTTTTTTGGACTTTTTGAAACATCTCTTATCCAAAAAGCTGCAGTGGACGTGGATTGTGTCTTGCATCGAATGGGTAATCGCTTGGATTGCCGGGTGAGTTCCCAAGGTACGATTTCACTGAATTGTGACCGTTGCCTGGAGGGTCTGGATTGGCCAGTTAAGGATGACAGCTCATTGGTCGTCCAACTAACCGAAAACCCTACGGAATCGACGGACGAAATTCTTTACCTCCCTATTGGAGAAACGAGGCTCAATTTGGCCCATTTTTTTTACGAAAATATTCATCTTCACCTGCCCTTGCGGGCTGTTTGTGAGGATGCTGATCTGCCTTGCCAGGCTCCGGCCGGGTTTGATCTCCACCCACAGTCGAATTCCAACACTACATCAACCGACGAAGTCCCCGTGGACCCCCGTTGGGAACAACTCAAGCAAATCAATTTTTCTTAAGCCATGCCAAATCCCAAACACCGACATTCCAGAAGCCGTCGTGACAAGCGCCGTGCGAACGACCATGCTGCCACCGCGACATTGGCAACTTGCCCAACCACCGGGCAGCCCCACCTTTTCCATCGGGCCCATTGGTTCGAGGGCAAAATGTACTACAAAGGCAAGGTCGTTATTGATACGCAGGCCTAAGTAGCCTTGGTCTTCATGGCCCTTCCGAATACGACCAAAACGCGTGCCGCCATTACCGGTGTTCATGCCTGGGTTCCACCCCATGTGGTGACCAATCAGGACCTGACCCGGTACATTGATACCTCCGACGAGTGGATTTATACCCGTTCCGGTATTCGGGAACGTCGCTGGCTTAACGACGATACCCTGGCCACCTCCGATATGGCTGCGGAGGCGGTACGTGGTCTTTTGACCAAAAAAAATCTGCTGCCCACCGATATTGACTTGCTGATCTGCTGTACAGCAACCCCGGACATGTTATTTCCGGCAACTGCTAACGTGATTACCGACAAAATCGGCGCTATCAATGCGGTTGGATACGATTTATCAGCCGCTTGTTCAGGCTTTCTCTACGGACTAAGCACCGCAACAGCTTTTGTGGAATCCGGTCGGTTTTGTCGCGTGGTGGTGGTGGGTGCCGATAAAATGACATCAATTCTTAACCTGGAAGACCGTGCTACGGCTTTTCTTTTTGGTGATGGGGCAGGGGCTGTCTTGGTCGAACCCAATAACCAGGGATGGGGGATTCAGGATATGCTGCTCAAGAGCGATGGCTCGGGACGCAACTACCTCTACCAAAAGGCTGGTGGTTCGCTGAATCCGGCATCCCACCGCAGTGTAGATGCCCGAGAGCATTTTGTTCATCAGGAAGGGAAAACAGTTTTCAAATTTGCCGTTACCGGGATGGCTGATGTTGCTGCCGAAATAATGGAGCGCAACGGCCTAAAGGCCGATGATATTGCCTGGCTGGTACCCCATCAGGCCAACAAAAGAATCATAGACGCCACCCGTGATCGAGCCGGTTTGCCCGAGGACAAAGTGATGGTCAACATAGATCGCTACGGGAACACAACCAATGCCACCATTCCTTTGTGTTTGTGGGAATGGGAAAAGCAACTCAAGCCCGGGGATAACCTCATACTTGCTGCCTTTGGTGGTGGCTTCACTTGGGGATCTATTTGGCTTCAATGGGCCTATGAAACCTCCGAATAATTGTTTGATTTTAACCAACTCAATACCTTATGGCATCGACTTCTGAATTTCGTAACGGCCTCTGCCTCAAGTTCAACAACGACATCTACCAGGTGATCGAATTCCTGCATGTCAAGCCCGGTAAAGGGGCAGCTTTCGTCCGCTCCAAGCTTCGGAGTTTAACCACCGGTCGCGTTCTTGAAAATACCTTTCCTGCAGGTGCCAAAATTGACCCCGTTAGGGTCGAAACCAGGGAATACCAATTCCTCTACAAGGATGATATGGGGTACAATTTCATGGATTCCGAATCATTTGAACAAAACGCATTGGAGGAATTCAAAATTAATGCACCTCAATTTTTGAAAGAGGGAGCCGTTTGCTTGGTCCTGGTCAATACCGAAGACGAATCGGTTCTAACCTGCGAATTGCCGCATCATGTGGAGGGCACCGTGACTTATACCGAACCGGGTTTGAGGGGAGATACCGCTTCAGGAACAGCGTTAAAAGCCGCCGTCATTGATGATGGCCCAACGGTTCAGGTTCCTTTGTTTGTGAATCAAGGCGATAAAATCAAAATCGATACCAGAACGGGCGATTATGTCGAGCGTGTCAAGTAGCTTCGCCCAAGTCCTTGTTTGTTCATCCTAAACTAATAATTAATGGAAATCAAAGAAATTCAGGAATTGATACGTTTTGTGGCCAAATCAGGGGTTTCCGAAGTGGAAATCGAGAAGGAGGGCTTCAAAATTCATATCAAAACCACAGGTCAACATCAAGCCTCCGTGGCTGTGGCCCCTCAGGTTGTTCATGCTCAAGTCCTTTCCGCTCCAACAATGGTGGAGTCAGTGCCTGCGTCAACGCCCTCATCAACCCCAGCTGCTGCTCCAACGGTCTCGACCGGCACTCAGGTTAAGGCGCCCATGGTGGGGACATTTTATCGTTCCGCTGGTCCGGACAAGGACCCATTTGTCAAAGTAGGCGATAGAATTCAAAAAGGGCAGACCCTTTGCATCATTGAAGCCATGAAGCTATTCAACGAAATTGAAGCTGAATTCAGCGGTACCGTAGTTGAAATTTTAGTCGATAACGCGGTACCGGTTGAATTTGATCAACCATTGTTTGTGGTGGCTCAGGACTAAGTCCTTCCGCCTTAACGTCAACTCAACCGAGACCCCTTGTTCAAAAAAATTCTAATCGCTAATCGAGGCGAAATTGCCTTGCGCATTATACGCACTTGCAAAGAGATGGGTATCCAAACGGTCGCGGTTTACTCTACCGCAGACCGGGACAGTTTGCACGTCCGATTTGCGGACGAAGCCGTTTGTATTGGTCCACCTCGTTCCTCCGATTCTTACCTCAATATTCCTCAAATTTTGGCAGCAGCCGAAATAACCAATGCGGATGCCATTCACCCTGGCTACGGTTTTTTGTCCGAAAACGCCAGATTTGCCGAGGTTTGCAGGGACTATAACATCAAATTTATTGGACCCACTCCAGAATCCATCCGGGCGATGGGTGACAAGATTACGGCCAAGGAAACCATGAAAAAAGCCGGGGTTCCAACAGTTCCCGGTTCCGAGGGATTGTTGGGTTCCGACAGTGAAGCCGTGAAATTGGCTGGCGAAATTGGGTATCCGGTCATCGTTAAAGCGACGGCTGGTGGAGGAGGTCGCGGAATGAGGGTTATTTGGAAAGAAGAAGAATTAATTCCGGCTATGGAATCGGCCCGCTTGGAAGCCGCAGCGGCTTTTGGCAACGACGGCCTTTACATGGAAAAGTATATCGAGGAACCTCGGCATATTGAGATTCAGGTGGTGGGGGACCAGTTTGGCAAGGCCTGCCACTTGAGTGAAAGGGATTGTTCGATCCAACGCAGACACCAAAAACTGATTGAGGAGTCACCATCGCCCTTTATGACGGATGAATTGCGGGAACGGATGGGCGAGGCCGCGGTTCGTGGTGCCTTGGCGGTTGGATATGAGGGAGCCGGAACGATTGAATTCCTGGTGGACAAATACCGTAATTTTTATTTTATGGAGATGAACACCCGAATTCAGGTGGAACATCCTGTAACCGAAGAAGTTATTGACTATGATTTAATTAAAGAACAAATCAAAGTTGCGGCAGGTATCCCGATATCAGGCAAAAACTACATCCCCAACATGCACGCTATTGAGTGCAGAATTAATGCCGAAGATCCTTACAACGATTTTAGGCCTTCACCGGGTCGGATAACCACCCTGCATGTTCCCGGTGGACATGGCGTTCGAGTGGATACCCATATTTATTCGGGTTATGTTATTCCTCCTTATTACGATTCCATGATTGCCAAATTAATCACGGTGGCCCAAACCCGTGAAGAGGCTATTGCCACCATGGAAAGGGCACTTTCTGAATTTGTGGTTGAAGGGGTCAAAACCACCATTCCGTTTCATCTGCAAATGCTCAAAGATCCCAATTTTATTGCAGGTCAATTCAATACCCAGTACCTGAATACATGGAAAATTCAATAGAAACCGGGGGACCTGTCCAGGTTTTTGCGGAATCAACCCCCAACCCGTCGGTGATCAAATTGATTACCAACCGTCCTTTGTTATCAGGGTATTTGTTGGAAGTGGATCGCCAACATATTAGCGACTTGAGTCCCTTGGCCAAGGGACTTTTGGAATTTCCTTCCTTGTCTTCGGTGATGATTTCCAATCATTTTGTCTCCTTGACCAAGGCCAGTGACGAGGAATGGTCCGAGTTGATCCCGGTTTTCAGAGATTTTATGATGCACTACCTCAACGCCGCCTTACCGGTCGTTGATGCGACATTATGGCCCGAAGTAGCGCATCGTTACACGTTAGACGCTACGTTTCCTGCGTCATCAAGCCAAGGAAATGAGCCCCAGGCGAGGGAGGCCGGTGCTTTGGAATCCCGCATCGATGAAATTCTCAGAGATTACATACAACCAGCGGTTGAACAAGATGGAGGGGCCATTCAACTCAAGTCCTTTGATCCGGTATCGGGCCAGGTACGGGTCGTTTTGAGAGGTGCCTGCAACGGTTGCCCATCCTCGTCGCTGACCCTCAAGTCTGGCATAGAAAATCTTTTGCGCCGTATGGTACCCGAGGTTCGGGAAGTAGTGGCCGATTAGATCATGGCGCTCAGCCTTCCCCCTGACTTTTATCAAAACCTTCAGGAATCTTGGGGCCCGGACGAGTACGAACGTCGTGCTGCTGAGAACCATTCCTCGGTCTGGCTCAAGGAATGGGAGGGTTCCCGCCCCGATCAGGCCGTTGTTCCTTGTTTTAATAACGCCTTGGTTCGGTCGTACCAACCCGGTACGGCTCAGTCCGACCCTGTATTCGAAATAGGATCAAATAGGCCAGGCGGTTGGTCCATAGGCTCGTGGTTTGACTTGAGCAAGGGTGAACCCATGGACTGGAACAGTCGTTTATTGGAGGCGGTTCAAGGAGGGGTCGATAGCGTAGGTTTTCAAGGTCCTTGCCCTAAAGTTTCCGATTTCATGGATGCATCGGCCGGTATAGAATGGAATTTTTTGCAGGTCGATTTTCGGCATTGGGAATACAGCCAGGGCTTAACGTTGTTGCAACAATGGGCACTTCATCATCAACGACCCACATCCGACTGGAAAGTTCAAGGGCGATTGTGGGGAAGCCGTTCCTTGTTGGAATCTGTTAGCGAAACCCAGTTTCTTGAGCAATTGAACGAAGCTTTAGCAATCGCTCTTCGTTATTATTCGGATTGGCCTGAGGCAAGTCCTGTATTGCTGCAAAGTTCAGATTTTGAGGGGTTTGACTTGGCACCAACCACGGTAATGGCCATTCTCATTTCCCTCGCCGAGGCTTGGATGCTCAAAGCCAAGGCAACCGAAGAGGGTCGGAAAATTCCTTTGGCCTTGGAATGGAATCCCGGGACCTTGCTCATGCAAGAAACAGCGTTGCAACGGGTGGCTTCCCAATCCCTGCAATCTCTAAGCCAAGGGATTACGCCGTACCGCTGTTTGTCCATCTACCGTAACAACGCTCAGCATTTGCCGGTGGCTACCGACGACGCGGATCGCCTCCTTCAAATGACCACCACGACTTTGTCGGCGGTGTTGGGAGGGGCTGATACCGTCTATTTGCCAGACTTGCCCGGGGACTTACAGGGAGCGGGGCCCGAGGATTTACGCCGGCTCCCACGCAATGTGCAATTGTTGTTACGTGATGAGGGCGGCCTTGCCCTCGGTTTGAGCCTGGCCAATGGTTCGGGCACCATTCAGGCTTTGGAACTGGCCGCCATGGCCGAAGTTCAGACCGTTTTGGATGAAATACGTACCTCCGGCGGATTGTGGACATGGTGGCAAAATCGAATTACCCCCCCAAGTGATCCCGTCCCACCAAACGATGGGGCTTCGGCGCCTACGACGTCACTTAGCCCCACTAATTTGAGGTTGGATCAAAGCCTATCAGCCTTACCGGCCGCTTGGGAGGCTGGCGTTCCACCTTTTTTGAGGGGTCCCTACGCTACCATGTATTTGCAGCGTCCTTGGACCATTCGTCAATATGCAGGCTTTAGCACCGCGACCGAGTCCAACGCCTTCTACAAACGGAACCTCGCGGCTGGCCAAAAAGGCCTTTCGGTAGCCTTTGATTTGCCAACCCACCGAGGTTACGATTCGGATCATCCTCGGGCTATGGCCGATGTGGGTAAGGCTGGTGTTGCCATTGATTCGGTGGAGGACATGAAAATTTTGTTCCAAGATTTGCCATTGGATCAATTGTCGGTCAGCATGACCATGAACGGGGCTGTTGTCCCGGTATTGGCGTTTTTTGTAGTCGCCGCCGAAGAAAGTGGGGTGGATGCCCAACAACTTAGCGGGACGATTCAAAACGACATCCTCAAGGAGTTCATGGTTCGTAACACCTACATCTATCCTCCGGCTCCTTCCATGCAAATTATCGCCGAAATTTTTGGTTATTGTTCACGAAGGATGCCCCGCTTCAATTCAATCAGCATTTCGGGTTATCATATGCACGAAGCCGGAGCTCCTGCTGCGTTGGAATTGGCCTATACCTTAGCCGATGGCATGGAGTATTTGAGGGCGGGTTCCCAAGCCGGTTTGCGTTTGGATGACTTTGCCCCCCGACTCTCGTTTTTTTGGGCGACCGGTATGGATTTGGTGACCGAAATAGCCAAATTGCGTGCCGGTCGACTGCTATGGTCCCGCATAACCCGCGCCATGGGGGTAGAGACCCCCAAGGCCATGGCCCTTAGAACCCATTGCCAAACTTCGGGATGGAGCTTGACGCAGCAGGATCCGTACAATAACATTGCGCGTACCTGCCTCGAGGCCTTGGCTGCTTTGTGGGGTGGTACCCAAAGTCTCCATACCAATGCTCTGGATGAGGCCTTGGCTTTGCCCACCGATTATTCAGCAAGGATTGCTCGTAACACCCAACTTTATCTGCAACGTGATTGCGGTTTGTGTTCATGGGTTGACCCATGGGGTGGTTCTTCGTTGTTGGAACAACGGACGCAAACCCTGGTTCGTGAGGCATTGGCCCTCATTCAAGAAATTGAGGAAGCCGGAGGGATGGCCAAAGCCTTGGAATCTTCATTGCCCAAACGTCGCATCGAAGAAGCCGCTGCCCGTAAACAAGCCCGTATCGATACAGGGATGGATCCCATCATCGGGGTCAATGCCTACACGCCCCTTGTACCGTCGCCAACCCCTGAAATTCCCTTGCTCAAAGTGCATCACGAGCAGGTTCTCCAAGCCCAATTGGATTCCCTTCAAAAACTCAAGGCCAACCGTAACGAAGAAAGCGTTGCCAAGGCCCTCGTGGAACTTAGGGCCGTGGCTTATACCATGGCCAAGGCTGTACAAACCCCACCTGTTGGAAAGCAAGCAAGTACGGGCTTTGGCTTAATGGAGGCTGCTGTCGAAGCCGCACGCCACCGGGCAACTTTGGGGGAAATTTCATCCGCATTGGAGGATATTTTTGGGAGGTATACCGCCCAGCCTTTCAGCATTCAAGGGGTATACGCCCAGCAAATGGTCCAGGATCACACGTTCGAAGCAGCTCGCCTTGCGGTTAAGGCCTTTGAAGAGGAGCAAGGACGGCGCCCACGTCTGTTAGTTGCCAAATTGGGGCAAGATGGCCATGATCGTGGGGCTAAAATTATCGCAACAGGTTTTGCTGACCTGGGATTTGATGTGGACCTGGGGCCTCTATTTCAAACTCCGGCCGAATGCGCCCGTCAGGCCATGGAGAACGATGTGCATTGGGTTGGGGTTTCTTCGCTGGCTGCCGGGCACCGAAGCCTAATTCCCGAACTAATCCAAGAGCTTCGTAAGGCCGGTGCCTCGGATGTGCGGGTGATATTGGGTGGGGTCATTCCTCCCCAGGACCATGAAGAACTGTATAAGGCCGGTGTTCAGGCCATTTTTGGGCCAGGCACCCGATTATCGGAGGCTGCACTTCAATTGTTGGGACAACCCATCGATGATGGGTCCGGTAACCATGGTTAGGCAAGCCGAAGTTCAGGCCTTGCTGGACGAAATACAGCAGGGTAGCCGAAGGGCCTTATCCCGCGCCATTACCTGGGTCGAAAGCCGCAAACCTTCGGACCAAGATGTCGCCGATTTCATGATGGATTTGGTGGATCAGGAATTGGTTCAAAGGGATCGTTCCGAGGCCAAGGATTGGACCATGGCCATAACGGGACCCCCTGGTGCAGGCAAAAGCACGTTTATTGATTTATTGGGTTGTCAGGCTCTGGATAAAGGGCACAGGGTCGCGGTCTTGGCCGTGGATCCTTCTTCGGCCAAAAGCGGAGGAAGTATCCTGGGTGACAAAACAAGGATGCAAAACCTTGCAGGTCGGCAGGAGGCCTTTGTTCGGCCATCCCCTGCCGGAACCATGCTGGGAGGAACGGCAAGGGCAACCCAAGAAGCCATGGACCTGTGCCGTTACGCAGGATTTGACTGGGTCTTGGTTGAAACGGTTGGCGTAGGACAAAACGAAACCGAAGTATCTAACCTGGTTGATTGGACCATCTTACTCCTGTTGGGACGTTCCGGGGATGAATTGCAGGGTATCAAAAGGGGAATCGTCGAAGCGGCCGATGCCGTTTTGATCAACAAAGCTGATGGGGTTGGACGTGATTCGGCTGCTGAAACCTGTTCGTACTACCGCTCGGCTTTGTCCTTGTTTCCTCCACACAGTTTAAAGGGGTGGTCTGTACCCTGCCAGGCCATTAGTGCCTTGGAAGGTCTTGGTATGGAAGATTTTTGGTCCGGTCTCCAGGCTTTAAAGGAAAATCCTGGCTTGCAATCCTGGCTCCTTCAGAGGCGTTCAGAACAAAGGATACATCAATACCGCCGCAAACTCAACCAGGCGTTGTGGAATGCGATGGGAGAACGCCGGGGAGCCAAAGGAGGACAAGAAATTGAAGAAGGGGTACGGCAGGGTCTTTACAGCCCGGCATCCGGGGTTCGACAGACTCTTCAACTTTTGGGCTTGGCATCCTAACGGAACCACTAGCCCAAGATGCCTTATTATTGAGGACTATACCGTTCGTCCTTGGACCAATCCTTCCAAGAGGGCCAATCCATCTTCCAGGCCTAGTAGGGGATTGCAGGCGCGCTCGGGGTGGGGCATTAGGCCCATAACGCGGCCGTTGGTGCTGCAAATCCCTGCGATATCGTCCATGGATCCGTTGGGGTTGGCAAGTTCATCGCGCTGCCCTGCCTCGTTCACGTAACGAAACAGGATTTGGTCCCCGTCTTGAAGGGCCTTAAGGCCATCTGCATCGGTGTAATAACGCCCTTCACCGTGGGCAATGGGGATACGGAAGGTATCTTGGGGATTCAAATGGCCGCTAAGATTGGCTTTGCGGCTAACCGGCTGTAAATGAACATCCTTGGAAACAAAAAGCTGTGATGTGTTACGAAGAAGGGCACCGGGTAATAAGCCGGCTTCGGTGAGGACCTGAAACCCGTTGCAGATACCCAAAACATAGCCCCCCTCTTGCGCAAATCGGCGCACCGAATCCATGATACCTGCAAACCGAGCGATCGCGCCTGAGCGCAAATAGTCGCCGTAACTAAAACCGCCCGGTAGGACCACCAAATCACTGCCTTTCAAATCCGTATCCTTGTGCCAGAGGAGTTGGGCCTTTACGCCTTTTAGGCTTGCAAAGGCTTGCAAGGTATCGGCATCGCAATTGGATCCCGGAAAAACTACGATACCAACGTTCATAAGATTTTGTTGAAGGGCAAAATTAGACGTTTTAGGCAAGAACCCGTTGGTAAATCAACAAAACCAACCAAATCAAAAACAAGAGATCGTTGATCCATGTGGCATTGCTGAATTGCAGGTAAGAACCACCCCACAAGGCCCATAACGGGGCCGAAACCGCCACCATGACCCAGGGATCACCCGCATTAAGCCAAGCGGCTACCCCGAGAACGATGACCATGAATAGACCCTGCGCAAGGACCGTACGCAAAAAGGGATGAAATTCTGCGGGCTGTATCCAACGAAAAAACATCCCTGCAGCCGCAATACCTAGCAGAAAGAGCCAATCCCAAGGCAAGGTCCCCCCAATTTTTTGGGGAGCTAACCAGGTTGGGTTGTTCGGCGAACCCATGGCCTCGCTTATCCACGGACGCTCCAGGAGCACCGAGCCTGCCCACAATCCATACCAAGGCAAGCCAACACCCAACAACAAAACCACACTGCGTTTCAAGGACTTTTGGTGCCAAACCGCCAAGGCGATAACCCCAAACACCAGCAAGGCCAAAAGGGTCGTTTCATAAAGGCTACCCAATCCGGCGGCCAATCCAGCACCAAAAAGGGAAAGGGCTGTTTCTTGATTTTGAAAATGCAACCAAGCCCAAACGAATAAGGCAAGGCCCAGCGATGCCATGCTCATACTCCATGACCAGCGTAGGGCATCGGTTGAGCACATGGCCATCAGCCAAAATAGAAAAGGTAAAGGTTGCCCATCGACGGACTTGAGGCGGTTCTGTAACAACTGATCGGTGATTGCAACCACCGACGTAAGGGCTACCCAAAACGTTAACATAGGCCAAGACCAAGAATCGGTAACCCCGTTGGGGCCCAAGGTCCACAGCCTAGGCCCCAACCATGTGCTTAGTCCCAAAAGCAGGGCTGCTCCAGGGGCAACCAAAAGGTAATTCCAAGGGGCAAAGGATCTTGAAAACCAAAATGAAATCATGGGGTCGGCTGATGTAGGTAAAGCAAACCTTCACGACCGCCTCGTCGCGAGGGAAAAAGCGAAGTGTTGGGGTCCGAACTGAGGGGAAAGCGCCAAGTAATAAACAAGTCGTCTAAGCGCCCCTCCAGATCGCCGTTGTACACCGCCCCATCCGACTGAATTTTGAAAGCAAAGGGCCGAACCCGGTTGTTAACGGATTGGTATCCGGTAAGCCAAACCGAGGGTCCAAGGACCAAACTTTGGCTTTCCAATTGTTCACCGGGTTCTTGCATGGTTAAACTCATAGGAATAATTTGCTTCCAACCAAGATCTCCATTGGGTGCGCAGCGGACCAGCACCCACTCTTCGGCATGATGCCGAACAATCTCCCGGTAAATAGGCATGCCTTGGCTGTACTGCACCATGGTTTCGGAGCTACGGTAACGACGTCGCCAAGCCAAAGTTGCACTGCGATCACGGTGCGTTTGGAGATGCAATTCCGGAAGATGACGCACGTTGGAGGCCCTTGCGACCGAGGATAATTGTTCGCATAGTCGAATAAAATCAGGCCCCAAAGGCGTAAGCCTAACCTCCAAAGGGTAGGGCTCTTGGCCAAAAAAACGAAAACCATAACACAAAGTAGCCAAAGGGGTTCGGTTGGCACCCCCTGTCGCAAAGCCATAGATCAAAACCGAGTCGCTACTACCGGAATGGGCTAATTCCAGGATTTGTTGGGACACGGTGGGGGCTTTCAGCTCAAAAGCGTGAACCCGGTGATGATGCCAATCCACCAAGATTAGACCTTGTTGAGGCGGTTTGCGGTCTTTGGCTTGGTCCTTGAAATCAAAGAGCATCCCCAATCGACGGGGTCCTACTCGGCGAATGTCGTAACATTCTTCGAAAAAAAGGCCTCGATAAGGATTATCACCAAAGCCTTGTATGCTGCTGAACAGCGTATCCACCACCTCCAGATTCGCATTCAAAATCGTTGCATGGAGTTCCAGGGATAGGGCCCGCATGGTGGTATGCAAAATCACCAGCTCCGAAGAAAGGGGGTCGCTAAGGACCTGGTAACGGATCGGTTCCCGGTTCCCGAGATTTTGAACCTCGGTGATCAAAAGCGGTTGCCCCAAGGTAAGGCTATCCACAGGCAGAGGGGCAGCAAAAAAACCATGTTCTCCACGCTCCGCGTTGTATAGGTCAAAAAGAAGGATGGCCTGGCCTTTATTTTCTATCACCTTGAGGTAGGAATGCCGGCCTATGTAATCGGGCAAGTGGACTCTCTTTCTGAATTGGTTGCGTTGATCCCGAAATTCCAGTTGATGCTGACCCTTTTGGCGAAGGTAAAACCACAAACCTGTCCGCGTTTGACCTGCAATTTTCCATTCTTCCGCGTTTCTGAATTCCTTGGGAAGGCCTTGCCAACCTAAACGAAGGCCGGGCTTATCCCCGGCGGACAGGCCCATAACAGCCAAAAACAAAATCAAGGCGGACTTTAACCCCCATTTCATGGCGTCTCTAGGGAACGAACGAGGTATCTTTGGGTAAGCCATGGCCTACTCCAAAGTTAACCTTAGTCAGCGAAATTCAGGGGAACCTGGTCTGTGGGTTCTTTTGGATCCCGATCGCTTTCGCCCCAAGGATTGGCAACCACTATTGGCCGAAATGGATGGCGGGCCGGTCCAGGGTTTTCTGGTAGGGGGGAGCCTTCAAACAAGCGCCTCCTTTAGCTCAACCCTGGATTGGTTGGCAACGCATGTTGAACTACCGGTGATTTTGTTCCCCGGCTCCATGCTTCAGGTCTCCTCTAAGGCCGATGCCATTTTGTTACTTTCATTGATTTCAGGCCGTAATCCAGAGTACCTCATTGGTCAACATGTTCAAGCGGCTGTGGCCTTGCGAGAATCAGGGTTGTCCATCATACCAACCGGTTACATGCTGGTGGATGGAGGCAAGGCTACTACCGCGCATTACATCACCCAAACCCAACCTTTGCCCGCCGACAAACCCGATGTTGCAGCGGTTACCGCAATGGCCGGGGCCCAGCTGGGCCTCAAGATCATTTATATGGACTGCGGATCGGGGGCGCTCTTTCCCGTTTCGACCAATATGGTTCAAGCTGTTCGGCAGGCTGTTGAGGTTCCTTTGGTGGTGGGCGGTGGCGTAAGAAAGGCTGAGCAAGCGGTTGCCTTACGTCAGGCTGGTGCCGATTGGGTCGTGATGGGTTCTGTTTTTGAAGAAAATCCTCAAAAAGCCTGGAAGTCTGTTGTTCAGGCCTTTGAGTTAGCTAACTTCTATTAAAGGTTAACCTAAATCTTGGTCTTTTGCGGTATAGTGCAGGACCAAAGCCAGAGCCATAAATGCGCTAATCCCCGTTTGGGTGCTCAGGGTGCTGTCCAAAAACGTGCTACCCAAAAAGAGGAGATGAAATATCTCCGTGAGGACCCGGTGTTGGCTTGGTCGGTTTTTCCAAAAGAGCCACCAGGCCCAAGCGAGCAAGACCATCCCGGGTATGCCCAATTGCACGGCTAATTCGAGCCATTGATTATGGGGTCGGTGAAACGGAATTTCCAAAGGATGGTTTTCGAACAATTGTCTTCCAATCGGAACTAAATCCCCCGTTCCCACGCCCAACCAAGGGTGCTCCAACCACAGCCGGGCATACGTCGACCAATACGTGAATCGCATGCCCATAGACGAAAATTCAGGTTCGCTGCTGGGATAACCGGTTTGACTTTCTTTGATTTCTTGTACAGCCTCCTCAAAGGGATGACGTACCGAGTCCAATTGGCTCCAGGCTAATAAACAAGCCAGGGTGAGCAGAGCCAACACCTTAACTTGGTTTTTTAGTTGCTTAAAGGTTCGCCATCCCATCCAAGCGATACCTCCTACAAGGCCGACCTGGCCTATTCGTCCTTTCAGGAGAAGGAGGCCGGTCAAGAGCAGGCAAAAAGCTAAGGACCACAGCACCCATGATCGCAGGCCAGACTTATTACCGCGGTATGTCTCAAAGGCCCAATGGATAAGCCCCAATAAGCTTAAGGCAAGAAAAATCGAAGCCCGTGGCCGCTGAATCCAAGGTGAAGGGATTTCCGGGGTTCCCAACATCCAGGGCTTCCCGGTCCAAACAATGCCCAGAATCGACATCGCCACCACCAAATTTGCAAGCACAAAACCAGGCAAGGCCCATCGAAGACGGTGTTGGGAGGGCGGCCAAGACCCTATCATCAAGGGTAGTGTCAAAAAATAATGTTTGAGGTTCAGTTCAGCCCAGGTTTCCCCTACGTTTTCGGAGTAGAAACTTCCCCACAAGAGTCCCAGATATACGGCTGGAAATCCCCATAACATTTTATTTGCCAAAAAGTTTCTTCGTAAATCAAGCGCTTGCCCCGGTCTCCTAAGGGAAATCAACCAGCTAGCGCCCATTAGGGCCTCTGCCAAGGACCCTACCGCTTTGGACAAGGGTAGGGATACCACCAAAAGAACCAAAGCCCAATCAAAAACCCACTTTTCCGGGTCAGTCGTTGGGGATTTGTGCAATCCCAATGACCAAGGATGGGTGGCGGCTGAAGACAACAAAAGGAAGGTTCTTTTAGGACTCCAAATTAACGATGGTAGGGCAAGGGCCGTATTTTTGCGCTCATAAACCCCGTTCCCATGCTCAATACCATCGAAGAGGCTGTAGAAGTGATTGCTAGAGGTGGCGTCATTGTGGTGGTGGACGATGAGGACCGTGAGAACGAGGGGGACTTTGTTGCAGCAGCCTCCAAGGTGACCCCCGAAATGATCAATTTTATGGCGACCTACGGGAGAGGATTGATTTGTACGCCCCTGCCCGAAGAGCGTTGTTTGGCCCTGGATTTGACGCCCATGGTCACCCGGAATACAACTTCTCACCAAACGCCATTCACGATTTCGGTGGATTATTTGGGGGATGGGTGTTCAACAGGTATTTCTGCTCCGGACAGGGCCCGAACCATACAGGCGCTGATGGACCCCGTCTCCGTTCCTTCGGACTTTGGCCGCCCCGGACATATTTTTCCACTCATGGCCCGCAAAGAAGGGGTGCTACGTCGGGCAGGACACACCGAAGCTGCGGTAGATTTTTCGAAATTAGCCGGCCTGGAACCCGGTGGGGTCATTTGTGAAATCATGAACGAGGATGGCACCATGGCTCGCCTTCCGGATTTGAGGCGGATTGCCGACCAACATCAATTGCCTTTGGTGAGTATTCAGGATTTGATTGCGTACCGCTTGCGTACCGAGAATTTGGTGGACCGCTTGGTGGAGGTTGATTTACCCACCGTTCACGGTGATTTTCGCTTGGTTGCTTTCGGACAGGAAGGGGGCGCTCAGGAACATCTAGCCTTGGTCAAGGGTACTTGGACTCCGGATGAAGCGATTCCGGTCCGGGTGCATTCCTCGTGCATGACCGGGGATATTTTTGGTTCATGCCGTTGCGATTGTGGTCCTCAACTGCAGGAAGCCATGCGTATGATCCAAGAACGGGGACGTGGTGTCGTATTGTACATGAACCAAGAAGGTCGGGGAATTGGCCTTATCAACAAACTCAAAGCCTATCGATTGCAAGAAGAAGGAATGGATACGGTGGAAGCTAACCAAGCCCTTGGATTCGCGATGGACGAAAGGGATTACGGGATAGGGGCACAAATACTTCGCCAACTTGGCGTTCAAAGGATGGAGCTGATGACCAATAACCCCACCAAAAGAGCCGGATTAATTGGTTACGGTTTGGAGGTGGTTTCGTTCATCCCCATCGCGGTTCCCCCTAATCCACATAACCTGCGTTATCTCGAAACCAAACGGGACAAAATGGGGCATCACTTGGACCTTCCGGTCAAGCCATGAAGACCCATTTCACCAAAAAGATACTCGCCAACGGGTTGACGGTCCTGGTGCATCCGGACCCCAATACCCGCATGGGTGCCCTTAACCTGATGGTCAAGGCCGGTTCCCGGGACGAGGATCCTGATCATACCGGCTTTGCGCATCTCTTTGAGCACCTGATGTTTTCAGGTTCCCAACACATTCCATCGTACGATCAAGTTGCTCAATCCATGGGGGCCGAAAACAACGCCTTTACCTCCAACGATCTCACCGATTATTACCTCACCTTTCCCTCGCATCAACTTGAGGTCGCCTTGTGGTTGGAGAGCGATAGGATGGGTTACCCCATCATCGACCAAAAAGCCTTGGATACCCAAAAAAGCGTCGTGATTGAGGAGTTCAAGCAACGCTACCTTAATCAACCCTACGGCGATGCTTGGCTTGAATTACGTCAGCTGGCCTATACCGCCCATCCTTATCGCTGGGCGACCATAGGCAAAGAACCTGCTCATATCGAAAAGGCCAGTTTGGATGACGTTTTGGCCTTCAAAAATCGCTTTTATGCGCCTGATCGAATGATTTTGGCGGTGAGTGGGCCCTACGAACCGGCCAGGGTTATGGATCTGGTGGAGCGCTGGTTCGGAGACGCCTTACCTTCCGGTTATCAACCTCATACCCGGCCCTTGGAGCCGGCCCAAAAAGGGATCCGTAGGCTGGACAAACACGGGGCGTATCCGGCCCCTGCCTTGTACATGGCTTTTCATATGCCGGGTAGGGGAGATGCCGCCTACCATGCCTGTGATTTGATTACGGATGTGTTATCGCGCGGTCAATCCTCCAGACTTTTTAGGGAACTGGTCATGGATCAGGGGCTATTTTCTGATTTGAACGCCTATGTTACAGGCGACATGGATCCCGGTTTGTTGGTGGTGAGCGGACATTGTGCTCCCGGCGTGGAATTGGACCGAGCCGAGAACGCCGTTTGGGAATCCCTGGACCAACTTCGAAACCACGAAATTTCCGAATTTGAACGAGATAAAAGCCTTCATCAAATCGAATCTTCGCTGGTATTTTCCCGCTTACAGGGCCTGAATATGGCGATGAATTTATGTTATTTTGAATACCTCAGCAGGGCTGAGGATTACGATCAGGAATTGGAACGATACCGAGCCGTGACCCCGGCTTCGATAAGGGCCCAGGCCGATGGAATATTACAGCCTCATAACGCCTCGGTATTGAGGTACTTACCCCAGGAACATGAAGCTTGACCGTCAACGGAAACCCTTGGTCTCGGGTAATCCACCCCTGACCTGGTCTTGGCCCCAATTGGTCGGTACGTACCACGGAACGACTGCGCTTTTGAACCTGGGGAGGGAACCTTTGTTGCGTATCGATCTTCAATGGAAAGTTGGAACCTGGCAAGAACCGGTTTTTTTGTCGGGCAGACTCATGACCCGTATGTTGAGCGAAGGAACAGTTCATCGAAACGCCTCGGAATGGACAGGTGCCATGGATTTTTGGGGTGCACAGGCTCAGTTTTCAATCGAACAGGAACGTTGTACCGCTACCCTCTATGTCCTGGAAACGTATGTGGAAAAGGTTTGGCCTTTGTTTTTGGAGGCTCTACTGGAACCGGCCTTTGACGGGTTGGCGTTAAAGTCCATCCTCCAATCCAAAATTCAGCATTGGAATATAGAGTCCCGTAAAGTCACCGTGGCCGCATCACGCCGCAGCCGCTCATTGATTTATCCGGATGGACATCCAGAGCAACGCCTTTCGTATCCGTCGGACTATGAATCCTTGACGGTAGAAGAGTTGCGAACAGCACACCGGGTCTTGCTAAGGAATAACCCTCCGGCCCTTGGGGTCTGCGGTCCAGCGGCTGAGCAATGGCTCCCCCGAATCTTGAACGATGTCCAGGCGGCCTGGCCCATGACCATCGGCAATGGACATGAAGTGGCTTTGGATAAAATTCAACCGGTCCATGCCCAGCCCAACCCTGCGCCCACCTTGGTTCATGTGAACATGAAGGATGCCGTGCAGGTTGCTTTACGCTCAACGATGGTTTTTCCCTCCAAAACTCACCCTGATTACCATGGTCTCAAGATCATGACCGTGCTTCTGGGCGGGTATTTTGGTTCCCGGCTTATGCAAAACTTACGGGAAGAAAAGGGACTGACCTATGGAATCGGGGCGGGTCTTCGTTCGTTTGGGGACCATGCCCTAATGACGGTACAGTCTGAACTCCAGGCCGGTTCGGCAGAGCTTGCTTTGGATGAAGTACGTTTTGAGTTGCAAAGGCTTGGTGAAGAAGAGGTTGGCCGTCCGGAATTTGAGCGGGTCCTGTCGTATTTGTACGGGCAATGGATGGCGGGTATGGATGGCCCCTTGGCCATGATGGACCGTTACTGGGATTTATGGCACCATGGCCTGGACGAATCATTTTTGAGGGCGTCGGTTCAAACCATGCAGGAAATAACACCCGGAGCCCTTCGTCGTTTGGCCCAGGACTACCTGGATCCGGATCAGGCGGTGGTTGTCGTAGCCGGTCCTTAGGCCTCTGTTCGGCGTTATCTTTCGTCCCATTCCATGAGCGAAACGTATCAAATTCGACTTAACCGTTTTGAAGGACCGTTTGACCTTCTCTTGTTTTTTATCGAACGAGACGAACTGGATATTCAGGATATTCCCATAGGGCGAATCACGGCGGACTTTTTGGCGTACATGCAGCAAATGGCTGAGCTCAATATTGAGCTGGCCTCGGAATTTATTTTGGTTGCGGCAACCCTGATTCGGATCAAAGCGCGCATGCTTTTACCACGTCCCGAATTGGACGAACAAGGTGAAGAGATAGACCCGCGTGCGGATCTGGCGGCTCGATTATTGGAGTACAAGCGCTACAAGGCGGTCACCGAAGAACTCCAAGCCATGGAGCAGCACAGGCAATCCTTGCTGCCTAGGGGAAATAAAGAAAACGAGTGGCGTCATGTCGAGCAAAGCCTTGGGATTGATCAGGATTTATTGCATGTGGATCTCTACCAATTGCTCAAGTATTTTCATCAGGCAGTGGCCAGGGGCAGTGCACGAATTAAGGTCGTGCACAAAGTCACGCCCTACCCGTATTCCATTGCTGCCCAACGAAATTACCTAGCCAATCGTCTCAATGCCAAGGATTTTGTGACTTTTGAGGACTTATTTGTGGATTTTACCGACAAGATGCAAGCCATTTTTACCTTTTTGGCCATGCTCGAAATGCTGCAAGTTGGTCGTTTAGAAATTGAAACACAGGATGAGTTCAATCGTTTTGGACTTAGGCTAAAGTCCTGATCGCTGAGGTGGTTTATTAACACATGTTGACTCCACCCATGGATAAGGCTTTTTTCTCTGCTTATTTTTTACCGGCCACCTTGGTGTTGATTATGGCTGGTATGGGTTTGTCCCTGAGTATCCAGAATTTCCGGAATGTTTTGCGATTTCCCAAAGCGGTTCTGGTTGGTTTGGTTGCCCAAATGGCAGTCCTTCCCCTGTTGGCTTTTGGATTAGCTAATGCGTTTGGCTTGGCCCCCGCCTACGCCACAGGCCTTATGGTGGTTGCGTCCTGTCCAGGTGGAGCTTCTGCGGGTTTAATCAGCCATTTGCTCAAAGCCAACGTGGCCTTGTCCATGAGTTTAACGACACTCAATTCCTTATTGTGTGTATTCACTATTCCTTGGTTGGTGGACCTTTCATTAGCCCATTTTATGGGACAATCTGCTCAGATTAGTCTTCCTTTTGGGGAAACGGTGATGGACATCGCCGTGATAACATTGCTGCCAACGGGGGTGGGTATATGGATTCGTTCGCAATACCCTGCCTTTGCCAAAGCTGCCGATAGACCCCTGCGTTACCTGATGCCCCTGATGTTGTTGGTGGCCTTCGCGGGTGTAGCAGGTGCCGAACACCGGGAGACCGAATCCTTGGTTTCTGTGGTACGTGCTTTGTTGCCTCCAACCCTCTTGCTCAATGGTTTAGGTATGTTATTGGGACTACTTATCGCTTTTGTTTTTCGTCTTGGCCCTATGAGTCGAATTACGATACCTTTGGAAGTGGGCCTCCAAAACGTTTCCCTGGCCATTTTTGTTTCGCAGGTTATGCTCAATAACAATGCGATGGCCTTGGTTGCGGTGGTGTATTCGTCCTTCAGTTTTGGTACCGCTGTTCTTTTTGGATACATCCTTAGGGAAACTACCCGACGTGTTCGGCGTTTTTTGCATTTCAGGCGCTTGGCTGCACTGCGCAAAACGCTCAGAACATTCAAAACAAAAGACCCCCAAAGTCCGTAACACCGAATGGAAAGTTCACCCATGCAGCCGGTACTTTATCTTTTGCCATCGTTGTTGGATGCGGAGTTTGGATTGGATCATTTGGGCGAGAAGGTGGCCAAGGTGCTGGGAGAAATCCGTCACCTGGTGGTCGAGTCCGAACGGGAATCCCGTCGAATGATTCGTCGAATTTTACCGGGGGTTGACCTTCAGGTTTACCAAACCATGGTGCTGAACGAACATCATCAGGAACCGGACTATAACGTTTATTTGGAACCCATGCTCAAGGGGTATTCCATGGGGCTACTTTCCGATGCCGGATGTCCGGTTTTGGCCGATCCTGGTTCGGGTTTGGTTTTGGAAGTACACCGCCGGGGTTGGAGGGTAGAACCGGTAAGCGGCCCTTCCAGCCTATTGTTGGCGTGGATGGCCAGCGGACTAAACGGTCAACGCATGGAATTTCACGGTTATTTGGCGGTTAAGCCCACCGAGCGCATGCGAGACCTAAGGGAATTGGAACAACGTTCGCATCGAACCCGCCAAACCCAAGTTTGGATCGAGACCCCATACCGCAACCAGGCCCTGGTAGAAACAGCCCTTCGTTGCCTGAAGCCCTCTACGTTGCTTTGCATCGCTTGCGAGTTGACCGGCGGACATCGCGAATGGATCAAAACCTGCACGGTGGCCGAGTGGAATACGCTTTGGGCACTTGGAAAATTTCCTAATCTTCACAAGAGGCCCTGTGTTTTTCTTTTGCAATGCCCCTAAGTTTGGTCAAAGGACTTTCTTCGTAATTTAGTCCTCTCAAAAACAACCCCAATAGGCTATGATCGGATGGATTCTTTTTGCAGTGACCGCTTTAGGTGGTTTTGTCTTTGTACTGACCAAGTACACCAAGGAACACCACGACTAAGGCCCAACCTCGCCGGCCTTCAAGCGTCAAGGGATTCCTTGAGGGATGCCCTGAACAGCCGGTCGTTTACCGCATAGCCCAGACCCTTTTGAGGTACTTTTTGGGCCAAGATTAGTCCTGAAATTTTTTCGAGCCTTCGCAAGGCTGCAAATAGATTATGCGCGGCCTCATGGACATCCCCTTGAAGGCTCAAAATTTCTTGAGGCCAACCACGCGCGATAGGGTTGCTGTATTCTTGGTCAAACCGAAGCAGGGAGGGTTGGACTTTGTGTCGGTATTCCAAGTTGGTTTGATGCAGCCAACGGTCAAGATCTTCGTCATTCTGGAATAAACGCAGGGGAACATCCGGCGCATAATGGTGAAGTAGGGTGCCTGGAGAGCGAAGGGCATCGCGTTCGCGATTTGACCCGGTATCTCGCTGAATTTTTTCACCACAAAACGACTCCAAGGTGTCAAGACTTAAACCACCCTCCCGGCGCAGAACCGGTTTCACACCGCTCAAGTCCAGGACAGTGGACTCCACACCTATTCGGCAGGGCCCTCCGTCCAGGATATAGGGGATCAAGGTGCCCAGCTGTTCCTCCACATGCTCCGCGGTGGTCGGGCTGGTACGACCAAACAAGTTGGCCGAGGGTGCTGCCAGAGGGAAATCCAAGCTCGCTAACAAATCCAACATCAGGGGGTGAGCAGGTATCCTAAATCCTGCGGTTTGGAGCCCGGCCGAAACCTCCATGGCAAGGTCCGGGCCTTTGGGTAGAATCAGGGTCAAGGGTCCGGGGCTGAATTTATCCAGCAAAGCCAAAGCCAGGTCGGGCACATCCAAGGCATAGCGTGACAATTCGCTTACCCGGCTCAAATGAACAATTAGTGGATCGGCTAAAGGACGTTTTTTGGTTTCAAAGACCCTTCTCAAGGCTGCGGAATCGCAGGCGTTCGCAGCCAGTCCGTAGACGGTTTCGGTGGGAACGCCTACCGGCCAGCCTTCGCGAAGCCAACGACCGGCCTCCTGCACCGATTGACCTAGTATTGCCATGGATTCTGCATTAAAGTCGCTTCAAAACCCTGCAAGTTTAGGGCCTCCTGCCCTAAATTGCCTCCGTTTAGGATAAAGCCTGAACGACAAGATATGTTCACATGGAATAGTACGCGGTTGGGGTTGGTTATGACCCTGGCATTGCTTGGTTGGATGGTACGCTCAGCCATGGCCCAGGGAAACACGTCAGTGGTTCGCTGTGCGACCACCACCGTTATGAATCAAATGCGGGATCAGGGTCTTTGGCCGGAAACCGATGCCCAGTTTGAGGACTGGATGGCCGGTAAGTTAAGGGAATCCCATTCCGCATCCGGTGGGGCTTTTTCTCCTTCTACCCTGTACACCATACCGGTTGTGGTTCATATCATCTACCAAAACGAAACCGATGTTTGGAACATTTCCGATCAGCAGGTCTTATCGCAGATCCAAATCCTTAACGAAGATTTTCGCAGACTCAATGCAGACACCGTGAATACCCCGCCGGGTTTTGCGGCTGTGGCAGGATACCCCAACATTGAATTTTGCTTGGCCCGTCGGGATACCCTGGGCCAAAACACCACCGGCATTATTCGCCATCGTTTTCAGCAAAGGGCTTCGTGGTCCACGGGTCAATTCGACGGAACAGTCAAGCCGGCCACCCGTTGGAACCCTAACCTTTATTACAATATTTGGATTGCCAACCTTAGCGGCGGTGTTCTGGGTTATGCCCAGTTTCCAACCGGGAGCGGTTTGCCAGGGTTATCGGGGGGGACCAATGCCAACACGGACGGAATTGTGCTTTTGTATTCCAGTGTGGGTCGTCCTCCGCAAAACCCCTTTCCGGGTCAATACAATTTGGGACGAACCGCCACCCATGAAATAGGTCATGCCTTGGGTCTTCGGCATATATGGGGGGATGGTAACAATTGTACGGCCACCGATTTCTGTGCCGATACCCCGCCTTCGGATGCCGCCAATTACGGTTGCCCATTGACGCATGCATCCTGTGGTGGCTTGGATATGGTCCAGAATTACATGGATTACACCAACGATGCTTGCATGAATTTATTCACGGCTAATCAGGTGGCCCGTATGTGGACCGTTTTACAGAATTCCCCTCGGCGCAATTCGTTGTTAAGTTCCCCAGCTTGTATACCCCCCGATGTGGTCCCGGCTGCAGCCTGGTTTCAAAGTGCGGATACCCTTTGTCCCGGTGGAACGGTGCAATTCAGGGACCAGAGTTTGAACCGGCCCACCCGTTGGCAATGGTCCTTTCCGGGTGGAATACCGGCCAGCGATACCAACCAATTCCCTGTCCCTGTTCGTTACGATAGTGTAGGGGTTTATTCGGTTACTCTGGTGGCTTCCAACAGCGCAGGATCGGATACGTTGGTCATGTCCGGAGCCGTTCGGGTCATGAATGCCCTGGTGGCAAACTTGGATACGTTGTTACCACTTTGTCAGGAAGCTTCTCCCCGATTCTTGACCGCCGGTCATCCGCGTGGTGGAGTTTACAGCGGAACGGGTTTGGACAGTTTGGGCCGATTTTCGCCCGCATTGGCAGGACCTGGTCTGCACCCGATCGTATACACGCTGGGAGGTTCTTGTACGAGCCGAGACACGGCTTGGATTCGGGTTCATGCAACACCCAGCGTAACCCTTGCACCCCTGTCGCCTTTGTGCCGTAACAACGGTCCGGTGGCTTTATCAGGGACGCCCACTCTTGGTAACTTTAGTGGCCCCGGGGTTTCCGGGTCATTCTTTGATCCGCGTGTTGCCGGGGTAGGGGTGCACACCTTGCGTTATGTCTACAGCGATTCCCTGGGATGCACGGGGAGCGATTCGGTGCAGGTTCAGGTTCGGGCTTTGCCAGGATTGGGTTTTCCAGCACCTGCGCCCGTTTGTTTGGATAGGGATACCCTGCGTTTGGTTGGGGGTAGCCCAGCTGGGGGAATTTATGTGGGTAGCGGGGTCGTGAACGGGGTGGTTCAATTGCGCAATTTGGGCGCAGGAACCCATCCAGTTGGGTATGCCGTGGTGGACAGCAACGGATGCAGGGATACCCTTTGGCGGGCCTTGGTGGTTCGCCAACCTCAGCCGTTGGCCTTTTCCGCATTGGGTCCCTACTGTCCCGGTGATCTCAATGTCATCTTGGCCAATGCGTCGGTTAGTGGAGGTTCGTATAGCGGGCCTGGAGTGAGTTTTGGTATTTTTTCGCCTGTCCAGGCTGGTGCCGGCTTGCACACGATCGTGTATTCGGTCAACGATTTGGGCTGTGTGCTGACGGATTCTTTTCAAATTCGGGTGACGGCCCAGGCCCCTTCCGAAATTCGCCAATACCACCCGGATTCCTTGTTTTCCTGGTACCGTGGAACCACCTACCAGTGGTATGTCGATGGCAACTGGTTGCCGGCTTTGAACTCGCGCTCGATTCGCCCACCGCGAAGTGGATTTTACACCGTTCAACTAGGCACCGATTCCTGTTTGACCTTGTTGAGTTCTCCCTATCAGTATTTTGTTACGGGTATCCCAATGACCGAAGAACAGTCCCCAATCCTCCATGGCTTAAAGGTCCTAAATCCCTTCGGTGACAGGCTTTCCCTAAGCTGGGTCGGGGGCTCTTGGCCGGATGTTTTGGAAATCCGTGTGGTGGATGCGGTCGGTAGGGTGGTCTATGGGCCTCATTCACCCTATCAGGGGGATGTTTCAATCGATAGGTCAACCTTGAGTTTAAATACAAGTTCGTGGTCTGAGGGTTTCTACCATGTGATTTTGCGAACTAATCAGGGCAGCTTGACCCAAAAAATACTTCGCATTAACGAACGTTAATGGCTATCCGGTGATGTTGGATTTTTGGGGTATACCTTGGTCAAAAGCCTTGCTCACGTTAGGCAATCTGGTTCTGCTCGAAACCTTGGTTTCGGTGGACAATGCGGCAGTCTTAGCCAGCATGGCTATGCGACTTCCCGCTCATCAGCGTGGTAAAGCCCTTCGGTACGGATTGATCGGAGCCTACGTATTTCGAGGATTGTGTCTGTTGTTGGCGGGTTGGATGCTGAATCTTTGGTGGCTAAAACCTCTGGGTGGGGCCTATTTGCTTTATTTGGTGTACCGCCATTTTGGTCGCTCTTCACAACAAGTAGCGGGCATCGACCAAGGAGGGAAAGGTTCGACTCGGGGATTTTGGTGGACGGTTCTGAGCATTGAATTAATGGATTTGGCTTTTTCGGTCGATAATGTCCTGGTGGCGGTAGCCTTCGCTGACCCGGGTCTTTACGCTAGCCCGGAGCAAAAGCAAGGAGCATTGATTTTGCTCTACACCGGGGTTTTTATCGGTATTCTCGCGATGCGTTTTGTCGCTCAGTCCTTTATTGGAATGATGGAGCGTTACCCTCGTTTGGAGCACTCCGCCTACCTCGTCATCGGTCTATTGGGACTTAAATTATGCCTTGGGGATTGGGTGGCGGCCAATGCCAAGGATATGCCAATTTTAGGTTCGGCTCTGGAGCATCCGGAGGCTGGTCATTGGGCCGATATGGGTTTTTCGATGCTTACCCTGGCACTTTTCGCGGGTCCCGTCTTACTTGGACGTCGTTCCCGTTCTCGCCTGAAATAGCCCGGCTTTGGGCTTTCTTAGCACCTTTGGGTTAAACGGGAGATTAAAATTTGATTTTTGGAACGGTAAGGTTAAACATTCATCCTAACTTGGTAGTCCTAAAGACCAAAATCTTTGACCATGAAATACCGTCTATTATTCTTGATGAATCTCCTGTTAATCGGTTGGGCTGGTGCTCAAATCGCCCCCTCTACACGTTCGCAATTGGTGCTCAACGGCCGCGTGGTCGATACCGCGGGATTGGGGGTGGTCGGGGCTCAGATCATGGTTTGGGATACCGCAGCGCAGCCTTATGTCTTTGGTCATACGGCTTCTGCCCAAAACGGCTTTTATACCTTGAGGGTTTTAGGCCGTAGTTCGGGGGTATTGCGTATGCGGGTTGTGGATTGTGCCGGCAACGTGTATGTTGATTCGCTCCTGTACAGCGGTAGCCTTGCAGCGACCCGCAACTTCACGGTCCAATGCCGTGTTCGGATTCCCAATCCTCCACCTCCACCTCCACTAAGGCCTTGCAATGCCGCTTTTGGATTTCGTCCCGATACCAATGCCTTGAGCTTTCGCTTTTCTCCTGCGGTCCTGGATACCCAATGGACCTACCGGTGGTCGTTTGGGGACGGCACAACGTCCAATCTGGTCTCACCATCGCATACCTACGCCAGCAGTGGAATCTACACCGTTCGTTTGGTCGTCAACCGAATTTCGTCCACGGCCGGAGCATCCTGTTCCGATACCGAATCGCGGGTCATCAATATCCCTGCACCGCCCCGTCCACCGGTTTCCAATCCTTGGAGCATTCCCTGCAACCCTCGTTTTGGGGTCCGAGTGGACACCACACTGACGGCTCAATTTCGATCGGTTTTGCAGGATACGACCGCCCAATACATGTGGAATTTTGGCGATGGATCTACATTTAACGGTAGAAATCCTTCCCATACCTACGCTGCAGCGGGTACTTATGTGGTGGTTTTGACTGTATCGCGCCTGGGTTCCACCCCCAATACATCCTGTTCTGATACCGCATGGATGCGAATTTCACTACCTGGGTACCGGAGACCGCGGGTGATTACTAACCCAAGACCGGTTCCACCGGCATCGCCATGTCAAGCACGTTATTTGGTGGCTACCGATACCCAACCTTTGGGTTACGTATTTGCTGCCCGCCCAGCACTGGCCCGCCGTTCGTATTCCTGGAATTTTGGGGATGGCACTTCCGCATCCGGACCTGTAGTTCGCCATACCTATGCCTCGGCAGCGTCCTATACCGTATGCCTTACGGTGGTAGATTCTGCGGCGAATTGTACCTCCATGCGTTGTGATACCTTGGTGGCCAGTACATTGCGTGCCTCCGGAGGAGGGGTAGGCGCACCGCGCGTAGCTTCTCCGGCGCAGCCGGCCGTTCGTTCGGTTCAAGGTTTGGAATTGTACCCCAACCCGGTTCATGAAACCTTGCATTTGGTTCTGGGGGCCAGTCAGGGTCAGGGGGTATTGAAAATCATGGATTTAACCGGTCGCATCGTCGCCTCTCATACCTTCAAGGCTAGTTCCGTAACACGTCTCGAGTCATTGCAGGTTCATGAGTGGCCTGCGGGTACGTACGTGTTGACGCTGGATCGTGATGGAAAGCGGGAGTATAAGCGCTTTGTAAAGCAATAGGTACACGTTCCCCCAATCGAGGGCCAATCCGGAAGGGTTGGCCCTTTTTTTGTCCCCATGCTTTTGGTTGGTGGTGGTCTCGGCAGGAATCGAACCTGCATCTTAGGCTCCGGAAACCCACATACTATCCGTTGTACTACGAGACCTTGGGCCTAGGAAGAACAAAGCCGACCTGAGGGTCGGCTTTGGGGTTGTAGCGGGGGCCGGACTCGAACCAGCGACCTTCGGGTTATGAGCCCGACGAGCTACCAACTGCTCTACCCCGCAATAAATTGGACTGCAAAGATACAGATTTTTTCGCTGTACCCCAAATTATCAACGATATTTGTGCCCGATGTCGCGTTTAGGGCCTTCTTTGACGCTTCGGACCATCTTCAATGAACACGACCTCCACAATTAGCGATGCCTCCAACGGATTGGTGCCGCCAAACGAACCGAATTTCAAGGCCGGGTTTATTAATCTTTTGGGTAAACCCAATGCAGGAAAGTCCAGTCTACTCAATGCCTTGGTGGGGGAGCCCTTGTCGATTGTTACTCCCAAGGCCCAAACCACCCGTTCACGCTGTTTGGGCATGCTTCAGGGTGATGCGTATCAACTTATCATAGGGGATACCCCGGGTTATTTGGAAGCCCGATACGCCTTGCAGCGCATGATGACCCGTAGTATTGAAACGGCTCTCGAAGATGCCGATGCCTTGGTTTGGGTAGCCGATCTTCGGGATAACCCGGAGTTCGAGACTTTTTTGCCCCGTCTATTGCCCCCGACTTTACCGGTCTTGCTGGTGCTGAACCAGGCCGATACCCTTGATGCTTCTTCAAGGGAGGCCCAGGTTTTGTTATGGCAAAAAGCTTTTGCGGGTTTACCCACTTTGTTGACTTCATGTATAAACGGGGAGGGGGTCGATGAACTGCGGTCCTGGATGTTGGGTGTTTTGCCTGTGCACCCGCCATATTTTGATCCGGAGCAATTAACCGACCTGACCGACCGGGTCATGGCATCGGAATGGGTTAGGGAGCAGATTTTTTTGAAATATCACCAGGAAATTCCTTACGCCAGTCATGTGGTCACCGAGTCGTTCAAAGAAGAAGAAAAAATACTTCGGATTGAATGCACCATTTACGTAGAGCGGGATAGTCAAAAAGGTATTGTTATTGGATCCAAAGGCTCAGCGCTCAAAGCCGTAGGCACGGCGGCTCGTTTACAAATGGAAAAATTCTGGGGGCGACCTGTCTACCTTGGTTTGCATGTCAAAGTCCGTAACGATTGGCGTGATGACCAGCGAATGCTCAAATATTTTGGTTATACCGCCGAATAAATTATCCAACCCAAGACCCACCAAATATGAGCCGAATTGTTGCCATTGTAGGCCGACCCAATGTTGGAAAATCCACCTTGTTCAACCGCTTAACCGGTTCACGCAAAGCTATTGTGGACGATGTTGCTGGGGTTACCCGGGATCGTCATGGAGCCATGGTTGAATGGAATGGGCAGACTTTTACGGTGGTTGACACCGGGGGGTTTGTCGAAGGAACCGAAGATGCAATGGAACGTGCCATCAACCTCCAGGTTAAGGCCGCCATGGAGCAGGCGGATTTGCTGTTAATGATGGTGGATGTCCAAACGGGGATTACCGATTTGGATGCAGAATTGGCGGACCAGCTTCGTCGTTCTCGCAAACCGGTTTTGCTGGTGGTTAACAAAGTGGATCATGGGGAACGCTTATCCATGGCCGCCGAATTTTATGCTTTGGGTCTTGGGGAGATTTATTCGGTTTCATCCCAAACCGGTTCCGGAACAGGTGAATTGCTGGATGAGGTTTTGCAACGCTTGCCGGCTGACCA
Source organism: Bacteroidia bacterium (assembly GCA_049431025.1). Taxonomy (GTDB): domain Bacteria; phylum Bacteroidota; class Bacteroidia; order UBA7662; family UBA7662; genus SYHX01. The sequence goes on along the minus strand of JBMTCP010000004.1, from coordinate 17,732 downwards.
AAACCAAAACGAAGAATCGGTCATCCCCAAAATTGCCTTGGTGGGACGCCCCAATGTCGGAAAATCGACCTTACTCAATGCATTGTTGGGGGAGGATCGGAGTATCGTATCGGACGTTGCAGGGACAACCCGCGATGTGGTTCACTCCGAACTCAAGGCCTTTGGACATCATTTTTTGATGATGGATACCGCGGGTTTACGTCGCAAGGCCAAGGTGGAGGAGGATATTGAATTTTATTCGGTTATGCGGACGCTGCGAACCTTGGAGGACTGCGATGTCGTGGTTCTGTTGGTGGATGCCAGGGATGGATTGCAGTCTCAGGACCTCAATATTTTCCATTTGGCCCAAAAACACCAAAAAGGCATCATTCTGGCCGTCAATAAGTGGGACTTGATTACCAAGGATCACAAAACGATGGATCGAACCCGGGATGAATTGCTTCAAAAGACGGCACCCTTCAATGATTTGCCTATTCTCTTCATTTCGGCCCTCGAAAAACAGCGACTCATCAAGTTGTTGGACGAAATGGCTGCTGTGGCCGCCAGGCGTTCGCATAAAGTGAGCACCGCCCCCCTGAACGAATACATGCAAGAAGTAATAGGGGCCTACCCGCCTCCTGCCTACAAGGGCAAATACATCCGCATCAAATACATCACCCAGCTCAAAACAACCACCCCCACCTTTGTTTTCTTTTGCAATTTGCCGCAGTATATCCGGGAACCTTACAAACGTTACCTCGAAGGCAAAATCAGGGCCCGATACGACTTTAGCGGAGTCCCGTTGCAATTGTATTTCCGTCAAAAGTAAGTACGACTAAATTGCGGACGTCTATTTTATTAGACACCTGGAGCCCTTTGGGAGCGCTTTTTAGGCCATTTTCAAATAAAAATGACAAGGATTCAAAAAAATTAGACAAAATATTTGGAAGGGAGGGGCGAACCTGCCTACTTTTGCCTCACTTAAACCCCCATACAATGAACAAGTTTCTTGCAATGTTGATGGTTAGCGCTACTTTGTTTGTAGTTGCTTGCAACAACGCCACCGAGGAGGCCACCACCGAGGAGGCCACCACCGAAGAGATGCCAGTTGAAGAGGCTGCTCCTGCTGCCGACACAACGGCTGCTGTTGACACCGCTGCTGCTGCTCAGTAATCGGTATCAACCATGAACCGAGCCATCCCTAGGGATGGCTTTTTTTTTGCCTTATGGTCAGGGAATCGCTGAGAACTGTCGCTGAGAACTGAGGATTGGAGGCCAGTCGAACCACGGGGTCGTTTTGGGCCAAGACTTGCAAATAGACACTATGGCCAAACAGTGTACGGGCTAATTGTGCTTTGAACGAAGTCTGCAGAGCCTGCCAGGCCACTTCGTTAGAAGGGAGTTTCACCGGACCAAGGGCCGACGTTTGGATAAGGTTAAGCGCTGATGATTTGGGCCAAGTGAATTTCGACAGATAGTTGGATACTCCCTGTTTTTGGAGGGTCTGCGCTGCACTGGTTTCTGCGTATTGCATCGCCGCTTCGGCAAGGGCCCCGGTTTCCATGAGGGCTATGTGTGCTTCGGACCAGGCCGCATAGGCTGGTGGGAGCCGCCAATCCGGAACTATGCCTCCGCTGTCGGCTGAAGGGGAGCCATCGGAATACGAACGATAAGGCGTTTGAATCCCTTGACCCGAAGGGGTATAGTACCTGGCCACGGTAAGGCGTACCGCCGAACCGTCACCCCGCTCAAATTGTTGCTGCACCAGGGCTTTGCCAAAGGAGCGTTGACCCACGAGCCGTGCTCGTCCATGATCCCGCAATGCCCCCGCCAAGATTTCACTGGCGGAAGCCGAACCTTGGTCGATCAAGACCACCAATTCACCATCTTCGTATAGACCAGCGCGTTGGGTATAATAGTCACGTCGTGGTTGATGAAAACCCTGGGTGTAGGTGACCAGTTTCTTGCCGGCCAGGAATTCATCGGCCAGGGCAACGGCGGTTTCCAGAAAACCACCCGGATTACCCCGCAAATCCAACAAAAGTCGCTGAACAGGGGCCTCTTGTTGTAAGCTTTTCAAAGCGGCCCTGAATTCGCGGTGGGTCTGTTCCCCAAATTTATTGATTCGAATATGGGCCACCCCGGGGGCCGCCCACCAGGCCAGATCAACACTTCGAATTTCGATGCGATCACGTACAATAACATAATTCAAGAGACGACCTGCCGAAGGGCGGTAAATCCCCAAACGAACCTTGGTTCCCCGGGGTCCGCGTAGGTTCTGAAGCACCCAATCGTTGGTTAAGCCTTGTTTGGGCAAGGGTTTACGTTCAATTTGAACGATGCGATCGCCCGAACGAATACCTTGCCGGTCACTGGGTCCACCGGGTAAGGCAGAGACTACGCGTATACTGTCGTTGAGCAAATTAAATTCCACGCCGATACCATCAAAATTCCCCTCCAAAACTTCATCGGCAGCTTTCTTTTGGACCGGTGGTAAATAGGTTGAGAACGGATCCAGTTCAGTCAACAAGGCCTGGGCCGAAACCGTTTCAAGGGAGTCAAAATTCAAAGAATCCACGTAGCGGTTTTGGACCAAATCGCGTAACCAGGGCAGTGTAGACCCCGCGACTCCTGCGGGATGACGGCTTTGCTGCAACCAGAGACCGGCCAGGATCCCAATGGCCAGCCACAAAAAACGACTAAGCAGGGTACGGGGCATGGGGATGGTCGTTGGGTTTTAAAAATCCTGGGGAATCAAAGGTAATTAATTGGGGCGGCTGCCTGCGCTTTCTACCTTTGTTGTCCCCATGGAGCCCCCCAAGTCCTCGCCGTTTGAATTCGATCCCTATCGTTCCTTGACCGAATCCGATTCCGAATACCGGCACCTGGAACGCATGGAGCTCAAGGAAATTCTGGAGCGCATGAACCACGAAGACCAAAAAGTGCCCTTGGCCGTGGCGGCGTCCTTGCCACAGGTCGAAGCCTTGGCCAAGGTAGTTTTGGCCGGTATGAAGAAGGGTGGGCGTTTGTTCTATTTGGGAGCGGGCACCAGCGGACGTTTGGGGGTTGTGGATGCCAGCGAGTGCCCACCAACTTTTGGGGTAGATTTTGATCGGGTCATTGGAATTATCGCCGGAGGTGACGGGGCCATACGTCGAGCAGTTGAATTTGCCGAGGACGACCCCGAAGCGGGGTGGAAGGCCTTGGAAGCCTATCAGCCGGTCCCTGATGATACGGTGGTTGGCTTGGCAGCATCGGGCCGAACGCCTTTTGTGATGGGTGCCCTCCAAGCCTGCCGCCAAAGGGGAATCCCCACAGGTTGTGTTACCTGCAATCCGGGGTCGCCACTGGTGGCTTGTGCCGATTATCCCGTAGAAGTTGCAGTAGGGCCCGAATTCTTGACCGGTTCGACCCGGCTCAAAAGCGGAACAGCACAGAAGCTCGTCCTCAATATGCTAAGCACTTCGGTGATGATTGGATTGGGTTTGGTCAAGGATAACAAAATGACCCACCTTCGTCCCAGCAATTTTAAATTGCAGGAACGTGCCCTGCGGATGATTCGGGAAGCCACCGGGATGAGTGAGGAAGAGGCAGCAACATATCTTCAGGAATACGGTCAGGTCCATCGCGCCGTCTTGGCTTTTAACCAAAAAAATCAAAGCCCTCCCTCGACCTGATTGTGCATTTACTGGAACCTTATACCCGATGGTTGACGCTGTATGACGGAGACCTTGATCGATGGAATCCCTTGGCCAAACAGGGTCACCCCGAAGACGGTTACCATGTGTTATACAATCATCGGATTCATCCCGAATGGGATAGCCTTGGTTCCGAAACACTTTATGTTAAAGTCCTTTATGCGGATTATTCACTCGCTTTCTCCGTCATAGAGCTTATGGGCGAATGGAACGATGCCCTTCACAACGATATTATGTGGTTGAAACGGGAATTGGTTGATCCCTTGCTCAAGGCGGGTATTCGAAAATTTGTATTGATCGGCGAAAACGTCCTGCATTACTTTGGTGAGGAGGATGTTTATTACGAAGAATGGGCCGAAGATTTGGAAGACGGGTGGTTGGTAGCCATGGGTTTCCGGGAGCATGTCTGCCAGGATTGGGACCACATGGGACTGGGGCGTTATTTGCATTACGGCTCGGCCTGGAACGATCCTGCCTGGAGAACCCGTCACCCGATCCAACTGTATTGGATGATTAACAGCCATTTTTTTCCCGGTCTGCCCGTTCCCGATGACATACCCTCCCTTAATCCCTAAATACTTTGGCCCGCCCTCGATTTAACTCCAACCACCAAACCGATACCCCGCTCAAAATGAAGCGGATTAAGGCCGAACAATGGCAGAGTATTCGGTGGGTCTTTCCGTATGCCAAACCATACCGGTGGAAACTCTTGGTTAGTTCATTGTTATTGATCATAGGCACCTCCTTTTCCCTTGCTTTTCCATGGCTCATGGGGCGCATGTTGGATAGCGCATTGCATCCCGAGAAGGCATTTTGGAGCCTGCAGCAATTGGCCTTGGCTTTGGGTGGTCTATTGGCTTTTCAGGCGATTTTGTCCTTTGTTCGAATTCGTACGATGATTGAGGTAGCCGAAAAAATTTTGGCCGATGCTCGTTCGGCGGTTTTTGATCATTTGTTAAAGTTGCCCATGGCCTTTTATATGCGACACCGGGTGGGTGAACTTCAAAGCCGTTTGAGTTCGGATTTATCCCAAATCCAGGATGCTGTTTCATCAACCTTGACGGAATGGCTTCGACAGGTATTGGTACTGGTAGGAGGTTTGGCCTTGTTGCTTTACACCTCTTGGAATTTAACACTTTTCCTTTTGGCCATCTTGCCTGCTCTGGTTTTGGTTGCCGTGGTCTTCGGACGCAAAATTCGACAATTGGCCGGGAGGGCTCAGGATGAATTGGCCCAAAGTCAGGTTGTGGTCGAAGAGACTCTGCAATCCGTCGCCATGGTCAAAGCCTATACAGGAGAACAAGTGCAGGGTTACAAATACCGGGAAGGTTTAGCATCGACGGTTCGGGAAGTAATGAAGGCGGCCTGGTACCGTGGAGCCTTTGCAGCCTTTATTGTATTTGGTTTGTTTGGCACGGTGGTTTTGGTGTTGTGGTACGGGGCTGGTTTGGTCCAAGAAGGTTCCATGAGTATTGGGGAACTGACAGGTTTTGTGCTCTACGCCACCTTTGTAGGTGGTGCCATGGGGAGTTTTGCGGAACTGTACGGTCAACTCCAAAAATCACTTGGTGCAACCGAACGGGTCGCTGCTTTACTCCAAGAAACCACCGAAGAAACCCTTTGGGCTCAGCAAGCCAAGGACCTCCCATCGACCATGAGGCCGGACCCTTCTGACTCTGAGTCGGCCTTGGTTTTGGAGGAGATCACCTTTGCCTATCCTTCCAGGCCGGAAGTTAAAGTTTTGGACCGAGTCAGCCTACACCTCAACCAAGGGGAACGCTTGGCCGTGGTTGGTCCCAGCGGTGCCGGAAAATCCACGCTGATTCAGTTGTTATTGGGTTTTTATGCGCCGGATAGGGGGGTTATCCGGGTCAATGGGTACGATTTACGCTCCATGAACCTCCGAGCTTACCGGGAATCTTTGGCTGTGGTTCCCCAGGATTTGAGTTTGTTTGGGGGAACGCTGGCTGAAAACATTGCCTACGGTTGTCCGGAAGCTACTGATGAGCAGATTCGTGAAGCAGCCGAACAGGCTTACGCCATGGAATTCATCGCCCAATTTCCGGAAGGGATGCAAACGATCGTCGGGGAACGCGGGGTTCAAATCAGCGGGGGCCAAAGGCAGCGGGTCGCCATAGCAAGGGCAATTCTAAGGAATCCGCGCTTTTTGTTTCTGGACGAGGCAACCTCGGCCTTGGATACGGACTCCGAGATCGCCGTGCAACAGGGGTTGGATCGTTTGATGGAAGGCCGAACCACGGTGGTCGTGGCTCACCGGTTGAGTACGGTACGCCACGCAGACCGAGTGGCCTTTATGGATGGGGGCAGGGTGGTGGAATACGGTAGCCCGGCTGAATTGATGCGCCAAAAAGAGAGTCGATTTCGTCGTTGGATGGAAAGCCAGGGCGAAACGGTTTAAGGTAGAATCCGCAGGTCATAGGCCTTGCTTTTTTTTGTTAAAAACCCTTTAATTTGAGGCCTGACCTTTATTTTTGCTCGGTGGAATCTAGCTTTTGCTCCCCCCCTTATCCTCTTAAATTTTCCCTCATGACAATGAGCCGCTTACGTTTGTTTTTAGGCCGCGGCGCCCTTGGTGCAGTTCTCCTGGGATTCTTCTTGGCCCCTCAATTGGTTGAAGCCCAACCCAATGGAGCCGAGTTGTTTGCCAACAACTGTGCTTCTTGCCACAAAATCCACGAGGATTTGGTTGGTCCTGCCCTCAAAGGGGTGCACGAGCGCCGGGATCAGGCCTGGTTAATCAAATGGATTAGGAATTCCCAGGCGGTTATCGCGTCCGGAGATCCCTATGCGGTCAAATTGTACGAAAAGTGGAATAAATCCGCCATGACCGCTTTTGATTGGACCGACGAAGAAATCATCGCCGTTTTGGCCTACATCAAAGAAGAAGGGGCGAAGGCTCCTGTGGCAGCAGCTGCTGCTGCCGATGGCACAGTGGGGGATGGAGGTAGCGGGGGACAAGGTGCCGAGGGATTTACTTCCATGACCCTTTGGGTCGTTTTGTTCGCCAGCGGGATTATCCTCTTGTTATTGGGTTTACTGCAGCGCCAGTATCGCCTACTTTACGAGGAAAGGGTGGCCACCGGTCGCCTACCTCAGGGTGAACTCCGACAATTTGGTGTTCAACTTCGGCTCAAGCCTTTGCATATTGTTGGCGGTGGCTTGACTTTGGTATTGATTTCGGGCATAGGTTGGGGGGTTGATATGGCCACTCATGTGGGTATTCAACAAGGTTACCAACCAACGCAGCCCATCGCCTTTTCCCATGAATTGCACGCAGGTACCCACGAAATTGCCTGTACCTACTGCCATACCGGGGCAGAACGCGGAAAATCAGCCACGATTCCTGCTGTCAATGTGTGCATGAATTGCCATAACCAAATCAAAAAAGAATCCCCTGAAATCAAGAAGATTTTGACAGCCTACGAAACCAATACGCCCATCGAATGGGTTAGGATTCATAACCTTCCGGATTTTGGCTACTTTAACCACTACCAACACTACAAGGTAGCGGGCATTCAATGCCAGACCTGCCACGGTCCCATCGAAAAAATGCCGGAGGTTTACCAGCACAGCCAACTCACCATGGGTTGGTGTATTAATTGTCATAGGGAAACCAAAGTCAATCTGGACAACGGGTATTACCAACAGGTTCACGGAAATTCAGAAGCCTTCAAGCAAGCGGTCGCCGATAAGGGATTGACCATCGCCAATTTGGGTGGCTTGGATTGTGCTAAATGTCACTATTAACCCAGGGTGCCCATAACCTTGAGTCCGAAGAAACACCTCATTTAAATTCACCTATCGTGGAAAAAAAATACTGGAGAAGTCTAGAAGAATTCAATAACACCGATTCATTTGTTCAGGAAAGTTCCAAGGAATTTGCTCAAGAACTCCCCCTGGAGGATGTGTTTTCTGGCAAAAGTGATTTGGCCAGCAACCGCCGCGACTTTCTGAAATACTGCGGTTTTGGGCTTTCCGCCGCAGCCTTGGCTGCTTGCAATAAGACACCTGTCAAAAAAGCGATTCCTTTTGTGATGCATCCGGAGGAAATCTCTCCTTCACTGCCCAACTGGTACGCTACCTCCTATTTTGATGGTTTGGATTATGCATCAATTTTAGTCAAATGCCGTGAAGGACGTCCTATTAAGATTGAAGGCAATAACCTGTCCTCCATTAACCAAGGAGGGATTAATGCCAGGGTTCAGGCTTCAGTTTTGGGCTTGTATGACGAGGAGAGGCTACGTGAACCGTCTATGGATGGCCGTGAGGTGTCTTGGGAAGACTGGATGGGGGAGCTGGTCCAGGAATTAAGTGCTGCCGCACCGGGCACCGTTTTGCTTCTTACACCTTCGGTGGTATCACCCTTGACCCGTTCGTTGTTGCAACAAACTCTGACCCGTTTCCCTTCCTTGCGGCATGTGGTTATGGACAGCGTTTCGGTTTCCTCTTTGTTGGAAGCCAACTTAAAACATTTTGGACAAGCGGCCCTTCCGGCCATGCGTTTTGACCAGGCCCGTGTAGTCGTGGGTATAGGCGCGGATTTCTTGGGGAACTGGATATCTCCGGTGGAGTTCACCAAACAATGGTCAACCCGCCGCAGACCGACCAAAGAAAACCCGCAAATGTCCAGGCATATTCAGTTTGAGACTTTGCTTTCTTTGACTGGTTCCAATGCCGATGCGCGCTATACGTACCGGGCATCCCAAGAGGCGTTGGTGGTAGCCAATCTTTACAATGCAGTTGCCGGTTTGGCCGGAAAGTCTGCGTTACAGGTCCCGTCTTTTGAGTGTGCAGGCAATGCCATAGCCCAAACGGCCAAGGAATTGTGGGCATCCCGCGGTTCGTCCTTGGTGGTTTGTGGATCCGGTCTTACCCATGTTCAGATCTTGGTTAACGGGATCAATGAAATGTTGGGTAATTACGGAAAAACCCTGGATTGGTCGACCCCATGGCAGGCGTTTCAAGGAATAGACTCCGCTGTCGACAAGGCTCTCCAGGATTTAAAATCCGGCTTGTACAAAGCTGTTTTCGTCCAAAGCGTTAATCCTGTTTACCACAGTGCTCAGGGTACGGAATGGGCGAAGGCCCTCAAGGCAGTTCGTTGTTATGGATTTGGATTGCGACGTAACGAAACACTGGCTCTTTGCCGGGGCTTGGCCCCTTCGCATCATATCCTCGAGACATGGGGTGATGCAGAACCGCGTCGAGGTCTTTATTCATTGGTGCAACCGGCCATAGCGCCCTTGTACAATACCAAAAGCTGGGACGAATTGTTATTGGGCATCCTGGGTCGTCAAGATAAAATTTATGATGTCTTGCGAAATTCGTGGATTACACGAGGCGCGGCATCGGGTGTTGCTTCGGATTTCTCCGCATTCTGGCGAAAGGTTCTTCACGATGGGATTTACGAGAAGCCTCAGGGAGGGGCCTCATTGGCCTCCTTGCCGATGGACTTCAATGCGGCATGCGCATCGCTCAAGGCCGGTGGCTTTTTGGAGGTACAGGCCAAGGGCTTGGAATTGGTCACGTACACCAAATTAGGGATAGGCGACGGTCGACTTGCTCATATTCCGTGGTTACAAGAATTGCCCGATCCCATCACCAAGGCTTGCTGGGATAATTACCTCATGGTTTCCATGGTAACTGCCCAGAGCCAAGGCCTTAAGGATGGTGATCTCGTTCGTATCCAAGCTGGTGGGGTAGAACAGGAAGTTCCTGTTTTGGTTCAGCCTGGGCTCTTTGCCGATACCATGGCCATAGCCCTTGGTTACGGTCAACAACATGCCGGTAAAGCTGGTACCGGGGTAGGGGTTCAGGCCTCTCCTTGGCATCGTTCAAGCGGGTTTTTGGCGATCGAAGCTATCGAAAAAACTGGCGAAACCTACGCAATAGCCCAAACGCAGACTCATCATACCATTGAAGGCCGTTTGCATGTCAAGGAAACAACCTTGGCCGAATATGCGGCCAATCCTGCATCGGGTAATGTTCGCCCTTATGTTTCGGTACGTCAGGAGGATGGCTCCACCAAGAAAGTTTATCCAGGGATTTCCCGCGATGCCATTACCCTTTGGCAAAAACGCGATTACGAAGGGCATCATTGGGCCATGGCCATTGACCTCAATGCCTGTACCGGTTGTGGCTCTTGTGTTGTCAGTTGCCAGGTCGAGAACAATGTGCCTGTTGTTGGCAAACAAGAGGTTCTGAATCGCCGAGAAATGCACTGGATTCGAATTGACCGTTATTATAACTTTGATAACCAAGGCGAAAGCAATCAGGTTCGTCGCATCAATACCGAGGACGAATACGCGGGCATTAACAAACCTGATCAGGTTTCGGTGCTGTTTCAGCCCATCATGTGTCACCAATGCGACAATGCACCTTGCGAAACCGTATGTCCCGTCTTGGCCACCGTACACAGTTCCGAAGGTTTGAATCAAATGGTGTATAACCGTTGTGTTGGAACTCGTTATTGTGCCAATAACTGTCCCTACAAGGTCCGTCGCTTCAACTGGTTCTCCTACATTGATAACCCCCAGTTTTACAATAACCCTGCCCAGACTGATTTGGGGCGTATGGTTTTGAATCCGGATGTTACGGTGCGTGCCCGCGGTGTTATGGAAAAGTGTACCTTCTGTGTGCAGCGCATTCAGGCCGGCAAATTGGATGGAAAGCGTAAAGGCATGCGGCCTGTTGATGGCAGCATCCAAACAGCTTGTCAGCAGTCATGTCCTGCCGGCGCCATCGTTTTTGGTGACCTCAACGACCCCCAAAGCGAGGTTTCCCGTCTATTCCTCAACGAGAGGACGTACGGTGTGGTCGAGGAACTTAACGTTTTGCCTTCGGTTAATTTCCTGACCAAGGTTCGTAACACTACCCCGCTTCAAGCCTAAGACGTCTAGCAATCTTTAAACCATTCGGTTCAACCAGAAACCTATGTTCGAATCCCCAACACGAAGACCGCTGATTACAGGGAAGACCTCGTATTCCCAAATCACCGAGGATATCATCCAACCCATCGAGGCCAAGCCCACCAAATGGTGGTACCTCGGATTTACGGTTTCTTTGGCGGCCTTGGGCCTCTGGCTGCTTTCGGTGACCTACCTTCTTTTTACAGGGGTTGGGGTATGGGGTTTGAACAAAACCGTGGATTGGGGTTGGGATATTACCAACTTCGTTTGGTGGGTGGGTATTGGCCACGCTGGTACCCTGATTTCTGCCGTGCTTCTCTTGTTCCGCCAGAAGTGGCGGACGGCGGTTAACCGCTCTGCCGAGGCCATGACCATTTTTGCGGTCATTTGCGCAGGTTCGTATCCTTTGTTACACGCTGGTCGTCCTTGGTTGATTTATTGGGTTTTTCCTCTTCCCAATACCTACGGTTCCTTATGGTCCAATTTTAATTCTCCTCTTCTTTGGGACGTATTTGCTATCTCAACGTACCTGACGGTGTCTTTGGTTTTTTGGTATGTTGGATTGATACCTGATTTGGCTACCATCCGTGACCGTGCCGTGGGTTTACGTCGTAAGATTTACGGATTAATGAGTTTTGGTTGGAACGGATCCGCCAAAGGTTGGCAGCGCTTCGAAAGTGTGTCTTTGATTTTGGCCGGCCTTTCAACGCCTTTGGTACTTTCGGTTCATACCATCGTATCCTTTGACTTTGCCACATCGGTTATTCCCGGATGGCATACGACGATTTTCCCACCCTATTTCGTGGCGGGTGCGGTTTTCTCGGGTTTTGCCATGGTTCAAACGCTGTTGATTATCATGCGCAAATCCATGAGGCTGGAACAGTACATTACCTTGAACCACATCGATGTAATGAACAAAATCATCCTGGTGACCGGGTCCATCGTAGGTTCTGCCTACATCACCGAGTTTTTCATCGCTTGGTATTCGGCGGTACCCTACGAGCGCTATGCCTTTGTTAACCGAGCTTTTGGTCCCTACTGGTGGGCTTACTGGACCATGATGACGTGCAATGTAATTACACCACAGTTGTTTTGGTCCCGCAAGTTGCGCCGCTCCCTGACGGCTTCCTTCATCATTTCCATTTTTGTCAATATTGGAATGTGGTTTGAGCGCTTTGTTATCATTGTGACTTCGTTACACCGCGACTATCTGCCCTCATCGTGGTTGATGTATTCCCCGACCTGGGTAGAAATCTGCATGTACATTGGCTCTTTGGGTCTGTTTTTTACCTTGTTTTTCTTGTTTGCGAAATTCCTTCCGGTAATTGCCGTGGCCGAGGTCAAGTCGATTTATAAAACTTCTTCAGAAGAAGAGATCGCAAAAACAGCTGCCAAGGAGGGGATCAACCTTCAAGAAGCTCACGCCCATACCAACGGTTCTCATTAAGTTGTTTTAATTCCACTATTGACCAGCCAACGAATTTTATGACCAAGAAATATATCCTGGGCTTGTTTCGCGACGAAGAGCCCTTGCTTCATGCAGTTCACGAACTTCGCAAAGAGGGCAACAAGATTCACGAGGTCTATACCCCGTTCCCTGTTCATGGTTTGGACGATGCTTTGGGCTACAAGCGCAGTCGTTTACCTCGTGCCGCCTTTCTCTTCGGTTGTTTGGGAGGCACCTTGGGTCTAAGCATGCAAGCTTGGATGTTGGGTGTGGATTGGCCGATGAATATCGGTGGTAAACCAGCTTTGGCCTGGGTGGATTTTGTTCCGGTTACTTTTGAACTTACAGTTTTGATTACGGCCTTGGGAATGGTGGCGACTTATTTGGTGGCCTCCGATTTCATACCGGGGAATGAACCCAAAATTCCCGATCCCCGAATCACATCGGATGTGTTCTGCATTGCAATTGCTGCAGACGGGTCATCCGCTTCGGTAGGGTCCCGTTTGCGTCAATTGGGCGCTGAAGTCCAGGAAAAGGAAGTTGAACTATGAAAAACATAAACCTAAACGTTTTGAACTTACGTCTGATTTTGGTTCTGGTAATCGGGTCTTGGACGGTATCATCCTGTGCGTTGATCGAAGACAACAAAGAGCCGGGATGGGAATATGCACCGCAGATGTACGTATCCACGCCCTACGAACCCTATTCCCAGGTAGCTAAGAATACCGTAAATCCCGATGGCAAGAACATGCGGGCTCCTGTTGCAGGAACGATTGCCCGCAACGGTTTGGGATACGATAATACCGTACTTGAGCTCATGCACAATTACCCTATTGGTCGCGATAGCGCGGAATATGCCGGAAAAATTTTACGTAATCCCTTGGATAGCCGCGATACCACCCTATTGGCCGAAGGTAAATACCTCTACGGTGTTTATTGTGCCCCTTGTCATGGCGCTGAGGGCAACGGACAGGGTAAGGTTGGCCTCAAATATGCCGGGGTTCCCAACTACAAAGATTCCCGTATTCCCGGTTTACCATCAGGCCATATTTATCATGTAATTACCCTGGGCAAAAATCGGATGTGGGGCTTAGGTTCCCAGATTCGCCCGGAGGATCGTTGGAAAATTGTCCTTTACGTCAATCAATTAAGAGGTTATCAAGAGCCCTCCTAAGGGGTGCTCATGTGTTTTTGGTGTTAAAACAAGTTAAAGAAATGGGTTCTCATCACGCTGTTGAAGTCAAAGAGGAGCGCTTCGCGCCTTCCACACGTTTGACCAATATTATTCGACTCCTCATCGGAATTGGATTGGTTACCGTGGCCGCAGGGGTTTATACCGACGGTCATCGCTTTTGGGCCAACTATTTGTTAAACAATTGGTTCTTCCTGGGGCTATCGTTGGCGGGCGTTTTGTTTGTGTCCATTCAGTCGGTTAGCAATGCAGCCTGGTCATTGGGATATCGCCGTATCGCGGAGGCGATGGGGGCTTATTTGCCATGGGCTTTTGCAGGTTTTGCCGTGCTCATGATTTCAACTTCCCTTCACTGGAATCACCTGTACCATTGGGCTCATCACGGCATTGCAGAAGAGTTTTTGGAGGGAGGACAGCCTAATCCTGAATACGATCCCATCATTGCCTCCAAAGTTCCTTACCTCAATGTGCCTTTTATGGCAGCCCGAATGGTGGTCTTTTTTGGCTTATGGATACTTCTATACCGAGCCATTCGCAAGCATTCCCTTCTCGAAGACCAGGAGGGTGGTCTTTTGCGGATACGTCGCATCAAGACCTTGGCATCTATTTTCTTACCGGTTTTTGCGGTGACCTGGGCCATGAGTACCTGGGACCATATCATGTCGGTTGACACGCACTGGTATTCCACTATTTTTTGGGTGTATCATTTTGCAGCCGCCTGGGTTGCTGCGCTATCGTTCATGGCCATTGTGGCGGTCCTTCTCAAGAAGGCCGGTTACCTTCCTCACCTTAACGACAACCACTTGCATGATTTAGGCAAATTCATGTTTGCGTTTTCTATTTTTTGGGCCTATATCTGGGTCTCTCAGTTCCTCCTGATTTTTTATGCCAACATACCCGAGGAAACCATCTATTTTCAAGAACGTTTGGAGCATTTCAAGGTTCCATTCTTTGTCAACGTGGTGGTAAATTTTGTGTTACCGTTCTTTTTGCTCATGACCCGCGGATCCAAGCGACAGGGCAATTACCTCATGGTGGTGGCCATTCTTTTGATTGCCGGTAAGTATTTGGATCTCTATTTGGGTATTATGCCGGGGACGGTAGGAGGACATGCTCACTTTGGCTGGATGGAAATTGGCATGTTTGCCGGTTATGCAGGCTTGTTCCTTTGGGTGGTCACCAAAGCCTTGGCCTCGGCTTCGATCATTCAGCACAAGCATCCGTACATCAAAGAATACGCTACCCACGAGGTATTGTAATCCTTAAGGCAGGTCATCCGCCTTCCCATTGGTGCTATATTCGTCAAAACCTAGCATCATGCCCAACTTTAGTGCTTCGGCCTCCGCAACGGAGGGCCAGATGACGACACCTTGGCGTTCGTTTATAACCTTGATAGGGGTATTCTTCTTTTGGGGCTTCGTAGCCGCCTCCAACGATATCCTGATTCCGGTTTTTAAACAGGCCCTGAGTCTTGAACAGGCTCAGAGCCAAATGATTTCCTTTGCGTTTTATGTAGCCTATACCTTGGGCTCCCTAATCTATTTAGGAGCTTCAGCCTTGTGGTCTGGGCCTCAGCACAACGACCTGATAAGTCGCTGGGGCTATTCCAAGGCCTTGTCCTACGGGCTATTGGTTTCTGCCTTGGGAACACTTCTGTTTATTCCAGCGGCCAATCAGGCTTCTTTTCCTTTGCTTTTGGCCGGTTTGATGGTAGTGGGTCTTGGATTTAGTTTACAACAGACCGTAGCAAACCCCTTGGTTTTGATGATGGGACCCTCATCGGGGGGCTCTCAGCGCCTCAGCATGGCTGGAGGTATTAATAATTTGGGCACGACCTTGGGCCCCCTCTTGGTGAGTTACGCCATTTTTGGACCCATGAGTGGGGAGGCTGCGTCAGAATCTGCATCGGTTACCATGGACTTGTCGGCGGTCAAAACACCGTATTTGGTTTTGGGGGCCTTGTTTACTTTGGCCGCCGTGGTTTTTTATTTCAAAGACTTGGGCCGCCCCGGTTCGTCCGAATCCGGTGGAAAGAAGGACGAGGGTAGTCGTCGCGTTTTTGCCTTGCCTCAGGTTTGGGGAGGCATGTTGGCGATCTTTTTGTATGTCGGGGTTGAAGTGGCCACGGCCTCAAATTTGCCGGAATACCTGCGCGCCGAATTGAATTTACCTGTAGAGTCCTTTGCACCTTATGTAGCCCTATTCTGGGCCAGTTTAATGATAGGCCGTTGGACCGGTACCGCTGCCATGATACAACAAGGCTGGTCTGGATTGTCCCCTTCCGCCACCCGAACTTTGATGCGTTTGGTGTTACCCTTACTTGCTTTTTCGGTTTACCTCATGGTTACTGCTTTGGGAGGTCACAACCCCATGGAACATATCGTTTACTGGCCGGCTTTGGTACTTCTGGTCTTGGCCGATACCTTAAGTGCCGGTAGGGCAGACCGTCAACTGGCTTTGTATGCAGGACTCGGAATGCTTTGTTTGGTGTTGGGGATGCTGGCTCCGCCTGAGCTAGGGGCATACGCCTTGATTGCTGTGGGGCTTTTCTGTAGCACATTATGGCCTTGCATTTTTGATTTGTCGTTACGCGGGGTTGGTTCGGCCACGACCAAAGTTTCATCGGCTCTTATCATGATGATCATGGGCGGGGGTTTTGTATCTGTTTTTCAGGGTTATCTGGCGGATATGCCATCAATAGGGATTCGTGGTTCTTTTACCGTGGGGGTCCTTTGCTTTGCTTATTTGGCCTTCTACGCTTTGGTTTTGGCAAAGCCTCGTACATCGGAATCCGCATCATGAGAACCTTGTTGGTACTCCTGGGTTTTTGGATAGGTTTAGGTAACCATGCCTGGGCTTATCCCTGGATTCCAATGCCTGTTCATCATCGTTACCTACCCGGCAACAGTCCCCTGCCCGGTCCGGGTTTGCAATTGGATTACCGACTTTTGGATGGCCGAACTCAGGTCCAAAATTGGGTAGGGGATATCCAACAAAAAAGCATGGCTTGGGATGTCGGTATGCCCTTAATACTTAGAGTGGATAGTTTTCGTCCCGAAGATGCGGTGGAATTGATGGAGTTGGGTATAACATCGGATTGGCAATGGGAAGAGGCATATGTTTTGATACTTTCTCAGGGAACGGCAACCATAAGGGCACAGGCCCCTAAGGGTCTGTATTATGCCACACGGACCCTTTTGCAAATGCTGGAATCCGATTCGATGCGTAGTTTGGGCACCTTGCCAGCGGTGCAGGTTTGGGATTTTCCTCGCTTTGCTTGGAGGGGAATGCACTTGGACGTGGCCCGTCATTTCTGGGAGCCGGACAAGATTCAGCAATACCTCCTTTGGATGTCCCGCTACAAAATGAATGTATTTCATTGGCATTTGACCGATGACCAGGGATGGCGCTTGGAGGTCCCTGAATTCCCGGGTTTGACCACCGTTTCAGCCTGGCGATCGGCCACACTGCGGGGTAGACCGGTTGATGTGGAAGATTCACTTTTGTACCGTCACGAAAAACACGGTGGCTACTATACCGAGGCTGAAATCAGGGCCATCGTTGGATTCGCCGATTCCTTAGGTATACGGGTCGTCCCCGAAATCGAAATGCCCGGCCATGCCCGGGCAGCATTGGCAGCCTATCCTGCTTTGAGTTGCCGGGCCGATTCCCAAGGAGTTCCTGGACATTGGGGGGTTTTTGAGGATGTTTTTTGTGCAGGCAATGAAGCAACTTTTCACTTTTTGACCCGGGTCTTGGATTATGTTGCTCGGATTTTTCCGGATTCGGTTATCCATATCGGAGGGGATGAATGCCCCAAAACCCGCTGGGAATCTTGCGCACTGTGCCAACAGCGTATGCGTACCCATGACTTGGAGGATGCGCATGCACTTCAGTCATGGTTCATGTCCAGAGTGATTAAGCATTTGTCTTCCAAAGGAAAGACGGCCATCGGTTGGGACGAGATTTTGGAAGGCGGATTACCGGAAGGAGCGGCGGTGATGAGTTGGCGAGGTACCGAAGGAGGTAAAGCGGCTGCAAGGGCCGGGCATGCTGTGGTGATGAGCCCGGGTAAGCCTTGTTATTTTGATCATTATCAGCACAGCGGTCCCGATGAACCCCTGGCCATTGGTGGTTTGAATCGTTTGGAGGATGTGTACGCGTACGAGCCGGTTCCCACCGGTTTGGAGCTTTCGGCTATCCCCTGGATACAAGGAGCACAGGGCAATGTTTGGACCGAGTACATGACCACTTGGGAGCAGGTGGAATACATGGTCCTTCCTCGAATGACGGCCCTGGCCGAGGTATTGTGGTCGCCGGCTTTGAACCGAAGTGTAGGAAGGGAAAGAACCTTTGAGCATTACCGGGATCGTTTGCGTGAGCATTCGCTTTGGATGAAAGAACAAGGTTTGCGCTTTGCGCCGCACGGTTGGGATCCTTACTAAAACGGGTTCGCTTATGAAACGCAGGGAATTTATCAAATGGCA
>JBMTCP010000003.1:0-126810 GCA_049431025.1 Bacteroidia bacterium | reverse complement strand
CAGAGCGATGGTCTCCAAAACCATAGGCTGGGAGTTCGAGTCTCTCCACCCGTGCTGAACTAGTGTCGCCTGCTTGATTGCCCCTAATATCCAAACCATGAACAAAATCATCGCCTACGTCAAAGAATCCCGGGAAGAGCTCCTTCGCAAGGTAAGCTGGCCAACATGGGAGCAATTGCAGGATTCCCTAATGGTCGTTCTGGTGGCTTCCTTGTTATTCTCGCTCTTGATTTACCTCATGGACGTGGGTTTTTCATCATTGCTTAGCGCTTTTTATCATTTGTTTCAATAAACCCGCCGCTTGTTTCATCAACGGTTAGACATCGCACAGGATATGGACTTAAAATGGTATGTAGTTCGAGCCATTAGCGGCAAGGAACGCAAGGCCAAGGAATGCCTGGAATCCGAAATTGCCTACAACGGCATGGCGGACCTGGTTTCCCAGATCCTTATTCCTTTGGAAAAGGTTTTGCAGCTCAAGAATGGAAAAAAGGTCGTTAAGGAGCGTAATATTTTGCCAGGCTACATACTTCTTGAAGCCAACCTGGAGATTAACCCCGATCTGAATTCCGTTATCACCCAGACCCCCAACATTATTGGATTTTTGGGAGGTGACAACCCAACACCGATGCGTGAATCCGAAATAAACCGGATGTTGGGTAAAGCCGATCAGGTTGCCGAACAGGGCGAAACCATGGTCAACCCTTACCGCATGGGTGAATCGGTTAAGGTTATGGATGGACCATTTAACGAATTCATCGGTGTAATCGAAGAAATCAACGAAGAAAAGAAAAAACTCAAGGTCATGGTCAAAATCTTCGGAAGACGGACCCCCATTGAGCTCAACTTTATGCAGGTCGAAAAAATCTCTTAAAACGATAGCATAAACAACCAACCCATTAACGACAAGCTACCATTATGGCCAAGGAAATTTCAGCTTTCATCAAATTACAGATCAAAGGCGGTGCTGCCAACCCTGCACCTCCCGTCGGACCCGCATTGGGTTCCAAAGGGGTCAATATCATGGAATTCTGCAAGCAGTTTAATGCCAGAACCCAAGACAAAGCCGGTAAGGTGTTGCCCGTAGTTATCAGTGTTTATGCCGATAAGTCCTTTGACTTTATCGTCAAGGCGCCTCCGGTTGCGGTACAACTAATCGAGGCCTCCAAAGTTGCTAAAGGTTCTGCAGAACCCAACCGCAAAAAAGTTGGTCAGGTTACATGGGAACAAGTCAAAACTATCGCAGAGGATAAGATTCAAGACATGAACGCCTTCAAGATCGAATCCGCTATGAAAATGGTGGCTGGTACTGCCCGCAGTTTGGGATTGACTGTCACCGGCACTGCTCCTTGGGAAGTTTAACCTATTAATTGTACTATCGTGCCTGCACTAACCAAAAATCAAAAAAAGGCTCAAGGTCAAATTGAAGCCTCCAAAGCTTACCGCCTGAATGAGGCCAGCGAACTGGTCAAAAAGGTAACGTTCACCAAATTTGATGCTTCGGTGGACGTCAACATTCGTTTGGGTGTGGATCCTCGTAAAGCCAATCAAATGGTTCGTGGTATCGTTACCTTGCCCCATGGTACCGGTAAAGTAGCCCGTGTTTTGGTACTTTGTAACCCTGACAAGGAAGCTGAAGCCAAAGCTGCCGGCGCAGATTTTGTGGGATTGGATGAATACATCACCAAAATCGAAGGTGGATGGACTGACGTGGACGTTATCATCACCCAGCCCGGTATCATGGCCAAGGTTGGCCGTTTGGGTAGGGTTTTGGGGCCTCGCGGTTTAATGCCCAACCCCAAGACCGGGACGGTGACCGACGACGTGGCCAAAGCAGTTACCGAAGTCAAAGGAGGTAAAATTGATTTCAAAGTAGACAAATTTGGTATCGTCCATGCTGGTATTGGTCGTGTTTCATTCTCCCCTAAACAATTGGAAGAGAACGCCATTGAATTGATTCAAACCATTGTACGCCTCAAGCCATCTGCTGCCAAAGGCACCTACATCAAGAGTATCTATCTCTCGTCCACCATGAGCCCAGGGATTTGCATTGAGCCAAAATCAATCCCAGGCACCTAATTTCCCTTTAACGAACGCTATTAAACTTATATACTGCGATGACCAGAGACGAAAAACGCGAAGCCATTGACGATCTCGCGACCAAAATAGCCGCCAGCCCATTTTTTTATTTGGCGGATGCTTCTTCGCTGAATGTGGAGACAACCAATAAATTTCGCCGGCTTTGCTTTCAGCGTGGTGTTGAATTTCGTGTTGTCAAAAACACCTTGTTGCGTAAAGCCATGGAACAAGTTGGGGACGGTTATTCCGATCTTTTTCCAACCCTGAAGGGCGCGACATCAATTTTGATTGCTGAGCAAGGTAACATTCCAGCACGCATGCTCAAAGAATTCCGGAAGGAGTCTGAAAAGCCAGTTCTTAAAGCGGCTTACATTGATTCGGCTATTTATATCGGTGATCACCAATTGGATGCCCTTACCAGCATCAAGTCCAAAAACGAATTGTTGGGCGAATTGGTGGGACTGTTGCAGTCTCCGGCCCGCAATGTGGTTTCGGCTTTGCAATCCGGTGGCTCCAAGTTGGGTGGCATTGTCAAAACCTTGCAATCCAGAGCTGCATAATTTTTCTCTCGAGCTTCCATTTCTTATTTATACAAAAAATCAACTCAATTAACCAACCCCAAAAATCACAATCATGGCAGATCTCAAAGCTTTCGCTGAACAATTGGTAAACCTCACGGTCAAAGAGGTCAATGAACTCGCCGCTATCCTCAAGGACGAGTACGGTATTGAACCCGCTGCTGCGGCCGTTGTCGCTGGTCCTGCTGCAGGCGGTGGTGGCGATGCCCCTGCTGCTGCTGCTGCACAGACCGAATTTGACGTAATCCTCAAAGATGCCGGTGCTAATAAATTGGCCGTCGTCAAATTGGTGAAGGACCTAACAGGTTTGGGCCTCAAAGAAGCCAAGGAATTGGTTGATAGTGCGCCCAAAACCGTCAAGGAGAAGTGTCCGAAGGACGAAGCCGATGCCCTCAAATCCAAATTGGAAGAGGCCGGTGCACAGGTTGAGGTGAAGTAATTCCTCCCGGCATTGTGGGCTGTGGGGGCGGAAACAAGGTTTTCGCTTCCACAGCCGTTTGTGTTTTGTTTCGGTATATCTCCTAAATCCCCAACCCCTTGGCCACCAAAACCACCCCCGAAGGACGCATTACCTTTTCGTCTGTCCTGAATCCTCTGGATTATCCTGATTTTTTGGATATTCAGCTCAAATCCTTCAAAGACTTTTTCCAGCTGGAGACTCTTCCGGAACATCGTCAATACGATGGTTTGTATAGGGTATTCGCTGAAAACTTTCCGATTTCGGATACCCGTAACAACTTCGTGCTGGAGTTTTTGGATTACTTCGTGGATCCTCCGCGCTACAGTATCGAAGAATGTATCGAAAGGGGTCTGACGTACAATGTCCCTCTCAAAGCCAAACTTCGCCTTTCTTGTAACGACAAGGAACACGAAGACTTTGAAACCATTGAACAAGAGGTCTATTTGGGGCTTATTCCCTACATGACCCCCAAGGGCACCTTTGTCATCAACGGTGCCGAAAGGGTGATTGTTTCTCAGCTGCACCGTTCACCCGGTGTCTTCTTTGGTCAAACCCTGCATAGCAACGGTTCTAAATTGTATTCAGCGCGAATTATCCCTTTCAAGGGTTCGTGGATTGAATTTGCTACCGATGTGAACAATGTTATGTATGCTTACATCGATCGCAAAAAGAAATTCCCGGTAACCACCCTGCTTAGGGCTATCGGTTACACTTCGGATAAGGATATTTTGAATATTTTTGACCTGGCGGATGAGGTTAAGGTTAGCAAGGCAGCCCTCAAAAAGGCCGTTGGACGTCGATTTGCTGCTCGTGTTCTCAAAAGTTGGGTTGAAGATTTTGTGGATGAGTCCACCGGTGAAGTCCAGAATATCAGTCGAAACGAGATTTTGATTGAGCGTGATGTGGTTTTGGAAGAATTCATGATTGATACCATCGTTGATGCCGGTGTCAAGAACATTATTCTTCACAAAGAAGATGTCCTGATTGGGGACTATTCCATCATTTTTAACACCTTAAACAAGGATATCTCCAATTCTGAAACGGAGGCCTTGAATCATATTTACAAACAACTAAGAAACGCCGACCCACCGGATGATGAATCCGCTCGCCAGATCATTGAGAAATTGTTTTTCTCGGATAAGCGCTACGATTTGGGTGAAGTGGGTCGTTACCGTATCAACCGCAAATTGGGAATGCAAACTTCTACGGAGGTTCGTGTTTTGACCAAGGACGATATTGTAGCGATTGTTAAATACCTCATTCAATTGTCCAATTCCAAAGCGGATGTGGATGACATTGACCACCTGAGCAATCGCCGTGTAAGGACGGTTGGCGAGCAATTGTTCGCTCAGTTTGGTGTAGGATTGGCTCGTATGGCCAGAACGATCCGTGAGCGCATGAACATTCGGGATAACGAAGTTTTTGCTCCAACCGATTTGATTAATGCCAGGACCCTCAGTTCGGTGATTAATTCCTTTTTTGGGACGAACCAGCTGAGTCAGTTTATGGACCAAACCAATCCATTGGCTGAGATTACCCACAAGCGACGGATGTCTGCCCTGGGACCCGGAGGTTTGTCAAGGGAACGTGCCGGTTTTGAGGTACGTGATGTTCACTATACCCACTACGGCAGATTGTGTACCATTGAAACCCCGGAAGGCCCCAACATTGGTTTGATTTCATCCCTGTGTACCCATGCCAAAGTCAATAACATGGGCTTCATCGAAACACCCTACTGGAAGGTAGAAGGGGGTAAGGTGGTTTTGGGTGGCAACGATGCCAACGCGGAGGCCGGAACTTGGAAAGCTATTTTCCTGAGCGCCGAAGACGAGGATAACCGGACCATAGCCCAGGCGAGTTCGGATGTTGATGCCAAGGGGCACTTCAAGACCAACCAGGTCAAAGCCCGTCTAATGGGCGACTTCCCTACGGTGGATCCCAAGGCGATCGAATACATGGACGTCGCACCGAATCAAATTGTTGGTATCGCTGCATCGTTGATTCCCTTCTTGGAACACGATGACGCCAACCGTGCCTTGATGGGTTCCAACATGCAACGCCAGGCCGTGCCTTTGCTTCGCCCGGAGGCTCCTATTGTGGGCACCGGATTGGAGGGTAAGGTCGCCAGGGATTCCCGAGCGATGATCAATGCTGAAGGTAATGGCGTGGTTGAATACGTGGATGCCAACAGCATTGTGGTTCGGTACGAACGTAGTTCCGAAGATCGTTTGGTCTCGTTCGCCTCGGATGTCAAGACCTACAATCTGATTAAATTCCGCAAAACCAATCAGTACACTTGTGTTAACCACAAGCCTTTGGTACGCGTTGGCGATAAAGTTCAACCGGGCGATGTTTTGGTCGAAGGTTATGCCACCCAATCCGGCGAATTGGCTTTGGGTCGTAACCTCAAAGTAGCCTTTATGCCGTGGCAGGGTTATAATTTTGAAGATGCGATTGTGATTTCGGAAAGGGTAGTCCGTGAAGATTGGTTTACCTCCGTCCACATCGAAGAGTTTGAATTGCAGGTTAGGGATACCAAACGGGGCGAAGAAGAATTAACAGCAGATATTCCCAACGTTTCCGAAGAAGCCACCAAGGACCTTGATGATAACGGATTGATTCGCATCGGTGCGGAAGTCCGCGAAGGTGATATTCTGATTGGTAAAATCACCCCCAAAGGCGAAAGTGATCCCTCACCCGAAGAGAAACTACTCCGTGCGATTTTTGGTGACAAAGCCGGTGACGTCAAGGATGCATCCTTGCGGGTCCCTCCTTCGATGACCGGTGTGGTTATCGACAAAAAACTTTTCACACGGGTTCGCCGCGACAAATCGGGCAAACAAGAAGAAAAGTTGTTGTTGGAGCGGATTGATCAGGACCTTGCCAAAGAAACGGCGGCATTACGCACCACTTTGGTGGATAAGTTGATGGAAGTGGCCGAAGGCAAAGTGTCCCAAGGAGTTTTCAATAAGTTAGGCGAGGAAGTTATTCCCAAAGGTGTCAAGTTCACGCGCAAGGGCTTTAACGAGGTTGATTACGACAAAGTCAATGCCAAAGGCTGGCTCATCGACAAAGAGAAGAGCGAACTTATCGAGCGCCTTCACAAAAACTACATGCTTCGTCTTTCGGAGTTGAACGGTGAAGCCAAGCGACGTAAATTCAACATTCAGGTTGGAGACGAATTACCAGCCGGTATCAACCAATTAGCCAAAATCTATGTTGCCCAAAAGCGTAAGCTGAAGGTGGGTGATAAAATGGCCGGTCGTCACGGTAACAAAGGAATTGTTGCCCGGATTGTGCGCGATGAAGACATGCCTTTTACTGCCGATGGAAAACCGGTGGACATTGTTCTGAATCCTCTTGGTGTACCATCGCGTATGAATCTGGGTCAGATTTATGAATCCGTTTTGGCTTGGGCCGGCAAAGAACTGGGCGTCAAATTTGCGACTCCTATTTTTGATGGTGCCAGCTACGAAGAGGTGAAGGATTATACGATCAAGGCAGGTATTCCCGAATTGGGTGGAACCCAGCTTTACGATGGGCAGACCGGTATGGCGTTTGACCAAAAAACCACCGTGGGCGTGATCTACATGCTCAAATTGGGTCACATGGTGGATGACAAAATGCACGCACGCTCCATCGGACCCTATTCGCTCATTACGCAGCAACCTTTGGGTGGTAAAGCCCAGTTTGGTGGACAGCGTTTTGGTGAGATGGAAGTATGGGCACTGGAAGCCTTCGGGGCATCCAATATTTTGCAGGAAATTCTTACCTACAAATCGGATGATATTGTGGGTCGAGCCAAAGCCTACGAGGCCATTGTCAAGGGAGATCCTTTGCCACCGGCCAATATTCCCGAGTCCTTTAATGTATTGTTGCACGAGCTTCGCGGTTTGTGCTTGGATGTTCAACTCGATTAATCAACGCCCATGTCGTTTAGAAAAGATTGGAAGGTCAAGAGCAATTTTACCAAGATTCGTATCGGGCTTTCCTCGCCGGAAGCCATCTTGGAGCGTAGCCAAGGGGAGATCATCAAACCCGAAACCATTAACTACCGGACCTACAAGCCGGAAATGGGTGGGCTATTCTGCGAGCGTATTTTTGGTCCTGTCAAGGATTACGAATGCCATTGCGGCAAGTACAAGCGTATCCGTTACAAAGGCATTGTATGTGATCGTTGCGGTGTAGAAGTCACCGAAAAGAAGGTGCGTCGCGATCGTATCGGGCACATCAAATTGGTGGTACCCGTTGCCCACATCTGGTATTTCCGTTCCTTGCCCAACAAAATCGGTTACCTACTCGGTCTGCCTAGCAAAAAGCTGGACATGATTATTTATTACGAGCGGTACGTTGTTATTCAGGCGGGTATCAAAGAAGGTCAGCTCCAAAAAATGGATTTCTTGACCGAAGAAGAGTACCTGGATCATTTGGACTCCTTGCCAAGGGACAATCAGCACCTTGATGATAAGGATCCCCAGAAGTTCATTGCCAAAATGGGAGCGGAAGCGATCAGCGATTTGCTTGAACGCATCAACCTGGATGAACTTTCTGCCCAATTGCGCTATCAAGCCGCGACCGAAACATCCCAGCAACGCAAAACCGACGCGCTCAAGCGCCTCAAAATTGTTGAAGCCTTTAAGGCATCCAATGCTGAGAACCGCATTAATCGTCCCGAGTGGATGGTGGTCCGTATGGTCCCTGTAATTCCGCCAGAATTAAGGCCGCTGGTGCCTTTGGAAGGTGGACGTTTTGCTACTTCCGATTTGAACGATTTGTACCGGAGGGTTATTATTCGGAACAACCGCCTCAAGCGTCTAATGGAAATCAAGGCACCGGATGTGATTCTCCGTAACGAAAAGCGGATGCTCCAGGAAGCGGTTGATTCTCTCTTTGATAACAGCCGTAAGGTCAACGCGGTGAAAGCGGATGGTAATCGCGCCCTGAAGTCCTTGAGTGATATGCTCAAAGGAAAGCAGGGACGTTTCCGTCAAAATTTGTTAGGAAAAAGGGTGGACTATTCCGGCCGTTCGGTCATCGTGGTAGGCCCCGAAATGAAATTGCACGAGTGTGGTTTGCCCAAGGACATGGCGGCTGAATTGTTCAAGCCTTTTGTTATCCGTAAACTAATCGAAAGAGGTATCGTCAAGACGGTTAAGTCGGCTAAGAAATTGGTCGACCGCAAGGAGCCTGTGGTTTGGGATATCCTCGAAAATGTACTCAAGGGTCATCCGGTCTTGTTAAACCGCGCACCGACCTTGCACCGATTGGGTATTCAGGCTTTTCAACCTAAATTGATTGAAGGCAAGGCCATTCAATTGCACCCCTTGGTATGTACCGCCTTCAACGCAGACTTTGATGGTGACCAAATGGCTGTTCACGTTCCTTTGGGGAATGCGGCCATTTTGGAAGCCCAGTTGTTGATGTTGGCTTCGCATAATATTTTGAATCCGGCTAACGGATCACCGATCACGGTCCCGTCTCAGGACATGGTCTTGGGACTTTATTACATCACCAAAGGCCGTAAGTCCACGCCGGAACATCCGATCAAGGGCGAGGGCCGGGTCTTCTATTCCGAAGAAGAAGCCAATATTGCCTACAACGAAGGCATGGTTGCTCTTCACGCTTGGGTTAAAGTTCGTACTCAGGTTCGCAATGAGGCCGGTAGTTTGGATACCAAGCTGGTGGATACCACGATGGGTCGTATTCTTTTTAACCGGGCGATACCATCAGCGGTTGGCTTCATTAACGAGCTCATGACCAAAAAATCGCTTCGTGATTTGATTGGTGTTATTGTCCGTCAAACGGATATTCCAACCACCGCGGATTTCTTGGATCAAATCAAAGAGATTGGCTTCAAAATGGCCTTCAAAGGTGGACTTTCATTCAATCTGGATGATGTCATGGTTCCAGAGAACAAAGTAACGCTCATTGAGGCTGCACACCGCGAAGTGGAGGAGGTGACCGGAAATTACAACATGGGTTTCATCACCAACAACGAGCGTTACAACCAGGTGATTGATATTTGGACTAGGACCAATTCCCGTATTACGGATACCTTGATGAAGGAGATTGCTTCCGACAAGCAGGGCTTCAATTCGGTTTATATGATGTTGGACTCC
Source organism: Bacteroidia bacterium (assembly GCA_049431025.1). GTDB lineage: Bacteria > Bacteroidota > Bacteroidia > UBA7662 > UBA7662 > SYHX01. The sequence continues at coordinate 117,574 of JBMTCP010000003.1, read as the reverse complement.
GGTGCTCGTGGCTCCAAAGAACAAATCCGACAGCTTGGGGGTATGAGAGGCTTGATGGCCAAGCCCCAAAAGAGTGGCGGGGCAGGGGAGATCATCGAGAACCCGATTTTGTCCAATTTCAAAGAGGGACTAAACGTCTTGGAGTACTTTATTTCGACCCACGGTGCCCGTAAGGGTTTGGCTGATACCGCCCTCAAAACTGCGGATGCAGGTTACCTGACCCGCCGTTTGCATGATGTTGCCCAGGATGTGATCATCACTGAAGAGGATTGCGGTACATTGCGTGGAATTGAAGTTACGGCGCTCAAGGATAACGAGGAAGTGGTAGAGCCCCTCAAGGAGCGTATAGTAGGTCGTGTTGCCGCTTCCGATGTCGTGAATCCATTGGACAACAAAGTTCTTTTGGCGGCTGGTGAAGAAATCACTGAATCGGTGGCCGCAATGATTGAAGCTTCACCGGTTGAAGCGGTAGAAATTCGTTCCGTATTGACTTGTGCTTCACTGAGTGGCGTTTGTGTTAAGTGTTATGGTCGCAACCTGGCCACCAACCGTACCGTGCAAATCGGTGAAGCGGTTGGGGTTATTGCTGCCCAGTCGATTGGAGAACCAGGCACACAGCTAACACTGCGTACCTTCCACGTGGGTGGTGTTGCCGGTAACATTGCAACGGAATCCCAATTGGTGGCCAAGTTTGATGGTTTGGTTGAGTTTGATGAAGTACGTACCGTTACCAACGCAACGACCGACAAAAATCTTCCTGTAGAAACCGTGGTTTCCCGTTCGGGTGAAATCAAAATCATGGATTTCAAAACCAGATTACCTTTGATGACCAATGTATTGCCTTATGGTTCGACCCTTTCGGTCAAGGCTGGTGATAAAATCAAAAAAGGTGATTTGATTTGTACTTGGGACCCTTACAATGCCTTGATAATTTCAGAATTCAAGGGTAAGGCCGATTTTGAACATATTATCGACGGTATTACCTACCGTGAAGAGTCCGACGAACAGACCGGGCACAAGGAAAAGGTCATTATCGACACCAAAGACAAGACCAAAAATCCGGCGGTTAAAATTCTTGATTCCAAAAAGAATAACCAAAGGACCTATAATCTCCCGGTTGGAGCCCACTTGCAAGTCAACGAGGGCGATGTGATTTTGCCCGGAACGATTTTGGCTAAAATTCCAAGGTCTACCACCAAAACCCGCGATATCACGGGTGGTCTGCCTCGTGTTACGGAATTGTTTGAAGCGCGTAACCCTTCGAATCCTGCCGTGGTATCCGAGATTGATGGTGTAGTAACCTTTGGAGGAATTAAGCGTGGTAACCGCGAAATTCAAGTGGAGTCCAAGGATGGTCAAATCAAAAAGTATCTGGTTCCATTAAGCAAGCATATCCTTGTTCAGGATAAGGACTTTATCAAAGCAGGTGATCCCTTGTCCGATGGCGCCATTACCCCTGCGGCTATTTTGGGTATCAAAGGTCCCGGTGCCGTTCAAGAGTACCTGGTCGATAACATCCAGGAAGTATACCGCTTGCAGGGTGTTAAAATCAACGACAAGCATTTCGAAGTCATTGTTCGTCAAATGATGCAGAAAGTTGTTATCGTTGATCCAGGCAATACGTCATTCCTTGAACAGGAAGTTGTTAACAAGCAGGATTTTATGCGAGTTAATGATGATATTTTTGACAAGCAACTGATTCTTAATGCTGGGGATTCCAATAATCTTCGCCAAGGAGATATTGTTCCCATGCGTAAGGTTCGTGATGAGAATTCAGCGCTCAAGCGGAAGGATCTCAAGCAATTGGAATTCACCCGTGCTCTACCGGCCACGTCGCAGCCCTTGCTGCAAGGAATAACCCGGGCGTCGTTGGGTACCAAGTCCTTCGTGTCGGCGGCATCCTTCCAGGAAACTACCAAAGTCCTTAACGAAGCGGCGATTGCCGGTAAAGTTGATGAACTCTTGGGTCTTAAGGAAAACGTCATTGTAGGGCATCTTATCCCTGCAGGAACGGGCGTTAGGGCCTACGAAAAAATGGTCGTTGGCTCTCTCGAGGAATACCAACGTTTGATGGCCTCCAAAGAAGAATTTGAATCGGAGGAAACGGTCATGACGGAATCCAATCCATCCTAATCCCATGAGCCAGAATAACCCTACACCCGAGAATCAAATCAACATTGAGTTGGACGAGCAAGTTGCTGAAGGTATTTACAGCAATTTGGCTATCATCACCCATTCCAATGCGGAATTTGTAGTGGATTTTGTACGAATGATGCCGGGTTTACCCAAGGCCAAAGTAAAGTCAAGAATTGTTTTGACCCCTCAACATGCCAAGCGGCTGTTGCATGCCTTGGCCGATAACATTGAAAAGTTTGAGCAGGTTCACGGAGAAATAGACCTCGGTGAAACCTTGGGAGGTGGGGGCACTTTGCCGATGACCTTCGGAGGGCCTACAGCTCAGGCTTAATTCGAATTGAATTGATCTTAAGGCCTCAAGAGGTAGCGTAATGTCGCTTGACCTCCCAGGCCGTCTTCGAAGTGCAGGAAGTACATTCCCCTTGGTGCCAAGTTTTTTGGACCCAAGGGCATAATTTCCCAATACAATTTTCCGTTGGATTGTTCGCATTCTTCGACCGACCAGTGGCGAGAGCCCAGGGTTCGCCCGGTCTCGTCCGTAATCCTTATTTGCAACCCTTGTGGATAGTTCACCTCACCCAGGTTGATGGTTAAGGAACCTTGGCCTGGATTGGGATAGATCTCAGGGGCTTGCATACGGTGTTCTCGTAGCCCTGAGGCACTGATGACCACCACGGTTCGGTGATTCACCAAAGAATCCACACAAAGGTTAGCGCCGCTTACCCATAGGCTTATGGGGTAAACTCCGTTTTGGTTGTACCGCTTTTGGGGAGCAAAACCGTTAACTCTAGGGTTACCGTCACCAAAATCCCAGGTATACGATAAACCGTGTTGACTCTGGTTGAGTAGGCCCAGGAGAGAGCCCCGAAAGATGGTGTCTCTGCTCAGTGAAAAACTGGCTACGGGCCCTAGGGGTACGGTAAAACTGCGGGTCATGGTATCCGTGCCGTATGGGTTGTAGCCCACCAAGGTCACCGAATGGGTTCCGGGACCGGGGCTAATGAAAACGGTGTTACCGGTTTGGGTTTGGTTTTGGGGCAAGTACCAACGCAGGCTATCGGTAAGTGCTACATCAGCTTGGATTTGTACCTGTACAGGGTTGCATCCATTCATTCTCCAGTCCCATGAAACCACAGGTTTCATGGAATCAATCAAGAGTTCAAGGTCGTCCAGGTAGAGGTTATTGCCATTTTGATTAAAGAACTCAAACCTCAAATAGGCGGATGCGGCTGGTCGTAACACGCCCAAATCCAGGGAGTCCCTTTTCCATTCCTGGCTTTGGAAGGGCACAAAGGCCAACGAATCCGGGGTTGTTGTCCCCAAGGTGGGCCCACCGGCAGACCACAAGCGATGGTAGGTGAGTCCACAGTCGGTTGACGCCCAGACGATCAGGGAATCGTAGGCCGATGGGGGTTGTGGACGGAATCGGGGATTGTGGGCATAGGCCCGCCGAAAACGTAGCAAAGCCAGCCCTGAATCGGGTATAGAAAACCGTGGTGTTTCCAAATAATCGCGTTGACCCAAGTTATTATAGGCGTAACCGTTAACGGTCGCTGACCGAAACCCTGTCGCCAAACCCGAGGTCGTGGAAAAGGACCACGTCATTCCGTTATCGGGATTTTCGACTTGGTATCCGAGCGAGCTCAGGGTCCCCGTTTCGAGGTTTTGGCGTTGTGGTAAGGTCCAACGAGCCCTTTGGTTAAGGTTGTGCTGCAGGGTATTGTCGGTGCTGTCTTCGTCCACCACCGAATCCGGCCAAACCTGAATTTGGACCAAGGTTACGCTGGTTCCGCTACCTGCTGTTAAGGGGCGTGGGCCCAGGTCCAGGGTATCGGATTGGGAGCCGAGCAAAGGCGTTTGGACCAAGACCCAAAACGGCAAGGAGGAACCTATTTGGCAGCGCAGTCGGTAGGATGGGATGGCGGAATCCCCTAAGTTTTGGACCCGGTACCGCAATTGTACCGAATCGGAACACAAAAGCCCGCTCGGTTGAACGGGGCCTTGGACGCTCAGGTTGTAACGCCCTCGGTACGGGGGGGTGGGGGTGTGAAAGCGGGAGAGGTAGCGAAAAGCAGAATCCACCTGCAGGAATCCATTCCCGAAGGTATTGTCTTCGCCTGGGGTTCCCAGGTCCAGTCCGGATTGGTAGAGACCCCGAAGCAGGGTGCTTCCTGGCAGGTTGGGAAAAGCTTCTTTGAGCAGCAAAACCGCTCCCGAAACATGGGGTGAGGCCATGGAGGTACCGGTCAGGTTCAGGTAACCCCCGTTGTTGCCCGTGGACCGAATGCCCGTGCCCGGTGCGACCAATTCAGGCTTGATAAGCAAAGAGGAATCCGGACTTAGGCAAATGGAAGGTCCCCGGCTGGAAGATGGAGCGATACTAAGGTTGCCGTTGGCGCCTACGCTAACATTCCCGGTGCAAAAAACATTGACTTCGTTAAGGTTGATATTCTTGGGCGCCGTAATGGTGGAGATCCCGGAACCGCTGTTGCCGGCCGAAAAAACCACCGCCAGACCGGCGGCCGAGAGGGCATTGAACAAGGGCAGGTACGTTGGGCTGTTGCATTGGGAGCTGTCCTGGGTCGAGCCACCCCAAGAGTTATTAATCACATCGGGCACATCCGCGGTGGTGTTGGGATTACCATCCGGGTCCAGGGCCCATTGAAAAGCTGCCGTGGTGGATCCGCCCGCACACAGAGCTCCGGCGGCAATCCATTGAGCCCGGACGGCCATGCCTACCGTGTCCAGGGTCTGGGCATCCATGCCCACCATGGTTCCCATGACATGGGTTCCGTGGGGGGTGTTGCCTCCGCAATCGGTGGGCGTATTGCCGGCTCCCAACCAGGCTTGGGATGCCGGAACCTGGAGCCCCTTCCAACGGCTGCTCAAGGCCGGATGGGTCCCCCAAACCCCGGTATCGATGTTCATGCCCAGGCGACCTCTTCCGCGGTAGCCACGTGCCCACATCAGGGGTGCTTGGGTAGCTCTGAGACCGGGTTCGGTTCCTCCAACGCTTTCGGGTCGGGGTTCAGCGCCTGGTTCCAAACGAACAGGGTCTGGTTGGTGTCCTGGGTCGGCATCGGGCTCAATCCACTCGATTTGGTCCCCGTAAAGATCAACCAAACTCAAAAAATAGGAGGGTGTGGCTTCAACGACTGCCAACGAACTAATCCAATACCATTGCACAGACCGAAGGGAACCTGGACCCATGGCGCCCCCCAAGGAGGTCAGCCGCTCCAACCAAACCGGCTCAAGTCGATTTCCAAACTCTCGAAGGAGAAGGACCGTTTGAGTCAATCGGGTTTTGGCGTCGGTTCCTTCCCGGTCAAAAACCATTTCTAACGAATCAACGCGAACCCGATCCCGAAGAAGAACCCGCATACGTTGAGGGCCTTCCACCAAGACATTTTGGCTACCCCTTCTTTCCCGGATTTCCATCCATTGCCGGTAAAGGGTTGGATCCAAGGGTTTTTGGCTTGCTGCCGCTCCGATGGTCGTCCAACAAAGCAGGAGCAGCAGTAGTCCTGTAGTTCTCCTACGGGGGGGCAAAATCATCATTTATCTTTAACCCAAAAGTAACACCATGTCCAATATAGCGATCCGGGATGTTCAGTTGGTCAACGAGGGGGAAATCAGGCAAGTCAATATCGAAATCCGTAATGGAATCATTTGGTCCATAGACCCGGTTCATCGACGTAAGGTGGCTGATCGTACTTTGGATGGCCAGGGGGCTTACCTTTTGCCCGGTTTGGTGGATGATCAGGTTCATTTTCGAGAACCGGGCCTCACGGCCAAAGGTTGCATCGCCACCGAAAGCCATGCTGCTCTTCGTGGTGGCGTGACCTCCTACATGGAAATGCCCAATACCAACCCATCGACCTGTGATCGCAAAGCTTGGGAATGGAAGATGGCAACAGCTGCAAGGGATTCGGCGGTAAATTATAGTTTCTACATGGGGGCTAACGGGCAGAACCTCGATGAATTGTTGGAGGCCGATTACCGTAGAATTCCGGGGGTCAAAATCTTTATGGGTTCGTCCACTGGAGAACTTTTGGTGGATCATCCCGAGGTACTTCGGGAGGTGTATTGCAAAATGCATACCACCCATCCCGGAGTTCCTATTTCCTTGCATTGCGAAAACGATGAGGTCATCGCCCGTAGCGCCAAAGCTTACGAAGAAATCAAGCCCCGTTCGGAGTGGACAGCCAGCGATCATCCCAGGATTCGTAATCACGAAGGTTGTTATTTGTCCAGTCGATTGGCTCGGGAATTGGCCGAAGCATGCCAGGCCGATATCCATATTTTGCATCTGACCACTCAGGAGGAAGTTGCTGATATCAAAGAGTATAAGAGCAGAACTTCCGTAGGATCATCCGGATTTCGCTCGATTACCACCGAAGCCTGTGTGCATCATTTGTGGTTTGATGAAAACGATTACGAACGACTTGGCAATCGAATAAAGTGGAATCCGGCCATCAAGAGTTCCCACGATCGAGTTGCCTTATTGGAGGCAGTTCGTGAGGGTTGGATTGATGTCGTTGCAACCGATCATGCACCGCATACTATGGAAGAAAAAAACCGACCCTATACCGAAGCTCCAAGTGGAGGCCCTTTGTTACAACACAGTTTATTAATGATGTGGGATTTGGCTATGGCCGGTCATTTTACCCCTGAGCGGGTAGTTCAATCGATGTGCCATGCACCTTCCTTGCGCTTTGGGGTCCAAAATCGAGGTTTTGTAAGGGAAGGGTATGCTGCGGATTTGGTTCTTTTGCAGAGCCAACCCGTGACGGTACGGGAGGAAGATCTGGTCTACCGATGCGGCTGGTCACCGGTGACCGGTCATACCTTTTCGCATTCGGTACAAGGGGTCTTTTTGAACGGTCAATTGGCCATTTACGAGAACAAGGTGCTGGAGCGTGGCGGGGCCATGCCGCTGGAATTCGCAAGGTAATTAGCCAATGGTTAGGGATTTAGAGAATTTTAATCCCTTGTTAAGTCGATTCAATAGGATTTGACCCTGTTTTGGTAAATCCTTGGACATACCCTGTGTATTTTTAGCCTTTGTATTCCCTGAATTTTGAGTTATCTAACGTTTCTTTTATGTTAAAGTCCATTTCCTCTCTTTTTGCTAGGTACTTCATGGTTGTCATGCTGCTGAGTTTTTTACCTACCTCGGCATGGTCCCAACTGTCGGTTACCGTCGGAACCGGAACGCAACAAAACACCAACATAACCTACCCTACCCCGTACGGTAATTTTTATTGGGGGGCTAGGCATCAGATGCTTATTCGGGCATCGGAGCTGAATGCCTTGGGGATAACTGCCGGAGGAATGACCTCGGTGGGATTTATGGTAATGACCCCAGCTGGGATTCCTCTTCAAGATTTCACCATTTCCATCGGAACGACGACCGATACGGTTTTGAGTACCAACACCGGTTTTGTTGGAGGAATGACCCAGGTTTACAGTGTGCCTTCCTATACGGATGTTGTCGGATGGAATACCCACGTTTTTTCTCAGCCTTTCTTTTGGACCGGTACAACCAATCTTATCATTGAAACTTGTTTTAACAATACCAACTGGGTAAGTAATGGAAATGCTGTTGTTCAGCAAACGGATTTGGGCTATACCGGTACGTTGATTTTTCGTCAAGATGCTTTAGGAACCTGCACCGCGACACCTTCTATCGGTACCAGTTTCTTTGGAAGTACGCAACGGCCGAATATGCAATTGAATTTTTTGCCATTGACCGGAACCGATGCAGCAGCGACCGGGCTGCTTAGCCCGGCTCCTCCTGTTCTGGGTGGTTCCAGCGGACAAGTTGTGATGCGCATTTCCAATTACGCTGCCAATACCATAACCGGTGCTACGGTAGGTTTCTCGGTGAATAACGGAGCGCCGGTCACGGAATCGTGGACAGGTTCTCTTCCGACCGGTCAATCCACCACCCACACGTTTAACGCCAATCTCACCTTGCCCTTGACCCAGCCCGCGGTAGTCAAGGCCTGGGTTAATAACCCGGTTCCCGGCCCGGATATCAACATCAACAACGATACGGTTTCTGTTAATTTGTGTTATGCATTGCCGGGAGGCACTTATTTGGTTGGACCAGGATCAGGCGCGGTCTTTCCTTCGTTGACAGCGGCCTTTCAGGCCATGCAATGCGGAGGTATCACTGGACCGGTGACCTTACAACTACAAAGTGGAATTCATGTGGGATCGTACAGCCTCGCCTCTATTGCCGGTTTATCGTCCTCATCCACCCTCACGGTGACCTCTGCGACCGGAAATGCCTCTGATGTTATTCTGGTTGGGGACACCAGTACGCTTGGGATACAGCGCAGTATATTCAAATTGAACCAAACTCCCCATGTAACGTTTCAGAACCTGACGCTACGCCGATACCTACAAAACACCATGCCAACGGGGGGGACCCTGGCAACAGCCCATATCGAAGGTTCGGGAGCGGATTTTCTACAGGTATTTCAATGCGTTTTTCAGGATTCGGTTGTCCAGGCCTTTGTTTCAAGGGATAATTACGGTTTACTCCTTGCCGGGGGGTCCAACGGGGTCATTGCCAACAATGATTTCCGTGGCTTCTCTACCGCTATAGCCTGGTCCGGTCAAGGTCCTGCCATGTCCTTGAATCAGGTCTTGAACAATAATTTTGAAGGGTATTTGGATGGTATTAATGCCACCGAACAAAACGGCATGTTGATATCCAACAATGTCTTTAGCAATCAACGGGTGAATGGAAATGCAGCCCTCTGGTTAGCAGATATTGCTGCATGCGAAGTTCATTCCAATCGTTTTAGTGGCGAAATTTTCACACCCCAAATTCGAATTACCAACGCCAACGATACCTTGGGTCAACCAACAAGGGTTTATAACAATTCAGTGAATGCAACGTATAATCCAACCTCTACCTTCGGTTTTGGTTCGCCATACTTGATTGAAGGATTTGCCGATACCTCTTCGCTGTTTCCGGATCCCAAAGACGGGGTCGTATTGGCCTTCAATACAGCCAGGATACGGTGCACGGGGAATACGGGGGCAGGAGGCTTGAACTACGGTTTATTTCATGTTACAGATAATCGCTTTATGTCCGGTGGAGGTTCGCCGTTCAATACGCTGGACATCAAAAATAACAACGCTTACGCTGAGGCTGCCCCTGGATTTACCCTTCCCAACGGATGGGCAGCCATGGTTTATGAATCGGATTCGATAGCTTATTATGCTACTTCGAATTACCAAAATCTATACCTCAGGCCGGAACCTGGTCAAGTGACCCTACCGAACTTGGTAGGTTACGCCAATCCGTTGTTGACTTTTACCACCTTAGCGCCATGGCGAGCCCTTACCGGTAAAGATTCCAATTCGGTATCCCTTAACCCCATGTTTACAACACCCAATTTCGCGATACCCGGGGCTTCAGCCTTTAACGATTTGGGAACACCATTTGGTGGAATAGGTTCTGATTTAACGGGAACAACTCGTAACACTTTTTCTCCCGATTTGGGGGCCTATGAATTCACCCCGGCACCCAACGATATCGGGGTCGTGCAATTGGTTGGGCCGGGTTCAGGCTGCGGTTTGGGTTCAGCCTTAACGGTTTCGGTACGGGTTAGCAATTTTGGCTCGGTGTCCCAAAGTAATTTTGGCTTGGGTTATATCTTAGCGGGTGGATCTGTTGTTACGGGAACATTTACGGGAACGTTGAACCCCGGTGATACCGCTTTGTTTACTTTTCCGGGTACGGTTAATTTATCGGCTCCAGGGACTTATGCATTTACGGCCTTTACGTCTTTGGGTTCGGACGGTCAATTGTTGAACGATACCCTTCAAGCTACCGTTTTGAATTCACCTTTGGCCGGTACAGCACCTTACGTAGAGAATTTTGAGACCACGGCGACCGGTTGGGTCAGTTCGGGCTCCAACAATTCGTGGCAACGGGGAACTCCGGCGGGTTTGGTTATTAATTCAGCTGGGGGAGGAACACAATCCTTTATGACCAACCTGACAGCCCCGTATAACGCCTCCGAGTGGAGTTATTTGGAGTCTCCTTGTTTGGATTTGAGTGGAACCACAAGCCCCCAAGTTCGATTTAAGATTTGGTGGGATACGGAGCTGAATTGGGATGGTTTACAGTTGCAATATTCCACCAACGGGGGAAGTACGTGGACGGTTGTGGGTGCCGTGGGTAGTCCTGGCAGCCTCAATTGGTACAATACCACCTTGGCCAACGGTCCGGGTACGGGTATGACCTGTTGGAGTGGGGCACAGAATAGTTTCCCTCCTTCCGGCTCCGGTGGTTGGGTGACGGCTATTCATCCTTTGACCGGTTTGGCGGGTGTGAGCGGGGTGAAATTTCGTTTTGTCTTTGTTTCGGATTTGTCGATTCAGGCGGATGGTGTGGCTATCGATGACTTCAAAGTTTCGGATCCACCCCCTGTCGAAGCCGAGTTGAGGCTTTTGACTTTACCCAATTCAGGATGTGGATTGCCGGCCAATGCTCCCGTTGGAATTCGTGTCAAAAACAACGGGACCACCGCGCTAACAAATGTTCCGGTTCGTTACCGTATCAACAACTTGCCTGCTGTTCAGGAAACGATCGCCGGACCAATTGCTCCCGGGGATTCGTTGGCGTATACCTTCACCACAAGAGCCAATTTGTCCACCCCGGGCACGTATGCAGTCTTGGCTTATGTGGCGGTTGCAGGGGATGCAGATTTGTCCAACGATACCCTCCGTGGTTCGGTAACCCATGTTCCTACCGTATCCAGTTTCCCGTACAGGGAAAATTTTGAAGCCAATAACGGGTCCTGGTTCAGTGGTGGCACCAACAATTCATGGGCTTGGGGTACACCGGCCGGTGCAATCATCAACACGGCGGCCAGTGGTCAGCGTGCTTGGGTTACCAACCTAACGGGTTCCTATAACGATGATGAAAATAGTTTTTTGCAGTTGCCTTGCTTCAATTTTACCGGAGTCCAGAACGCCACCTTATCCTTTAGCCTCCTCTACGATACCGAGGATACCTACGATGGCTTGCAGGTTCAATACTCTACCAACAACGGATTGACCTGGTTGACGCTGGGGAGTGTGGGCAGTGGAACCAATTGGTATACCAATTCTTCGGTTTCTTCTTCCAATGGTCCGGTTTGGGATGGGACCTCTTCCGGGTGGATCAGGGTATCGCATCCATTGACCGTTTTGAACAACCAAGCCGCCGCTCGTTTGCGTTTGGTCTTTACTTCGGATGGTTCAGTTAATCAGGAAGGGGTGGCGATTGATAGTGTCGAGGTGTCGACCGGGGTTTCGAATACACCCGATTTGGGTGTGGTTCAGGTTTTGGAACCCAGCAACCCCATCCTTAACCAAAACAATACGGTCAAGGTGGTTATTCGGAATTTTAGCAGTTCCATTTTGAATAATTTCCTGGTTTCGTATTCGGTCAACGGAGTCTTGGTTAACGGGAATACGTTGGCTCGCTCCATCCAGCCTAACGATACCATTCACCACACCTTTACGGGGCTGTGGAGGCCGAGCACAGGCGGTACTCACCGTCTTTGTGCCTATACCGGACCAGTGCCCGGGCAGACGAATAACGCCAACGATACCACATGCAGAATTTATACCGCCGTTGGTCTGAACGACGAAATTACCGATGGTATTTTACTTTATCCCAATCCAACCAAGGATAGGGTTGTGCTCCAAGCCGGACCTGGCGATTACGTGGCCTTGACTTGGAGGGATGCCGGAGGGCGCCTACTTTCGGAGCAATTCCTGGATTTCTGCACCGGAGGAAACGAAGGGTCCGGATGGACGGTGACCACCGAAACCGGTGCCTGGGCCCCGGGTTGGTATTTTGGAACGTTGACCAAGCGTGATGGGACGTCCGTCAGGCTTCGTTTGATGGTGCAGCCTTAGTGGATGCCTTGCATCATCCGCTTCATGGGGCGGTTGAGCAGGGCCAGGATGAGGGCTGCCCCCAGGGCATAGTAGCCCAATTGGAGATACCCTTCGGTATAGGCTATGAGTTTGTCCATCGCCGTACTGCCTTGGTCGCTGAGAGACATACCAGCTCCGAGTACGCCGGCCACATATTGTCCATAGGCCGATGCCAAAAACCACATGCCCATCATGAGGCCTTGCATTCGCATTGGCGATAATTTGGTCATTAAGGACAGCCCGATGGGGGATAAGCAAAGTTCCCCAACACTAATGACCAGATACGCGAGTACAAAAATTTCGAGGGAAGCCATGCCTTGGTCGTTGGCAAAATACCGATTGGCGAAAAAAAGCAGAAAGGCTATGCCCAACATGGCAAAGGCCAAAGAAAATTTGAGGATGGAATTGGGTTCAAGTCGTCGCGCACTAAGACCCACCCAGACCATGCCCAATAAAGGCGCAAAAACAATCACAAAGAAGGCGTTGGCGGAATTATTGGCCGCATTGGCATCCATAGAAAATCCCAAAAAGTCCTGCCCCTGGAGGTTGTACAACGCGAATTGGCTAAGGGAGCCTCCGCTTTGCTCAAAAAACGCCCAAAAGATGACCGAGAAAAGGATAAAAAGCATGGCCGCACCCAGACGAAGGTTTTCGCTTTTGGATAGGGACCGCATTTCCCAAGCCAAATAAACCAGGGTCAAAGGCCCGATGATGGACATAAAATACTCCGTATAGCGGGTATCGGTAATCATGAACCAAACCGGCAGAATGGCCAACAAGGAAACTGCGTAGATTAAGGCTTCTCTGCTTAGGCGGGGTGCCTGTGGCAAATGCCTAAGAGGCGAAAGTCCGATGGAACCAAATGACTTTTTGGTTAGCAAAAAGACAAGTAAACTAATGCACATGGCTACCGCAACCAAATAAAATGCGGCATTCCATGAGATGTTTTTGGCGACCAGAATCATGATTGTTCCTCCCAAGAAGGCGCCAATATTGATTCCCGCGTAGAACAAACTAAAGCCGGCATCCCTGCGGCTGTCGTTTTCGTGGTACAGTTGCCCGACCATGGTAGAGATATTGGGTTTAAAAAAACCGCTACCAATAATGTTAAAACAAATTCCTAAATAAAAATTTTCGACCGGATCTATACCCATCAGGATACCACCTACACACATCAGAATGGAACCCCATAACAATGATTTACGAAAACCCAAAAACCGATCCGCCAGGATGCCTCCCAAGAAGGTGAAGGCATAAACAAAGGATTGAATGGAGCCGTATTGTAGGTTGGCTTCACCGTCGCCGAGGCCGAGTTGGGTGACCATAAAGACCATCAACATACCGCGCATGCCGTAGAAGCAAAACCGCTCCCACATTTCCACCATAAAAAGATACCATATTTGCTTAGGGTAGGTTCCTTTGAAGTTCCGGATGGCCAACAAGGATTCCTGCTCCGATACGCTGGGGGTACCGGAGGGAGCGGGGTTCTTGCTCATGGGATTTTGGGTTTTAGAGGACGTTATTTTCCTTCATGACGGAATTCAGCCAACGAAGCATCAGGAAGAGCAGCAAGGCTGCACCCATGACCAATCCGAAGTTGAGCATGAAGAAATCTTTTTTGTCTTCGAAGCTTTCCCAGAGGCTGGAGAGCATTCCTGACATCTTATTGCCGACCGATACGGCCAAGAAGAATCCACCCATCATTAGGGCTGTGATCCGCGGAGGGCTCAGTTTGGAGACCAAGGACAAGCCCATAGGGGAAAGGCAAAGTTCACCAATGGTAATTACGCCGTACGAGGCCAGTAGCCAGAAAGAACCGGCCTTCACGCTTAAGTCGTTGGTGGCCATGACAGCACCCACCATGACCAAGGCCGACAAGGCCGTGATGACAAGGCCCAAGGCGATTTTGGTCGGGGTGCTGGGCTCTTTGCCTCGTGCGCGGAAGAAACCCCAAACACCGACCATCACCGGGGTCAGGAGTACGACCCAAAAAGGATTGATCGATTGGTACAATTCGGTTGAATACAGCCGGAGGCTTTGTCCCGATGGGGGTATTTGATCCTTGGGCAGGTTTTTGAAATAGGCCCTGGACTTTTCGATCTGGGATACGATGACGGAATATTCAGCTTTGGCTTTGAGTTCGCTAGCCGTATTGCCGGGCATAGCGTTTTCTTGGGCCCGCATCATATCCATGGCAATTCCAAATTCTTGGTCGTTCATTTGAACGATTTCGTGGTTGGTGACCACCTGAGCCATTCCAAAATTTTGGGCCGCGGGGGCGATGGCAGCCGGCATTTCACGATCGGTATAATCCTCAGCCCAGACGGTTAAAGCATCCCCGTTTTGGTGAAAAATCGCAAAAAATAGAATTACACAAGAGAAAACAGCGAGCAAGGCTTTAATGGCTCTGCGCTCTTTGGCTTCGGCGGTAAAGGCAAGGTACACGAAGAAGGCAATGACCGGTAAACAGCCTATGATAAAAGCATCGTTGGTATCGGTTCCCAGGAGGTTGCCTGGAATTGCGTACCCGATGGCCCCAAAAACAAACATGGGCAACAGGGTCATGGACAGGATTTTGAGGGTGGACATGTCCCCCTCCTTCAGGGGCTTGACCTGGTCCACATGCTTGATGTGGGGAATGCCCAAAAGGAAAATGACGACCCCAATCAGCATACCCACACCGGCTGCTGCAAAGGCGTGACCCCAGCCGTAATTAATCCGCATGTAGGCGGCGACGAAATTGCAGATAAAGGCTCCCACATTGATACCCATGTAAAAGATGTTAAAGCCGGAGTCTTTTTTGCTTTTGAGACCATCGGTATTGTAGAGGTTACCCACCAAGGTGGAGATATTCGGCTTGAAGAAGCCATTACCGAGAATAATCAAGGCCAATGCGGCGTAAAAGGTTTCGATGCTGTGTACGGATAACAAAAAGTATCCGGAGGCCATCATCAGACCACCCAGAATGATTGACCTGCGATAACCAAGCATACGATCGGCCAAAAGCCCTCCGATGAAGGGGGTCAGGTAAACCAAACCCAAATAGGTGCCGTAGATATCGGATTTGGTTTTGGAATCAAAACCCATCCCGCCGTTGTTCCAGCCATCAAGCATGTACAGCGAGAAAATACCGAGCATGAGGTAATAGCCAAATCTTTCCCACATTTCGGTGGCAAAGAGGTACCATAATCCGGTGGGGTGACGTTCGGAGGTAGCGTTATTGTTGGAGCTCATAGGTTGGTTTGGAGGTTAGACAAGGGCCTGCAAGGCCTAGCGGTTGTGAAATTAAGCGAAAACCCACGAAATTGACCTTCAAAGGTCCTTCCAGGGTTGGGATTAAGGCCTTCGGGGATAGAAATCGGGCGTTTATAGATTTTTTTGAAGAAAACCGGTGATTTTGGTGAACAATTGCAAGCGGGTCTTGCCCCCGCTGATACCGTGGTTTTTGTCGGTATAGGTGATGAACTCAAAGTCCTTGTTAAGGTCCACCAGCCTTTTGGCCATAACGGCGGCGTTTTGGTAATGGACATTGTCATCCGCCGTTCCGTGGATGAGTAGGTAATTCCCTACCAATTTGGAGACGTGGTTTTCAGGGGAGTTGTCATCGTATCCATCCGGGTTTTCGGAAGGGGTCCTCAGGAATCGCTCCGTGTAAATGGAATCGTAAAAGCGCCAATTGATGACGGGTGCAACGGCAACAGCTGCCTTAAAAACATCAGCGCCTTTGGTAATGGCCAAAGAGCTCAGGTAACCTCCAAAAGACCAACCAAAAATTCCAATACGTTGAGCATCCACCCAGGGCTGTTTCCCAAAATACCGTGCAGCTGCTATTTGATCATCGCATTCCAGTTTACCCAATTGCCGGTAAGTGGCTTTTTCGAAGGCGGCTCCTCGGTAACCTGTCCCTCGGCCGTCCACCGAGGCAATAACATAACCCAGGGTGGTGAGGTATTGAAACCATAGGTGGTTTTGCCCCAAGGAGGCATCCACCGTTTGACTACCGGGTCCGCCATAAACAAACATCAGGAGGGGGTAGCGTTTCTTGGGGTTAAAATTTTGAGGATGAATAACATAAGCGTTTAGCATGGTGGAGTCGGCACCGGGAACCTGCAGAAAAGATTTTTGACCCAATGGAGCGCTTTGCAGTTGGAGTTGAAGGGCCTTGTTGTCTTGAAGTACCCGAATTTCCTGATCCCTGCGATGCAGGCTTACCCGAAGGGGCTGCGATAAGTTGGTGTGTTGCAACACATGGTAATCGTAGGTTGGACTGAATCGTACACTAGTTTTACCGTGTTCCGGTCCGACCAAAGTTGCCGTAGGAACTGGCTGGGTCGGGGCAGGTTGCTTAGGTTGCAGGGTAGGGACTGTAGCCCTGAAGACCTGCCTTTCCATTGGGGTAGGGGATGCCAATGCATAGTAGTACTCGCCCCGAACCTGGTCTATCCCATAAAAATCCGTCATTTCCTGGCCATCGGGGGTGAGGGGAACGGTCTCCCTCCCTTGCATATCGTAGAGGTACAGCCGCTGGTAGCCGGTCCTTTCGCTGGAATGAACAAAATGGGTGCCGCTCTTCAAAAAAACCAGGTGATCGTGAAGGTCAACCCAGGTATCGGATTCCTCCCTTCGCAACAAACGCCTTACCCCGCTTTGGCGGTCAATCAAGGATAAGTCCAAGCGATTTTGGGCACGATTCATGGTTTGAACCCAGGCCAAACCGGCATCGTGGGTCCAGCCTATCCTCGGCAAATAATGTTCAGCATCGTCCCCGGTCCTGTGATCTTCCTCCAGGAGGCAGCGGGGATTTTTTTGGTTTAATTCCAAGATCCAAAGGCTCACGGCTGCGTTGGCTTCGCCGGCTTTGGGGTATTTAAATCGCATCTCTTGAGGATAGAGGTTGCCTTCGTACAGGGGTATGCTCATTTGAGGCACTTTGGATTCGTCGAAACGCAGATAGAGCAGAGCTGTGTTATCGGGTGACCAGGCAAAAGCACGGGTTAGCTCCAGTTCTTCTTCGTAAACCCAATCTCCGTGGCCGTTGATGATTTGATTGATTGCTCCATCCTGGGTGACACGGCGTAGATTTTGGTTCTCCAAGTCCCTGATATAAAGGTCGTTTTCGTAAACAAAGGCTATTAACCTTCCGTCGGGCGAAAAAGCGGGGGCGGTAATTTTGGCGCTATCCATCAAGGGGACTAGGCTGCGATTGCTTCGACTCCAAACGTAATAGACCGCTTTGGTCGAATAGCGATACACCGATTCAGTTTGGGTAGCTAAAAGAAGGACCGATTCATCGGGCGAGAGTTCAACATCATCCCAGGTCAGACCGTCCGGATAATTCGGGGTTTGTAACCAACTTTCCTTGAGTAAGGTATCGGTAACTTTTCCGTCTTCGTAGGCATAAATCAACAAGGCATTTTCGGGGATGGAATCCCCAATTCGTTGGTTGTTGTAGTAATGAATGCCGTCCTGAAGGGGTTCCATGACACCCGCACCTCGCTGGGCGTATTTGCCCGATGCAAAAATGGATTGAAGGCTGAGCTCGTTCTCAGGGGCAGGTGCGTCCGGTACCGAATGGGAGCTCGTTTTTTTGGGCTTGGTGTGGGATTGAGCGAAAAGACTTTGTTCAGATTGCCCCAAATTGAAGGCTAAGAGGCAGGCCATACCTACCCATCGGGTGAAATTACGGAGGATCATGGGTTGAAGAAGGTCGAATGGTTTAAGGAGGTCGAAAGGTTTAGAGGTTCCATTGGGCCTGTAGGAGAAAGGCACGGGGTGGGCCCAGATTGCCAGGGACGATGGCGTAAACCCGGTTGAATGCATTTCGCAAAAGGACCGATAGCTTGAAATGTTGATGAATTTGGTAGGCTGTTCGTAAATCCACGATCCAATCACCTTGGTTATATTGTTGGCGAAAATCTGCAGTTCCAGGGATGAAGGAATAAAAAATGTCGTCTATTTTGAGCATAAAGCTGTTATAACGCAGGTTAATCCCGGCCTGCATTCGTCCTCTTTCCCATAACAAATCGGATCTCCAAAGGTGACGGCTTCGGTATTTGAGGGTGTCTTCCATCACGAATTCCGGTTCGGAGGGTATGGGTCTTGAACTTTGTTGAGGCTGGGTGAAAGTATAGCCCATCATCCAGCGAAGGGTATGGGTGCCCAGACGGGCTTGACCCTCGGTTCCTCCCTCAAAGCCCCACATGGTCGCGGTGGTGTTTCGCAGGTTGACCGCCTTGAAGCCAAATCCTTCGGGCCAGGCGTTGAAACTAAATTCAATCATGTCCGTATAACGGGTATAAAAAGCGGCAAAGTCCAGGCCGCCTTGAGCCGCTCCAAATTTGAAACCTTGACGCAGGCCCATTTCACCGCTCCAGCCTTGCTCGGGTTGCAAGACCGGATTGGGCAAAACTTCCACCGCTCCGCCCACGGCCCGGACATATCGTTCCGCTACCGATGGGGCTCGAAAACCTTGACCCACGGATGCCCTTAGGTGGGTTGCCGGACGCAGAGCATAGGTCATTCCTGAACGAAAAACGGGAAAGCGTATCCGGGGGTCGGATTCAATACGGGTGGACTCCAATCGTCCTCCCAGCGAAAGACCCAGTCGTCCGGCTTGGATATCCATTTGGCTGTACACGGCCACGGAGCGGCTGTTTCGATCACCGTATAAACCCTCGCTTTGTACGTTGTTATGCAGGTAAGTGATTCCGCTGTTGCTGACCCAAGCGGATTGTTTGGGGCCTACAAAGCGCCTTTGAAATTGGTATTCGTGGTAGCGCATTAAGCCCCGAACATTGCGATCGCTGTCACCCATGTTTTGGGTGAGGTACCAACGGTTCTTGAGGGCATGGTTATTTCCCCAAGGGTCGGTATAGCGAAGGACAGGATCGACCATGGCACGACGGCTAAGCAGGGTATCGTTGGTACCTGCCGACGGAAAATGGGCCGAATCCAAATTGTTCCAAAACAAAAAATTCCCGATTTTTTCGGTCATCATGTTCGTGGCCAGGCTCAACATGAGTTTGGAGCTAAGTCGATAACGCAAGGCGGTATTGGCTCGCAGTCGGTTCCCGAATTCACCAACCCGGTACCCTGGATCGGTGAGGGCCATGGCGCCAACGGTCCAATCCAAACGCCCTGAGTTTTGTTGATAGAAACCGTTGATACCGGATTGAAGCGGCATGCGCCCGGGGTAGGGGTCGGTGAACCGGGCCGGCGGGTGATCGTAACCCAAGGCGTAGGTCTGAAGCATTCCACCCGGTTTGAGCCCAGGCCATTGGCTACGCAAATGGATGGCACCGCCCAAGGCGCCACTTCCAAACAGGACCGACGAGGCACCTTTGATCACTTCAATCTGCGATAACATTTCCATGGGCATAAAGGCCCACCGCACATCGTTGGCATCGGCACTGAGCAGGGGCATTTCGTCAAGGAGAACTTGAACCCGGCTACCAGCACCGTAACTAAACCCTGAGGTGCCCCGAATATTGGCTTGTCCGTTGACGATACTAACCCCAGGGACCCGGTCCATGGCATCGTCCAAACGGGTTAAGTTGTTTTGGCGTAAGAGTTCCGGTTGGAGGATTTGCATTGAGACCGAAACCTCCGAGAGCCTTTGTTCAAATCGGCCGGCGCTGACGACCACTCCTTCCAGGTTTTGGACCGACGGCTCCAACAAGATTTTCATGGGCACCCAAGTCCCGTTGCTTGAAGGGGCAGGCATGGCAATCAACCGGGTTTGGTATCCTACTGCCGAAACCCTTAGGGAACAGCCTTTGGCTACGGCGGCTAATTCAAAGGACCCATCGCTTCCACTAGCCGTTCCTCCGTTTTGATTGGTGGTGGTGAAGTTGGTGTTGGGGCATATCCACTGCAGGTTGGCCCCTGCCAACGGACTGAGAAGTTCGGCGTCCAGAACCTTACCTTGGAGGGGGGCTTGAGCTTGGATGGAGGCGGTTACGCTGAGACTTAATCCCAGTGCACCTATCCATGCCTTTAGAGTTGTACGGTCCATTGAACTTGAAAGTTGCGTTGTTCACCAATATTGCCGGGTACAGGCATCCAGCTTCGATTAAGGGCATTGCGCACGATAAAATTGAAGCGGTAACGGCCTTGGAATCCGGTCCATCCCAAACGAAGGTCCACCAACCAATCGCCGTACCTTGTTCGTATCCGATGATCCAGAAGTCCGGGAATAAATCGGTAATAGTCTTTGTCAATATTGAGTGGGATGGAATTGTAACGAATTTGGCTGGTCAAAGTCCAGGACTTCAGATGGCAAGAAAATTCTGCCCGTAACAAATGACGATACCGGTATTTGAGAAAACGCATCAAATCCGTTAGGGTGGAATTGTAGGTGGAATCGAAGGCGGGCGGGCGCAGGTTCAGCGGATTGCTGAAGGTATACCCGAATCGGTATTGGAACATACCTTTGGACCAAGGAAGACTTCCACTGAACTGGGCTTCAATGCCTTGAATTAATGCTTCGGGAACTCCCATCGGTTTGAAGCGGGCGTATTTCTGGAATAAGCGAGAATTTTTTTCTTCGGTGCTAAGGCCAGGGTCATTGAACCACGCAGAATCCTGGGCATCGTAAACCGCAGGAAGGGAAACTTCAAAATTAAATTCCACCAGGTTGCGATAAAAGGAATGGAACAGGGCCAGGTCCAATTCGGGTTGCCAAGCACTACGACCAAAACGATGCAGGTAACCTACCTCGGCAGACCAGCTCTCTTCGGCGTTTAAGGTACTATCCCCCAGAATGCGAACACCGCCGATTTTGGAATTGGAATAGAGTTCAGCAATGCTGGGTAAACGAAAACCTTGGCCAATGGAAGCGCGCAGGAATCCACCCCTGGCCGAATAGGGCAAGGGGTCAATTCGCAGCGGCATGATATCAACAAAAGTATCGGAAGACGTTGGTAGAGATTGCTTTCCTTTTTGCCCAGGCTTCCAGAGGTGGTAATTGAGGGAGGTCCTGATTTGGGGTAGGGTGAGGCGTTCCAGGCCATTCGTAACATAACGCTCCATACGCATTCCTGCCCCCCAGGTCCAGCGATTTTCCTGGTAATCGGCTTGGGCATAGAGGGCTTGTTGCGAAGATCCTTGTTGACGGTAGAGGTTTTTGGAATCGATGGTGTTCTGTTGCCATACAGCACCCACCATCAAGGAAAGGTTTTGGGATGGAATAATCCAGCGAAAGGTTGGTTCACTGTAGGCCATCAGTGCCAGGGCAAAATCTTCGTTGTTAAAATTATTGTACGAATAATAATACCGATTCAGCCATCGAAATTGAAAGCGGGCACTTAGGTAGGTAATGGAAGGGTCAAGGAGCCAACGTCGGTTGATTTGGGGATTGGTGGAGCCTTCGGCGGGCACAAAGGCATCGGTATCGCTTTTCCATATCGAAAACAAACGCATGGAGTCGATCAAAAAATGACCGGCTAAACCCGCCGACCATCCGCGTCCTAAATTCTGCCGTAGGTTCAAACCTCCACGGAGTCTTTTGCTGGTTTCGCCGATTCGAAAGCCTTGATCTGCAACGGCTTGAAAACTGCCTGAAACTTCGGTATTCCCGTAATGAGCGCTGTGCAAATACGATATACCGTTCAGGGTAGGGTAATTGGAACGTCCCCATGGATTGCGGTGAAAGCTAGGGGGTTCGGCGTAGATTCCGCTGAATCCACTAATCACATGCAAGGGTTCAGGACCTGCGCGTCGGGTACGAAAATGAACCACACCCCCTAAGGCGGAGGACCCGTAGAGGGCAGATCCAGCGGTTTTGAGAACTTCAATTTGTTCAAGTTGTTCGGTAGGCAAAAGTTTCCAATGAACTTCAGCGGCATCAGCCGATAGTAGTGGTAATCCATCCAAAAGCATCAAGGCACGGCTACCGGCGTTGAGCGTAAATCCACCGCTACCGCGGATACTTATTTGTCCCCGAAGGCTGTACAGGCCGGACATCCGGTTCAAGGCATCTTCGGGGGTCAGGCTGTTGAAAGTTTCGGCATCTTGGCGGGTAAGGAGCCCCAGGCTGGCGGTGGATCGTTCCAGACGCTGAACCATCCTGGATGTGGTCACGACGACGGGTTGCAAAACCTTGAGGTTCGCATTCCAGACTGTATCGTGAGTAGGTAAATTGCTCCCTTGTTCATTGGCGTTAGCCTGGCCCCGGGCGGGGGTGGGAGGCATCGTTAAGGCGATGATCAGAGCCCAAAAGGATTGTCGAATTAATGCAAACAAGGCCGGTCTTAAAAAACCGAATTTAGCAATAAATTCCATGAATAAGGATATCGCTACGGGGTTATGGGCCCTTGCTTCGTTACCAGGAACCGGGCCGGTAGCCATGAAGCGGCTTTTGGAAGGCCTTGGTGGCGCCGAGGCCTTGTTGGGGGCTGATGCAGGCAGCCTAAGCCAAATCGGCCCGTGGGGAAAGCAGGTCGCCAAAACCTTGTCATCCACGGATGGACATCGACGATGGCAGGATGCCCTAAGCATGGCCCGACGGGAATGGGAAATTGGTCAGAAGCTAGGACTGCATTGGGTTACTTTGGTGGACGACGGGTATCCCAACTACCTCAAAGAATGCCATGACCCACCCACGGTACTTTTTGTACAAGGATCTTTGCCGGTCGATTACCGTTATGCAATGGCTGTCGTTGGTACCCGTAACATAAGTCACTACGGCAGCGCAATTCTCAGGTCTTTTATGGAGGAATTGGCACAGGCCTGGATTCCATCGGATATTAAACCAATCATTGTAAGTGGTTTAGCAAGGGGTGTCGATGGATTGGCCCATGAATTAGCCTTGGAGATGGGGTTTCAAACAATCGCTGTAACAGCGAACGGATTAGGTCATGTTTATCCTCCGCAACACAAAGGCCTAAGTCAGCGAATGCGTCAAGCTGGAGGGGCTATTTTGACCGAAACAGCCGCCATGCAAGGCCCGGATGCCCGACTTTTTCCCAGACGTAACCGGATTATTGCCGGCCTTGTACCGTGGGTTTTGGTCGCCGAAGCCGCAGCCCGAGGAGGAGCACTTATTACCGCCCAATTTGCCAACGAATACGACCGCCAAGTTTACGTTTTTCCTGGCCGGGTAACTGACCAAGGTTACCGAGGGTGTTTGCGCTTGGCTCTCTCAGGGCAGGCTCAGTTAATGTGTTCGCCCTATGACCTTAGGGTTTGGCAACAATGGCCGCTTCGATCGCGGTTGGAGGACTTGCGAGCCGATCTTCATCGTTTGATCGCAGGGACAGCGGTGGATTCCGCCACGGTGGGTGGCCCTACGGTCCAAGCAGTCAAAACAAACCTCCAACAATTGCCCGCATCAGGAACTACCTTGGGGGAAGGTGCTGTCCGAATATTAAGGGGTTTAGATATCCTTGAAGAGGCAACGGCAGATCGTTTACTGGAATTGCACCAAGGGGATTATCCAAATTTTGTTCGTTCGCTATTTGCCTTGGAATCCGCTGGTTATCTCCATAGGAATGGTTCTGGGACGTGGATACGTTTAACCTAATTCAAAGAAACGGGTGCATTGCCGGTATTCGTGGGGATCGTTGGAGGCCATGACGCAAACCCTGTGGGGCATGACCTTGGCCAATAGTTCTTGAAACCAAGCCTGAGCTTGCCGGTCCAAATGGCTATGCGGTTCATCCAAGAGGAGTAGGGGTGCGTTGGTTAGAAGGGCCAGTACCAATTTGACTTTTTGGATCATGCCGGAGCTGTATTGTTTGAGCCTACGGTTTGAATGCAGATCCAAACCGCTTTGCTCCAGGTAAAAGTAGGGATCCAGACCGGGTGTGCTGGGGTTGATGGCAAAGTGGAAACGAACCAGTTCATCGAGGGTGTATTCACTCGGGAGTTCCAGGTAGGGTGCAGCCAAGGAACAAGCCGGGAACGGTTCTTCTTGACCACCCCAAGTCAAAGTTCCTGTATCGGGTCGAATTAGGCCACCCAAGCATTGCAAAAGAGTGGATTTACCACTTCCATTGGGCCCTGTCAGCGCAAGGCCTTGTCCAATGTCCAAAATCATATTCCAGGAGTGGAATAGCCACTGCCCTTGGTATTGTTTGCCTAGGCCCTGGGCCTCCAAACGCGGATTTTGTGGGCTTATGCCGGAAGACACCATGACGGGTTAAGCCACTCCTTATTCGAGCATTCCTCGGATTACCCCTGCGCTGGAATGGCGAACAAATTGAAGGATTCGATCCCTGAGTTTGGATGGGGCCACATCGATTTCCACTTGTTCCAGGGCCCTGGTAATGTTATAACCACGAACATAGATAATCCTGTAAACGTCTTCAATTAGGCGAATTTCGTTTTCATTGAAACCACGTCTACGGAGACCAATAACATTGACCCCCGCAAAGGAAACGGGTTCTTTGGCACATTTTACAAAGGGCGGTACATCCTTACGGACCAAACTGCCTCCACCCACAAAACTGTGTTCGCCAATGGTCAAAAACTGTTGGACGGCGACCAAACCTTCCAGAATAGCCCAATTGTGTACAGTGATGTGACCGGCCAGAGTCGCTAAGTTGGCCATGATCACGTGGTCACCCAATAGGCAATCGTGGGCCACATGGGTGTAGGCCATCAACAAACAATCCCGACCTACCACGGTTTCGTTACGGTCGGTGGTGCCTCGGTTAATGGTAACACATTCCCGTATGATGGTACGATCTCCAATTCGAGTCAAGGTGGGTTCCCCCCGGTACTTGAGATCTTGGGGAGGGGCAGAGATCACTGCTCCAGGAAAAACTTGAACCTTGTCCCCGATTCGGGCGCCGTTCATTATGGTGCAATTGGGTCCCAGCCAGCAATTTTCGCCGATGATGACATCCTCTTCGATGGTAACAAAAGAAGAAATATGTGTGCCCTTACCAATCCTGGCTTTGGGGTGAATTTGGGATAGGTTACTCACGTTTTACGAACTAATTGGGCCATCAGTTCCGCTTCGACCACTTTATGGTCATCCACATACGCAGCAGCTGCCATGCGGCAAATGCCACGCCGTATAGGCTCAAGCAAATTGAGCTTGAGCACCAAGGTATCGCCGGGCAATACCTTTCCTTTGAATTTGACTTTGTCAATCCGTGTAAAATAGGTCCAGTATCCACCGGGATCGTCCATGAGGTTAAGACAGAGGACACCTCCAGCTTGGGCCAGGGCCTCAATGGTCAAAACCCCCGGCATCACAGGGTTACCCGGGAAGTGACCTTGAAAAAACGATTCATTGATACTCACATTTTTGATACCCACCACATGGTTATCAGAAATCTCAGTGATTTTGTCCACCAACAAGAAGGGGTATCGGTGAGGCAAAAACTGCATGATTTGATTGGTATCAAAGATCACTTTGGGCTTGGAGGCTGGGTTCGCTGCAGCGCTTTTGGTTTGTTTTTGGAGGTGTTGCCTCAGGGCAAGGGCAAAAGCAACGTTGGTGCGATGACCGGGCTTGTGAGCAATGACATGGGCTTTGATCCTTTGACCAATGAGGCTAAGATCACCCACGACATCCAATAATTTATGCCTTGCCGGTTCGTTATCAAAATACAATTCTTTGTGATTCAAAATACCGGCTGTCTGAAATTGAAGATTCGGATGACCAAACAACGAGGTGAGTGAGTCCCATTGGTCCTCCTGAACAGGGTTCTCGATAAAGACCAAGGCATTATTCAAATCTCCACCTCGAATCAAACGTTGTCCATACATTTCCTCAAGTTCATGCAAAAAGCAAAATGTTCGGCATGAGGCAATTTCTTGATCAAAATCCTGCAGACTTTCCAAGCGAGCATGCTGACGACCCAATGCTTTGGAATCGAAATCAATCATGACCGACAACCGATACTGGGTATCGGGTATTAGGGTGATTTCACTTCCTTTTTCGGGATCTTTGTAGGTAAAGGGTTCTTGAAGTTCCGCGTAATTTCTAGCCTTATCTTGGGTTTGTACACCGGCTTGAGCCAAGGCATCCATAAAGGGCCTTGCGCTACCATCTCCAATAGGTAATTCTTGCGAGTTCAGTTCGATTAGCACGTTATCCAAATCCAAGGCTGTCAGGGCGGATAGGGCGTGCTCGACCGTCAGAACGCGGGCATCGCCTAATCCAAGCGTAGTTCCGCGGCTCGTTTCGACAACAAATTCCGCCAAGGCGGGAATATCTACCGAGGGGTTCAAATCGGTGCGACGAAAAACAAAGCCAGTATTTTCGGGTGCAGGGCAAAATTGGATCGAAACCGAAGTCCCGCTATGAAGGCCTACGCCTTCCATAACAACGGGTTTTGCTAAGGTTTTCTGGTATTCAATGGGGAGCATGGGGTAAGCTGATTTTAGGAAAGAGGTTGATTTGATTGGGTGATTTCTTCAAGTTTGTCTTGAAGACTTTTGATTTGCTTGCGTAGTTCAATTTCCAGGTCCGGGAGCCTACGAAACACTGCGTTAGAGCGCTGATTATCCAGGTAAGGCATGAGGGGTGTACCATTCCATTTGCGGTCGGGTTCACTAATGGACCGGGTAATCCCGGTTTGACCGC
This sequence comes from Bacteroidia bacterium, assembly GCA_049431025.1. Lineage (GTDB taxonomy): Bacteria > Bacteroidota > Bacteroidia > UBA7662 > UBA7662 > SYHX01. The sequence goes on along the minus strand of JBMTCP010000003.1, from coordinate 90,945 downwards.
CAACCTGGCTTCCATCGGCGATGGTTAAATGACCTGCAACCCCAACTTGACCTCCAAAGACGCAGCGATCGCCCACCTTGGTGCTTCCTGATATCCCGGTTTGGGCGGCAATAACGGTATGTTCACCAATCTCTACGTTATGAGCCAAATGGACCAGGTTATCTATTTTGGAACCATCACCAATTTTGGTTGCACCCATGGTGGCCCGATCAATGGTGGCATGGGCGCCGATTTCGACATCATTACCTAAAATTACCCGACCAACTTGAGGAATTTTGGTATACACCATGGAGGCATTGGGTGCGTAGCCGAATCCATCCGATCCCACCACGGCGTTGGCGTAGAGGACACAACGGTCACCAATTTCACAATCGTCCATGAGTCGTACCCCTGGATGAAGGATACAATCTTTTCCAATTTGGACGCGTGCGCCCACATACACATGGGCCGCAATGCGGGTTCCAGGTCCAATGACAGCCCCACGACCAACGGTAGCAAAGGCCCCAACCCCTACACCTTCGCCTAATTGGGCCTGGGGATCTACCCAACTTTGGGGATGAATTTCGGCGGGGTACAAACGTTGTTGTTCAAAAGTCTGCAAAATGAGACCGAAAGCTCGGTAAGGGTCCGATACCCTCAAAACCGACGTATCACGAAGTTGAGGGAGTTCCAGGGATTTTTCGACCAGAAGCAAACCCGCTCGACAGGACTCCACGTAAGGTAGATACTTGGGGTTGGCCAAAAAAGTGACATCATCGGGACCAGCCTCCTCGATTTTGGCAGGTCCATGGATGCAACGAAGGGGGTCGCCTTGCAATTCACCCTGTACGAGAGCGGCGAGCTCCTGGCAGTTTAACGTCATGAATTTTGCGCAAATATCCGCAATTTTAACGAATCGGCCTTCGAGTTTGGGCTATAAAATACTTAAGGCCTCATTTTGGGGCGGTAAAGGGCAAAACGTTCGTGTTGACCGTGCAAGTCCACCACCTGAATATGGTCCTGAAGGGTGTCCAGGGTATGGATGGCCCCTTCCCGGTCTTTGATATGGATGGGGGATGCATCACCCGAGTAAACCGACTTGCGTACGGAACGGCAATGGGCTAAATAGGGGTAAGCCTCCTCACCAAAGCCTAACCTAGCGGCTTCTTTTGAGGCAAATTGTTTCACCTCATCCGGGGTCACCGCTTGGGAAGACCATACAACGGATGATAATTGACGACGCATTAATTGTTGACACAGGTATTCCAAAACCGGCTCAGATCGCCTGGACCAGGCCTTGATATGCACCATAATTTCGGAGTCATCCAAGCGGGCATAGGCATCGCGAATCTCCGTGCTTTGACGAAAATCCTCAGCCAAAACAGCTTTACGAAGAAATATCCCCAAATCGGGAGATACAAATAGTTCCAAACCTTGGGACAAAACCTCCCTGGCTCGGTTAAGGATATGCCCCATCAAGTATTCGGCCGATAAGACTGTTTTGTGGAGATAAACCTGCCAGTACATCAAGTACCTGGACATGAGATACTTTTCTATGCTGTATATTCCTTTGCGTTCGACCACCAGCCGTCCCTGGTGCACGTCCAGCATTTGCAATATGCGGTCCACCCCGATGACCCCCTCCGTAACACCGGTAAAAAAACTATCCCGGTTAAGGTAATCCAAGCGGTCCATGTCCAATTGTGAGGAAACCAAATCGTGGAGAAAGGGCAGTTCATGGGTTCCCTTGAAAATATCGAGCGCCGTTTCCAGCGCCCCATCCGTCCAACGGTTCAAATCCTCCATCATTAACATCGAAATTTCTTCGTGAGGCATGCCCTGAATCAAAAAACCTTCCAAGGCATGCGAAAAAGGGGCATGGCCCAAATCATGGAGGAGAATAGCCATCAAGCAGCCCTGGCGATCATCCGGGCTGAGGTTGTAGCCTTTGTGGGCCAAAATGTCCAAAGCCTCTTGCATGAGATGCATTGCTCCCAATGCGTGAGCCATTCTGGAATGGGTTGCCCCGGGATACACCAGGTAGGTCATCCCCAGTTGACGAATGTAGCGTAGCCTCTGGAAGAGGGGGTGATCCACCAGGCGTAGGATGAGTTTGGATTCCAGTCGGATAAAGCCGTACAGGGGATCGTTGAGGATTTTGTTGGTCAAAGGCGGGCTTGTCAGTAAACGTGTCGGTAATTTAGACCAAAATTAGGTTTTTGCCGTTACAGAAACCAATACACCATGGCCAATTTATCAATTCTTTGGGCAGATGACGAAATCGACCTGCTCTCCCCCCATTTGTCCTTCCTTGAAAGCAAAGGGTATCGCACCACTCCGGTTAACAACGGTCTGGAAGCTGTACAGAAAGTTAGCGCCCAAGATTTTGATTTGGTTTTGTTGGACGAAAATATGCCAGGTCTGAGTGGCCTAGAAACCTTGGCTCAGCTCAAAGAAATTAAGCCTCTGCTGCCGGTTATCATGGTCACCAAGAGCGAAGAAGAATTGCTCATGGAAGAGGCCATTGGCTCCAAAATTGCGGATTACCTCATCAAACCGGTTCATCCCAAACAATTGTTATCGGCCATCCTCAAAATCACGGACCAAAAACGACTGGTGGCACGCAAAACCAACGAAGCTTATCGGGATGACTTTGGAGAATTGGGTATGAGTATGTCCGATAACCTGGATGCGGGTCAATGGTCCGAATTGTATCAACGCTTGGTGCGTTGGGAATTGGCTTTGGAACAATCCGGCGATGAAGGAATGAAAGAGGTTTTTGCGATGCAAAAAGCTGAAGCCAATCGCTTGTTTGTTCGTTTCATCAAAAAAAACTACACATCGTGGTTTGCGTCAACCGTAGCGAGCAAGTCCCAAGGCATGACATCGCCAAAACTTCCTTCAGCCGTTGATGCACCTACCTTATCGCACCAAGTCCTCCAGCGTAGGCTACTTCCCTTGCTGGATCATCACCCCAAAATTCTACTTTTGGTCATCGATAATTTTCGCCTGGATCAATTCCGTGTTATTGAGCCCATTTTGGGGGATTTTTATAAGTCGGTGGACATGGAGACCTACTATTCAATTTTGCCCACCAGCACAGAGTACGCTAGAAATGCACTTTTTGCGGGGATGCCGCCGGCTGAAATCCAAAGGCGTTACCCTGATCGTTGGTGGACCGATAAGGACGAACACAGCCACAATATGCATGAGTCTTTTTTCTTTGGGGAATGGCTCAAACGCAATGGTCGGAACACCCCGCATGCCTATCAGAAAATAACCTCCTTGACCCAGGCCAAACAGGCCCTGGAAAGCAGTGGTGTTTTGAGCCAACCGGTGGAGGTTATGGTTTACAATTTTGTAGATATGCTTAGTCATGCTCGTTCAGAGATGAATATTATCAAGGAATTGGCGGAGGATGAGGCTGCCTATCGTTCCATAACACGCTCTTGGTTCGAACATTCTCCTTTGTTGGATTACCTGCAAAAAGCCGCCGAACGCGGGTATACCTTGGTACTTACCACCGATCATGGAATGATCAAGGTTGACGAACCGGTTCGTATCAGCGGTGACCGCGAAATGTCCAACAATTTGCGCTACAAAGAGGGTAAGAATTTGCAGATTCAGGATGATCATGTGTTTGCCATTACCCACCCGGAGCAGGTTCAATTACCGCGTAAACACCTTAATTCAGGGTATATTTTGGCTGGTTCGGATCAGTTTTTTTGCTATCCGAACAATTTTCACCAGTACGCTGCACTTTACCGTAATTCCTTTCAGCACGGCGGAATTTCACTGGAGGAGTGCATCGTGCCCTGGGGAGTCTTCAAACCCAAAGAAGGGGCTTGAGGAACAAGTGTGGGGGTTTGAGGTCTTTGGTGTAGTTTTGCGCCATGAACACGGTTCACACACCCCCAAAACCCTATATCATTGGGCTGGTTGGAGGTAGTGCGTCGGGTAAGACCACCTTTATAAAAGCCTTATCGGCTCGTTTTGCTCCTCAGGATCTTGCTGTAATTTCCCAGGATCATTATTATCACCCCATCGAAATGCAGGCCAGGGACGAGAGGGGAGAAGTTAATTTTGATTTACCGGGTGCCTTGGACAGGGAACGTTGTCGCCAGGACTTGGATTCCTTGATTGAAGGTCGCGCTGTTCAAATTAAAGAATACACGTTTAACCGGCCTGGCGCTGAACCCACGTATCATACGGTTCTACCTGCACCTGTTTTGGTGATCGAAGGACTCTTTGTTTTTCATTACCCTGAATTAGCCGACCTTTTGGATTTACGTATATTTATCGATGCACCCCTCGAAACCATGCTTGCCCGTCGAATTGTTCGTGACTTGGAAGAGCGGGGTTATCCCGAAGGAGTCGTTCGTTATCAGTGGGACCATCACGTAGCACCGGCATATCGGGCCTACTTGGAGCCCTATCGTGATTCCAGCGATTTAATTATTACCAATACCCAGGGTTTTGGACCGGCGTTGGAGGTTTTTGTTTCTCATATTCAATCGTTGTTATCATGGAAAACCGCTTCGGTGTCATCGGATTAGGTCGTTTTGGGACGACGATAGCAAGAACCTTGGCTCAGCGTGGTGCCGAGGTTATTGTTATTGATAGCGATGAACAGGCTATCAATGCCCTTCGGGATGATGTAGCTTTTGCAGTCCGCATGGATGCCACCAATCTCAAATTGTTACGCGAGCAAAATATCCAAGATTTGGACGCGGTGGTTGTGGCGATTGGTCAAGACTTCGAAGGGTTGTTATTAACAACTGTAACATTAATTGAGTTAGGCGTAAAGCGCATCATCGCCAGGGCCTCCACCGACCAGCAACGCCGAGTACTTGAAAAACTCGGGGTTACGGAAATCCTATCGCCCGAGGACGAAGTAGGGATTTCGGTTGCCGGTAGGTTGCTAAATCCCAATTTAGTCAATGTATTCCAATTGCCGGATGATTATCAAATTGTTGAAGTCAAAACCCCTGCTGGAGTTTGCAACAAAACCGTTCTGCAAATTGAACTTCGTACCCGTTACCGACTCAATCTTATTACGTTACGACGCTCCTATGAGGTTACGGATGACCAGGGTGAACGACGGGAAGAATACCATATCCTGGGTGTGCCCAGTGCGGATACGGTTTTGTACAGCTCGGACTTTATGGTCCTCTTGGGAAAACGGGAGGATATCGAGCGTTTTGTGGAAGTTAATCGTTGATGGTCTTACGGGCGGCCCCGATAGCCTGATGCTTGAAGGAAGGATTCAGAGTTAGGTTCTTGTTTGAGCCAAGCGCTCAAATTCTTTTGTTGCGATAACCATTTTTGAACAATTCGATCCCCAAAAAACCGGCCCAAGGCGGGTGGACTGCTAGGGTCCAGACCTGAAGTAAAGGGACCATCGCTGATGTAACGCGATGTCACCAAGGGGTCTTCGCTAAAGAGTACCTGTTGACGGATCATTTGTTTCCAAACTTGGTTTTCGTTTTGCAGAATCCATTTCCATTGCTCAGGTTGGTAACCCAGGAGTAAACTATCCGGGGTTTCAGGCAAGAGCCAGCGCAAGCAGGCCATGACCCTACCCTCTCGAAGTACACGGTCCAGGAGTTTTCCGCCCACTGCAGCGGGTTGGTAGGTGTCCACAAGATCTTCGCTTAAGGTACGGGCCACGGCCACCGGAAGGTGTCGCGGATGGGTTCGGCGCCTTTGATAGAGGTATAGTTGATCGACCGTAGGGTAATAGCGATAATCTTCTTTCATAAAAAGATCAAGTCCAATCCAAAGGTTGGAGTCACTCAATACGCATTGGTATTGAAAAAGGCTAACCATGCCAACCGGAACGGGTAGGGGTGGCAAGGAATCGGCGGGGATATGGGTTGCGTTTTGAACCAAGGACCTGTATCGACTCAACACCTCGTTCAATTGGAGTTTTGCCTCAGCAATTTCAGGGTCTTTTGAACTCCAATAAGCATCGATATCACGGGTCAGGCTATCCACGCCGGGATTTTGCCATAGGGCGTAGGTGTTCGCGGCATCGGTTTGAAGAATTTGTTGATGATAGTAGTCAAAAAGCCCTCCATTTTCTTGGCGTTGTCTTTTTTCCCAGGATGCCAGATTTTCATCCGATCCAATACCCAGGCTTTTCCAAAACGTACGAAGGGTTGGGGCTGCTTCTTGGCTGAGGTTAACGTCGACCAAAGTGCTGCCGGTCTTGTTTTGGCGGTAGATCCCAAAAAGGATGGCGAGTCCCAGACCGAGGAGGATTAGAGCGAGATAAATCTTATTTTTGGGCATTCCTTTAGGGTTCTGTGTCTAAAATCGACGTCCGCAAAGTTATCACCCTCCGGGGCCTACTTCTCAAGGTTAGCAGCCTGGCGATTACCTGTACCACCGTATGCGTTTAGCCTTGGTTCAAATGGCTCCGGCCATCGGTCAGCTGGAGCATAACATCCTCCGTATGCGGAATTTGGCTGAACAGGCCATCCAAAACGGTGCCCAAGGGGTCGTTTTTCCGGAATTGAGCTTGGTAGGCTATCCGCCCATGGATCTATTGAAAGAGCCTGGTTTACAAGAAGCTTGTAGGCATGCTTTAACGCAGTTAGCCCAATGGGCCGAGGTCCCCCTCCTTGTTGGTGCGCCCTCCAAAGAGGGCAATGCTTTGTACAACGCGGTTTATTGTTGTCATCAGGGTTCGTTTCGTGAAGTAGCGCGCAAAGTTTTGTTACCCAATTACGATGTTTTTGACGAATCCAGGTATTTTACCCCAGGAGAACATTGTTCCACCTTGGAAATCGCTGGACAAACCCTTGTTCTGACGGTCTGTGAAGATATCTGGGCTCAGGATGCGGTATACCCTTATCCTCGGGATCCGGTGGCTGAACTGTGTTTGGAGAATACCGAATCCCCCCGTGTGCTGTTGAATATAGCCGCATCGCCCTATTCGATTCAGGGGGTGGTCAAACGAAGGGAAGTCCTGACTTCGGTGGCTAATCGTTACGGATTGCCGGTTTTGTATGTCAACCAGGTTGGGGCCAAAGCGGACCTGATTTTTGATGGAGGAACGTCTATCTTGAATTCTTCGGGTCAAACCCTGGACCAGTGCCCTTCTTTTGAAGAGTCCGTGCTGTTGGTGGACATAAAGGGCAAATCAGTTGTTACCGCGGGTTGTCATCCCGGGAAACCTTCTGTGGAAGGATGGTTAAAGCCCCAGTCCATTCTGCAAAAAACAGGCAAGGCCCTGGAGCATGTTTCTGTTTTGGGCTACCGCTTTGATCCTGCCGAGGTTACCAAAGCGTTGGTGATGGGTATACGTGATTACATGGCCATGACAGGGGGGAAAAGGGCGGTGATTGGACTTTCGGGAGGGCTGGATTCGGCCATGGTTGCGTGTTTGGCGGCTATGGCATTGAATCCAGAAAATGTTACGGCGCTGCTTATGCCTTCGGAGTATTCTTCGGATCGATCCGTTCGGGATAGTGTGGCCTTATGCCAATTGCACGGCATTGCGCACCGGATTATCCCCATTTCTCCTGCCTTTGCGGCCATCAAAGAGAGCCTTCTTGACCAGTGGTCTGAGCCCTTGGGCCAAGTGACGGATGAAAACATCCAACCTCGACTACGGGCCTTGCTGCTTATGGCCCATTCCAATCAGTTTGGGGACTTGTGGTTAAATTCCAGCAACAAGAGTGAGGCTGCTGTCGGGTACAGCACACTTTACGGGGATATGGGCGGAGGCCTTTCGGTAATTGGGGATTTGTACAAAACCCAATTGTACGCTTTGGCCAGGTATTGGAATGCGTGTGCACCTTGGATACCCATGGAGATTTTGGAAGCTCCACCCAGTGCAGAATTACGTCCCGGTCAATTGGATTCGGACTCTCTGCCAGCCTATCCCGTCCTGGATGCCTTGCTCATGGATTTGATTGAAGGCGGTATGGATTATGCCGGTCTTTGCGCGGCAGGTCATGACCCATCCATCGTAGACCGGGTATGGGGCTTGGTGAAGCGAAGTGAATTTAAACGATACCAAATGCCTCCGGTATTGCGCGTAAGCTCGCGCAGTTTTGGAAGAGGCTGGAGGCAATCCCTGGTATAGCGTGGAGAATGGCCTTTAGAGCGGAATGATTTCCCCTTTGGCATTAAGCAATCGAAATTCGCCCATCAACAAAGCCTGATTGGCAACCACTTTGATGGGCTTGCGGTATTTCCACCACCATTTCCATTGCAACGAAGGCCATCCCGATTTGCAATAGGCGGCCAGGTGAGGGTGAGCACTCACGGTAAGGGTACCCTCACCGTTTTTGAGTAAAAGGAAATCGAGTCGATTTTCGATTTGATCGGTAATGAGTAAACTTGGTCCGATTTTGCCGGTACCACGGCATGCCGCGCATTGTTCTTGGGTCGAAATTTGTACGGCAGGTCTTACCCTTTGACGGGTGATTTCCATAAGCCCAAACTTGGACATCGGCAAAATATGGTGTTTGGCACGATCCGATGACATAAGGGCTATCATCTTGTCCAGAAGGGCTTTGCGGTGTTCTGCTGACTTGAGATCGATAAAATCAATCACAATAATGCCACCCATATCCCTCAACCTCAATTGCCGAGCGATTTCTTCGGCGGCATCCATGTTGGTTTGAAGGGCATGCTCTTGTTGATCGTTGTCTTTTTTGGAACGGTTTCCGCTGTTAACATCGATTACATGCAAAGCCTCGGTGTGTTCGATAATCAAATAGATACCACCGGGAAGGCTGACCGATGTCCCAAAGGACCCTTTGATTTGTTTGTCAAGACCGATATGTTCAAAGAGAGGAACCTTGCCCTTGTAATCTTGAACCAAATTGACTTTGTCGGGGGCAATGCCCTGAACGTATTCGCGGAGTTGCTCCGCCATGCCCGGATGGTCCACCAGAATTTGGTCAAATTGGTCACTTAACAAATCCCGCAAGAGTCCGGTTACCCTGGTTATTTCTTTGCTAATTAAATCTTTGGGCTTGGCAACGACCATTTTTTGGGAAATCTCCTTCCATTTGGCCACCAGGTCTTGAATGTCGCTTGTGATTTCTTCGGAGCCCGCTCCGACGGCTGCAGTTCGGACAATAACACCAAAATTTTTGGGTAAAGCCTGGGAAGCAATTTGCTTCAGTCGTTTCTTTTCGTTTGGGTCAACAATTTTGCGGGAAACCGAGACGCCCCCGTCAACCGGTAACAAAACACAAAATCGACCGGCTAGGGATAAGGAGGCGGTTAGACGGGGACCTTTGGAGTTGATGGGTTCTTTGGTGATTTGCACCGGGATTTTATCTCCTTTTTGCAAATAATCTCCGATTTTACCTTCTTTGGGTAGGGCATCAACCTTATCAAAATTTTGGAGCATCCCGGGTTTGCGCTTGCCCCCGTTCAATTCTTGGGTTAGCTTACGCAGAGACCCAAAATGTTCACCCAAATCCAGATAATGTAGAAAACCGTCTTTTTCGTCTCCTACATCCACAAAACATGCGTTGAGGGAAGGGTTGATTTTGCGAACTTCACCCCAATAGATATCACCTACCTGAAAGGCTTTCTCGTTGGTTTCTTCTCCGTACTCGACGAGCTTTTTGCCTTCGGTCATGGCAAAAACAAAGCCTTGGCTCGAATGGCTTACAAATAGTGATTTACTCACGGCAATAAATATTTAGTCCTTCACCGTAAGGTGAAAGAGTCTATGCCAAAGCCTGCGGACCCCTCTATCCAAGTGGCCACGGTTGCAGACCGGGATTATTTTTTCTTATGGCGATTTTTTCTTAAACGCTTTTTGCGTTTGTGCGTGGCCATTTTATGACGCTTTCTTTTTTTACCGCAAGGCATAGGGGGTGGGGTTAAGGTTGTATTTGGTTCAGATACGAATCAATCTGTTCTTGTATTTCGGGATCGCGGACCAATCCGCGGTATTGTTTGAGGTAAATCACCGCACTGTCCGGTTTGCCCGAACGGTAATAGGCTTCTCCTAAGCCTAAATAAGCCTCCCCAAGACCAGGGTACCAATCCAAAAGGTTTTTGAATCGTTGAATGGCTTTGGGGAACTGCTTACTTTCGATGGCTAGTTTGGCAAGGTGTGTATGTGCTTTGAGATGACGCGGTTCTTGTTTGATAATTTCCATCAAAACTTGGACGCCCTGCATGGGAGCTGGGCTGGATAGAACCAGGGCCTGGGCCCAGTCCGCCTTGAGGTCCAAATCTTGGGGTTGCGACTCCAAGGCCTTGGCCAACAATTCAGTGGAACGGCGACGGCAGAAAACCTGAATGAGGCTATCTTCCGCTTCGCTCGAATGCCTTGCTGAACTGTAGTACAAACCTGCATCTTTGTAGTCCCCGGAATTGGGATCAGACATCACGGCTTGGTCCAAACACAAGGCAGCTCCTAAATAGTCTTGGCGGGTTAGCCAAAAGGATGCCAAACTTTTCCAAAGTCCAGCAACTTGCAGGGGGCTGTCTTTCAGGGAATCCAAGGCTGAGCTCACCGATTCAAAGCGGGAACGGTCGGCATCAGGTAGTTCCTGGACTTTTTTGTTTAGGAGCACCGAAGCGGACCATTCTTGGTCCATTTCGATGGGCTGGTCGCTGTCTCTTTCGGATCCGCCAGCCTTCATGGCACTCCGTTGTCCCCCAATCGCAAGGGTCAAACCCACTGCTAAGCAGAGGATTACCAGGATTAGAGGTCTGGAGTTCATCTTTTAACGACTCTTTTTGGGTCCTTTGCGGACCAAATCAATAAACTGCTTGGAGGGCTTGAAGCTTGGAACATAATGCTCGGGGATTTCAACGGTGGTTCCGCGAGAAATGTTTCTGGCCAATTTTTTGGCGCGCTTCTTGACAATAAAACTACCAAAACCACGGAGGTAGATGCTCTGTCCCCCTTTGAGGGATTTCTTTACAACGGCAATGAGGGCTTCTACACTTTGGGCTACGTCAACTCGTTCAACTCCTGTTTCGTCGGCAATCTGGCGAATCAAATCGGCTTTGGTCATGGGTTTGGTTTTGAGGGTTAAATCAAAGGTTTTTGGTAAAGGGAGGCAAATATAGCTTATAATTCTTAATAGTATGCCCATGCAAGAACCCGCTTTTCAAAAAACAGAACAAGGCTTAATGAATTATAAAACCCAATGGGTCAATAACTTAATCAAGTGGTATGCGGAACACGGTCGTGATTTGCCATGGCGTAGTCAGCGTGACCCTTATGCCATATGGCTATCCGAGGTACTCTTACAGCAAACCAGGGTCGAGCAAGGTACCCCGTATTTTCTGCGTTTTTTGGCTCGTTTTCCAAGGGTTCAGGATTTGGCTTTGGCCGATATCCAGGAAGTTTTGAGCCTGTGGCAGGGACTAGGGTATTACCGCAGGGCACATCATTTGCATCAGGCTGCAAAGCGGATTGTTAAGGAAGGGGGCATCTTCCCTCAAACACCCTCCCAATGGCAAAAATTGCCTGGGGTTGGGTCGTATACCGCCGCGGCCATAGCCTCAATCGCCTTTGATTACCCGGAGCCGGTGGTGGATGGGAATGTTATCCGGGTATTGTCCAGGGCTTTTGGGGCCACGGAACCTTTTGATACGGCATCGGGACGGCGCTGGGTCTACCAAACAGCCCTGGAATTGATGGACCCCAAGCAAGCGGGGGATTATAATCAAGCGATTATGGACATGGGAGCTACCCTATGTACCCCCAAAAAGCCGTCCTGTTCGGCCTGTTTTTGGCAGAAAAATTGTTATGCCTTCCAGAATCAGAAGGTGGATGCCTTGCCATGGCGATCCAAAAAGACCAGCATTTTGGCTCAAACCATCGATTACCTGGTTCTGTTATTCGGTGATGAGGTTTTGCTCTTCAAGCGACCTGATACCGGAGTTTGGGCTGGTTTGTACGAGTTTTGGGTTCAGCCATGGTCAGGTGCTTGGGATTCGGCTGCCTGGGATCGACTTTATGGAAAAGATTGGCCGGCAAAAGGCCTAGAATTTCGGAATTTTGTACTCAAACATGCTTTAAGTCACCGCTCCTTAACTTTGAATTTGAATTGTATTCGACTTCATCGTAAATTGCGTCATAACGATGGGGTTTGGGTGACTTTCACGGAACTTGATCGTTACCCTCTGCCTCAACCGCTCCTGCAATTCCTCAAACAAACCGATTTCAACCATGGGAGGACTCAACAAAGCCATGCTTATCGGCAATCTAGGCAAAGACCCTGAAGTCAAAACCCTAGATAACGGTGCCAAAATCGCCACCTTTCCTTTGGCAACCACCGAAACCTACAAGGACAGGGACGGGAACAAACAGTCTCGTACGGAGTGGCATAATATCGTTCTATGGCGGGGTTTGGCGGACGTGGCTGAACTCTATTGCCGCAAAGGCGGTCAGGTTTATATCGAAGGCCGTTTATCCACCCGCAAGTGGGACGATAAGGATGGCCATACCCGGTATACCACCGAAATTATAGGCGATAACATGGTACTCCTAACCCGTACGGATGCGAATCATCCCCATGGTAACCCGAACAAGCCTTCTGGCACAGGCGATTTAGGCAACGGTGATAACCCTTCTTCGTCGGTAGCTGACCTACCCTATTGATTTTTGGCTCAAAAAACCCGCATGGACGACCCCCCTGAACAATACCTCATCGGCTTCGATTCGACTTTTTGGACTTTACTCCCCCTCATTCTACTTTTTCTACTTTGCTCGGCCATGTTTTCGGCCAGCGAGACCGCTTATTTCTCTTTGACCAAGGCCCAACTGGATACCTTGCGTTCCTCGGGAACGGCGGGTGATCGCCGAATCCTTAGGCACCTTACAGACCCGAGGCGCCTCTTGGCCAACCTTTTGATTTGCAACAATTTGGTCAATTTGACCATTATTTTGCTTTTTTACCTTTTGTTTTTTAAGGCACTTGATTTTGGGCCTTATCCTTGGTTGCCAGCCATTCTGCAAACTTTTGTTGTAACGGCTGTCATTGTCTTTGTGGGGGAGGTAATACCCAAAGTCTATGCTTCTAAAAACCCTTTGAAGGTGGCGCTATGGTTTTCCATGCCATTGCAGGCTACCGAATGGATGTTTAAACCGATCATCTGGGTTTTGATGAAAAGTACAGGATTGCTTGATCGTTTAATGGTGCGCAAACAAAGTCAACTTTCCAAAGATGAAATCAACCAGGCCATTGATTTGACTTTTGGGCAAGAGCAGGCCCGTAGCGGTTCCGAAAAGGAATTGCTCAAAGGTATTGTCAATTTCGGGGAATTGGAAGTACGTCAAATTATGGTTCCGCGTATGGAAATCAAGGCCTTAGATACCAAAAACACCTTGGATGAGGTGCTTCCCTTGCTAAGGGATTGGGGTTATTCAAGGGTTCCGGTCTACAACGAATCCTTGGATGAAATCGTAGGCATTTTGTACCTCAAAGATTTGTTTACTCGGTTGAATCAGGGTAAGAATTTTCGATGGCAGGAATTGTTACGAAAACCCTTTGTTGTTCCCGATACCAAGCACCTCGATGATTTATTTAGGGAATTCAAATCAAGGCGTATGCATATGGCGATGGCGATTGATGAGTACGGCGGTGTATCCGGTTTGGTGACCCTTGAGGATATCCTGGAGCAAATTGTTGGCGAAATTCAGGATGAATTTGATACCGATGAACAAAGGCTATGCCGCAAAATTGACACGGATCAGTATTGGGTTGCAGGTAAAATGCTCTTGCAAGACCTATCGAGAGAGACAGGTTGGGATTGGTCCGAGTTTGCCGAAAAATTAGACGGTGTCGAGACCATGGCTGGCTTAATCCTGGAACTGGAAGGTCGAATTCCGGTTCAAGGGGAAGTTTTAATGCATAGTGGGTTTGAATTTTTGGTCCTTCAAGCCGATGCCCGAAAAATTGTCTCTGTTCATATCAAAAAAAGCCCTGTACCTTTCCAGGATGAAATGGTTTAAGCTCCCTTGGACCTTGCTGCTGATGATCTTTCTCATGGCGGCCTGTTCAGGTGATGAGCCTGTCCCCAGGCCTTATGGGTACGCCAAAGCGATTTTGCCTCCACGGCAATGGGCAATCTGGCATGAACCCGGGTTTCCCCTTCGTTTTGAGCACAATGCATCGGCCGTTCCTGGGTTGTTGGCTCCCGAAGAAGGATTGAACAACCAGCAAGATCGCCCTCAGCAAGAAGGAACTCGCTGGATGAATTTGGATTACCCCACGATGGGAGCCCGTATTTATTTGTCCTACCATCCTTTGAATAAGGTCTATTTTGGTAACGGCCAAAAAGTTTCTGTCAAAGATGCTTTGGCGGTGTTGATGGCCGAGACCCAAAGAATGACTTTTAAGCACACCCTCAAAGCGTCCGGTATCGAAGAAACGACGGTTCATAAGCCTGCTTCCAAGGTGTATGGCATGGTTTACACGGTACGTGGTAACGCGGCCAGTCAGACGCAGTTTTATGTTACAGATTCATTGCGTCATTATTTGAGGGGCTCACTTTACTTTGGGGCTACCCCCAATTCGGATTCTTTGCAGCCCTATGCCGAGTACCTTACGGTAGATGTTCAGCATTTGTTGAACACCCTACGTTGGTCACCTGAACATCAATAACCAAACGCTATCGTATGACAGAGCATCCTTTGTTTTACGATTTAGCCTACCTCAAAGGCGTTGGACCTCAGCGTGCTGCCTGGTTGCAGGATGAATTGGGTTTGCAGTCCATTCATGATTTTTTGGTATTTTTTCCTAACCGATATTTGGACCGTTCCGAAGTCTATCCTTTGTCTTCTTTGGATGAAGGTCCGGCTGCTCTCCAGACCAGGGGCAAGGTCATGAGAATCGAAAAAGTTGGGCAAGGAAGGGGTCAACGGCTGGTGGCTACGGTAACCGATGGTATAGGATGGATGGAGTTAATATGGTTTCAAGCTTTGCGTTGGGTGGAGGCTTCCGTCAAAGTTGGCGAAGAGTATTTGATTTTTGGGAAGGTCGGTCGATACAAGGGACATTTGCAAATGGCCCATCCTGAATTAACCCTATGGTCCGAATGGTCAAAAAACGGGGGACCAGCTTTAAGTCCGGTTTATTCACTCAGTGAGAAATTAAAACAAAGGGGATTAACCAATCGCTGGTGGGTGGCCACGATTCATCAGGCCTTAGAACAAGTTGAGGGATCGGTATCGGAGATTTTACCTCGTTTTGTTTTGGAGGCTGAGCAATTGCCATCGCGGGGTGTCGCCTTAAGGCAAGCTCATTTCCCGGATAGTCCCGCAGAGCTCAAGCGGTCCTTGCAGCGCTTTAAGTTCGAAGAATTGTTTTTCTTGCAGTGGGGAGTGTTACGAATCCGTAGCCTCCGCAAAATCCGCAATCCCGGCCATCGCATGGAAAGGGTGGGCGACCTCTTCAATGATTTTTATCATCGCTACCTGCCTTTTGAATTAACCGATGCCCAAAAGCGGGTAATCAAAGAAATTCGTGCCGATCTCAAATCAGGTATCCAGATGAATCGCCTTTTGCAGGGTGACGTGGGAAGCGGCAAAACCTTGGTTGCGTTGATGACCATGTTGTTGGCGGTTGATAACGGTTTTCAGGCATGCTTGATGGCCCCCACCGAGCTTTTGGCGCGTCAGCATTTGGCGTCTTTAACTCAATTTTTGGGGGACTTGCCGCTTCGGGTTGGTTTGTTGACCGGGCAGGTTAAGGGAGCAGCACGGCGTCAATTGTTGGAAGATTTGTTCAACGGTGACTTGCAAATTTTGGTGGGAACCCATGCCTTAATTCAGGAGCATGTTCGTTTTGTCAATTTGGGATTGGCGGTAATCGATGAACAGCATCGCTTTGGGGTGGAGCAACGTGCATTGTTATGGGCCAAATCGCGGGTCCCGCCCCATGTTTTGGTGATGACGGCCACGCCTATTCCACGAACTTTAGCGATGACCCGCTACGGTGACCTGGAGGTCTCCTTGATGAACCAATTGCCCGCCGGCCGCAAGGCAATTCGGACGATGGTGACCCCCGAAGCCAAGCGACTCAAAATGTTTGGTTTTTTGGCCGAACAGATGCGTGCAGGGCGACAGGTTTATGTGGTTTATCCGGCCATCCGGGAGACCGAGGATCAGGATATCAAATTTCTCTACGATGGATACGAGGCCATGTTGCGGGTATTCCCCCGGCCTGAATTTGAGCTTGCTGTGGTCCATGGTCAAATGAAAGGTGCAGATAGAGACCTTGAAATGCAGCGCTTTGTAAGCGGAAAAGCTCAATTGCTTATTGCGACCACGGTAATTGAAGTAGGGGTCAACGTGCCGAATGCCACTGTTATGGTTATCGAAAATGCCGAACGTTTTGGTTTGGCCCAGCTTCATCAGCTAAGGGGTCGCGTTGGACGTGGTTCAGAGCAGAGTTATTGCATTCTGATGCACAAGGATAAACCTTCGGACCAGGCCAAACAGCGCTTGGAGGCGTTGGCCTCTACCGGCGATGGTTTTCAGATTGCTGAATTGGATTTGCAGCTTCGTGGGCCCGGGGATATGGCCGGCACCCAGCAAAGTGGGGTTATGGAACTCAAATTTTCGGATTTGGTCCATGACGCCGATACCATGGAAAGGGCTCGCGGTTACGCCCAACAAATCATGATGGATTCACCCGATTCCAACGAGGAACTTACAGGTCGCCTGGCCTTGGCTTATGATCGTTTTTACGGGAAAAGCAAAAACTGGAGTAAGATTTCTTGAGACCCAAGCGGGTTAAGGCCGCAGGCAGGATCGGTACACCAAGACCATAAGCCCCCCCAAGAACATAAGAATACTAATCTTGTTGATGCCGTGCATCATGCGCAAATTAAAATTGCGGGTTTGGTGGGCACCGCCGGGCTTAAAGACCTCTACAAAATACCGAAGGAATGAGGACATGGTCAATGATTTAGAATAGAACCCTTGAGGATTAAGATGGTTTTAACGTATTCCCAACATACGCCCGCTGTCCAAGCGCAGAAGGATGGCAATCATCGCCGTAAAAGACCATAACGAAGAGCCGCCGTAGCTAATGAAGGGTAGGGGAATACCAATTACCGGTAAAAGCCCCAATGTCATCCCGATATTGATGGTGATATGCAAAAAAAGAATGCAACCGACCCCGTAGCCGTAAACCCGGCCAAAAGTTCCGGGCTGTCGTTCGGCAATTTGGAAAATTCGGATGAGCATAAAACCAAAAAGAGCCAGCAGCACAGCACTGCCCAAAAAACCATATTCCTCGGCAACCGTACAAAAAATAAAATCGGTGCTTTGCTCTGGAACAAAGTCAAATTTGGTTTGGGTTCCTTGCAGGAAACCCTTACCCCACAAACCGCCCGATCCGATTGCGATGAGGGATTGGTGTACATTGTAACCGGCACCACGCAAATCATCCACTTTGCCCAACAAAACCAAAATACGCTGTTTTTGGTGGGGCAAAAGGATGTTCTCAAACGCGTACCCCACCGCCATGACCAAGGCCATGGCCGGAATCAGGTAGCGAAGGGATACCCAGGCGGCCTTGCGGCTGTTGGCAGCCATCACCACATAAAGCAAGGCGGTTGATGGAAGGACGATGGTCATGGTGCGTGATCCCAACCAAAGGGTGAGCACCGAAACAAAGGCTGAGGCCAAACCAAAAATCAGGTAATTGACCGATAGGCCCTCCCGGTAAAAAACCAAAACAAAGGCGGTATAAACCAGGGCGCTTCCGGTATCTTTTTGGAGTAATAATAAAACCACAGGAATTAATAGCCAGAGCCCGGACCAAATCTGGGACAACAAGCGGTCTAATTTCACCGGTCGGTTCGCAAAAAAATAGGCCACCATCAGGGCGGTGCTTAGCTTCATGAATTCAGCCGGTTGTAGCCTAAAGCTGCCAACTTCAAACCAGGCTCTGGCCCCGTTAACCTCACGTCCCATGAAGGCGACGGCTAAGCCTAAAGTCATGGTAATTAGGTATATAAAAGGACTACTGTGATAAAATATCCTTGGATGTACCGACAGGATAACCAGCAGGATAGCCCAAGAGCTCAAAATCCAAACCATCTGCTTTCCGTAATTTTGGTCCAGGTCCCAAAGGTGTTGATGGGAAGGGTTATAGACCGCCGCGTAGATTGCAATCCATCCAATCAGGCAAAGCGCCGCATAAGTCCATAACAAAGGTTTGTCGATGAACTGAAATACGCTTTTTTCTTGGCGGTCCATGGTTGTTAGCGGCTGGAAGTCAAGGTATCCATCCCTGCGGGTAAGATTCGGGCTTCGATTAATCGTTTCTCGAGTTCGGGGCGTTTGGTTGAACCACGCAGGTATTTTTCGATCATGAGGCTGGCCACCGGTGCGGCCCAAACACCTCCGAAGCCTGCATTTTCGACGACAACGGCAATAGCAATTTTAGGATTTTCTCGTGGAGCAAAGCAGACAAAAACGGCATGGTCCTTACCGTGAGGATTTTGGGCTGTCCCGGTTTTTCCACAAACCACCAGGCTATCGATTTTGCCATACGCCGTTGCAGTTCCCATGTCCACCACCTTCTGCATGGCTTCCTGGACGACGTCAAAGTGCTTGGCATCGATAGGTATTTGGTGGGGTTCTCGGTACTTCATTTTTTTCTGCCCGGTCACCCCGATGCTACGGACCAGATGTGGGGCATAGTACTTGCCCTTGTTGGCAAAAATGGCCATGGTATGAGCCATCTGCAGGGGGGTAATCCCAAATTCCCCTTGACCAATCGAAAGGGAAATGATGGTGGAGGATTTCCATCGGTTCTTGCCGTATATCTTATCGTAATATTCAGGGCTTGGAAGTATGCCTTTTCTTTCGTTCGGTAAATCAATTTCGCAACGACGTCCAATGTTAAACTTTTGCATGTAGTCGTACCAAACCTTGTAACCTTCTCGGGGTTTGAGTCCTCGGTTTTGGTCAACCATGGTTTTGAAGACGTAACAATAGTAGGGATTACAGGACAACTGTATCGATTCTTCCAAATTGAGGGCCACGTGCTTGTGCGTGCATTTGACCACATGACCGGCAATGGCGTAACCACCGCCGCACGGAAACCGAGTCTCTGGACTAATGAGACCTAATTCCTGTCCTATTAAGGCTTGCAGGGATTTGACGATCGAACCCGGGGGATACATCGCCTGAAGGGGGCGATTAAACAGCGGTTTGAGCGGATCTTTTTGGAGACGCCGGTAATTTTTGCCACGGACATTGCCGACCAACAACGCCGGATCGTAGGATGGTGTTGAAACCATAGTCAATATTTCGCCGGTGGCCGGTTCAATCGCGACCACGGAGCCCCTTTTGTTGGCCATTAATTGCTCCGTATAAACCTGCAAATCAATATCCAGGCCCAAATGAAGGTCTTCACCCGGTATGGGCAGAGAATCGAAAGCCCCATCCTTGTACCGACCCACTTCACGGTTATGGACATCGACGTAGCGGTACTGCACGCCTCTTTTGCCTTTGAGGTAATTCTCATAGGTTTTTTCTAAGCCGCTAATGCCAACATAGTCACCCGCGTTGTATTCCCCCTTCGATTTGGCGATGAGTTCGGGTGAGGCCTCACCTACATAGCCCAAGGCATGAGCCGCCGCGGGGTAGAGGTAGGTGCGAACGGTCCGGGTCTCGGCATACAAACCACTAAAGTCATGCAAACCCTCTTGAATCTGAGCAAAATCTTCGACCCGAATTTGGGCATGCAACAAGGAGGGGCGAAATCGTGAATATGTTGTGGCTTTGCGTAGTCTCGAGGCCAATTCGTCCACGGGAACACGAATTAAGGTCGCCAATTGCTGGGTATCCAGGGGTTGGGGTAGTTCACCGGGGACGACCATCAAATCGTAGATGGGTCGGTTAACCACAATTTTTTTGCCGTTGCGATCAAAAACAATTCCCCGCGGGGCATAGGCATTGACCCTTCGGATGGCATTTTGTTGAGCAAGTTCGTGGTATTTCTGGTCAAAAATTTGGACAGTGAGTAAACGAATCAAAAAGATGACCAAAACAACCACCACCGTCCAAACCAAAACCATGGTTCGGTTTTCGATTGCAGGTTCCTTGTTGTACGTTGGATTCACCTACCGAAATTTACCGTGTTGGTTTATTGGAACCGGTCCATTGCAAGGTGGACCAAAGGAGTCCAAAGACCAGGACAGAACTGGCAAATGCTTTGATAAAGGAATAACCCCACTGGGCCCAACGTAAACTTTCGAGCATATAAAGCGCCGTATGATGGATGAAGATTAAACCTCCGGCATAGGAGAACAGCGAACGGAATTCGAGATCCCTCAAGTCCGGGTCCGGGTGGTCCTGAAGGGTAACCGGTGAAACGGTCAATCGTATCCAATAAGACCGAAGGTATATGACCAAGGTTGAAACCATGGCGTGAATGGCTCCGCTTTGAAAAGAGCTATCCACCAACCACCCTATCCCAAAGGCAACCAACATTTGGACACCTAGATTCCAACCCAGGGGTAACCAAACCAAAGCCATAACATAGATCATCGGGTTAATAATCCCCATCCAATGAATTCGGTTGAAGACCCCTCCTTGGAGCAGGACGACCAAAATCAAAAGGAGCCAGGGACTGCGGTTCATGGTAAAAGGGGATTAATCCTGGTTGGGTAAAAGTTCGTCACGCTCTTTTTGGAACAAAGGACGCATCACCAAGACATGATCCAGCCGATGGTAATCGATGGATAACAAAACTCTGATTTTGTAGGTAATGGCACCGGGTACGGTTTCAATTCGGTCGACCCGACCCAAGCGGAATCCAGGGGGGTAAACCGAAGAATACGAACTGCTGACCAGGGAGTCGCCGACCTTAATCGGAATATGAATCGGAATATCCATTAACTCTGCGTAGCGGGTCGATCCGCCGGTCCATACCAGGGAACCGGTTGTTTGCGAGGCTGGGTGCAAAGCGCTGGTACGTAACTTGGTGTTGATTAGGGGGATAACACGGGCAAAGCGGGGTGAAACGGCTTGAATTTGTCCCACGATTTTGTCATCCTGAACGACCGCCATTCGGGCCGTAAGACCATCCATGGAGCCTTTGTTCAACAAGAGATAGTTGTGTTGCGTGTTCGTTCCTACGTAAAGCACCCGGGCATCGCGGACCAGGTCTACCTTGAACGTGGAATCCATCGCAACCAAAGGGCTTGCCTTAGTGGAAGTGGAGTCGAGGATGACTAGGCTATCCGAAAGTCGTTGGGTGAGCAAGGCCAATTCCTCGTTAAGGCGTAGGTTTTCGTCATCCAACCTCCAAAAGCGGGTTATCTTACTAACAGAAGATTGGAAAGCCCCGGCCGATTCAATTTGCCACTGATTAAGTCGGCTGCGGTGGTAGGCTTGCTCCGAAAATGTAATCCAGGCCCCGATGGATTCGAGGATAATCAAACCTAAGAAAAACCTGTACTTGAACAGCCAAATCGCCAATGCACCCATGAAGGAATCAGGTCATCAGGAACTGGAAACGATGGATGTTTTTGAGGGCAATTCCGGTTCCACGTACCACCGCCCGCAGTGGGTCTTCGGCCACAATCACCTTCAATTTGGTTTTGGCGCTGATGCGTTTATCCAACCCGCGGATCAAGGCCCCACCACCGGTGAGGTAAATCCCGGTTTCGTGGATATCCGAAGCAAGTTCGGGTGGGGTGATCTCCAAAGCCTTCAGGATAGCGCCCTCCACCTTGGAAATGGATTTATCCAGGGCGGTAGCGATTTCGGAGTAGGTCAATGAAATTTCGCGCGGAATACCGGTCATCAAATCTCGCCCACTGACCAACATCGGAGGCGGTGGATCGTCCAAGGTGGTTAAGGCAGAGCCGATATTGATTTTGATCATCTCGGCAGTCCGTTCACCCACGAGCATATTGTGTTGACGGCGAACATATTCCAAAACATCGGCGGTGAACTGGTCGCCTGCAACACGAATGGACTCATCGCAAACAATACCAGCCAAAGCAATAACGGCAATTTCGGAAGTTCCACCTCCGATGTCGATAATCATGTTGCCTTTGGGCTCTTCGACATCGATGCCGATCCCAATGGCAGCCGCCATTGGCTCGTGAATAAGGTAAACTTCTTTGGCTCCGGCATGTTCAGCAGAGTCCCGAACCGCTCTTTTTTCGACTTCTGTAATTCCAGAAGGTATGCAGACCACCATCCGAAGGGAGGGTGCAAAGAATCGCTTGGTGGGGTTAATCATGCTAATCATGCCCCGAATCATGTGCTCTGCAGCATGGAAGTCGGCGATAACACCATCCCGCAATGGGCGGATGGTTTTGATATTTTCGTGCGTTTTACCGTGCATTTGCTGGGCCTTCTTGCCGATGGCAATGACTTTGCCTGTATTTCGGTCCAAAGCCACAATGGAAGGTTCATCCACCACGATGGTGTCCTTGTGGATGATTAGCGTGTTGGCGGTGCCCAAGTCGATGGCTATTTCTTGGGTAAAAAGGTCAAATAATCCCATGTCAATTTCGTAATTGGAGCGAATCTAATGCCGGACTAGGCCTTCGCCTCCTTAGTGTTTGAAATGTCTTCGCCCTGTCATGACCATGGCCATACCGTTACGGTCACAAAAATCGATGCTGTCCTGGTCTTTGACCGAACCACCGGGCTGAACCACTGCTCGAATACCTTCCTGATAGGCGACCTCTACACTATCGGCAAAGGGAAAAAAAGCATCGCTGGCCATCACGGCACCCCTTACCTCAAAATCAAACGTCCTGGCCTTGTGAGCGGCCTGTCGCATCGCGTCAATTCGCGAACTTTGCCCGGTACCTGAACCTATTAATTGCCGGTTTCTAACCAAAATGATGGCATTACTGCGGGTATGTTTGACGATTTTGAGGGCAAAAAGCATATCCTCTACTTCGTCCGAGCTGGGACTTTGAAGGGTAACCACCCTAAAATCTTCCTTGGTTTCGGTTGATGAATCCGGTTCTTGAACCAAATAGCCGCCAAGAACACTGCGAACCTGCTGGGCAGCGCGGGGCATCGACTTCAGGCGAATGAGAATCCGGTTTTTTTTGCGGGTCAGCAGCTCCAGCGCCTCCGGGCTGAAATCGGGGGCAATGAGCACTTCGTAGAAGATTTGGTCAATGGCGGTGGCGCAATCCAATTCCACACAGCGGTTGGCGGCCAAGACACCCCCAAAGGCCGAAACCGGATCCCCCGCCAAAGCATCTTTCCAAGCCTGGGTGAGTTGTTCTCTGCTGGCCAGACCGCAGGCGTTGTTGTGCTTGACCACCACAAAGGTGGGGTCTTGAAATTCAGATAGGAGGCTTAGCGCCGAATCCACATCCAGAAGGTTGTTGTAGCTCAGGGCTTTGCCGGATAAGACCTCCAGGTGTTCGTGGAGTGGTCCGTAGAACGAGGCGGTTTGGTGAGGATTCTCCCCATAACGCAGCGGGTGGCTTTGGTTGTTGCTAATGCGAAGGCCTTTGGTTAATTCATTTCGATTGAGGTAACCAAAGATGGCCTGGTCATAATGCGAGGTTACGGCAAAGGCTTCGGCAGCGTAGGTTTCTCGTTCCTGCCATGTGGTTCCACCGTTTTGGAGAACTTGGTCCAATAGGCGGGGGTATTGGGACGACGATGAAATAACGGTGCACTGGCTGTGGTTCTTGGCGGCGGCACGAAGCAAACTGATTCCTCCAATATCTATTTTCTCGATGAGCTCCTGAGGACTTCCTCCTGCTCGCAGTGTTTCCTCAAATGGGTACAAATCCACCACCACCAAATCCAAGGGCGGAATTTCGTGGGCCGCCATTTCATTGAGATCCTCCATATGCTCACTCCGGTGAAGAATGCCCCCAAAAATCTTTGGATGCAGGGTTTTGACTCGACCGCCAAGGATAGACGGGTAGCCGGTCAAATCCTCTACCCGACGGGGAGCACAACCCAAGCCCTCCAAAAAATCACGGGTTCCACCGGTGGACCAGATTTCGATACCCCGCTGGTGCAGGGCCATGGCCAAAGGGGCTAGCCCCTCTTTGGAATAGACCGAGATGAGGGCAGAACGGATGGGTAAAGTTTCGGACGTCATAAGAAGCCCAAAACTAAAATTATTCTTTAACCTCTACGGAAGACTTGAGCGGCATTTTATGAACAAAGTATCAACCGCCTGGATGATATCAAGCTTTGGATGCCGACTTGAGGCTTCTTTCGATAAAGGCAGCCAATGGGGCGCCGCTGAGCATTCCCTGCGAAAGAAGTGCCAAATCAATCAAGTGTTGGCCCAGGTCTTTTCGGGCCCCTTCCTCGGTGGTTTGGGCTAACTGCTGAACCAAGGGATGGGCGCTGTTAACGACCATGTCCACGCTTTCTTTCATGGGACCGCCCAGGAAGGGAGATCCCCCGGTGGCAGCCATTTCGTTCATGCGCCGCAGAAATTCGGGTCGGGTTAACAAAATAGGAGGATCGTCGTTGGACATGGCCTCGGCTTTGACTTTGAAATCTCGTCCTTCGACCCAGCCCGTTATCCATTCCACCACCTGTTTCTCCTGGTCTTCGTTGAGCAGGGAAATTTTCGATTCACCCCGGTCCACCAATTTATCCAAGCTCTCGGAGTCAATGCGTTTGAAGGAAGTTTTTTCTAATTTACCTTCCAGCTGACCAATGAAATGGGGGTCAATAACATTACCCAAATGAAGCACCGTCAAACCGCGCTTGCGCGCACCGTCGATTAACCCGTGATGAGCTTCCGGTTGGTTGGTGTACAGAACGACCAATTGCCCGTCTTTGTTCCGGTGATTCGCCTCCAGAACTTCGGCGGTTTTATCCCAGGTTCTCAGGTTTCCGTCGCAGTCTTTGTACAAGCAAAAGCCGGCGGCCCTTTCGTAAAATTTTTCGTCCGAAATCATGCCGTACTTCACAAAAAGCTCCAGCTGTTCCCATTTTTCACGAAAGGAATCCTCCTGATTTTTGGCCAAATCCTGAAGTTTATCGGCTACTTTTTTGGAGATATGGCTGTTGATTTTTTTGACGTTGCCATCGGTTTGCAAAAAGGAACGGGAAACATTGAGGGGAATATCCGGAGAATCCAATACGCCGTGCAATAAGCGGAGGTAATCGGGAACCACATCTTCGACCGAATCCGTTATAAAAACCTGACGGCTATAGAGTTGAATTTTGTTTTTGGCCGGTTCAAAATCAGCTTTGAGCTTAGGGAAATACAAAATCCCGGTAAGGTTGAACGGGTAATCTACATTCAGATGAATCCAAAACAACGGCTTCTCCGCCATGGGGTAGAGGTCGTTGTAAAAATTCTGGTAATCTTCGTCCGTGAGTTCCGCGGGCTTGCGGGTCCACAAGGGTGAGGTGGCGTTAATGTGTTCTTCGCCGAACATTACTTTAATCGGCAGGAACTTTCCGTATTTGCGAAGAATTTCCTTAAGTCGCCATTCGTCGAGGTATTCGCTGGCATCTTCGGCCACATGGAGGATGATGTCGGTTCCTCTTTCGGTTCGGGTGCCGCTTCCAATTTGGTATTCGGTAGAACCATCGCAGGACCAACTTGCAGCAGTAGCACCATCACGGTAGGAAAGGGTATTAATTTCTACGCGCTCGGCGACCATGAAGGCCGAATAGAAGCCCAATCCGAAGGCACCTATAATTTGATTCAAATCCGATTTGTCTTTGTATTTTTCGATAAATTCAGTCGCTCCGGAAAAGGCAACCTGGGTGATGTATTTTTCAATTTCATCTTCGGTAAGCCCAAGTCCGTTGTCGGAAATTCGAATAGTTTTGGCGTCTTTGTCCAAATGAACCTGGACCTGCAATTCGCCCAATTCCCCGGTAACTTCTCCCATCGAAGAGAGGGCGGCTAATTTTTGGCAGGCATCAACGCCGTTGCTGACCAATTCCCTCAAAAAAATTTCCTGGTTGGAGTAGAGGGATTTTTTGATCAAAGGAAAGATGTTCTCGGTATGGACCGAGATCGTACCGGTTTTGGTCTTGGGTGTGGACATGGTTCTATTTTGGTTACCTCAGGCTTAGCAAAGCCCGTGCCATGCGGTTGCCTTGCGTTCTTTGTGCCAAAATGTCAGAATATTTGGGTTCAAAGGAGGGTTTCTTTGGTCAATCCTTCGCAGTTTTGTGGAATGGAAGAGGTTTTTATTGTTGATGCCCTGCGTACCCCCATCGGGCGCTACGGAGGGGCTTTGGCGCAGGTCAGGCCGGACGATTTAATGGCGGATCTTCTTCGTCAAATGTTGGAGCGCCATCCCGGTGTAGATCCGCACCGTATCGAAGAAGTGATTCTGGGAGCGGCGAACCAAGCCGGTGAGGACAACCGCAATGTAGCCCGAATGAGTGCACTCCTGGCCGGATTACCGGTCGAAGTAGCCGGGGTCACCGTAAATCGCTTGTGCGCCAGTGGTTTGCAGGCCGTTGTTGACGCGTCACGCTCCCTGGCTTTGGGTCAAGGGGACTATTATCTGGCAGGAGGGGTGGAGAGTATGTCCAGGGCGCCTTATGTCATGCCCAAACCCGAGCAGGGTTATGACCGTCAACCCCGGATTTTTGATACCACTTTGGGTTGGCGATTTACCAATCCCCGATGGGAGAACTTGTATCATCCTTATTCGATGGGTGAGACCGCCGAAAATGTTGCTGAACGCTACCAAATTAGCCGGGTGGATCAGGATGATTTTGCCTACGCCTCCCAAACCAAATACGCCAAGGCTCAGGCCGAAGGCGCATTTGATCGCGAAATTGTCGCGGTTCAAGTACCCAAAGCCAAAGGAACTACAGCACTCTTTTCGGTAGATGAACATCCTCGATTGGGCGATCGGGCAGCTTTGGATCAGCTCAAACCGGCCTTTCGCCCAGCAGGGACCGTTACGGCCGGTAATTCTTCGGGGATCAACGACGGAGCAGCCTGCCTGCTCTTGGCTTCCGGTTCGGCGGTTCAACGGGATGGTTTGAAGCCCTTAGCCAGGGTAGTTTCCATGGCTTCGGCCGGGGTTGACCCCGCTATCATGGGCATGGGTCCGGTACCCGCCGTTCGAAAAGCCTTAAAGCGTGCGGGGTTGACCACTGCCGATTTGGGTTTGGTTGAATTGAACGAGGCCTTTGCATCGCAGGCCCTGGCTTGCGCCCGGGAATTGGACCTGGCGATGGACCGCATCAATGTTCACGGAGGAGCCATTGCGTTGGGTCATCCGTTGGGCTGTTCAGGCGCCAGAATTACCACCACCTTGGTTCATGCCCTGCACCGCCACCCGGAGGTCTCACCTTACGGCTTGGCCACCATGTGTGTTGGGGTTGGGCAAGGTTTGGCCGTGATCGTGGAGGCTTGTCGTTAATTCCAAAATCGGTGCCCCGATTTTTTTTGCATTTGTCTTACGACGGAGGAGCCTACCATGGTTGGCAAAGGCAACCTAACGCGGTGACGGTTCAGGAAACCTTGGAAAAGGCGTTGAGCTTGTTCACAAGGCAAGCGGTTTATTTGACCGGACAGGGGAGGACCGATACCGGCGTCCATGCAACTTCCTTTTACGCGCATTGGGACATCAAAGGCGATGAACCTTTGCCGTGGGCTTCGGACCCTGTACTTTGGCTTTCACGCCTGAACCGCATGCTTCCCAGGGATCTTGTCATCCACCGAATTTATCAAGTCCCCGATAGCCTCCATGCTCGTTATTCGGCCTTGTCCAGAACCTACCAATACCGAATCCATTGGACCAAGGACCCTTTTTGGGAAGGGCGTTCCTGGTGGTTACCCGGTCCGCCCGATTGGGAGGCGGTGCACAGGGCCACGGCCGCTTTGCCTGGATTAAGGGATTTTGGGGCCTTTGCGCGCAGTGGGGGCGGTCAAAAGCATAACATTTGTCAACTAAGCAAGGCCGAATGGACAATGGATGGTCCCCATCGTGCCATCCTCACCCTGGTCGCCAATCGTTTTTTGAGAAATATGGTTCGCGCCGTTGTGGGGACCTTGGTTGAAGTAGGTCGGGGATATCGGCGAGCCGAAGACATGGATACCCTCATCCAAGAAGCCAGACGTTCAATGGCTGGTACCTCGGCGCCTGCCCATGGGCTTTATCTGACCGAGGTTACTTATCCCCAAGAGGCCCAAGGATGAGCAAGGCCAATACACCTCAAGGCATGGGGTCGCCGACCCTACGGCTTTTGTATTCGATGTTACCTTACCGTAGCCTGGTTGTTGTTACGATTGCTTTGGCGGTAGTCTTGGCGGGTATGGCACCCTTACGTCCCTGGTATATCCAGCAAGCGGTGGATGGCCCGATGAAGGATGGAGATTTTCAAGGATTAGCTTCGCTGGGTTGGTTAATTCTTGGCTTGCTTTTGATGGAGTCGTGCTTTCGTTACCTGTTCGGTTTCCTCAGTGTTCGTCTGGGTCAATCCGTGGTTCGGGATCTCCGACTCCAACTGTACCGTAAGTTAAGCCGTTATCGTCCTGGCTTTTATGAATCCAGGCCGGTTGGCTCCTTGGCCAGCAGAGTCATCAACGACCTGGAAGCGATTGCCGAACTTTTTGCCCAGGGTTTCTTGACCATGGCGGGAGATATCCTTCAATTGGTGGTGATTTTGGTGGTGATGTTCCGTACCGATTGGCAGCTCAGCGTGGTGAGTCTCCTGGTGATGCCTTTGTTGTTACGATCTACCTGGTGGTTCAAAGAAAAAGTCCATGCATCCTTTACCTCCGTTCGTACCAACACCGCCAAGCTAAACGCTTTTTTAGCGGAACGGCTCAGTAATTTGGTTTTGGTTCCGCTCTTTGACCGCGAGCAACAAGAAAATCAGGCTTTTGCCAGGGAAAATGCCCGTTTGACCCAGGCGCATTTGGATGGGATTTGGTACTATTCGGTGTTTTTCCCGGTGGTGGAGGTCCTGACGGCACTGGCCATGGGCCTGATGGTATGGTATGGTGCCGTGCGTGTGGAACAGGGTGAAGTGACCCCCGGAGTTCTGGTAGCGTTTTTGGTCTATATCAATCAGCTTTTTAGGCCCTTGCGGCTCTTGGCAGATAAATTTAATTCTTTGCAAATGGGCATCATTGCAGCTTCCAGGGTTTTTGCATTGATGGACGAAGATGCAGAGATTTCAACCCCTCAAGGTTCTTTGGATTCGCAGGGCATGGAAACCGCTAATCGGGATTTGCGCATACAAATTCGGGGTTTGACCTTTGGTTATGATCGGGAACGCCCGGTCCTGAAAGGTTTGGATTTGGATCTTCGAAGCGGGGAAGTTGTGGCTGTTGTTGGGGGAAGTGGTTGTGGCAAATCAACATTGGCCCAATTGCTGGTTCGATTTTATGAGGGTTACCAAGGGTCGATTCTGGTCAATGGGCGGGAATTATCAACCTGGACCCCGGAGGACTTGAGAAAACGTCTGGTCTATGTTCCTCAGGAATTGTTTTTGATCAACGGCACCGTATTGGATAACATTACTTTATTGGATTCCCGTTTCGATGGGCCAACTGTTTTGGCGCATATTCGGGCTTTGCACTTGGGTGATTTTTTGTCCCAATTGCCTCAGGGATTGGATACTCCTGTGGGCGAACGAGGCCAGTTGCTTTCTGCAGGCCAAAGGCAATTGGTGGCCTTGATGCGGGCGATGGTCCTGGACCCTGATCTTTTGATTTTGGATGAGGCTACGGCGTCCGTTGATTCCAAGACCGAGGCTTTGGTTCAACGAGGCATCGAGTCTTTTGTTCAAAAACGCAGCGCCCTCATCATAGCGCATCGTTTAGCGACCCTTCGATTTGCTCACCGAGTGGTGGTCTTGGAGAATGGCCGAATGGCCGAAAGCGGAACCTACGATGATTTACTTGCCCTCAAGGGGCGTTTTTGGACCCTCCACCAGGCTCAACAAATGGGTGAGGAGGGTTAAGACCAAAACAGCCTATTTTTAGCTCAAGATTTTAACCCTTGCACGATGAAATTCAAGTTGACTTTGGCCTTGTTACTAATGACCTTTGGTTTCTCTTCGGTTTTAGCCGAAAAGTACCCTGAAGGGGAGCCTGGTTGCGCGGCCCTCAAAGAACGGAGTTCCGCCATTCAACGACTGAATGAAGCCTCCCAGCGCAGTTCAGCTTTGAACCGTGGGGCCGATACCTACGATATCCATCATTATCATTTTAATCTGGAAGTCACCAACACGTCCACCACGCTGGGCGGTGATGTGATGTTTAGCTCGGTGGTGACTTCGCCTGTTATGGATACGTTTTGGTTTGAATTGAAGGATTTTTTGACGATTGACTCCGTTCGAATCAACCAAACGACGTATTTGCCAACGGCCTTCTCCAGGTCCAATCATGTCGTTCGCATTCCCTTGCAATCGAATTTGGATGCAGGAATGACGGTTACCTGCCGGGTGCATTACCGGGGTACCCCACAAAGTTCGGGCTTCTTTAGCGGTATAACGAGTGCTCAGTCCCCGACCTGGGGGGTCAACGTGACTTGGACCCTTTCGGAGCCCTTTTCGGCCCCTGACTGGTTTCCTTGCAAGCAAGACCTGGCGGACAAAATTGACTCGGTCTTTTTTGACGGAACCAGCGTAGCCCCCAACAAAGTCGCTTCGACCGGTTTGTTGCTGGGGGTCGATACCCTTAGCGGCAATCGCATGAAATACAAGTGGAGAAGTCGTTACCCCATGGCCTTTTACCTCATGGCTTTTGCGGTAACCAACTACACCGAACACCTGAGTTATGCCTATCCGGCGGCCCTGGGTGGGGATTCTCTTTTAATTCAACACTGGATTTACAACGCCAGCAATTCTTCGGGGACCACTTGCTTGAATTTCAACCGGAATGCCCTCAACAGCACAGGGCCCATGGTTGAAAATTTCTCCAACCTTTTTGTATTGTACCCCTTCACCAACGAGAAGTACGGGCACATGATGGCACCATTGGGTGGGGGAATGGAGCATCAAACCATGAGCACCATGGGAAATTTTGGAATGGATTTGATCGCCCATGAATTGGCGCATCAGTGGTTTGGGGATATGGTCACCTGCGCTACCTGGAATGATATTTGGCTCAACGAAGGTTGGGCATCCTACGGAGAATACCTGCACCGACAATATGTGGTATCGCAGGCCTCGGCTTCGGATTGGATGAACGCTACCCATAACAGTGCTCGTTCGGCCACTACCGGATCGGTCTATGTTCCAGCTTCGGGAATTACCAACGTGAACCGAATTTTTTCATCGGCTCTTTCGTACAAAAAAGGCGCGGCCGTACTCCATATGCTTCGTAACGAGATCGATAACGATTCCTTGTTTTTTGGGGGCGTTCGCCGTTACCTCAACGCCAAACGTCATTCGGTCGCAACCACCGATGAATTCAGGGACATCATGGAACTGCATAGCGGGGTACCGTTGTCATCCTTTTTTCAGGATTGGGTTTACGGAGAAGGGTTTCCAACCTACGATGTGCGATGGAATTGGAGAGATTCTGTCCTTTGGGTCCAAACCAGCCAGACAACCTCGGCGCCTACGGTGACCCCCGTGTTTCGTAACAAAGTTCCGTTGGGCTTGGTAAGTTCTGGTCCCGGTCAGGCCCCCTCTCAAATTCAAATTGAACCGGCTTTGGGGTTGCAGCGTATTTGGGTTCCCCGTCAGGTGGTTAGCCTTAGTTTGGATCCCAACAATGCTATTCTGAAAGGTACAGCATCCTCCATTTCGCGTTTATCCACCTTGGGTGCGGGTCTCAACGAAGAACCGGGTTTGGAATGGATGCAGTGTTACCCCAACCCAACCCAAGGCCCTTTGAATGTGCATTTGGGTCTGCCTGCCTCTTTGAGCCTACGCGATATGACGGGTAAGCTGGTATGGCAAGAACAAGGTCAAGAGGGTTGGAACCGCCTGGAGCCTAAAGCTTCCGCCGGCACCTACTTTCTGGAGGCTGTATCGGTGAACGGTACCCGAATCGTACGCCGGGTTATTCTCCGTTAATCCTGGCTTGATTGGGATTGCTGCTTTAAGGGGATTTCTTGCCAAAAACCGAAAACTGGACATAGCGACCCGGATTTTTCTTCAAGTCGCTGAGCAAGGCATCCAGGCTTCCTGCGCTTTGTTGCAGGTTAAGGTAAAGGGAGCTGTCCCGCATTAACCGTCCCAAGGTTCCCTGGTTGTTACGAATCTGATCCATGAGCATGGCGGTGGATTGCAAGGCAGCCTCGGCTTGCAAGACGGTTTGTTTGAGCCGTAGGTCAGCAAGTGAATCGGAGAATTGTTCCAGGTTTTTGAGGGATTTACGCAGAATGGGTTGGTCTTTGCGGAATTCCCCGGTGATGCTGCTCAAGTCGGCCAAGGTTTGTTGGAACGGTCCCCGGCTTTCCTGGATCAAAAGGCTCAAATCCCGGGTTCCCCGGTTGAGATTTTCTACACTTTGCCGAATTTGTTCGCTTTGTAGAGCTTCCAAAATACGGTTTACATTGGTCAAGCTGACTTCCACCTTGTCTTTGAGCGGGGTCAAATCCCCCACCAGGTTTTCGATCAAACTGGGCGCTATGAGGGCCGGAAGGGTATCGCTATCCCGGTAAAGAGGAGAACCACTGGGCCCTGGATCAATTTGCAAGGCTTTGGTATCAAACAAATCGGTGCTTACCAGGCGGAAAGTGGTTCCTCGCGTAAGTTTAATTTTTTTGCTTACCTCTACCGTGACCAGTACAAAACCTTCTTCGGGGTTCAATTCAATATCCGTTACTGTTCCGGCTTTGAGTCCTTTGAAAAGGACAGGGGCTGAGGTCTTGAGGCCTTTGACATCGTTCAAAACCGAATAATAGGTGTTACGGCCGGTGAACAAATCATCTCCTTTGAGAAAATTAATGCCAATAAAAAGAAGGAGGAGGGCCATGGTGGCAAAAAGACCAATCCAGACTTCTTTGGGGATTTTCTTCATGATTAATTGTTCAAGTGATGGTAACGTGCGATGGCTTCGGCAATGGCATCCGCCAAAAGATCTTGACCCTTTTCGGAGCTCATAAATTTTTCTTCTTCGGCGTGGGTCAAAAAACCGGTTTCAATCAAAACGGCCGGCATGGTGGTTCGGTACAAGACCAAAAATCCGGCCTGTTTGACTCCGCGGCTATGCCGGCCTGCTTTACGAACAAACTTTTCCTCGATCAATTGGGCGAGTTGCAAACTTTGACTTCGGTAGGCGCTTTGAAAAAGTTCGAAGATGATGTGGGCGGTAGGGTCGTTGGGGTTGAAGCCATCGTATTTGGTGAGGTAATCACTTTCCAATAGGATCGCAGAGTTTTCGCGTTTGGCTACGTGGAGGTTGGCACCGGTAACATGAAGACCTTGGGTAAAGGTCTCGGTTCCATAGGCCTTGCTTCCTCCGCTGTTGCAATGGATAGAAACAAATAAATCGGCGTTAAGTCGGTTGGCGATGGCCGCTCGTTCGTGCAATTCGACAAAATGGTCATCTTTGCGGGTAAAATGAATAGAAAGTTCGGGAACCTGCTTTTTGAGATGCTCGGCAACCCGTTGAGCTACCTGCAAGGTCACCTTTTTTTCGAGAGAACCTTTGCCCCTGCAGCCGCTGTCGTGTCCTCCATGACCCGCATCCAAAACGATGCGCTTCAGTTTATAGGCTTTGAGACCCAAAGGATGCACCAAAGCGCCCCAAAAGATCAAAACCAGGGCCAAAAAGCGAAGGGCTTTAAGCGAGGGCATGGGAGGGATTAGTTTTGGGGATTCAAGCGCCGGAACGTTGTTGATGATAATGGACAAATTTAGGGGGTTGACAAGGTTGAATGGCCTTGTTCTGCGGTTTACCCTGCTTGGGCTCGCCCTGGTCCTCCTGGGTACGGGCACAACCTTGCGGGTTCAGGGCCAAGCAATACCCCCCACCAAGAACGTAATTGGCGTTTCGGATAGCCTGCCCGTTCAGGATAGTCTTGCGGCCCGGAGGCGTATTTCTTCGGGGGGCTTGGCGGAAACCGTGTACTACGAAGCATCGGATTCCCTGAACGTGGATTTTAGTTCGGGGCAAGCTCATCTATTGGGTAAGGTCAAAATTCGTTTTGGCACCATGGAACTGCAATCCGGGCAGGCCTACCAAAACTGGAAAACCCGTAAGCTTCGCGCCCTTCCCATGACCGATAGTTTGGGGCATGCGGTGGATACCCCTACGTTTGCCGACGGTAGTCAACGTTTTGTGGCCGATTCGATGGAATACGATTTATTGGCGGGCAGAGGAAAAATTTCGGAATTGGTTACCCGGGAAGGAGAAGCCTTTGTAATCGGCCGAAGGGTCCAGCGGGATACCGCAGGGGACATGTATGTCCGTAACACGTTGTTTACCACTTGTTCGGATACCAGGCATCCCCACTTTTACCTGCAATTGGGGAAGGCCAAATTGATTCCCGATCGTAAAATCATCACCGGCCCGTCTCGTTTGGTGGCCTTGGGTATACCCTTGCCCCTTGGCTTGCCCTTTGCCGTGATTCCCTTGATGAGGGGCCAAAAGGCAGGGGTGCTTTTTCCCGAATACGGCAATTCCCCGCAATTCGGGTTCTTCTTACGCAATGGGGGTTACTATTGGCCCCTGGGTCCCCATGCGGATTTGAGCCTGCGCGGGGATATCTACGCTTACGGTGGTTGGCGAATCAATCCATCCTTGGGCTACAACCAGCGGTACCGCTCCAGCGGTCGATTGAGTATCAACTGGAGCAATCTCCAATCCGGTGATCCCAAAGCCAAGGATTTTAACCGCCAAAGAGATTTTATGATCAATTGGCAACACAGCCAGGACCCCAGGGCGCATCCGTACCGTCGCTTCTCGGCATCCGTCCAGGCGGGGACCAGCAATTACCTTCGTAACAATTCTCCATCGACGACCGATTTCCTGAACAACCAACTGAATTCATCGGTGAGTTACAGCAGGATTTTTCCGGGCAAACCCCTCCAGGTCAATTTAGCAGCGCGTCATTCCCAAAACACCCAAACCGGTCGTGTACAATTGAATCTACCGGAGGGCAACCTGAACCTGGCCCGTATTCAGCCGTTCAAGGCCAAACGTTCGGTGGTGAGCGAGCGTTGGTTTGAGAAAATTGGATTGACTTACCAATCCAACCTTCGGTCCACGATTAACATGGCGGATTCCTTGCTCAACCCTCGCTCGGCGTTGGAAGCCTTGGATGCAGGCATCTTGCACAATATCCCCATCAGTACGTCTTCTTTCAAAATTTTAAACTATGTGCAGGTAACTCCTGGTTTTTCTTACCAGGAACGATGGGTGAACCGTCGGGCCATTCAGGTTTATCAACCTTTGCTGGGTCGTGTGGTCACCGACACCCAGCAAGGATTTTTTCGTAATTACGAATACCAAGCCTCCCTTTTACTTAACACAAGGCTGTACGGTTTGGTTCAATTTCGCAAAGGACGCTTGGCGGCTATACGGCATGTGATGAACCCCCAGGTCAGTATAGGGTGGAGGCCCGATTTTACTGAGCAACGTTTTGGTTTTTATCAAACGGTACAGGTTGATTCGACGGGCAAAACCATGCAGTACAGCCCATTCCAAGGGTTTGGTTACGGGGTGGCCGGTCCCGGGGCGTCCTCGTTGCTGAACATGAGTATTGATAACAATTTGGAGTATAAGGTGAGGACCCAAGGGGATAGCGGGGAGGTTTTGGTACGACGCAAAGTCTTTGATTCGTTTCGTTTGGGATCATCGTTTAACTTCAGAGCGGATTCGCTTCGTATGGCCCCGGTGCAGTGGGGTGGGCGCAGCCAATTTGGCGAGCGATTTAGTCTTTTGTTTTCGGGGGTATGGGACGTGTACGCGAGGGATTCATCGCTTCGTTTGGTGAATCGTTGGCTGGCCCAGGAGTCTTGGTGGAAGCCTTTTCGGCTTAACCAAGCAAATTTGACCCTAAGCGGGGGTTGGGGTGGATCAAATTCGGGGAACCGTCCCCAGACCTCTATGCTTACCCCCCTATTGTTTAGGGATCGGGGCGATTCTACCCTATGGGATGATTTTCAACGCTATGGGTACCGGATGTTTGTGGATTGGACGGTGCCGTTTCGCTTTAATTTTAATTATAACCTTTCTTACCAGTCCTTGGCACCAGCAGGCCAACAATGGATACAAGCTCTGACTTTTAGTGGGGATTTTAATTTAACAAGACATTGGAAGGTGGCCTACAATTCCGGACTGGACTTGCAGACACGGCGTTTAACACCAACTATGTTAAACATTTACAGGGATTTGCATTGTTGGGAAATGAGCATCAACTTGGTTCCTTTTGGGAACTACCGTTCGTATACCTTTACGCTGAACGCCAAAGGAAAAATGTTACAAGATCTTAGGCTTAGTCGCCGGCGGAACTGGTTTGATTTGCAGCGTTAGAGGTTCTTCGGCGTTGGCGCTCCCTTAGCAGTTGGGCATATTCTCTGGAGATTTCTCCGGCAGCCGAGGAATTTTCTTTGGCCCTGCGAAGCAGATAGGGAAGAACTTCCCGAACGGGGCCGTAAGGAAGGTATTTGGCTACATGATAGCCGGCATCGGCTAATTCCCCGGAAAGGCTATCGCTCATACCCAAAAGTTGGGCAAAAAGTACCCTAGATTCCTGAGGTTTCATGCTGTATTCGGCCATCAGTTGAGTGGCCAGAACACAACTTTTGCGGTTGTGGGTTCCCAAACAGATAAAGGCCTTGGGATGGCTCAGGAGCAGGCGAATTGCTTGATCGTAGTCCCGATCGGTGGTTTCCTTGTTGGGCTGGATGGGGTCGGGGTAGGCCAGGCTGAGGGCTCGGCTTCTTTCCTTTTCCATGTAGGCGCCGCGGACGACTTTGAAAGCGGGGATATACCCCCCCTCATCAGCTTTTTGGATTTCACGACGCAAAAAATCCAAACGATCCCAGCGGTACATCTGCAGGGTATTAACAACCAGTGGTTTTTGGGTATTGTATTTGGCCATCGCTTCGGTGGTCCATTGGTCAATAGGTTCTTGGATCCAGGATTCCTCAGCGTCCACCATAATGGGGCATTGGAGATCAAAGGCTCGCTGGAGCAGGGTCTCCACTCTTTGTCGCCCACGTTGTAGGAGGGCCTCGTCCAAGGCACTTAGGGTATGGCCAGCCGCAGTTAAGGTGAGGGACTGCAACGAAACCAACCCACTGACTTTAAATACAAAGAGAGGGGTATTCGCGTTTTGGGCCGTGAAGTTCAATCCTTCCAATAAGGTGCCCAGGCAGCGGTCCATGGCTTCTTCGTTATCCTGGCCTTCGACGGAATAATCCGGAATACTTCCTATGGATGCCGATGCCAATTCCTGGATGGCTCGTTCGCTTTGGGCCAGGGACTCGCCTCCACAAAATTGCCGAAAAATGGTGGCACGAACCAGGCCTTCAATCGGTAAGCCCCATCGGAGGGCCAAGGTGGTTAAGGCTCCAAGGCCTTGCACCAGGGCCCCTTGGTTCATCATTCCAAATAGCCATAATTTTCGACGCAGGTCACCTAAACTCAGGCGTGCATAGGCTGGGGAATAGGCTGGGGCTTCAGGGGACAAAGGCACGGCCCAAAAATAAGAACGAGCCTGAGCGAGGGGCTCATCTCAACCTTTTGCCTAATTCTTTGTTTCTTTGTGGTTGGTTGTCCGTGTTTGATTAGAATTGCGTTGATAACTTGTACATCTTTCTCCTTGATTCCTCCACAACCCCCATCCCAGTCAACTGCGGTGAACGAGACCCCGGGCTCTTCATCGGATGTTTTGCCTTTTTTTCGAAAATACCAGCCGGGAATTGAGAACAGGCCTTACCTGGTGGCGGGTCCCTGTTCCGCCGAAACACCCGATCGACTGGAGGCCACGCTCGACGGCCTGGCCCCTCTGGCCCCGGATTTGGTGAGG
This sequence comes from Bacteroidia bacterium, assembly GCA_049431025.1. Classification (GTDB taxonomy): domain Bacteria; phylum Bacteroidota; class Bacteroidia; order UBA7662; family UBA7662; genus SYHX01. The sequence continues at coordinate 53,118 of JBMTCP010000003.1, read as the reverse complement.
GCCGGGATTTGGAAACCTCGGACTCGTCCGGATCGTTTTGAGGGGGTAGGGGCCGAGGGGCTGGGTTGGGTCAGGGAACTGACCCAACGACGGGGACTCCGTCTGGCCGTCGAGGTGGCCCAACCATCCCAGGTGGAACACGCCCTTTTGCATGGGGTCGATGCGGTTTGGCTTGGTGCTAGAACCACCGTGAACCCCTTTTTGGTAGACGAAATTGGCCGGGTCTTGGCCGGAACGGGCATGCCCGTGATGATCAAAAATCCGATTAACCCGGACCTTGAACTTTGGCTTGGAGCCATCGAACGTATGGAACGATGGGGATTGACCCAATTGGCCTTGGTTCATCGTGGCTTTTCCCCTTTCGAGCCCAGCCCCTACCGAAACGCGCCCCAATGGGAAATTCCAATCGAATTACGTCGCCGCCGTCCGGACCTGCCCATGTATTGCGACCCCAGCCATATTACAGGCAATGCCCGCTTGGTTCCCGAATTTGCTCAAATAGCCCTGGATCTTTGCTACGATGGTTGGATGTTGGAAGTGCATCACAGCCCAGTTGACGCCTGGTCTGATGCCTCTCAGCAATTGACTCCTGAACAATTGCGTGCCACCATCAACGGCCTATCGCTGCGTTACAGCGATCCCGATAACCAAGAACTTGCCGGGCAACTGCAAGCCCTCAGGGAGCAGGTTGACCACTTGGATCAGGAACTCCTGCATCTCATGAACCAAAGACTTCAATTAAGCCATCAGTTGGGGGCCCTCAAAAAGGAACACGATCTCCCCATCCTTCAGCCAAAGCGTTGGGAACAAATACTGGAAACCCGAAGTCAAGATGGCGTATCCATGGGCTTAAACCTCTCATTTCTTAACAAATGGTTGCAACTGATGCATCAGGAGAGCATACGCCGTCAATTGGAGGTGTATCGCCCCGATTCGTCCGGGAACCCGTAGCGGCCTGGCAAGCCTGGTCTAGCGAGGCCCGGCCGACTGCATGTTTTTATTTGGCTGACCCGGTAACCCAAGTCTGGGCCCGGAACCTTGCCGAGGCCGTACCCGGCCAGGTATTGGTATTGGAATCGGGGGAGGCCGCCAAATCGTGGGCCACTTTGGAGCGTATCCTGGCCTGGCTCATGGATCACAACGCGGACCGCTCAGCGGTATTGGTCGTTATGGGCGGAGGCGCGTTAAGCGATGTTGGGGGAATGGCTGCCGCCTTGTTCAAAAGGGGCATACCCTGGGTATCGATACCCACCACCTTATTGGCCATGGTCGATGCCGCCTACGGTGGCAAGTGTGCAATCAATTTTGGATCCATCAAAAACAGCATCGGACTTTATTACGAACCTATACTCCGGCTGTATTCTACCGCTTACCTTCAGAGCTTACCACCCCAGGCGATCTTCGATGGATGGGCCGAAATTCTCAAGCACGGACTAATCGCAAGCCCGGAACTTATGAGCCGCAACGAGTCTTTCCTGAAACATGCTGCCGGACCCACAGAAGCCAAGCTGGAGTCTCCCACCGAAGAACACCTTATGGAGGCCCTGCTCGTCAAAATAAAATGGGTAGAACTTGATCCCCGCGAAAGCGGTCCTCGAAAAATATTGAATTTTGGGCATACGATGGGTCATGCCCTTGAAACCCTCATGCCTCACCTGGGGCATGGGAGAGCCGTTTGGTTGGGTATGCTCTACGAATGCGCTTTGTCGGTCAACGCAGGTTGCTTGAACCAAGAAACCGCTCAACGTTGTTACGAACACTTGCTTTTGTTGTTACCTTTTGTGGACGATGCCTTGATTAAATCGCCCTGGCCGGCATGGGAATCCTTGTGGAAACCTATGTTACAGGACAAAAAGAACCATGGTGGGCTTATCCGTTGGACCTTACCAGTGGCTTGGGGATTAGCGGATTACGACAGGATTGTCGATCCCAAACAGGCCCAACAAGTCTATGAATTTTGGATCCGCAATCCCTTTGTTTTACCCTTGCTTAATGGCCGTTCTACGTTATAACGCATCGCAGAATCCGACCAGCCTGGGGGTTAAAGAAATACAATTCACACTACCTCCATCCAAGAGCCTTTTGATTCGTCGGATTTTTATTCAAACAGCCCTCGGAATCCGCGATTCATCCTACCAAACGGAGGATTTCAATTCATGGAGTGCGTGGGGAAGCCAAGGGGGAGACGATATTCAATCGGCCCTACAATTAGCTTCTGCAATTCGTAACACATCTTCGGTTCCGCAGGTTTGGGAGGCCGGTGAGGCTGGAACCGTGATGCGTTTTGGACTGGCCCTCTTGGTTTTTGCCGGCAAAACAGGCGTACTTCAAGGTAAAGGCCGAGCTCATGCTCGGCCGATAGGGGGTTTGGTCGAGGCTTTGCGTCATTTGGGTGCTCGCATTGAATACCTGGAAAGGGAGGGATACCCGCCCCTACGAGTGGAAGCCTCCTCGATGCATGGGGGCCGCGTGAACTTACCCTCCACGATCAGTTCCCAGTTCGCTTCAGCTATCCTTTTGGGAGGTCTCTGCAAAGACCTTAACCTGGAACTAACCTGGGGTACTTCGGAGCTCAGTTCCCGGCCGTATTTGGACATGACCTTAGCGATGCTCGATCAAGTTGGTTGCCGTATCCAAAGGGGCTCAAACGGCGTACGAATCGATACCCGAACGAGCACAAAGATGGCGAACATGGTTGAAGGAGATTGGAGTGCTGCCGCTTTTTGGATCCTTCGACAAGCGGCTTTGCCTCTGGTTCCTGAATTGGTCCTTTCTCCCGTGAAGGAAGACTCGCTGCAAGGCGATGCGTTGCTCTACCGTTGGCTCCCATGGCTTGCGCCAGAAATGAAGGTGACCCTAACCGCCATGAATTCCGGTGACCCAAACAGGCTTTGTCTTGAACACCGCCTTTCACGGCTCCCAAGCCAAACCCGGATGCCAACTGTTCAATTCAACAGCAAACCAAATCCGCTGCTGGAGTGGGAACATCGCGGAGACCTCTGGGTATGCAGTGCCGGGGCTGTACCGGATCTTGTTCCAGCCTTGTCCGTTTGGGCTGTATTGCGTGGGGTAAAACTGGAAATTCGGGGTATTGGGCACCTCGTATACAAGGAAAGCAACCGGCTGGAAGCCATCACGAATAATTTGAAGGGGGTTGGCATCGATTGCCGGATTTTGGCCAAAGAAAAAACCACCGACAAAAGCGATAACCCTGCAACTGATGCTGTTTTGCAAATCCTTCCCACCCAACCCTGGGAGGACCATGTTCAACAACGGGGCCGGGAGCAACGCCTGAATTTTCGTGGCTTTCAAGACCATCGTATCGTCATGGCGATGAGTATGTTGGCCTTACCGGGTTGGGAATTGGAATTTGACGATGCCGGTGTTGTTACCAAATCGTACCCCTTGTTTTGGGAACATTGGAAAATCTTGGGATACGAGCTAACTCCTTAACTTAGCAGCCATGGCCGGAAGCAGTTTTGGAACCCGATTTCGGATGACTTCATTTGGGGAATCCCATGGACCTGTGATGGGGGTGGTTTTGGACGGGGTTCCAGCCGGTTGGTCGCTTGATTTGGACCGCGTACAGGCCCATTTGGACCGTCGTCGACCTGGTCAAAGCGCCATGACCACCGCTCGCAACGAAGAAGATCGCGTTCAATGCTGGGCAGGTTTACTGAATGGGGTTTGCACCGGAGCTCCCTTGACCCTTACGGTACGGAACCAGGATGCTCGCCCTTCGGATTACGATGAACTTGGTCAAACCCTGCGTCCATCTCATGCTGATTTTACCACCATGGCCCGATATGGAATCCGAGACCATCGAGGAGGTGGCCGAAGCAGTGCCCGCGAAACTGTGGCCAGGGTCATGGCAGGGGCCGTTGCTTCTCAAATCCTGGAACAAGTGGGCATTCAGTGTTATGCTTGGGTACAGTCGGTGGGAGGAATCCAAATGGATACAGGCTCATGGGTACACGGGCCCCAATGCCCCTTTTCTAGGGATCAAATTGAAGCCTCGCCGGTGCGCTGTCCTCACCCCGATTATTCAGCGGCCATGGAGTCCGAAATAAGCCGAACACGAGATCGTGGGGATTCGGTAGGGGGATCGGTAATGGCTTGGTGCCAAGGCCTGCCGGCTGGTTTAGGGGATCCGGTATACGACAAATTAGAAGCCGACCTGGCCAAGGCCATGATGTCCATCAACGCGGCACGGTATTTTGAATTGGGTTCAGGCTGGCAGGCCTCCAGCGGCTATGCCTCGGATTTCAACGATGCCATCTTGGCAGCAGATACCCAAACATGGGCCCGTATTCAAACCGCCACCAACCATGCAGGTGGCCTATTGGGTGGCATGAGTAACGGAAATCCTTTATGGTTCAGGGTGGGCTTCAAACCTCCATCCACTGTGGCAATAGATCAACAATCCGTTGACCTGCACGGCCAACCACGTGTTTTGCAGGCCAAGGGTAGGCACGATCCATGCGTTGTGCCCCGTGCGGTCCCCGTTGTTGAAGCGATGTTAGCGGTCGTTGTGCTGGACCATTGGTTGGGGCTGCCCTCGGCCCGTCTAGACCGTATGAAGTCCTTTTCGCTCCATTCCGGTTCTAAATCCTAATTTTTGTTATGAAGACTCCCAAATCCTGGCCATCCATGCCCTTGCACCTCAAAATCATTGTGGGAATTGTCGCCGGTGCACTTTTGGGTTTCTTGGCTGCAGGTTTGGGTTGGAGTAGCCTGGTACTCACCTGGCTCAAGCCATTGGGAACCATTTTTGTCAACTTGCTCAAATTGCTGGCGGTTCCCCTTGTACTGGTTTCCTTGGTGGATGGAGTCAGCGGCCTTAGGGATCTCCGTAAATTGTCCTCCATGGGGGGGCGGACTCTCCTTATTTTTTTGTGCAGCACGACCCTGGCTGTATCGACAGGTTTGTTAACCGTGAATTTTGTACGTCCTGGTGATTATTTATCGATAGAGCGTCGCGAGGAACTCAAAACCAAGTTCAGCATGAAATCTGATCTGGGGGTAACCAATGCTCGTTCTCTTCAAGAAAAAGGCCCTTTGAGTCCTTTGGTTGACATGGTCCCCGAAAATTTATTTCATGCCCTATCCCATAACACATCGATGTTGCAGGTTGTGTTTTTTGCTTTGTTTATGGGGATAGCCATGATGTCTCTTCCCTCTGATCAAACCTCCACGGTTCGGGAACTTTTTGCTCAGCTCAACCGAATAGTTTTACTAATGGTGGATTATGTTATGGCTTTTGCTCCTGTTGGTGTTTTTGCGCTAATTGGGTCACTCATTGCCGAAATGGCAGGGGATGATCCTTCAGCGGCCATGGAACTTCTGGGGGCTTTGTCGGTTTATGCCTTAACCGTCGTTACCGGACTCGTCTTGATGCTTGTTTTGGTTTATGCCTCACTCATCAAGGTCTTCGGAGGAATTTCTCCTTTACGGTTTTTTAGAATCATGAGCCCAGCTCAATTACTGGCCTTCTCCACCTCATCGTCCAATGCAACCCTACCGGTTAATATGGAATGTGCCGAAAAATTGGGGGTTCGTGAAGAAGTTCGGACCTTCGTGCTTCCGCTAGGGGCTACCATCAACATGGACGGCACCAGCCTTTACCAAGCGGTTGCTACGGTATTTATCGCTCAAGCCTTTGGACAGGACCTAAGCTGGTCTCAACAGCTCACCATTGTATTGACAGCGACCTTGGCCTCAATCGGCTCGGCTGGAGTTCCAGGAGCAGGCATGGTCATGTTGGTCATCGTTCTGCAATCGGTTGGTTTGGAAAGCGCTGGTATCGCTTTGGTCGTTGCGGTGGATCGCATCTTGGACATGATACGAACGGTAGTTAATGTTACCGGTGATGCCATGACGGCCGTTTTGGTTGATCGTTGGATGGGACGCAACTAGGCACTTAATCAGTCAAGTTTTTTTATCTCTCAAGCTGCGCCCTGTGCAGGTTGAGCCCTGTGCAGGCTGCGCCCTGTGCAGATTGCGCCCCGGGCATAAGGCACAAAAAAAACCCCCCGAAAACTCGGGGGGTTGGTGAAAATGCGAATAAATGAACGGCTGCTTATCGCTTGCCGAACAATTCAGCAGATTTCTTTTTGTAGGCGGCTGATGCTTCTGCTGCGGTATTGAAGGTTCCCAAATCCAAGCGAACCCGGTTATTGAACAGGATGGCTTTGAATTTGTTACCGCTTTTGATAACGCCCTTGTAACCGAACTTATTCTCGGTTTTGTTTACATTCCGTACGACCACCGAGCGGGTTGCGAATTCAAGATTCTCCAGGCGACAGTCCAAAGGATTGTTATTGACAACATTAACAAACAAGCGCTCGCGGGTGTTTTTCTTCTTACAGAAGATTTCGGCTACAAGCTTGTGGAGGTAGATGGTTTCGTTCTTGTACGAACCATCGCCCAAGGGCCAATTTTTTTGAAAAAAGGCGTAACCACGGGAATGGCGACGGAGATTAGCCAAAAATCCTACCTTAACAAGGTAAGGATTGGTGCTAAGAAATTTGAAAACTTTTTCGTCGACCAGGGCTACTTCCTTGGAATTTTTGAGCTTGAGTTTGACGGACATAATCTAAAATTAAATGGTTTGTGATGGTATGTGCTTTAAAATCAGGGACAAATTTAGTAAAAAGAAATATTAAAATATCAAATTTTACATAAAAAATAAACTTAACTGGCTTTTTAAATCCTTAAAATCATCATTTTCATCCATTAAACGATTAAATCGCTCTTGTTCGGTTAGGTACTTTTCTCTTTGTTTTCCTAGATTTTGTTGCACAATCTGCCACTCTAAACGCGTTTCTTGGGGGCCGTATGCTCTCAAAAAGGCTAATATTCCGGACTTTTCGCGGTCAAAAAGTTCCTTTTCGGTATCCGAATAGAGAATAACATCAAGTTTTTGGCTTTTAGAAGGCCCTAAATCAGTGTTTTGGGGAATGTTACGCGCCAAAATGCCCTCCAAAGGACCTAAACTTCGTTCCCGGCATTGTTCCAACAACAGGTTCCAAAGTTCGTTGAGTCCTCTTTTGGCGTGGTTTGCCGGAGGATTCCACTGTTGGGCATCATCGTCGGATGAGTTGCCCTTGATTTCTTGGTTGCCCAGGTGCTTTTTGATTTGGTTCAAAAAATCCCGTGCTGGAGCCTCCGAAGGTGTCGGGGGAGCCTGAATGCGAACCTTGGCCGGAGTTTTGAACCCTGAAGAAGGCGGGATTTTGTCGCTAATTCCTTCTAAGGGATGCTGCATCGAAGCCTGCTCTTGGGGCATGGCTGCCCTTTGGGGCATGGCTGTCCCCTGTGGCATCACGTTTTCATTGGTCTTGGATGGTTCAGCTGGGGATTGGGATCGAAGCGCCAGGTAGGCAATTTTGAAAAGGGCCGTTTCGACCAGCAAGCGGGGTTGCCTGGCTTGTCGGTACTGCAATTCAACTTGATTCAAGAGGTGAAGCCCACCCAAAAGAAAACCGACATCGCTGTTTTTGGCCTGTTGAAGGAGTTTCTCTTTGAATTCAGGGCTTGCCTCCACAAGGTCCAAGGTTCCCGGTGCCTTGGCCATCATAAGATTCCTCAAATGGGTAGCCATCCCCAATACCCATTGAATAGGGTCGTAACCACGGCCCACCAAATCCCCAAGATGGTGTAGGATAGGGCCAGGATCGCCTTGCTGCAGCGTGTTGGTAGCTTCCCAAAAGCCTTGCTGGTTCAGAACCCCTAATTGCTCGGCAACCATGTCCAATCCCAAATGGCCACCGCCATAGCCGGCCAATTGGTCCAGCATGGTCAGGGCGTCCCTTAGGGCGCCATCCGAACGCCCCGCAATGGTGAGCAAAGCTTCATGATCGAAGGTAAAGTTTTCGGCATTGCACACGGAGGCCAAACGGTCGGCAATATCCTGGGGTCGGATGCGCTTGAAATCAAAAATCTGGCATCGCGACAGGATAGTCGGTAGAATTTTGTGCTTTTCGGTTGTCGCCAAAATGAATTTGGCGTAAGAAGGGGGTTCTTCGAGGGTTTTGAGCAGGGCGTTAAACGCCGCGGTACTCAGCATGTGCACCTCGTCCACGATATAGACCTTGAAGGCGCTGCCCTGGGGTGGATACCGCACCTGTTCGACCAAGGATCGAATATCATCCACCGAGTTGTTGGAGGCGGCATCCAATTCATGAATGGCCAGGGACCCTCCTTGGTCAAAGGAAAGACAGCTGGGGCAGGCCCCGCAGGCCTCCCCTGCGGTATCTCTTTGGCTGCAATTGATGGTTTTGGCAAAAATCCGGGCGCAGGAGGTCTTGCCGACCCCCCGAGGACCACAAAAAAGGTAGGCCTGGGCCAATTGGTTCTTGGCAATGGCGTTGAGCAAGGTGGTGGTGATATGCTCCTGGCCCACCAATTCATCAAAACGAGGGGGGCGGTACTTTCTGGCCGAAACCTGATAACCTTGCATGTCGACAAAGTTAGGATTCATGGGGCGTTACGAGTCGATTTTCGCTTATATTTGCGCTCCCCATTCCAAAAGGGGGTATTTTTAAACATTGATCCTATGAATCAATACGAAACCGTACTCATCCTGACCCCGGTTCTGACCGAGGAGATGGTCCGCGAGGCGGTCTTGAAGTTCGAAAAGGTGCTGAAAGAAAACGGCGCCGAGCTGGTGCATCAGGCCCATTGGGGTCTACGCAAGCTGGCTTATCCCATTCGCAAAAAAGCGACCGGTTTTTATCATTTGTACGAGTTCAAGGCTACCGGCCTTGCCGTCGATAAACTGGAACTTGAACTGCGAAGAGACGAGAGAATTTTGCGCTTTTTGACTGTTTCTCTGGACAAGTATGCCGTGGCTTACAACGAGTCACGCCGCCGTCCCAAGACAAGTAAAGAGGAGGTTAACCCATGATTACGAATAGCTTCGCGTCCGTTCCCGTCAAGGAGGAAACCCGCAAGAAATACTGCCGTTTTCGCAAAAACGGAATTCGCTACATCGACTACAAGGATCCCGACTTCTTGCTCAAACTCGTGAATGAGCAGGGCAAGTTGCTGCCCCGTCGATTGACCGGTACTTCGCTGAAATACCAGCGCAAAGTTGCTCAGGCTGTCAAAAGGGCTCGCCACTTGGCGCTGATGCCCTACGTAGCCGACGGTCTGCGTTAAGATTCTCATTATTTTTAATCCGCCTCCAGGCAACAACAGCATATTGCCATGCAAGTCATTCTCAAACAAGACGTTAAAGGCCTCGGCTTCAAACACGACGTGGTCAAAGTCCGCAACGGTTACGGGCTTAATTTTTTGATTCCACAGGGTCTTGCCGTGGTCGCAGGCCGTGCTGCCCTCAACGATCGAGCCGAAGCAGTTCGTCAAGCTGAATTCCGTCAGGAAGGTCTGCGCAATGCCGCCAATGAATTGGCCGAGAAGTTGGGTCAGTTGACGGTAAAACTGGCTGTGCGCACCGGTGAAAATCGTCGAATTTTTGGAACCGTAACCACCTTGATGGTGGCCGAAGCCCTTACCGCTCTGGGTTACGAGGTGGATCGTCGCAAAATGTCCATCCGCGGTGAAATCAGGGAATTGGGAACCTACCAGGTTGAAGCTGAATTGTACCGGGATATCAAGGCGGTCTTCCAATTGGAAGTCACCGAACAGGCATAAGCCGTAACATCGTCCTTTTCATTCGAGGCTCAGGTCCAATAGTCCTTGAGCCTTGGTTTGGCATTCCAGCCATTCCGCCTCCGCGTCGGAATCCCAGGTAATGGCACCCCCTGTTTTTATGGAAGCCTTTTGCAATCTTTGGTTATAAACCAGGGTTCGAATAATCACGTTGAGGTCAAAATTGCCTTCTTCATCGAACCACCCTATACTGCCCGAGTAAATTCCACGTCGCGTTTTTTCAAAACGATCTATCCATGAACAAACGGCCTCTTTGGGGGCCCCTGTCATGGATCCCATGGGGAAGCATGCCTTCAAAATTTGGGCTATTCCGCTTTGGGCTCCGGTTTGGGCTTGGATGGTGCTGATAAGGTGATGGACGGTAGGAAAGGTATAGCCCTTCATAAGTTCCCGGACCTCAACGCTGCAGGGATCACCACAACGGGCCAAATCGTTCCGAACCAAATCGACAATCATCAGGTGCTCGGCATTTTCCTTGGGGTTTGTGGCCAAATTGGCCAGGTTTTCTAGGTCCTGACCAGGGTCTTGAGAGCGGGCCGCCGTACCCTTAATGGGTTGGCTGCAAAGGTGAGGTCCATTTTTTCGGAGGAAGCGTTCAGGGCTTGCGCAGAGTATCCAAAGTTCTTTGTTTTTGACCAGAGCCGAAAAAGGGGCTGCGGCCTTGGTGGACCATTGCTCCCAGAGCAAAAGCGGATCGTTGATGGTCAATGAACCAGCCCATTCCACGCAATAATTCAATTCATAAAAATCTCCATCCCGGATGCGGTCTTTAATGGCGTTCACGGTGTCGCGGTATTCGTCGGGACCGGTTTGTGGCTGCATGACTTCGCGAAGGGTGCGATGAGCTTGGCCTTGGGATGCAGGGGTTGGAATCGAGGTTGCCCCTTCCCTTAGGATGGATTCCAAGGCAAGCAAGCCGATGCCAAGGTGATCCTTCATTACCGTGACCTGACCGTTTTGGCAAACCAGGCGTATCCGCGGCAAGAACCAAAACCAGGGTTCCGGGTCGACCGATGAAGGCGGTAATGGGGAAGGTTGATTCAAGGTTTGGGCCTTCAGGTCGTAGCCCATATAGCCCATTCTAAACCCGGGCCTTTGTTGAAGCATGGTTTCAAAGTCATCAAAACCAAAGTCCAAACCTTTTTGAAGGGGTTCAAGGTCAGCATCTTCCGGGTACAAGCCCACGCCCAACATCCAATCCATGGTATGGTAATAGGGGGGGAGGTTTTCATCCTTGGTAACAACGCTTCGCAAAGCGGATACATAAGGCGCAGACTCAAAATGACGGATCAAAGCCATCAAGATCCGGGAGGGATCCAGGTCTTCCGTAAGGGTTAGGATGGTCGCCTGCACAGATACTCGGTTCTGTAATCAGCTGTGATCAGGAACTACGATCGAACCTGCAGGGTGCTCTTGCGTTCCGGGCCTAGCGAAACCCAATGCACCGGGCTGTTAAGGGATTCTTCGAGGAAGTCCAGGTATTGCCTTAAGGTCTTGGGTAATTCGTTGACATCCTGGTAGACTTTGTTCGGGTCCAAGGTCCAACCTTCAAAGGATTGGTACACCGGGATGCAGTCGTTGGGGTTGTTGGGGTAAGAATCGCGATGGGAAGACTGGCCTTGGTAGCGCACAGCAACCTGAACTTGGTCAAAACCGGAGAGTACATCCGCCTTGGTTACGATGAGTTTCTGGACACCGCTTAGGCGAGCGGCGTAGTGCAGGGCCGGTAGATCCAGCCAACCGCAGCGACGGGGCCTTCCGGTAGTTGCCCCAAATTCATGGCCGGCACGGCGAAGCACTTCGCCTTGTTCATCGTGGAGTTCGGTGGGAAAAGGCCCACTACCAACACGGGTGCAATAGGCTTTGAACAAACCGTAAACATCACCTATACGGTTGGGCGCCAAACCCAAACCGGTACAGGCCGCTGCAGCAGTGGTATGCGAAGAGGTAACAAAAGGATAGGAACCGTATTCCACATCCAACATGCTGCCTTGGGCACCTTCAGCCAATACCTTTTGACCCTGATCCAAAGCTTGGTTAAGCAACCACGAACCATCCACGGGTGGAAATTCCTGCAGGAGGGTGTTCAGGCTGTCCATCCAATCCTGCGTTTGGGTTTCCCAATCCGCTGGTTCGGCAAACCCCAATCCTTTGAGACCTTGACGATGGGCCTCCATGCTGGTTTGAAGCCGTTTGGTGGCATCTTCCCCGGCCATATCGCCGTAGCGAAGTCCGTGCCTGGCGTATTTGTCGGTATAGGCTGGACCGATTCCCCTCAGGGTAGACCCAATTTTTTGATCCCCTTTGGCGGCTTCCTGGGCTTGATCCATGAGCCGATGGCCTGGGGTAATCAGATGAGCTTTGTCCGAAATCAAAAGCTTACCGCTCAGGTCCAAGCCCTGGGCTTGGAGGGCGCGAATTTCGGCCAAAAGGGAAGGCGGATGCAGGACGACACCGTTACCAATCAGGTTCAAACAATCCTTACGAAAAATCCCGGAGGGAATGGTGTGAAGGACTATCTTTTGTCCATCCAACCAAAGGGTATGGCCGGCATTGGGACCACCTTGAAACCGTGCTATCCAAGCATATTCCGGTGCCAGTACATCGACGGCTTTGCCTTTGCCTTCATCACCCCACTGCAAGCCCAGCAACACATCTGCTTTCATACGCGTTCTTAAAATACAAATTTAGTGCAAAGGGGGTGTCGTCGAAGAAACTTTTGGGCTGGAACTCGTCAAGTGAGGGCATTGCCCGGTTTTTTGAAGCTGCAAGCAGGTACCGTGTACATGCAATTGATGATGATGAACTTCCTGGCCCAGGACATTCCCGGCATCCTGCAAGATGGGGTGAAGTCGGGGATCACAAAATTCCTGGATACGTCCGCAATTGGTGCAGAGCAAATGATCGGCCTGGCGACGACCGTGGCTTTTTTGGTAGTAGGATCCGAACCGACCAAATTGATGGTGATCAACCAAGCGGCATTCAAGCAGCAAATCCAGCGTATTGTACACGGTCGCCCGGGACATCCCCAATCCCAATGCGCGTAGGTTCTCCAGCAGGGTGTCGGCGGTAAATGGGCCGTTCATCGCATAGACCTGCTTCAAGATACTCAGCCTCTCCGGGGTTAGTTTCAGGCGACGTTCGCGCAGGAAGCTCCCTAAAATATTTTCGACTGCCTCCAACATTAGCCTGCGATGGGGACGGACTTTTCGATGCGTTCAACTTTGTGGACCCCTTTGACTTTGCGAAGTTTTCTTAACAACGATTGAAGTACCTGGGTATCTTCGAGGTAAACCATGATTTGACCCTCAAAAATCCCATCTTCGGAAAGGACCGAGATGGACCGCATATTGAGTTGCATTTCTTCGGTAATGACCTGGGTGATGCCGCTGATAATTCCTTTGTCGTCCACGCCTTTGAGGCGGATGCCGGTCAAAAAGGCAACCCGGGCTCCTTTGTTCCAACGAGTTCGGATGGTTTGGTGATGTGCCGTTGAGTGAACGAGGGCTGCGTTGAGGCAGGTCTGCCGATGCACCTGCATGGCGGAACCCGGTTGAGGGATTCCTACAATTTCATCCCCGGGAATGGGGTTGCAACAAGGAGCCAGGCTGTATTGAAATTCCTGTTCAACATTGTCCATCCAGACCGAAGGATGGTGAATAACCATATCCTTGGGGGCGGAACTTTGGTCCAATGGGGAGGCTTCTACATTGCCTTCCTTGGCCTTGCGTTGTTTTTTGCGTAACGCTTGCTGAACTTCGTTCCAATTTATCTTGTTAATTTCGGTCAAATAAAACAAATCGTTAACACCAGGTAGTCCCATATGAAAGGCAATGCGTTGCCAAACATCTTCTCCAGTATCCGGTGTGTAGGTCTTGAGTTTTTCCAAAAACTTGCTTTGACCCTTTTCGATGAGTCGTCGTTTTTGGTCTCTTAGATATTGCCTTACACGATTTTTGGCCTTGGCGGTGGTCAAAATATCCAACCAATCCGGTCCGGGTTCCTGAATCTTGGAGCTAAGAATCTCAACCTGATCACCGTTCTTCAGAACATAACTCAGTGACACGAGCTTATGGTGAACCTTTGCGCCTATGCATTTGAGGCCCAATTCCGTATGTATTTCAAAAGCCAAATCCAACGCCGTGGATCCGGAGGCCATTTTGATTAAGTGGCCTTTGGGGGTAAATACAAAAATCTCTTTGGAATACAATTGCAGCTTGAACTCGTCCATGAATTCCATGGTGTTGGGCTGTGGCGATTCCAACATTTCACGAACTTTGGAAATCCAAGCGTCCAATGCCGGATCGCCATCCTGGTCCTTGTATTTCCAATGGGCCGCAAGTCCTTTTTCGGCGACCTCGTTCATTCGCCGGCTTCGAATTTGGATTTCAACCCATTTGCCTTCGGGTCCCATGACGGTGGTATGCAAGGATTCGTAGCCGTTGATTTTGGGGGTCGAAATCCAATCCCTCAAACGATTGGGGTTGGGTTGGTATTGATCGGTTATAAGGGCATAGACCTGCCAACAATCGGTTTTTTCGAGATGGGTTGGGCTGTCCAGTATGATGCGTATAGCAAACAAATCATAGACCTCTTCGAAGTCTATGTTTTGTTTTTTCATTTTGTGCAGAATAGACGAAATGCTTTTGGGCCTTCCTTTGATTTCGGCATGCAGTCTGTTGGCGTCTAGCTTCTTCTGTAGCGGTTCTATAAAATCGCGAATGTAGCGATCTCTTTTGGATTTGGTTTCCTGGAGTTTTCGCGCAATTTCCCGAAATGTTTCGGGTTCGATGTACTTGAGAGCCAAATCCTCCAATTCGGATTTGATGGAATACAGGCCCAACCGATGGGCCAAAGGTGCAAATAAATAAGCGGTTTCGTGGGCGATTTTGAGCTGCTTGTCGGCTGGCATATTGTCCAGGGTCCGCATGTTATGAAGCCGGTCAGCCAGCTTGATCAGAATAACCCGTATGTCATCGGCCAGCGTCAATAACATTTTCCGGAAATTCTCCAACTGTTGGCTCGAGTCCGAGGACTTGTTGTAAAGCCCGGAGATTTTAGTTAAGCCGTCGATAATGCGAGCAATAACATTGCCAAATTCACTCTCAATTTCTCCAAGGGTCAAGCCGGTATCCTCCACCGTATCATGCAACAAGGCTGACACCACCGCGGTGGTTCCCAATCCTATTTCTTCGGCGGTGATTCGGGCCACCTCCACCGGATGAAAGATATAGGGCTCCCCGGACCGCCTGCGCATGTCCTTGTGGGCTTCTACCGCCATTTCGAAGGCCTTTCGAATGAGTTTGCGGTTGGCTTTGTCCAAAAAAGGCCGACAGGTTTTGAGCAAACCCCTGTATCGCTTGGCAATTTCCTTCATTTCCTCTTCCGGGGTAAGGTTCCAGGTGTTGGTCGTTAGAGGGGTCTTTTGCACCCTGTAAAAATACACGTTGGCCCATTTGGTGGCTATATTTGCCCTCTTTTTGAAGGAAAAATTGGTTTGTCCCGAACTTTTTTCTTCGACCATTGTTTAGCGGATGTGGCGAAATTGGTAGACGTGCCAGACTTAGGATCTGGTGCCGCAAGGCGTGTGGGTTCGAGTCCCTCCATCCGCACCAAGCCATCCGAACCCTGCAGGGGTTCGGAGCTTGTTGTCCAACCCTCTAAACCTTTGTTTTGAATATTTCTGTCGAATACCCGTCCAATCTTGAGGCCCGCCTTACCCTCAATCTGACTCCGGAGGATTATCAACCCAAAGTCGACAAGGCCCTCAAGGATTTACGCAAAAACATCAAAATGCCGGGTTTCCGCCCGGGGATGGTTCCCGCGGGTCTTGTTCTCAAGAACTACGGTTTGTCCGTCCTGCAGGAAGAACTTAGCCGTTTGGTGAATGACCAGCTAATGGACTACGCCAAGGCCGAGGGTTTGGATTTTTTTGGACAACCCCTACCGGTTCGTGGACATAATCCCTTCACCGAAGGTTTGGATTTTGGAAAATCCTTTGTTTTTCGTTACGATATGGGTTTACGCCCCAAGGTTCAGATACAGTCGATGGAAGGGCGTTCTTTCCCCAAGTTGCAGCCTGTACCGAGTTCTCGTGAATTGGACGAAACGATAGATCAGTGGAGAACGCGCTTTTTTGAGGGGGCTTACCCCGAAAAGGCCGAGGCAGGAGATCGTCTTTTCCTCAGGTTAAGTGCGGATTCATCCCAGGTGGATGCGGATAAAGCCCGCAAAGTCGTGGTTTTGGTGGCACTTGACGAAATAGCTTCAGCAACCCTGCGCGAGTCCTTCTTGGGTCAGGGCAAGGGTACTGCCGGGACCTTGACCGTGGGAGACTTGTTTGGTGAGGACAGGGCTGCCGCCGCCAAAGCCTTTAAGGTGGAAGAAAGCGAAGCGCCTGAACCAAGTTCCGTTTGGAATTACGAAGTTTCCAATGTTTTGAGGGAAGGCAAGGCCGAGATGAACGAGGCCTTCTTTGCCAAGGTATTCGGTGAGACGATGAACGAGGAGGAATTTATTAAGCGAACGGCTGACCTCATCAAAGCCCGTTGGGATGAGGAGGCGGAGCAGTTGCTCCGATTCCGTATGATGGAATCTTTTTTTGGGAACCATCCCATGGAATTGCCCGATGCATTCTTGCGTCGCCTGATTCGCAGCAACGAGGGCAAAGACGATTCGAATCACGAGCACCACAATCACGACCATGATCACCACGATCACGATCATGAGCATCACCACCACGATCACGACCACAGCCATCAGGACCCAGAGCAGTACGATGCCTTTGCTCGCCAACTCAAGAAGGATTTAATTATTGATGTTCTCTTGAAACAGCACGAGGTGCGTATCGAACGAGAAGCGATGTTGCAAGAAGCCGAGGCCCGACTTTTTCAGCAGTTCTCTTCCTACGGAATTTCCCCGGAACAAATTCCTTTGCGTCGCTACGCCGAAGAGTATTTGGCCAAGGAACAAAACGAATCCTCGGTTTATTATTCCCTCAAGTACCGAAACGCCGAAGATATCCTGCGCTCTCAGATTCAGGTCGAAACCCAAGAAACCGATTACGATACCCTCAAAGGCCAGCTCAACGAAGTTTTTGGCCCTAACGCCTAGGATACCCCTACTTTAACCCCAAGCCCATGAATTTTTCCAACGAATTTGAGTCCTTTGCCACCAAGCATCTGGGCATGCACGACAAGGCTGTTCAAGGCGGTCTGCATCGTCAACTCCAGGGCTTTACGCCCTATATCATCGAGGAGCGCCCCATGAACATCGCCTCCATGGACGTGTTTTCGCGTTTGATGATGGATCGCATTATTTTTATGGGGGTTGGGGTTTCCAACGAAGTCGCTAACATTATTCAAGCTCAACTTTTGTTTTTGGATTCGGTGGATTCCTCCCGCGATATTCAGATTTATATCAACAGCCCCGGGGGATCGGTTTATGCCGGTTTAGGAATTTACGATACGATGCAATTTATTTCTGCGGATGTGGCCACGATTTGCACCGGGATGGCGGCCTCCATGGCGGCCGTTCTTTTGTGCGCGGGGGCACCCGGCAAGAGGACAGCCCTCAAGCATGCCCGGGTTATGATTCACCAGCCTATGAGCGGCATGCAGGGGCAGGTTACGGAAATGGAAATTGCGCTCAAAGAAACCCTCAAGGTTCGGGATGAACTTTACCAAATCCTGGCCGACCACAGCGGTCAGTCCTTTGACAAAATCTCCAAAGATTCGGACCGGGACTACTGGATGAGTGCAACCGAAGCCAAGGAATACGGCATGATTGACGATGTCTTGGTCAAGAACCCCAAATCAGCCCGTTAATGCCCGCCAACAAATCCTGGACTTGTTCCTTTTGTAGTCGGGCGGTTTCTCAATCCGCCTTTATGGTGGTGGGTACCGAAGGACGAATTTGCGAGCAGTGTATTCCTGGCGTTTACCGAATGTTCCGCGATCGGCAGGATTTGCCTGCAGAAGCTGGAGCAGAAACGGAAACCCGTAAATCGAGCAGGCGTAAACCTCGTTCCGAGCAGTTCAATCCCAGAACCATCAAAGCGTTCTTGGATCAATACGTGGTGGGACAGGACAGGGCCAAGCAGGCCATGGCCGTGGCGGTCTACAACCATTATCGACGAATTGGCGAAATTTCCGGTCATCACAAGGTGGCAGCGGCTACAACCGAGCTTGAATTGGATAAATCCAATATGCTTTTGGTGGGTGAAACCGGAACCGGCAAAACCCTCCTGGCCCGTACCCTTGCCCGTATGCTGGAGCTGCCTTTTTGCATTGCCGACGCTACGGCGTTGACCGAGGCCGGATACGTGGGCGAGGACGTGGAAAGCATTTTGACCAGGCTCCTCCAAGCCGCCGATTACAACGTGGAGGCCGCCCAAAAAGGGATTGTTTATTTGGACGAGATTGATAAAATTTCGCGCAAAAGCGATAACCCTTCAATAACCCGCGATGTGTCCGGGGAGGGGGTTCAACAAGCCCTTCTCAAAATGTTAGAAGGCACCGTGGTCAACGTCCCACCCCAGGGTGGTCGTAAGCATCCCGACCAAAAGTACATCGCCCTGGACACCCGTAACATTCTATTTATTTGTGGAGGGGCTTTTGATGGATTGGATAAAATCATTGCCCGAAGGGTAAACAAACAAGCCATAGGCTACCGTTCTTCCAACGAGCTATCGACCGCCGATCAAGCCGCGTCCCTCCTTTCGCAGGTCAGTCCTGTGGATTTACGCCATTACGGACTTATTCCTGAGCTATTGGGTCGTTTACCGGTTTTGGTGAACTTGGAGCCTTTGGACCGCTCAACATTGCTGTCCATCTTGACTCAACCCAAGAATGCCTTGGTGCGGCAATACGAACATCAATTTGCCTTGGAAGGTATGGCCTTGTCCTTTACCCCCGAAGCCCTTGACGAGATCGTTTCCTGTGCGTTGGATTTAAAGTTGGGCGCACGAGGACTTCGCTCCATCATGGAGGCGGCTTTGGGTCAGGCCATGTTTGAATGGCCCGGGGCCGATAATCGCCCTGAGTCCTTGGTGGTGGACAAAGATTTTGTCCAGAGCAAGCTTCAAGCCGCCGGTTTGTTGGTTCGCAAAGCTTCTTAAGTTTTATTTTGATAGCCTCTCAAACTGTGGGTTTGGTGTGTTCCACCAGTCGTCGAGATTCTACCTCGATGAAAATCCTGCGTTGTTACGAACAAATTTTACAAGAAAGGCATCGTGTACCTGCGGAGGTTTTCGACTTGGCCCAGTTACCTGCCGATTTCCTGACCGCTGTCTTGTATCAGTCGACGCGTTCCTCTCATGAACAGTGGCAGATTTGGCAACAAAAGTTAGATCAACTCGAATCCCTCGTCTTTTTTATACCGGAATACAACGGATCCTACCCGGGGATCCTCAAAGCCTTCGTGGATGCCTTGGCCTATCCGCGTTCCTTGCAAGGCAAGATAACCGCTATGGTCGGTTTATCGGACGGAACTCAGGGCGCGGCACTGGCCATGGCGCATTTTGCGGATGTGCTAAACTATGGCGGTGCATTGACCTTGCCCCTGCGGCCAAGGCTAATCCAAATAAACCGTTACATGGAAGGACCAAAGCTGGTTCATGAACCTTATCAGCGTTTGTTGGAACAACACGCCGATGCCTTGGTGGCCTTGGGTCGCCCTAATTAATCCTGAAGGATAAAACGGGCGCGGGAATGGTGGTTTCCACCGCTTGCCTCAAAAAAGTAAACACCCGCTTCCAGATGGTCCACGGACAAGGTCCTCAAGCCTTCACCGGTTTCGTAGGTTTCCATCAAGACGACTTTGCCACGGTAATCCCGAATTTTCAATGTTAAACGCTGGGACAAGATCCCTGATTCAGGGGCGTCTGCTTGCCAATGCAATTTTTGATTCCTGGTAAGCAAGGTGGGGTAAAGACGCCAATTGGACTCTAACAATCCCGAAACCGAGGCCCCAAAAGGCGTGGTGGTACTGAAGGTCCGAAGGGCTGAGGTGGGGGCACAAGTCGAAGCCGGATTCAAAGGTTTAACACTCACCGAATAGTTACCTGTTGAACCCAAATCAGGTCCGGTATAAAGAAAACTGGTATCGCTGACCCAACGTTCAAACATGAGCGTGATACCCCGAAGGACTCGAACATAATACATGGTGGCATTGGGGACGGAAGTCCAGCGGAAAAAGACCCAATTGGCTGGCGAAGGAGCAGCCCCAACCGCTGGTTCCAAGAGGGTGGTGGTGGATCGCACCGTATCGTAAGCCGGCATGGGCGGGAGCAAAAGGTAAGAGCGCGGCCCGTTTCCACCGGTGGTGCCGGTTAGGGTTTGACGCATCACCGCAATTTGCTGGTTGGAAAAGCGGTTTTGGCAATTGTCAAACGAATAGGACATGAACAAGGTAGCATCCGGTCTGAAGGGGTCACCGTTGATATCGTTGGCTTGGGGTGCAGCTCCGTTGCATGGCCAGCGATTGCCGATAAAATCAGCAGGTGTATCGCAAAAGCGGTCCCCGGCATTGGCACAGTTCGAGGGTTGCCTTCCGTTGGCGGTATCGTTGGGATTACGGGTTACCCGCTCAGCAAAGACGCCTTGGGGTTGGGGACTTGTTCCTTCAAAGGGATGAGGCAAGGCAAGGTAATGACCCATTTCATGGGCCAGGGTGGTATTGCCTGGCTGCGAACAGGAAACACTCATCATCAAACCTCCTTGGCGAAGGGTAGTGCCGGCTCCAGATCCCGGGAAAGTGGCGTAACCGCATAGCCCCATAGCCGATAAATCCACGTAGTGGACATTAACAGCTCTGGAAACATTGTAGGTGGTCATTTGGGTGTTACCCTGGCCCCATCCGGTATGGTAAAACAAATTACCATCGTAGATATAATTGGGTTGATCCTTGAGATAAAAATGAATACCGCTGGACCGGTATTTTTGGTTGAGCTCGCACAGGGTGGTGAGCAGGGCAGGAACCTGCATGTAATTGTTGTTACCGGGTGCTCGAACGATATGGGCCTTGAAGGGAATATTGATTCGCGTAACAATTCCTGAATCCCGTTCGGCCTGATAGCTTTGGGCCAACGCTTCCAGATAGGCAAAATGGGCGGAATCCGGGGATGCCGTACCGCACAAGCCCTGGGCCGGCATTTGGGCTACAACCTGTGGGTTGGATAACAGGCCAAATACGAGTAGGATACTTAGGAATACCAAGAATTTTGAACGCATCGTTGGGGCGGTTTGGGGTTATTAGGGAAGACGGAGCAATTTTACCGTCATGCGTTGTTGGTTCTGCCTGAGCTCCAAGCGGTACGAACCGGTGGGTAAATCACCGGGGAGATGCAACAAAGCTCCGGAATCTTCGGGTTGGAGGTTGCCTACGCAGACCTGCCTACCCAAATGGTCGGTCAATTTCCAGACCAAGGGTATCCCGGGTTGAATATGGGCCAAGGTCAACGGATCGCCTTCCCGAAAAAGGGTGGGGTAAACCTTGGCCTGCCAAGAAGCCGTGTTCTCGTTGATGCCCGCAAAGACGTAGGTCGATGTACTGAAGGAGTCTCTGGGCGAAAAAGCCGAGCACAGGTCCCCGCCGTTCAGTCCCCGCACCACCCAGCTGTATTGGCGAACACCGCGCAGGCGATTCCCCAAGGCATGGTAAAAAGTATCCGGCACCAAAGTATCAAAAACATTCACATTGAATTGAAAAATTCGCAGTTGGTACAGGTTGGCTCCCTGTTGAGGATGCCAGCGGAAAAGAGCGTTGTTGGGTACCACCGTGTCGGTGATTTGCGGAAAAATTTTGGTTGGCGTTCCCACAAGGGTTCCGAAAACAGGTGGAGGGGTCAGGGTAAGGTAGCCTCGGGGTGCAGACGGGCTGTTGACCGTGGCCCGCATGGCCGCCATTTGTTGGGGACTAAAGCGTGACATGCAGTTATCGTTGGAATAACTCATGTAGTAGGAAGAATCGGGTCTGAAAAGGTCCCCATTCAGGTCCAATTGAACCCTCGAGGAAGGGCAGGCCCAACGGCTGGCAATAAAGTCCGAAGGGGTATCGCAAAATCGATCCCCGGCGGTGAAACAATTGGCCGATAAGCGTGGAGCCACCTCGTTAAAGTTCCGGGTTACCCTTTCGGCAATGGGGTCAACGGGATTGGAGGAGGTTTCGTCAAAGGTGTGAGGAAGGTTAAGGTAATGACCCAATTCGTGAGCCAAGGTGGTTCCCTGGGGTTGCGAACAACCGAACGACATGACCACAGCGCCATCGTTCTGAAACCCGCCGGGACCGGTCAAGGGATAGAATGCAAAACCGCATAGGCTCATCCCCGATAAATCCGTATAATAAATATTGATTGTACGGGGAACATTGTTTTGGTCGATCATCGTCATCAGCGGTTGATACGAAGTCGCGCCATAAAAGGATGTGTTATCAATAAATTTCACACGCTCGGTCAGGTAAAACGAAATTCTGGCGGGCACAAACCTTTCGTTAAGATTGCAAATCGTCGCAAAAACAGCGCTTTCGGACATGCCCCCAAATCCGGAGCTGCTCCGAATGATATGGGCGGTTACCGGCAAGCGGATCCACACCGTATCCTCGGTCTGGGCATCGTAGGTCGAAGCCAAACTTTCCAAATACCGCAATGTTGAGGCCGGGGCTGGTCCGGTACCGCATTCCCCGTTGCTTTGGGCAAAGCCTGGGGTTAGTCCTAGAATGCAGGCAATCCACAACATCCCCAAAACACGATGCATACGATTAAAAAAGGAAAGGCTTAAAGTCAGCATGGACGTCATGATTAACGCAGGGACCAACGGCCCAAGCGTATTCCCCCAAGGGTATTGTTCAGGCGAACCGTGTAAAGCCCGGGAACCAAACCCGCATTCGGTAGCATCACACGATGCGTTCCGTTGCTGTCCAGGTTTTGGGTATGCACCAAACGCCCCTGCACATCAAAACATTCCAAACGGGTGATTTGGTCTTTGGCATACGATTCTTCCAGCATGATCCAGGCGCCTTCCGAACCCGCCGGGTTAGGAAAGAGGGTAAAATCAGGGGTTGTTACCAAATCACGTGCCGAGGCCACCCCCACCGTTCTGAATTTCCAGTAGTTACCGGCGGTAGACGCTGAATAGGCACCGCAAGTCACTTTGTGGTTGATGGCTTTTACCGACCAATAGTAATCCACGTTGGGGTTCAAGGAAGAACCGGTATACTGATAAGTCGTATCGTAAACAATACGGTCTTCGATCAAGGTGGTGAAGGTGAACTGGCGACTAATCCGCAAAAGGTACATGGTTGCACCGGGAACGCGATTCCAACGGAAGGTGAGGTTGGGTACGTTGTTGACGCTGTTGTTCAGGGGGTGTAAATGAGTTGGTTTGCTATCCAAAATCGTGTCGTAGGCTGGGATGGGAGGAGAAAGCAAATACAAACGGGGCCCGGCTTGACCTCCTGTAATGGTAACCGTTGCCAGCATGGCTGCTTTTTGTTGTACCGAGAAGGAATCCTGGCAAGCATCATCCGCATAACTCATGTAGTAACGACCTACGGGGGTGAACAAATCGTTGTTGATATCGCGAACGGAGGAATTGGGACCTGGGCAATTCCAGCGGTCCGGACGAAAATCAGCAGGGGTATCGCAGAAGCGGTCTCCGGCATTCGCACAATTGGCGGGAAGACGAGGAGCGACTTCGTTGGCTAAACGGGTTACACGTTCTGCACCTGCCGCGGCCGGGGCATCGCTCGTGGTTTGAAAGGGATGTGGAAGGCTAAGGAAATGCCCCATTTCGTGGGCCCAGGTCGAATTGCCTGCACCGCTGCAACCAATACTCAGGTAGATTGCCCCCTGCCTAAAAGTGGATTGAGGTTCGCCCGTTCCGGGGAAATTGGCAAAGCCACACAATTGCATGGCCGACAAGTTGCAGAAATAGACATTGATAACCCGCGAAACATTATGCAAATTGTTGATGGTCCCTGCGGTTGCAAAGCTGGGCAGGTTGTACCAAGCAGAACTGTTGATGTAATTGATATCACCCCTCAAAAAGAACTGAATGCCTGTATTGCGGTAATGGTTGTTGAGCTCGCAGAGATTGCGCGAAAATTGTTCCAGGGTATAACGGCCGGTTCCGGCATCGGTGGCGATAAAATGAGCCTTGATGGGTAGAAAAACCGTGTTCTGCACCTGTTCGGTCGCGTATTCGTTCAATACCCCGGAGGCATGCAGGCTTTCGATCCATTGGAGGGTGGAAGCAGGGGCAGAGCCTGTTCCGCAATAACCATCCCCGCTGGCCGTCTGGGCCAAAACAACAGGAAGAGCCATCCAAACCGGCAAACAAGCCAGGATGAAAAGTCTAGCGATGAGGCGATTGGTGCGATGGTTAAGCTGGGAAAACAAGGGCATAGGTGGGAGAATTTTGGAAGGATTTGAAGGGGTTCACTGCAATAAACAAAATTACGGGTAAATATAGCCAGAGGGCTTGATTTTCATTAAAAAAACGAGGTTTTGCTTTAATTTTGGAACCCATAAACCAACCCCAAAATCCATGAAAATTACCGTTGTCGGAGCAGGAAATGTCGGAGCCACCTGTGCAGATGCCATAGCACACCGTGAATTGGCCAACGAAGTCGTCCTATTGGACATCAAAGAGAATTTTGCCGAGGGCAAGGCCCTGGATATCTGGCAGACAGCCCCTATTCACCTCTACGATACCCGTACCGTGGGTTCGACCAACGATTATTCCAAAACAGCCGGCAGTCAGGTCGTGGTGATTACTTCCGGACTACCCCGCAGACCGGGTATGAGTCGGGACGATTTGATTTCGACCAACGCAGGAATTGTCCGCTCGGTAACCGAGCAAATCATGCACTATTCCCCTGAAGCCATCCTGGTGGTGGTATCCAACCCCCTCGACGTGATGACCTACTGCGCTTATTTGGCAGCAGGGGTTGATTCATCGCGGGTTTTTGGGATGGCCGGAATTCTGGATACCGCCCGCTACCGCGCATTCTTGGCCGAGGCGCTGGATTGCTCCCCCAAAGACATTCAGGCCGTTCTCATGGGAGGCCACGGCGATACCATGGTTCCCTTGCCTCGTTACACCACGGTTGGTGGGATTCCGGTTACCGAGCTGATTGAGCCGGCCCGGTTGGAGGCCATTATCGACCGCACCAAAAAAGGCGGCGGCGAAATCGTCAACCTTCTGGGAACTTCGGCCTGGTATGCACCGGGTGCTGCAGCAGCCCAGATGGTCGAAGCCATCGTCCGTGACCAAAAGCGTATTTTCCCGGTATGTGCTTGGTTGACAGGTCAATACGGATTGAATAACCTATACATGGGGGCTCCGGTCAAATTGGGCAAAAACGGTATCGAGTCCATCATCGAATTGCAGTTGAACGAGGCCGAAATGGCTTTGGTCAACGATTCAGCCGTGGCTGTACGCGATGTTATGAATGTTTTGGACGGCATGCGGGCCTCTTAAACGCAGCCAAACCCTACGACCCTTGGATCCCCTCAGCCAGGTCCTTTTGGATCAGTTGCATCAACGGGGGGAATGGCCTTTGACCAGGCCTATTTTACTTAGCCTGAGCGGAGGTCGCGATTCCACCGCTTTGTGTCATGCCTTGCTGGATGCCGGAATACGCCCGGTGTTATACCACTGTTGTTATCAATTAAGGGGCGAAGATTCCAGGGAGGATGCTCGATTTGTCCAGGACCTGGGTTCCCGTTACGGTCTGGAAACGGTGGTGGATACCCTCCCTACCGATTGGGCTCGTGAATTGGCCGCCAAGGGTCAGAATTTGCAGCAGGAGGCCCGGCGGTACCGGTACCACCGATTGGAGGAGTTGCGCAGAGAAACGTGGAAAAACGCCTTAATCACCACCGCCCATCATGCGGATGACCAGGCGGAAACCTTCTTGTTGGCCTTGCTCAAAGGGCGGGGCGGTTCGCGCTTGGCCGGTTTGGTCGATGGCCCCCATCGTTGGCGTCCCTGGCTCAAGGTAACAGGCGAACGCATCGCGGCTTATGTTAGGGACAAGGGATGGGATTACCGTTTGGATCACAGCAATACCTCCGACGCGTACGATCGCAATTTCATTCGCTTGCATTTGGCCCCACTTCTTCAGCGTCGCTTTCCGGGATGGGTGGAAGCTTTGGGTCGTGAAGCCGCAGACTGGGCCCGCATGGAGCAGGGTCTGCAGGATTGGATAAGTAACCGCACCGACGAAGGCGGTCCCCTGCATCGAACGGGTACCCCTTACGGTACCTTTTTTTGGTTGGGTGAGCAAGAAAAGGATGAGCCTATGCGGGGAGTGTTGGAAGATCGCTATTGGCTTTCGTTGGGGGCCAACCGTTCCCAGATGGAAGCATTGCGCGCCGCTTGGGATTTGAAGCCCGGCAAAAAGCTGGCCTGCGGTTCGGGGCAGGTTTACCGTTTCCGGAACGCTTTGTGTTTTTTGGAAAACGAACCGCAACCATGGGGTCCTGTTTCGGTGCTAAGCTCGGAAACCGAGTTGGGTTTATTGAATAACAGGGTTTTGACCTGTGGTTGGCATCGAATGACCTGGGATATTGCGATGGATAAGGCCGTTGATCTGCAGGATTGGACCTGGCAATCCATCCAGACAACCCACCGGGTTGACCCCAAAAAGCCAGGATGGAGTTCCTCAAAACGTAAACCCATCAAGGAAATTTTGGCCGGTTATGGGGTAGGCGAGGTGCTGCGCCGGGATTGGCCGGTTTTGTGTTACCAAAACCAAGCCGTTTGGACACCACTGGTCCACGGTTCGGGCCTTGAACAGAGCCCAGTCCAAGAAGTCAATTTTGCTTGGCCCTTTGATCGCCTGCAATGGACTTGGTTGGGCCCGGAAGATTTACTTTCGTTCCATGATCCACGACCAGGAAACGGATAAGGCCTCCCTCCCCGACGAGGACCAGGACGATCTCTACGAGCATTACCGTTTGGTGGTGGATAAGGGGCAGACGCCCCTTCGTATCGATCGTTTTTTGGATCTGCGCACCGCCCATATCTCCCGGAATCGCATCCAAAACGCTATCAAGGCAGGCTCTCTACTGGTCAACGGCGCCCCGGTCAAGGCCAGCTACAAGGTCAAACCCCTGGACACGGTTCAATTGGTTTTGGCGCATCCCCCCCGAGCCAAGGGTTTATTGGCCGAGAATATTCCTTTGGATATCGTTTACGAAGACGAAGCCCTCTTGGTGGTGCACAAACCAGCCGGGATGGTGGTGCACCCCGGTCACGGGCATCATTCAGGAACCTTGGTCAATGCCTTGGCCTATCGGCTCAACGACCTCCCTGTCGATAAGCACCCCTTAAGCGATGGAAGTTTAAGGCCAGGGCTGGTCCATCGAATAGACAAAGACACTTCGGGTTTGTTGGTCATCGCCAAAAAAGAAAGTGCCATGACCCACCTGGCCCGGCAGTTTTTTGACCACAGCATCCAACGCACCTACCAGGCTTTGGTCTGGGGTTGTCCGGACGCCCAGGGTACCATTCGGGCCTCTATCGACCGTGATCCCGCAGATCGTCAGCGGATGAAGGGCTATGCCGATCATCGAACCGGCAAACCGGCAGTAACCCATTATCGCCGATTGGAGAACTGGGGGCCGGTGAGTTTGATGGAATTCACCCTGGAGACCGGGCGAACGCATCAAATCAGGGTGCATACCTCCATGAATGGTTTTCCCATATTTAACGATTCAACCTACGGGGGTGATGCTTTGGTTCGTGGTCCGCAGCGAGGTTCGTACCGAAGTTTTGTGGCCCAATGCATGCGGGATATGCCCCGCATGGCTTTGCATGCCAAAACCTTAGGCTTCGTTCATCCCGACACTGGCCAAAATCTCTTTTTTGATTCCGAATTACCGGCGGATTTTGAGGGTGTGCTGAAGGCCTGGAAGACCTGGGCCCTACAAGAAACTTAGTTTGTTATAACCCCAAAATAGTAATTCTTAAAACCCTCCTCATGGCTTCGATGCTTTATTTGTTACGACACGGACAAACCGACTTTAATCTCAAGGATTGGGTGCAGGGTAGTGGTCACGATACCTCCCTGAACGCCACGGGCCAAAAACAAGCCGCTTTGTTCTACCAGGCCTATGCGAACGAAGGTTTTGATGCCTTTTACTGTTCACTTTTGCAGCGTAGCCGCCAAACCTTGGAGCCATTTGTTACAGATCCCCGCTACCAGGCCGCTCCATTGCATGCCCGCGAAGGCTTGAATGAATTTCACTGGGGGGATTTTGAGGGTCGTCGCTTTGATGAATTTGACGGGGTTTATAAGCAATTGGTCTTGGATTGGCGAAACGGTAGGGCGGATGCGGCCCCTCCGGGGGGGGAATCCCCCAATCAGGTGGCGATCCGTATGAGGCCGGTTGTGGAGGAATTTCATGCGGCTCCGTACCAAAAAATCCTGGCCTGCCTGCACGGCCGTGCACTTCGTCTATTGTTATGCCTGTTGACGGGTAGCCCTTTTTCGGCCATGGATGATTTTGACCACGCCAACCTCTGCCTGTATGTGCTCCAAAAGGAAGGGGATGTTTATCGGATACTCCAAGCCAACCGAACGGATCATTTATTGGGTCACCAAAGCGGTGAGGCTCGTCGTTAGTCGCACTTGACTAGGTTGGATCTTGCTTGATAAGGTCGGATCTTGCTTGATTAGCTCGGATCCTGGGGATAGTCCTGCAGCAGTTGGAGGACTTGTTGGATGCAACGGTCCATGACCGCTTGGGGCTCAGGGCAGAAGCGGTGATGCCAACGGTGCGCAAGCAGGGCGCTGATGGAAACGGCTCGATGCCCCATCAAACGACTTAATCCGTAGAGACCGGCAGTTTCCATTTCGAGATGGGTGATGCCTTGCAGGCGGTCTCTCCATGACGCGCGGTAGGCTTCGGCCCTGGCCAGCAGGTTGGGGTGAGCGCTCCAACCGTTCAGGTTACGTCCCTGGGGTCCGTAAAATCCTGCGCAGGTCCAATTCATACCGTTAAGCATTCCGGAATCTTCGGTTCGCTTGAGCCAAAGGGGATCGGCCGAAACCGCATGACCGGTCGCCGGCAAGTTCGCACCGTACAAAGCCTCGCCTGCACTTTGGGCTAAGGTGATTTCATGGGACAAAAACGGGACCTCGTAATGGGATAGTAATCCGTCAAAGGCGATAGCAACCGAACTCACCACGATCTGGCCTTCGTCCATGGAGGCCTGAAGGCAACCGGCTGTGCCCACCCTCAGAAACGAAAGCGGACGAAAGGATTCCTTGGGGAGACCGCTTGACCAGTCCAAACGCCGAAGGGCATCCAATTCATGCATAACAATATCCACATTATCCGTCCCGATTCCGGTGCTGCACACGCTGAGTCTCTGCGAACCCATCCATCCGGTATGGGTCACAAATTCCCGCCGTGAACGAACCAAATCAAGGCGATCCCAGTGCTTGGAAATTTCGGAGACCCTGTCCGGATCACCCACCAACAAAATGCGATCGGCTAAATCATCCGGTTGTAGTCCCAAATGGTACACCGAACCGTCGCTGTTCCTGATCAGATCGGTGGCCGATGGGGGAGTGTTTGCTTTCATTTCGAAGGGTGGTACAGGGTGTTATGAAGGGCCTTTTGGGCTCGTTCGACGAGCAAGGTGAGGTCTTGGGTTTTCATGCATTCGAAATGCCCCAGCGGGCATTGCTTGCGACCCAATTTGCTGCACGGGCGGCAAGCGGTGTCGGTTTCAAAGTATTCAGCTCCCCCCTCGTTGCCCTGCGGGGGCTCCGCGGATGAGGCTTGTAGCGAACGACCCAGGTCTTGGGGCCAGATGGAGTAGGTGGTTCCATGGACCTTGGACGAGCGCCAACGCAGGGCAGGTTTTGCCGGTTGGGCGTACCAGGGGTACATACCCAGTTCGGGAACGGTATTGCCCCAAACCACCAGGGTCTTCACGCCCAAAGCCGAGGCGATATGCATCAAGCCGGTATCCGGACAAATCAGGCAGGCGCATTGCGATAAGGCCCATGCCGAGTCTTGCAGTCCCCATTCCCCGCAGCGATGCCCTATATCCAGGCGCCCGCTTTGGGCACAAAGCCGTTCCGCCAGATTACGATCCTCGGGTCCGCCCAACAGGAGCAAGGGACCGGGTAATTCTTGGCACAGGCGCAGAACGAGATCTTCGGGGAGGACCTTGGTAGCGTGTTGGGCGCCCAGCGCCAAGGCCAAAACCGGCTTTTGGGGGTCCCATCCCATGGTCTCGGGGAGGCTGGTCCTGTTGCTTGGGGAGAGGGGTAGGTCCAAACCCTTACCATCATCCTTGATGCCCCAGGGCTCCAGCATTTTTTCGTATTTCTGAACCGTGTGTACGGTTTGATGGGGTCGCTTTTTGGTTTGAACCATCCACCACTTGCCCAGGTTGTTTTTGGACAAGGTTAGCCTAGGCATGGCTTGGCCTTGGAGGACCATGCGCCAATACCATCGCCTTGTGCGCCAGTTGTTATGAAGATCAATCCAGGCATCAAAATTTTGGTCAGCCAATTCCTTGATCAAGGCGGATTCATCCCCATCCCAACAATGAATTTGGTGAAGGTCTTGGTGGGCCTCCAACAAAGGTTTCATACCTTTTTTGGTAACAAAATGCAAGCGAACCAGGGGAAAGGCCTGGTGCAGCCAACGGATAACCGGGGTGCAGAGGACCAGGTCTCCGATGGAACTCAAACGAAGTAAGCAGAGCGAACCGCCTTGGACACGGAGTCGCTCAACCAAAGCGGCATGATCCGACAATAGCCGAGGATTACAGTTGAGGAACGAATTCCAAACGAGCCTGAACGCCAGCGTTTTGGATCCAAGGACGTACCTGCTGGTAGGGTCGGTACAAAGGCCCCCATTCGTTGCGGAGTTGGTGCTCGGTATAGGCTCCCGACAATTGACCGACCAATTCCTCCACAGGATCTTTGATTTCGGGTAATTCCCTAAGACGGTAGGAGGAAACTTTGGCCAAGCGAGCCGCACAAGCAATGGCCTCGTTGAGTCCACCCATACGGTCCACCAAACCCAGGGCCATAGCCTGCCTGCCGGTATAGACCCGTCCTTGGGCCAGGCTGTGGACCGAATCCTGGCTAAGCCCCCGACCCTTGGCTACTACCGTAACAAAATCCTGGTAGACTTGGTCAACCCCTTTTTGAATGATGGCTCTTTCGTCGGGACGCATGCGGCGGGATAAACTCATGATATCGGCGTAGGGACCCGTGGTTACCCGATCGACGGTAATCCCCAATTTATTTTTCATAAAATCCCCAACGTAGGGAACCAAACCAAAAACGCCGATGGATCCGGTGATGGTATTGGGCGAAGCAAAAATGCTATCGGCTGCGGCGGCGATATAATAACCTCCCGATGCGGCCACGCCCCCCATGGAGACCACCAAAGGAATTCCGGCATCCTTTATCAGCTGGGTTTCGCGCCAAATAATATCCGAGGCCAGGGCAGAGCCTCCCGGAGAATTAACGCGCAAAACCACGGCTTTGGTTTTCTTGTCCAAACGCGCTTTGCGCAGGGCTGCACTGAGTCCGTCGCCCCCGATTTGACCCTCGCCACCTTCCCCGCTAACGATATCACCTTCCGCATAGATGACCGCGATTTTGTTTTTGACGTCTTTGGCAGGAGGGGTAGCCCCTGGCAGGGTTTTTCTTTGGTCTTCGTCCAAACTGCGGAGGTATTCCGATTCGGTGACCCACTTGATTTTGTCGATGGACTTGGCTTTGGTGCGGCGCTTAATCCAATCCAAAACCTGATCCCGGTACATCAACGTATCAATCAAGCCGGTTGCGACCGCCTCGGCAGCATTCTGCACCAGGGCTTCGTTGGCCATACGGCGCAAGGTGTCCGGGTGTAGGCCTCGATTTTGGCCCAGAGCAAGGAGCATCTCGCCGTAAACACCTTGAACCAAAGCGCTTTGTTGGTATCGATTGTCTTCGGATAAATTCTCCCTCACCAGCATTTCTCCCGCACTTTTATATTTTCCAACGCGGATGAGTTCAATTTCCATATCCAATTTCTCGAACATGCCTTTGAGAAAGACAGGCTCCGTAGCCAGGCCATTGAACATGGCCATTCCTGTTGGAACCATGCTCAGAGGTTTGGCCATGGAGGCCAAAAGCAAGGTGCCTTGAGAATAGGATTCGGAATGGGCGATTATCCACTTGCCGCTTCGCTTGAATCGTTCCAAGCCTTCCCGAATTTGGTCCCTTTGGGTCATATCCCCTTGGACCTCGGTCAAATCCAAAAACACGCCTTGGAGGTTGGGGTCTTTGGCCGCGTAATGCAGAACCACCAAAAGTTCCTGGACGGTTTGGCCTTGATTGGATTGGAGGTTGACCCAATCAAAATTGGCCAAAGGGTTGTCGTTCCCACGCTCCACCAGGGCTTGATCCAGCTTCAAATGAAGCACCGACCCCGATTCGACGGTGTACGAGGATTCGTTACCTCCGGAAGCGGCAATGCCGGCGACGACGATGACCACAATGAGCAGGCCCAGAATTTGGAAAAGCAGCAGACCCAGCATGGTCGCCAATACGGTTTTGAAAAAGGACTTCATGGTTGTTTGAAAAAAAAGAAGGGTGTAAAAGCAACAAAAACGGTAGTCGGCTATTTATTTGGAGCGTTCGAAAAGATTCATTTCAAAGGTAAAGGATAAGATGCATCGTCAAGCTGCCATAGGTCTGGGGACCAACCTGGGTGACCGATGGGCCAACCTCCACAAAGCCCTTCAATGGCTGGAGACCACCGTTGCTCCCCCCATCGCCGCTTCCTCCGTTTGGGAATCCGAGCCCTGGGGGTACGAAGGTCAGCACCGTTACCTTAACCAGGTGGTTTTGCTTCGGACGGACTTGGAGCCCCAGGCCCTGCTTCGCTTTCTTTTGGGGATCGAAAAACAAATGGGGAGGGATCGCCGTAGCGAAGGGGCCACCGTGGACCGTATTATCGACCTGGATCTTTTGGCCCTCGAGGGCCAGGTTGAACACGGTCCGGACCCCCAAGGACTGGTCCTGCCGCATCCGCGTTTGGAACTTAGGCGTTTTGTGCTTTTGCCTTTGCTCGAAGTCTGGCCGACCTGGGTTCACCCTGTATTGGGTTATGACGTTGCCACCATGCTGCAACACTGCCCCGACGCATCATCCCCTGTACCCTACGAGCCCAAGAGGGTCTACACCGAAACCCTGGCTTGAGCCGTGGCCCACGGGAATCACCGCAGGTATATTGTTATCGAAGGCAATATCGGGGTAGGTAAAACCACCCTGGCAGGACGACTTGCTCAGGATTGGGGTATGCCTCTGCTTTTGGAGAAGTTTTTGGACAACCCCTTTTTGCCCCTTTTCTACCAAAATCCGGAGCGTTACGCCTTTTCGACCGAAACGGCTTTTTTGGCCGAACGCTACCGTCAGATGCACGAAGAAATGGAGTCGCTGGATTGGAAAACCCGTGGCTTGGTGGCCGACTATACCTTCTACAAAAGTTTGATTTTTGCCACCCAGACCCTGGCTCCTCAGGAGGCGAACTTGTTCAAGGATTTGTTTGGCATCATCAACCGCCAATTGCCTCAGCCCCATTTGCTGGTTTACCTGAGCAGCCCACCGGGCAGGCTGATGCGGAATATTCAAAGCCGTGGCCGGAATTTTGAACAAAACATCACCCCGGAATACCTGCTCGGTGTCGAGAACTCGTACGCGCATTTCCTGTCCCAGGCCGGGGGCCTTCGCTGCCTCTGGGTTGCATGGGATGAGGAGGTGGATCTGCTGGCCGATGAGGATCGATACCAGCGCTTCAAGGAGTTTTTGAACGGGGATTTCCGTTACGGCCTGACCAAGGTGAACTTGGGAGAACTTTAGGGGTTATGGGCTTAATATTCTTGTTTTTGGCCTTTATTTTGAGCCATGTTTAGTTGTGGCTCCGGGGTCGCATCCGCAAGGATGGCCATGCTCGTTGTGGGCCTCTGGATGTCGGTAAGTTTTCAGGCCCTTGCCCAGGGTCTGGGTTCGTTGGGCGGCTTGGTCAGCGATGGCTCCGACCAATTGCCGCTCATCGGGGTTAACGTGGTGATCAAAGGCAGTAGCCTGGGCAGTTCCTCCAACCTGGATGGGCGCTACCTGATCCAAAAAATCCCCAGCGGGATCTACCAGGTGGAAGTCTCTTACCTCGGCTACGAAAAAAAGGTTTTTACGGGCATTCGCATTCGGGCCAACCAAACCGAAACCCTCCATATTGTTTTGCGGCGTTCGGCGGTGACCATGGACCAGGAGGTCGTGGTGGTGGGGGATAAGCCCCTTATAGATTTGGAACAAACCCGAACCGAGCAGCGCATCGGTCAGGAAAGTATCGAAGCCGCACCATCCCGTTCGGTGCAATCGGTCCTCAATACCCAGGCCGGCGTCATGCTCAATCCCGAAGGTCTGAGCATAAGGGGAGGGAGAACCTACGAAACGGCCTTTGTTATCGATGGGGTATCGGCCACGGACCCCTTGGCAGGGACTGGATTTGGTATCGATTTGGGTACCAATTCCATTGACAAAATGGAAATCGCAACCGGAGGCGGAGACGTATCGCAAGGGGATGGATCGGCGGGTATTGTTCGGACCAAAACCCGGTCCGGAGGGGATCGTTGGGCCTATTCGTTGACCGCCCGTTCCGATCGCCTGGGTTTTAACAACGAGTGGAACTCGGTTTGGAACAACCAGGTTTACGAAGGAACCCTGGGAGGGAGTATTCGGGGGCTCTTCAAACAGCCCCTTCGGGTCTTTACATCCTTCAAGGGCACCTTTGACGACCAGTATTTCCGCACCCCGGCTCAGCAGGTCAAATCCTCCCTGTATCCGTCTGCGGGCTTTGCCCCAATGCAGGACAACCGTTGGGCGGGTATGCTCAAGTTGGATTATGCCTTTCACCCGGGCTTGCGATTGAGCGGAACGTATTTGCGTTCGCTTACCATCAATCAGGATGTCAACATGCTCCGCATTATTGGAAATGACGCACCCTTCCTGCCCGGTTATCAGTTTGAGTTTGCGCTGCAACCCGATAACGCCCTGACCTACACCCACGATACCAACCTGGAGAGCCTGCAGCTCAACCACACCACCTCCAAGCGGTTTTCTTATACGGTCAATGCATCCAGGCTCTACGTCCGACTAAGGGCGGATGCCAACGGAAGGGATTGGCGCCCGGACGAAGTGGATTCGGAATTTGATCCCAATTCCATCGTGACTTTTCCGGTCACTTATTTTAATCCCGGCGATTCCCAGGTCTTTGTGAACCCGGGGCCTGGGCTCTACAACAACGGCGGTATAGGGACCTTATGGCATGATCACTATGTGTTGGAATACACCGTGAAGGCCAGCGGAAACTATTATTATAACTCCAGAGGCGATCGGCTCATTTTTGGTGGGGAATTCAAAGATCAGGACCTGCAATGGGTGGACATTATTCGTCCTTGGATAGGGGCTCCCATACCCCTGGCCGATGGTTCGTATTCGCAGAGTTTTCGCCTGGGCGATTACAGCGATGTTTGGCGGGTTCAGCCCAAAAGAGGTGCGTTTTTTGTCTCCAACAAGCTCAAGTACCTGGGTTTGGTTGCCGAAGCAGGACTGCGTTTGGAATATTGGATGCCGGGGACCTTTGTGGACAACGCCGTGGGGGATGCCCGGTCGCCAATCCGCGATGAGATCCGGGCCAATTATCTTAACAATACCTTTAATGTTATGGGGCTGCGTACCAAGGCCCGCCTTCTACCCAAACTTTCGGCGTCCTTTCCCATTCGTGAAAACCAGGTCTTGTATTTCAATTACAACCACGCGATGGTCATGCCGCACCCCAGCTGGATGTATCAGGGCCTTAATCCTTTGTACCAGGACCGCTCGGTATTGGCTCGGGTTGGAAACCCGGACCTGAATCCCGAGGTGGATATTTCCTACGAGTTGGGACTGCGTACCCAGCTAACCCCCAACGATGCCTTGACGGTCACCGCCTATTGGAAAGACAAATACGATTTTATCACGGCGGCCTCCACCCAAATCAAGGATTTTACAGGGCGTGAGGTAACCCGTACCCTGCGCATTAATTCGGATTATGCCCGTATTCGGGGCTTGGAATTGGGCTATTTCAAACGAATTGGCACCTGGTTCCAGTCCCAGGTGTCGGCGGCCTACATGGTCGCCAGGGGCCAGAGCTCATCGGCCAGCGAGGCTCTGACGGCCATTTTGAATTCCGGGAATCGTCAGGACACCAAAGAAACCTTTTTGGCCTGGGATGCTCCATACGATATCAAGGGCAACGTCATCCTTACACTGGATCGCAAAAGAGGCTGGTGGGGCTTGAATTTCTTGAATCGCTGGTCCCTGTACCTGGAAGGTGTGCTCAGGTCGGGTCGGCGTTATACACCCTTTACCTTTCAGGGCTTGGAGCCCGTATCGGGTCGACCGATATACGAGCGAGATCCCCGACCGGAAGCCTTGTGGTCCGCCTTGGGGGAAGGCCAGCGGTGGATGGATCTTTCGTTGCGCAAATGGTGGAACCAAGGGGCGTATCGCTGGGAATTTTCGCTGCAGGTGACCAACCTGTTGAATCGCAACAACGCCATTATCCCCAATCCCGTAACGGGTAGGGCTTGGGAGCCTGGTGATCCGGTACCTTCCAGCTGGAGGGACCCTGCCTTTTTGGATCCGCGCGATGCCCGTTCCAGGGGCTTACCACCGGATAATCCGGCGAGGTACATGGCTCCGCGGCATTTTATGTTAGGGATAGCCCTTAAGTACCGTTGAGTTTCTGGCGCTCTGATTACCGGGATTTAGGCCTTGTCCTAAAATCGGGGAGATTGGGCGTTGATCTGCCGATTCCTGACCTTACAGGAATGGGAGTGATTTGTTTGAATCAGCGACTTGCGGATGAGTGGGGTTGGTCCAAGGCCTTTGTGGAGGAGGGCTCGGTAGCATCCTGGATCAATGGGGTAAAACACCCCTTTGCCATGGCTTATGCGGGTCATCAATACGGCCACTTCACCATGCTGGGGGATGGTCGAGCCATGCTTGCAGGGGAATGGCAAACGGATTCCGGGAAATGTTACGATGTTCATCTCAAGGGTACCGGGCCCACACCCTTTGCTCGAGGGGGGGACGGGCATGCCACCCTTCGCGCCATGCTTAGGGAATTCCTGATTAGCGAGGCCTTGCACGACTTGGGTGTACCGACTACCCGTTCATTGATGGTATTGGAAACCCCAAACCGCGTTTGGCGGGATACCCAAGAGCGTGGGGGTATTCTCTTTCGGGTAGCCCCTCACCATGTCAGGATAGGCACGTTGGAATACGCAGTTCGGGCGATGAATCCTGAGGATTACGCCAGGTATGTAGGGTCCGTTTTGGGAAGAACCTTGCAATGCTGGTCCGGACAAGAATCCTGGGTGGAGGGGAAAAGTAGCTATGCAGCCGATAAGCCATCACCCGATGTGGTGATAGCCTTTTTGGAGGAATGGATGAAACGCCAAACGGATTTAATAGCCCACTGGATGCGCGTTGGGTTTGTGCATGGGGTTCTCAATACCGATAACATAAGTTTACTTGGAGCGACCATGGATTTGGGTCCCTGTGCCTTCGTCAATGCCTGTGATTCTACCCGTTCGTTCAGTTCCATCGATGCACACGGACGTTACGCCTGGGGTCGCCAAGCGGAGATTATGGAATGGAATACCGGAGTTCTGCTGTCTTGTTTGCTTCCCCTGCTTGGCGATGGTCCCGAAGATCCAAAAGCCATGCAGGTGGCCAGGGATTTGCTTGATCGGTACCGAGGGTTATCTCTGGAGGCTATCGATAGGATGGATTGGGCCAAATTGGGCCTTGATTACGAATTGTTACGGGGTGATGTACGCCTCATTAACCTGGTGTCGGATTGGAAGGCCTGGCTTAGGGTCGAGCGTCCGGACTATTCCCTAACCTATTTAAATCTAGAATCCATCCTCGTAAAATTCTTGGAAGGTGACACTGCAGGCTATTTGGATAAGGAGGGACCCAATGCCAGAGTGATCCTACCCTCGTCTGAATGGATAGACGCTTGGATAAGTGTTTTGAACAGCGGCAAGGAAGGGTATACCCGGGAGGCTTTGACGTGTATGCAGCGAACTAATCCGGCGATTATTCCACGCAATCATCGGGTCGAGGAGGCTTTGGACCAAATGGTACGGCAGGGACGTAGGGATTTATGGGAGCAAATGCTGCTTGCTTTCCAACGACCGTACGAACGCAATACGGTAAACCGCACACTCAATCAAGCACCGCCTTGGGGGGATGCGGGCTATTGCACGTATTGCGGAACCTAAGAGCACTCACCCCAGGGAAGCTGAAATCTGAACCTCACCCCAGGCAAGGGCAGCTTTGTGGTTAGGGTTTCCAAAGGATTTTGCGCATCAGGCTGTAATTCTCCATGTCCAAACGCACCATATACAACCCATCGGGGACAGGGGCTCCGCTGTTCGAATTTCCATCCCACACCAACAACTGCTTTCCTGCTTCCAGCATACCTTGGTGCAAATCCGCGATTTTCCTTCCGGATAGGTCCATGACATATGCAGTAACATCTTGGTTATGAGACAAATACAATTGAGTATAAACCTTCGAATGGGCAGGGTTCGGGTAGGTAATTGCTTCGGCCCAAAAAGGCTCTTCAAGGCCGGTCTGTAGGCGCAAACAAACCGAGTCGCAACGGTCGTAACAATACCGGTAGGTCCCCGGTTCGATCACAAAGGCTCGATTTCCCAGGCCGGTACTGGCCCTGCATCCCTGCAAGGAATTGACCGGGTCCAAACCTTCATTGTCTCCTTGGGGAGACCAGGTTCCGTTCACAAATTTGAACTGCAAAGTATCGTAAAGGGTAGGGTTAGGGAAACGCATGGAGATCCTCCAAACATTGTTACCAACATAAGTCATGGCGCAATTGGAATCCCCTGGAGTCCAGTTTGGAAGCGGTGCCCCACCAAGACTGGTAGCGCCCATCGTCGAAAACGTACCACCGACCCTCATTCCGTTGGGGTCAATTTTGGGGGCAGGCCTTGAGCTGGTGTCGATATACGTGGTCATGTCCACCAACAAATTAACCTGGAAGGTTTGTTGGGCCATGACCGTTCCTGTGGTACAGCCAAGGACAACGAGAATCAATGCGGTGACTACCGAATTTTGTAAATAGTTGGCAGTTAATTTCATGGAGTTTTTGATTTTATGGATTAGATAATCAAAGTTATAAAAATCCTTCAAAATCCAAACCTTCTAAAAAATGGTCTCTTGGTTAGGTCGTGACCTTGCGGGCGGCTTCCCAAAATAAGATCCCCGCACAAACCGAGACATTGAGGCTGTGCTTACAGCCCCATTGCGGTATTTCAAGGGCCCAATCGCACATGGCAAGAAGGGCAGGTTCCAGACCTTCGACCTCGTTACCCAAAACGAAGGCCAGGGGACGTTGGCCGTCCCAATCCCAATCCGTCAGGGATACCGAGGGTTCCGCTTGCTCCACGGCGACCAATGCATAGCCCTCCGCACGCAATGCCACAAGGGCTTCGGCCGGCGTATCCCAGGCTCTCCAGGCCACGCTTTCTTCTGCGCCCAGAGCCGATCGATGGATTTCACGATGCGGTGGCCTTCCGGTAAAGCCGCAAAGGATTAATTCGCGCAGGGCAAAGGCATCCGCGCTGCGGAAGATGCTGCCCACGTTTTGTAAGCTTCGCAAGTTGCAAAGCACAGCCACGACGGGAATTTTGGGGCTATTTTTGAACTGTTCCAGATCAAGGCGGTTCAATTCGGGCATGCTCTTGGGGCGCACGGCTTGGGGTTCGTTTAAGGTCCAAACCTACGAACCCATTCCGATTCCTCAAGCCCAAGGGGTATTCCAGCGAACTTGGCCCGGCCTTCAACTCGACAACCCCTTCCACCCATGCCGGCCAAATCAGCCAACGAGACACCTTTGATGAAGCAGTATGCGCAGATCAAGTCCCTGTATCCCGGGGCACTGCTCCTGTTTCGGGTGGGGGATTTTTACGAGACCTTTGGCGAAGATGCCGTTCAATGCTCCAAAGTTTTGGGCATAACCCTGACCAAACGCGCCAACGGAGCCGCATCCGAAACCGCTCTTGCCGGCTTCCCGCACCATTCCCTGGACCAGTACCTGCCCCGCTTGGTCCGTTCGGGTATGCGCGTTGCGGTCTGCGACCAAACCGAAGATCCCAAAGCCGCCAAAGGGATCGTCAAACGAGAAGTGACCGAGCTGGTCTCACCGGCCGTAGCCTTTAGCGATTCTTTGCTGGATCATACCCGTAACAATTATTTGGCAGCGGTTTATTCCCCAGGCCAAGGCCAGGTTGGGCTTGCTTTTTGCGATGCCACCACCGGCTCCTTTCAGGCGACCCAGGTTGATGTGCACCAGGCCACCGGACTTTTGCAGCGCTACGCCCCCCGCGAGCTTTTGGGCAACAAACGCCAAAAAAACGAACTCAAACTTTTGCTCGGCGAAACCTGGGCCTGGCAATGGGTGGAGGATTGGATTTGGGAAAGTGACAGCGCCCGTCAGCGAATCGAAAAGCAATTTCAAAGCCGTTCTATCAAAGGTTTTGGTTTGGACGGTATGGAATCGGCGATCATTGCCTCCGGGGCCATTCTTTATTATTTGAACGAAACCCGCAGGGATGGTCCCCTGCCTTTGTTTGGGTTATCCCGATTGGATCCGGGCGATTCCTTGTGGATGGACCCATTCACGATCAAAACGCTGGAACTTTTGGAACCCTCCCAAAGCGGGGGCTATTCACTGGCCCAATGCCTGGACCAGGCCGTGACCCCTATGGGGCAGCGCCTGTTGAGGCGTTGGCTCGCTTTTCCCCTTCGTTCGGTGGAAGCCATCGAAGAACGCCTGCGGGTTGTTGATGCCTTGGTTGCCCAAAGCGAAACCTGCTCGGGTTTACGTCAGGCCCTGGAAGGGGTAGGGGACCTTGAACGCATGGCCGCCAGGGTTGGGGTCCTTCGATGCGGACCGCGCGAGATGGTTCAACTGGCTCGCTCCCTGGAATCCGCTACCCGGGTCGCTGAAATCCTGAGCGAACAAGGCCCCGAAGCGTCCTGGAAAAATGCCTGGAATGGCTTGGATTTTTGCGCCGAACTACAGCAGGCGATTCGCAGCGCCTTGAGTGATGAGGCACCGGCTTTGCTTTCCAAAGGTGGTGTTATTCGAACAGGGTTTCATGCCGAATTGGACGCACTGCGTGCCTTGAAAGAAGACGCAAGGGGAACCATGCAGCAGATGGTTCAGGATGAAATTCAACGCACCCGTATTCCATCGCTCAAAATCAACCACAACCAGGTCTTTGGGTTTTATCTGGAGGTCACCCACGCCCACAAAGACAAGGTTCCGGCGGAATGGATCCGTAAGCAGACCTTGGTCAATGCCGAACGGTACATCACGCCCGAGCTCAAAGCTTTTGAGGAAAAATACACCACCGCGGACCAGCGTATTCAGGAATTGGAATCGTCCTTGTACCATCAGGTTCTGCAGTACGCGGCAAGCATGGTATCCCGCATTCAAGGCACCGCCGCCCAATTGGCCTCTTTGGATGTTCTCACCGGATTTGCCCATCTGGCGGTCCAAAGGGATTACCACCGACCCCAAATCCAAAAAGGCAAGAAACTCCGGGCAAGAGCCCTTCGGCATCCGGTCTTGGAGCGCTTGCTCCCGGACCATCAGCCCTATGTGCCCAATGACCTTAACCTGGATTCCGAACAGGAACAAATATGGATGATTACCGGACCCAATATGGCCGGTAAATCGGCTTTGTTACGCCAAGCCGGTTTGTTGGTTGTGATGGCCCAGGTCGGCTCCTACGTCGCTGCCCAGTCCGCCGAAATTGGTTTGGTGGACAAGCTCTTTACCCGGGTGGGTGCCTCCGATAATTTGGCAGCCGGGGAGTCCACGTTCATGGTCGAAATGCAGGAAATGGCCACGATCCTTCATCATATGACCGGTGAAAGTCTGTTGTTACTGGACGAAATTGGGCGAGGCACCTCCACCTACGATGGGATTAGTTTGGCCTGGGCCGTGGCTGCGTATTTGCACGAACATCCGCGGTTGCATCCCAAGACCCTCTTTGCGACCCATTACCACGAATTGAATCGCATGGCATCCCTCTATCCCCGCATGGTCAATTACCATGTAGCCGTGGCCGGCGAAGGGGAACAGCTTCAATTTTTGCGGGTCCTCAAACCCGGGGGCTCCTCCCACAGTTTTGGTTTGCATGTCGCCCGCATGGCGGGTGTTCCACCGGCCGTCCTGGATTTGGCTCGATCGGTATTGGCCGGACTCGAAGCGGGAAGGGACATCCCCGGCTCCGACCCGGATACCCCTTCCAAAATATCTCCCGGACGGTCCATGCAATTGCAATTGTTCGAATCCGGGAATCGCGAGGAAGCCGAACTG
Source organism: Bacteroidia bacterium (assembly GCA_049431025.1). Classification (GTDB taxonomy): domain Bacteria; phylum Bacteroidota; class Bacteroidia; order UBA7662; family UBA7662; genus SYHX01. The sequence continues at coordinate 10,955 of JBMTCP010000003.1, read as the reverse complement.
GCTTCGGCGCTTCGAAGCCTGGACATCAACCAGTTGACCCCGCTGGAGGCCCTGCGTTGGCTATCCGAACAACAGACACAGCTTATGGGCAAGACCCCCCAAGCTTAGTTTACTCCGCGCAGGCTTAGTTTACTCCGCGTCCTCTTCGTCCCATTCCAGGGGCGTCAAAAGCAAGGTGCTATCGGGAACCGTCAAATGCCGGTACACCGAAGGCCGAAGGCCCACATCGCGAAGGGCGGAGTCTTCAAGCGGCAACCAGCCTCGGCGATAAAACCGATTCCGTATGGCCGTAAAAAAACCATTGCGCGGGGAGACCTTGCCATCGGGTTCCAACAAATTTTGAAGAACCCGGGGCCGGGGCACCAAGCCCGCCAAAAAAACACATTGAATGGGATCCAATTCGGAAGGCGACCGATCAAAATAATGCCGTGCAGCTTCCCCTATGCCCCAAACATTATCCCCAAATTCAATCACATTCAGGTACACCTCCATCATGCGGGCTTTGGAGGTCAGGCGCTGGTTTTCGATGAGCCAGGTAAGCAAAAATTCCTCGGATTTGCGCGCGATGGTTTTGCGCGGGTGCAAGAACACATTTTTGACCAATTGCATGGTGATGGTGCTGCCTCCACGGGCAAATTTGCCTTGCCGGTAATTTTGGGCCAAGCTCAAGCGAAACGCTTCGGGATAGAAGCCCCTGTGGCTGTAAAAATCCCCGTCCTCACCCGTCATGACGGCCTGTTGCATGGCCATAGGAATGCGGTCCAGCGGGGTAAAGAAGGGGTTCGCTGGGCCCACCATCAGGGTTCGCTGGGGCTGACCGTTGCGAACAACGGTATGCTGAAAGGGACCGTTCATTCGCCGCAAATCGGTCCGTCCCATGCGGGTAATTTGGAAATCTTTTTGGTCCAACGCGCTGTTCAGCCGGCATTGTTGCGGGGCTCGATCCTCCAATTGCAGGGAGAAACGGAAACGAAGTTGACCGGTTCCCTGCATCCCGGCGGTATGCTCAAAAATTCCCCGGGGTAGGCTGGCCAAAAAGTCCGTGGAAGCCGACCAAGCCGTTGTTAGCCGTAGATCCCAACGGGCCTCCTGGCCCCGATCCACCAAGGCATAGACCCGCACCGGGAGGCGGCCCATGCGAAAAACGGTCGCGCTATCCACCTCCACAAAATCCGACCCTGCCTGGCCTCGAAAGCGACCCTGGAGCAAGGGAAATTGCACGGCCTGGTTCGACAGTCGTTCATGTTCCAGGGTCAAACCCAGGGCAAGTCCCTTGGCATCCCATTGGAGAATGCCGTCGTCCATAACAAATTTCTTGATATTCAGCGAACTTTTTCCCAAGCCCAAACGAAGGCCCCACTTTCGTTCGACCCACGGCACCCAAAAGACAGGGGCGCCCAGGGGGGTCAGATGTAGCCTACCCGTGATGCTGCTGCGGTCCAATTGACCCCGCAGGGCGATGGCTCCCCGCTGATCGTTTTCGCGCACGTTTATTTGGCCTTTCAGGATTTCGTTTTGGTAGGACAAAGCCGGAATACCCACAGCCGAAAACAGCGTGTCGTTTTGGTAGGTGGCCAGGGAACGCGTGAGCTTGAAATCGGGGGGCAAAAGGTCCAAAAGCCGGGTTGCTGCATCGTAAATACGCTGATTGACCGGCACCGCTTCAGCGCGTTTGACCGAATTTCGTTCGTCGCTTGAATTAAAAAGCGGACAGATATTGCAAGACCCCGAGGTTTGGAGGAGTACCAAACGCAGGCCGTTCATATGCAAGGACTGCAGACGCAAATCCCCGATGATCAGCCGTAACACATCCGGCCTTGCCTGCAGCGAATGGACCGAAAGCACGGATTGGCCTTGGTATTGCAGGGAGAGACCACGGATTTGGACCGTCATTAAACCCTTGAACCTCAGACCGCGGTGGCTCAATTGGTAGCCACGATGCTGGGCGCTTTCCACGGCTTTTTGCCAACTGTACCCCAACAAAGACTGGCGCAGCATGAACCAGACCAAAACCACAACGCCTAGTCCTCCCAAAACCGCCGCGACGATCCGCAAACCTTTCTTCACCGGCTGCCAGGATTTAACGCTCAAAAAAACGGGCTTCGTAAGCTTGCAGGGTCAAGGAATCCGGTAACCAAGCCGAAGCCGCAGGCGGCTCGCTCAAAAGGGGGCCGGACAAGACGCAGGTCCACGGCTGAACCCGCAATGCCGGGGGCACGGCCAGGGTAACCGGGCGATTCCTAACATTGATTATCGCCAAAGTGGTATCGGAGCCGTGCTGCTTTTGGAGGCAAACCAAATCAGGATGTGCAAAGGTTGCCCAGGTCCCGTAACGAACCGAGGGGTGTTGCTTGTACCAGGTCATCAACTTTTGGTAGGCAACCTGCATCCCTCGGTTTTGTTGCCAGGGGATAGGGGAACGGCTAAAAAAAGGAAGGTTCTGGGCCAGGCCCACTTCCTGGCTTCCGTAGATCAAGCAGGGCCCACCACCCATCAGGCTAAGGGACGAAGCCGCCAAAGCCCCCTGCAGGCCCCCAAAGAGGACCACCGGGGTGGCATCCCAAGCCGATTCATCGTGGTTGGTGGTGAATTGCAACCAAGCCTTGCCTTGGGGACTGCTTTGGGATTGATTGAGCCGGGTATTCAGGTAAACCGAGGGGCTTTGGCCTTGCCAAACTTGTTTGAGCGCGGTGTACGTTGACCAACCAAAATTGAGATCAAAACCGGCTTGAAAATGGTTGGTACGGCTACCTTCGGCAAAGAGAATCATGCGCCTGCCGGGAAGGCCCGTGATACGGTTCCATGCCGTTTCCCAAAAATCATAAGGAACCCCATCGGCATAATCGCAACGAAATCCATCGATATTGGCTTGGTAAATCCAATAGAGCATCGCATCCAGCATCGCATCGCGCATGGCTTGGTTCTCGTAATTCAAATCAGCCACATCCAACCAGTTGGTGCCGGGTGGATGGACCACCTGGCCTTGGCTGTTGCGGGTGTACCAGCCATCGTTGGCCATCCAGGGATGATCCCAAGCCGTATGATTCGCGACCCAATCCAGGATAACGGCCATACCGCGGGCATGGGCGGCATCGGTCAACCTGCGCAAATCGTCCAAGGTTCCGTACTCGGCCCCTATGGCCTTGTAATCGCGCACACAGTACGGGGAATTGATGCCCTTGAGGATGCCGACAGGGTGCAAGGGCATAAGCCATAACACATTGACTCCCAGCAGACGAATCGAATCCAGGCGGTCCAGTACCCCTTGCAGATTACCGGAAGGACTAAAGGCCCTCGTATTCACTTCGTACATGACGATATCCCGGGTATCGGGAACACCGCCAAAGGGGGTACCGTAGGCCGGGTACGGGGGTAGTGGATCTTGGGGCAAGGGCAAAGAGGGGTTATCGCGGCAGGAAATCCCAAACCAAACCAGCATGAACAGGGTAAAGCAGAGCCCCAATCCAGGCTGCCTGGCCGGACGGCCTATTTGTAACATAAGGCAAAATAATCCAAGGCCCGATCGTTCAACGGAGCGATGGGGTAATCCTCCAAACGAATTTGACCAACCAAGCCGGAATCAGCTTGACGAAGGCTACGACGGTTCAGGCGATTGGCCAAATCGTAGGGCACTTGCAACCAGCGACGGGGCAGGCGGTATTGCAAATTCAGAATATCCCAGCGGGTGAAGCGTTGAACGGAGGCTTTGTTTTGTTGGTAATACTTCATGACCAATTCATTCCCAAAGACACCCTGCAAATCCACGCGGTCAAAGACCGAGGTCAAAAGTTGCTTCATGCCGTTGGGCTCGTATTCCCGGACATGCCAGGGGTTACGGGTCAGCGACATCAGGCGATTGGGGGTGGTCAGCAGGAGAACCCCGCCCGGTTTGAGGACCCGGTGGATTTCCTTGAGAAAGCCCAGGTCATCGTCCAGGTGTTCAATAACCTGAAAGGTGACCACCGCGTCAAATTGGTTGGAATTGATACCACCCAGCGGAGGAAAGACGGCCTGCATGACCCGGGCATTGGGGGGAATGCGGAGGTTGGGCACCGGGTATTTGTCCACGCCCAGGTATTGGTCGCAATGCTTGGCCAGCAGAGCCATGCCGTAGCCTTCGCCACAGCCCAATTCCAAAACAGCTCCCTTCATGTAGGGCACGGCAGCCGAATAGGCAGCCATATGCCTTTGGTAGATGGGGTTTTCGGAGGCGTCCAGGGACGAGGAGCGCTCTGCAGTTTGGAGGGCCATAGGTCGTTCTTTTCTTGGGTGACAGGCCAAAGATAAATCCCCCCTAGAGATCGCTGCACCGTAGCGTCACCCGGGATGCAGGGATACGCAAAGTCTGGCTGCCTTCGGCCAAAACGATGGGGGGATTGGTTTTGGTCAGGGCCACTTCAAAGGTCCATTCCGGCCATTCGTTTTTGAAAACCTTCAAAATATCCATCACCACCTCCTCCAATAGATCGCGGGGCTGGCTGTACACCGTTTCGGCCAATTCCTGCATGCGGGCATAGTCCGGCCAGGACTTGCCCAACAAGAGGGCCTTTCCCAAGGCAAAAGGGGCTGTTGGCGCTTGATCACCCTGGTTTGAATGGGGTGAACGAGCGATAAGGTCCAGGACAAAGCGATTCCCCTGGATTTTTTCTTCCGGGTAGAGGCCGTGGTAACCTTTAAACTCTAAGCCCAGAAGGGCAATCTCCGCCATACACTCAGGTTTGAACCCCGAAGGTCTTAAATTTGCAGCGCATTCCCAACAGAAACGGATCTTTTGGTCTAAAACCGCCTCCCCTAAGCCATGCGTACCGACACCTACCAGCACCCCGACCATTATTTGGTTGACGAGTTGTTAACCGATGAACATCGTCTCATTCGGGACAGTGTTCGGCAATACGTCAAAAAGGAACTGAGCCCCATCATCGAGGACTACGCCCAGCGGGCCGAATTCCCCAAACATATCATCCCCCAGCTGGGTGCTATCGGAGCCTTTGGGCCTTCGCTCCCCGCCGAATACGGCTGCGGTGGCATGGATCAAATCTCTTACGGGATCATCATGCAGGAGCTGGAGCGCTGCGATTCCGGCATCCGCTCCACGGCCTCGGTGCAGGGCTCCCTGGTGATGTACCCCATCTACAAATACGGCTCCGAAGAGCAACGCCGCAAGTACCTGCCCAAACTAGCGACAGGGGAGTGGATGGGATGCTTTGGTTTGACCGAACCCGATCACGGGTCCAACCCCGGCGGGATGACCACGCATTTTGTGGACCAAGGCGACCATTACCTCCTCAACGGGGCCAAGATGTGGATCTCCAACGCTCCTTTTGCCGATATCGCTGTGGTCTGGGCCAAAGACGAGGCCGGCAAAATCCGAGGCCTCATCGTGGAGCGGGGGATGGAAGGATTCACCACCCCCGAAACCCATAACAAATGGTCATTGCGTGCCTCTGCCACCGGTGAATTGGTCTTCTCCAATGTTCGGGTTCCCAAAGAAAACCTGCTCCCCAACATCAGCGGCCTCAAAGGCCCCTTGGGTTGCCTGGACTCCGCCCGTTATGGAATCGCCTGGGGTGCCCTGGGTGCCGCCATGGATTGTTACGATTCAGCCAAGCAATACGCCCTGCAGCGTATTCAATTTGACAAACCAATCGCCTCCTTTCAGCTGGTCCAAAAGAAACTGGCCGAAATGCTCACCGAAATCACCAAAGGCCAATTGCTCTGCTGGCGCCTGGGCGTTCTCAAAAACGAGGACCGCGCCACCACCGCCCAGATTTCCATGGCCAAGCGGAACAGCGTCGAAATCGCCCTGAACATCGCCCGCGAAGCCCGGCAAATCCACGGCGGCATGGGCATCACCGGCGAATACCCCATCATGCGCCACATGATGAACCTGGAATCCGTGGTCACCTACGAAGGCACCCACGATATCCATTTGCTCATCACCGGCATGGACCTCACCGGCATCTCGGCCTTCCGTTAATCGGTTCACAGGCTATGAAAATTCTGGCCCCATCGGTCCTCTCCGCTCCTTTTGGGCGACTGGCCGAAGCCATCCAAACCGTGGAAAGCGCCGGGGCAGACTGGCTGCACCTGGATGTGATGGATGGGAAATTTGTTCCCAACATTAGTTTTGGTCAGCCCGTGGTTCGCGCCATTCGTTCCATCACAACTTTGCCATTGGATGTTCACCTGATGATCGAAGACCCGGGCCGCTATGCCCAGGATTTTGTGAAGGCCGGTGCGGATTACCTCACCGTGCACCTGGAGGCCTGCACCCATCTTCATCGTAACATTCATCAAATCAAGGATCTGGGCATCAAAGCCGGGGTCGCTATCAATCCCCATACCCCGGTCGAATCCCTTTTGCCTGTTTTGGCCGATCTCGATCTGGTTTGCCTCATGTCGGTGAATCCCGGTTTTGGAGGACAGGCCTTTATTCCTTCCACCATGTCCAAGCTCCACGCCCTGAACCAGTACCGCCAAGAGCGGGGACTCCGCTTTGGGATCGAAATCGACGGCGGGGTGGACCTGTCCAATGCCCTCGCGTTGATGGAGGCCGGGGCCAATGTTCTGGTGGCCGGTCAATCGGTGTTTGGTCAGGCCGATCCGGCGGCTGCGGTCCGCGCCTTCAAAGCCATCGCTTGAGTGAAAGCAGGCAAGGCTTTTGCGATCCTTGGTTTCTGTGGCCTTGGGCTTGGTTCCGCCAAGGCTGTGGAATATCCGCTGGCCCATCCATCTTCCTGTTCCTTTGACCATCCCCTAATCCATACGGTTGCGGATTCGGCATCCATCAAAGGCGTGGTGCTGGACGAGCAGGCCCGGCCCCTGGTCGGTGCCAGTTTGATGCTGCCTTCGTTGGGGTTGGGAACCATCAGCGACGAACGAGGCCGTTTTTCGCTAAGGGTTCCGGCCGTGGTTCCCGTGGACCTCGAAATTCGATTTTTGGGTTATCGCACCGAACAACGAATGCTCCGCTTGAGGGTGGAGGAAATGTTGCCCATGCGCATCCAATTGGAACCCGCGTCCATTACCCTGGACCAAGGCATCACCGTGGAGGCCGATCGAAACCGCTCCATGGGGGTGGCCAAAATCGATCCCCTGGTATCCCGCCGCATCGCCAACCCCAGCGGGAATTTTGAAACCATCCTCCAGGCCTTCGGGGCCAGATCCCAACAGGAATTTTCATCCCAGTTTCAGGTCAGGGGGGGGAATTACGACGAGAACATGACCTACCTCAACGGCATCGAACTGTACCGACCGGTTCTCATGCGTTCCGGTCAGCAGGAAGGCCTGAGTTTGGTGCATCCGGATTTGGTGGAGCATATCCACTTTTCGGCGGGGGGCTTTGATGCGCGCTACGGGGACAAAATGAGTTCCGTCCTGGATGTCACCTACCGGCAGCCGCGCTACGCTTCCGGTTCCGTGCAGGGCGGGCTTACGGGCTTCTCCGTGGCGGCCGAAGGGCTTATGGATCCACAAGGGCGATGGACCTGGCAGGGAGGGCTGCGTTACCGCACCCTCAATTCGTTGTTACAAAGCCTGGATACCCGGGGTGAATACCGTCCCACCGCCTCCGACCTGCAAATCATGGTGCGCTTTCAGCCCAATACCCGTTGGCAATGGAATTGGCTGAGCCATGCCGGTCAAAATGTGTTAGGCGTTGTCCCCTCCAACCGCGAAACGGTTTTTGGGACGGTCAAAGAGGCCTTGCAGTTGAGGGTTTATTTTGATGGGCAGGAGGCCATGAAATTTCGCAACGCCACCCACGGAACCAGTTTGATTTTTAAGCCGCACCCCCGGATGACCCTAACCCAATCCGCCAGCCTGTACTGGAGCGACGAGAGGGAGCGGATCGACGTGGAATCCGCCTGGTTGCTCAACCAGCTGGATGCCAATCTGGGGTCGGATAATTTTGGGAATGTCTTGTTTACCCGAGGAATAGGGGCTTTTCAGCAGTACGCACGCAATGCCTTGAATGTTGCGGTTATGGCCGTGGAGCACCGCGGGCAGTGGCAGAGCGGTCGAGGTCCGCATTTTGTGCAATGGGGGATCAGGGCCCAGCAAGAATCCATCGCCGAGTACCTGTGGGAATACACCCTGGTGGATTCGCTGGGCTTTTCCATCGCGCCTGTGTTACAGGTTCCGCCTTTGGGGAACGGATCGGATTCATCGGTGCAGGTGTACCAGTTTTTGCATGCGGATCAGTCCGTTCAGAGCCGCCGCTATACCGGCTTTGTGCAAGATCAAATCGCGCTGGACCCCGAAGGCCGCTGGCGTTTGAATGCGGGCATTCGTTTCAACCGTTGGACCCTCAACGGGGAAACGGTGTGGAGTCCCCGGGTGAATTTGTCCTGGAAACCGGACTGGGACCAGGACTGGGCTTTTCGCTTGGCCGTGGGGCTTTATGCTCAGCCGGCCTTCTACCGGGATGCCCGTTTTCCGGATGGCCGAATCAACCGCGATGTGCGGGCCCAGCGGGCAACCCATGCGGTGTTCACCGCGGATCATCGGTTCAAGGCCTGGGACCGTCCTTTCCAATGGGTCATCGAAGGCTACTACAAGCACCTCACCCGCTTGATCCCCTACGAAATCGACAACGTGCGCATTCGTTACCTGGCATCGCCTCCGGTGCAAGGGTACGCGGCCGGCTTGGACCTGCGGATTCACGGGGAATTTGTCTCCTCCCTTCAGTCCTGGGCGACCCTCTCGTGGATGAAAACCTCGGAGCGCAACGAAGTCATCGGCTGGATGCCCCGGCCCACCGACCAGCGGGTACAGTTCGCCATGATGTTTCAGGATTATTTGCCCCCTTACCCCGATTACAAGGTCAGCCTGAACCTGGTCTTTGGATCAAGGTTGCCCTACGGTCCCCCCGATTTTGCCCGACCCAAAGACACCCTGCGTATGCCCACCTACCGCCGCTTGGACATCGGATTCAGCCGCATCCTTTGGGGTGCCGGCACCCAGCAACCCCTGTTCAAAGGCGGAATGACCCGCGCTTTTCGTTCGGCCTGGATCAACCTGGAAGTCTTTAACCTCCTGCAAGTCAACAACACCGTCTCTTATACCTGGCTCTACGATACCCAAGGTTATCAGCAGAACGTCCCCAATTACCTGAGCGGACGGGTTTTGAACCTTCGCTTGGTCATGGAGTGGTAAAAAGGCGGCTTCTTGCTATATTTGCAGTCCTTTGGCCAAAATCGCTTCGGAACCCCCGGACGATGGACGCCGGGGAATGGTTCTTTTCCATCAGAAATTGCGGGAATAGCTCAGTTGGTAGAGCACGACCTTGCCAAGGTCGGGGTCGCGAGTTCGAGTCTCGTTTCCCGCTCAGTAGCCCAGGTGGTGAAATCGGTAGACACGCAGGACTTAAAATCCTGTGACCGTTGAGGTCGTGCGGGTTCAAGTCCCGCTCTGGGTACATGCCCGGCTGGCTCACTTCCTGCATTCTACAGTCCCGTAGCTCAGTTGGTCAGAGCACTACACTGATAATGTAGGGGTCAGCAGTTCAAATCTGCTCGGGACTACCAGCTTGTTCGGAGCCAACCCTGCAACCGGGGGCGAACAAGTTCATGCGGCGTTGTTGACAACACCGACAGGGGGGATTAGCTCAGCTGGCTAGAGCACCTGCTTTGCAAGCAGGGGGTCATCGGTTCGAATCCGATATCCTCCACATCCTAAAGGCCTGCCGTGGCCAGGATGGAATAGACCATGGGGATTTGATCGCCCAGGTGGGGAATCCGGAATTTGCCGGGTTCAAATTCCACGGTATTTCGGAAGCAAGGGTAGGGGGAATAGTCGTATTCCCGAAGCGATTGGATTTGAAGGCCGTTCTCGATGAGGCTGTTCGTAACATCACCCAAACCGTGGTTCCACATCATGCTTTGCAGGGTCAGGTCGGCGCCGGGTTCGGCGTAGGTTCCGCTTTGGGTTTCGAGGATGGGCCCCGAATTCATGTACCGGTACTGAACCTTGGAAAAGTCGTCGTCGAACATCCAAACCACCGGGTGAAATTCCACCAGCAACAAACGCCCTCCTGGTTTGATAAACCTGGAGAGGGTGGAGGCCCAGCGATTCAAATCGGGTAACCAGCCCAGCACCCCGTAACTCGTAAACACCACATCAAAGGTTTCGTCCAGGTGCCTGGGCAAATCGTACACATCGCAACAGACAAAGCGGGTCTTGGTTCCGCAGAGTTCCGCCAGTTCCCTGGCCTTGGCGATGGCCTTTTCCGAAAAATCCACCCCGGTCACCTCGGCACCCCTTCGGCTCAGGGCGATGGAGTCCTGCCCAAAATGGCATTGAACATGAAGGATGCGCAAACCGCGTACATCCCCCAACTGTTCCAACTCGATGGATTGGAGGGAGCATGCTCCCTCAACAAATTCCTTAACCTTATAAAAATCCGATGCGTAATGAGCATCCACCCGACTGTTCCACGAGCGGCGGTTGATGTCCAGGTAGGCTTCTTGCATGGCCAATTGCCGGGGTTTTAATGATTCAAGAGCACAAAGAGGAGGGCGCGGGGTACACCCCCGTCCACCACCGCGGCCAGCTTACCCCGGTAATTACCGTCGGCATGGTAGATGCGGTTGCCGTCTTTGACGTAGGCCAGGCGCCCCCGGTAATTCCCATCGGCAAAGTAAGCGTTGGGTCCGTCCAGGACCATGTACAGGCGCCCTCGGTAATTACCGTCGGCATGGTAGATTTTGTCACCTTCCTGAACCACCGCCAGCTTTCCCCTGTAATTCCCCTCCGCATAGTAGAGGCGGTTTTCATCCTGAACAAAGGCCAGCTTACCCCGGTAATTCCCGTCTGCGTAATAGATTCGATCCCCATCCACCACATAGCGCAGCGATCCCTGGTAATTGCCATCGGCATGGTAAATCTTCGTCTGCGCCCCCGCCTCGCTCCAGCCCAGCAAGGCCCATAACACCCCCAAAACGAGGCATTTGAGC
>JBMTCP010000002.1:0-130480 GCA_049431025.1 Bacteroidia bacterium | reverse complement strand
CAAGTTCCCACCAGCCTTATGGATACAACACCTAATACCTTGACCGAATCCACCCTAACCTTGGGCGCTGGCTGTTTTTGGTGTGTCGAGGCCGTTTTTGAACAAATCAAAGGGGTGCGGAATGTTCGTTCGGGTTATATGGGCGGACATGTCGCCCAGCCTACGTATCGTGAAGTTTGTACCGGACGGACCGGTCATGCCGAAGTAGTTCAAATGACCTACGATCCAGCCGTGGTATCCCTTCAGGATTTGTTAGAGGTATTTTTTGGTACCCACGATCCCACAACCCTCAACCGACAAGGCGAAGATGTGGGAACCCAATACCGTTCTGTAATTTTTTACAGGGATGAGGCGCAGCGCCTAGCTGCCGAGTCAATGATTGAACGACTCAACCGCGACCTGACCTTTGGTCGCCCGGTGGTCACCGAACTTGCCGAAGCCGGTGTTTTTTATGTAGCCGAAGACTACCACCAGGAATATTTTCGATTGCATGGTGAAGAACCTTATTGCCGACTGGTCGTCAAGCCCAAAGTAGAAAAATTCGAAAAAACGTTTTCGAGGCTTAGACGCTAACTTCGAAATCGCGTAAGGCACGATTCAAGGAAGTTTTGCGGTCGGTGCCCTCGTGGCGATGGCCAATGATGACGGCACAATGCACTTGAGCCGTACCCGCAGGAAATTCTTTGGGCATGGTCCCAGGAATGACCACAGAACGAGCAGGTACCCGGCCTTTGAGAACCCTGGTCACCGAACCGCTCATATCCAGGATAGGGGAAGTACCGGTCAGGATAACCCCAGCTCCCAGAACGACTTCTTTTTCGAGGTGAACCCCTTCGACGACAACGCAACGAGATCCCAAAAAACAACCGTCTTCGACCACGACAGGACGGGCTTGTACAGGTTCTAAAACCCCACCGATTCCTACTCCACCGCTGAGGTGTACATCCCGTCCAATTTGAGCACAGGATCCTACGGTGGCCCAGGTATCCACCATGGTACCTGCACCAACCCGAGCACCAACATTCACAAAAGAGGGCATCACGACGCAACCCGGCTCCAAATAACTTCCAAAACGAACAACGGCGGGAGGCACAACGCGAATACCTAGTTTCTCAAAACCGGTTTTGACCGGAACCTTATCGTAAAATTCCAAAAACCCGGCCTCCATGGTCACCGAAGTTTGGTTGGGGAAATACAAAAGGACCGCCATTTTGACCCATTCCAAAGCAAGCCAATCCCCGGTTTCGTTAGGTTCTGCTGTACGCAAAAGGCCTTGGTCCAACGCTTCCATCACCCGGTTCACGGCGTGAACGGTCTCGGGATGCGAACGAAGGTTAGAATCCGACCAGGCTTTTTCTATCCAAGCGCGTTCGGAATGATAGTTGGCAGCGCTCATGCCGGTTTCCACTTGATGGTGCAACCCACCGGATCCACATGAGGTACATCCACTTCCAAACCATCCAGGGTGTACTCGATGGCATCTTCCAGGTAAACTCGGGTAACCAGGTTCGGTTGTTCCCAGCTATCATCTATAGCACCGTGATAAACCAATTCTCGACTGGAATTGAACAAGAAAGCTTCGGGAGTCCGTTGGGCCCCAAACATCCTCGCCACTTCCTGGGTCTCGTCGTGGAGGTAAATCGATTCCCAACCGTATTGTTTGGCAAGGGCTTGCATTCCTTCGAATGAATCCACCGGGTACTTGGTTGGATCGTTGGAATTGATCAACAGTACACCCAGATTGTCTTCGTAGTACCGATGAATCAGCTTGTTAATACGGTCCAAATACGCGACAACGTAAGGGCAGTGGTTGCAAATGAACATCACCAAGACGCAGGACTTATCGCTCACATCGACCAACGAGTGGGTTTGGCGATCGCAGCCTTGAAGTTCAAAATAGGGGAGTTTGTTACCGAGTTCCATGGTTCAAAATTAAGCAGGCTCGTCCCATCCCAAGACCAATCCATCGTAAGCCAATTCGACCCCCGTGGGCAGGATTCCGGAGATTTCGTTATGCCGCCCCATCTGATGCGAAAGGTGGGTCAAATACGTTCGTTCAGCCCCAATTCGTTCGGCTTGTTCCAAAGCCTCGCTCAACGTGAAATGGGAAGGATGAGGGGACTGACGTAAAGCGTTCAAAACCAAAACTTCAACCCCTTCCAATCGCTCCAAGGTAGCATCAGGTATGGCATTGGCATCGGTGATGTAGGCAAAGGGACCTATCCGAAAACCAAGGACGGGCAAATTCAAATGCATAACCGGCAAGGGAACCACCGGCACACCCAGGAGTTCAAAGGGGTCATCGTTAATATCAACCAAATGCAATTCGGGAATGCCCGGGTACCGATGTTCTTCGAAAGCGTAGTAAAATTCTCGTTTTAGCGCTGTTTGCACTCTTTGGTCCGCAAAAATTGGCATGGGCTTGCGCTGCAAATAATTGAAAGCCCGAACATCATCGGTACCTGCGATATGATCCTTATGCCCATGGGTAAACAACAAGGCATCCAAGCGTTGTACCCTGGAACGAAGCATTTGCTGCCGAAAATCGGGTCCTGAATCAATCACAAAATGCGCCAGGGGATGACGTACGAGGACCGAACAACGAAGTCGTTGATCCCGGGGGTCCGGGGACAAACAAACCGGACAAGTACAACCAATGAGAGGCACACCTTGCGATGTACCGGTGCCCAAGAATTCAACCTGCAGCCCGGTCATGCCTAGGCTACAACAAGCAAACTACGCTCCAGGGATTCCCTTTGCGCTTCACCCAAAAAGGTCCAGCTACCTAAGATTTGACGCGAAATATCCTCCAGCGTATCGATTTTGGCGGACGGCGAATAAAATTTATTAACAATCACCACCCCCTGGTCCTCAAAAAGGCAGTAACCGGATTGAAAATTACCTTTTTCGTAACGAATGCGTAGACCGGCTTCCTTGAACCCCTGTTCAAGGATCTTGAGTCGGTTCAACTGGTTTTGAATTTTGCTTGATAGACTGGCCATAATTCAGGTTCAAATCCTGCTAGCTCAAAAATAGAATTCTTAAGGCCGTTCCCTTCGTCCAAGGCCCGTAGATTTGCATCATGTTGATAAAAAAGTCCAAAGGACGTGTTTTGGTCGCCATGAGCGGGGGGTTGGATTCCACCATGACCGCTGCTCTTTTGCACGAGGAGGGGTTTGAAGTCGTGGGACTAACCATGAAAACCTGGGACTATGCTGCTAGTGGGGGTACCAAAAAGGAAACGGGTTGCTGCAGTTTGGATTCCATCAACGATGCCCGGGAAGTGGCCGTAACCTTGGGTTTCCCGCATTTCATCCTGGATATTCGAGAACATTTTGGGGAATCCGTAATCGATTATTTTGTGGACGAATACCTGGGCGGTAGAACGCCCAACCCCTGTGTTATGTGCAATACCCATATCAAATGGGATGCCCTCTTGCGCAGGGCCGACCAATTAAGTTGCGACTACATTGCAACCGGTCACTATGCCCGAATGGGCCAAACCGAAGAGGGAAGACGCTTTGTGTTATGCGGTGATGACACCAACAAAGACCAGTCTTATGTCCTTTGGGGTCTATCTCAATCTTCCTTGAGCCGGACTTTGTTCCCCATGGGTCAATACACCAAGCAAACCATTCGCCAAATGGCCCAAGATCGGGGCTACAGGAGCTTGGTCACCAAACCCGAGAGTTACGAAATTTGTTTTGTTCCCGATAACGATTACCGTGGATTCCTCAAGAGGAGAGTACCCGGATTGGAAGAGAAAGTTAGAGGCGGTGAATTTGTGAGCCCCCAAGGCCATCCCATGGGTTTGCATCAAGGGTATCCATTTTACACCGTTGGCCAACGCAAGGGTTTGGAAACGGCCTTTGGGACTCCTAAATACGTGGTCTCCATCGATGCTCAGCAAAATCGGGTTGTATTGGGTGATCTGGAGGACCTGGATCGCAAAATCATGAGGGTAGGTCAGGTCAATTGGCAAAAAATTGCTGCCCTTCCGCCGGACGGACTCGATGCGGTCGTCAAAATTCGTTACAAAGATCCGGGAACACCTGCTTTTTTGAAACCCGAGGGTGATCAGGTTCATGTAGAGTTTATGGCCCCGGTCCGAGCGATTGCCCCGGGTCAAGCTGCTGTTTTTTACCATGAAGATACCGTGCTCGGAGGTGGCTGGATCACCAACTCCGAACCTATAAGTGCCTAAATGATAACGATGAAGAATTTAATGTATTCCGTGTTATGGATTTGTGTTGGCGCTTTGTCGGTTCAAGGACAGGGAAGAGACACCTATTGGATCGAATTCACGCATAAGCCTGCCGGTACCTACAGTTTGAACCAGCCCCAGGCTTTTTTGGGACCGCGTTCCATCACCCGTAGGATTAGGCAGGGAATTGCCTTGGATAGCACAGATTTACCGGTTTATGCTCCTTTTGTAGATAGTCTTCGTGCACTCGGTGCGGTGGTCAAACATACCAGCAAATGGCTGAACGGGGCGACGATCCGTATCCCTAACAATGACTCCATCATAAGGCAACGTATTTTGTCCCTTCCTTTTGTACGATCGGCTTTGCCCAACGGTCGGCGATCGACGGCCGGAACGTATTCACCGGTTTACAAAGAAGCCGCCTCCATCCAAGCTGGGCCTAGTGATTTACCGCTCAGAACCCAGTCCCCTTGGGGAGCATCCGAAGCCCAAATCCGTTTGCATCAAGGTGATGTTCTACACAACCAGGGTTATCGGGGTCAAGGTTTGCTGATTGCCGTCTTTGATGCTGGGTTTGTGGCCATGCCACAAATTCGTGCTTTTGATTCTCTGTATGCTCGTGGTGGGGTTTTGGATACCTATGATTTTGTGGATATGGACCCCCAGGTCTATGAATTGGATGGTCACGGAACCTACGTGATGGGTTGCATGGCCGCCAATCTCCCCGGTGAACTCATGGGAACAGCACCGATGGCTCAATACCTATTGTACCGAACCGAAAATAATGTAGGTGGATCGGAGAACCCCGTTGAAGAGGATAATTGGGTGGTTGCTGCCGAACGGGCTGATAGTTTGGGTGCCGATGTTTTTAACAGTTCACTCATCTACACCACCTTTGATGTTCCGGCCTGGAATCATACGTGGTCCACAATGGATGGTAATACCGCTCGCATGACCATCGCTTCGGACCGAGCAGCTGCCAAAGGAATTTTGGTGGTCAACTCAGCCGGGAATTATGGGGGCGGTCCTTGGTTCAAAATCGGCGCACCGGCCGATGGAGATTCGGTTTTGGCCGTTGGTGCGACCGATACCCTTGGCGTTCGGGTTGGCTTTAGCAGCATGGGGCCCAGCGCCGATGGTCGTATCAAACCCAATGTTATGGCGGTGGGTGCTGGAGCGGCCACCTGTGCTATCCCCGGACCGGGTACCGCTTTCGTTTCGGGTACCTCGTTTGCGGGACCAATCATGGCGGGTTTAGCGACTTGTTTATGGCAGGCTTTACCCAATCGTCATGCTTTTCAAATTCTTGAACTTTTGCAAAACAGCGGTAACCGGTCTCAGCAGCCCGATACCTTGAACGGTTATGGTGTACCCAACCTTTCCAGGGCCTTAACCCTCGCAGGTTGGCAAGGTCCCTCCGTTCAAAAGACACCGAGCTGGTCGTGGGCTCCTCAGCCTTGCCCGGATCAGGTCCCCCTGCGTTTGAGAGGCCAAGATATTCCCCCGGGTTCGTATACCCTTACCTGGTACCAAACCAACGGGCAAGGCGTTCACGTTGAGACCTTGCAATGGCCCCCCGAAAACGGGGAGAATTTTTTTGAAGTCACCAAACCGAAACCAGGTTTTTACGTTGTTTCACTATCCGGTGATCGTTACCGGCAAAATAGAACGTGCCTGCTTCTTCCCTAAATCGTGTTTTGAGTAGTCTATTCACCAGAACCTACCAACTCGCTTGCCTTGTACTCGTTTTTGGACTTGTCCATTCCGGCATGGTCCTGCCTGCGGAAGCTGCTGACCGAATCCCGCGGTATACGGTATCCGGTTATGTTCGCGGCCAAAACGGCGAAAATCTTGTTGGTGCTACCGTATTAGCCACCGCCAAAGGCACCGGTACGGTGACCAATCCTTACGGGTATTATTCCTTGGTTTTGGATTCCGGTGAACATACCCTCGTGGTTCAGTACCTCGGTTACCAAAAGTCCAGCAAGAACCTTCGTTTGGTTCGAAGCATTCAAATGAACTGGATTTTGGAAGAATCCATGGTCGAAGGAGCTGAAATCGTCGTGGAAGGAAAACGTGCCGACGAAAACATCACCCAAGGCCGAATGAGTGTGAACGAAGTGGATATCCGACAGGTCAAAAGTCTCCCTGCCCTGATGGGCGAAGCCGATATCCTCAAAACCATTCAGTTGTTACCCGGGGTTAAAAACGGGGGAGAAGGAACAACAGGTTTTTACGTTCGGGGTGGGGGACCGGATCAGAATTTAATTCTCCTGGACGAGGCGGTGGTTTACAACGCTTCCCATCTTTTTGGTTTTTTTTCGGTTTTTAATGCCGATGCGCTCGCTAACAGTCAATTAATCAAAGGCGGTATGCCTGCGGAATACGGAGGCCGTATTTCTTCGGTTCTGGACTTGACCATGCGGGAAGGAAACAACCAAAAGCACGTGACCCAGGGTGGCTTGGGTTTGATTGCTTCCCGATTCACCACCGAAGGCCCCATAAAACAAGGAAAAGCTTCGTATATCTTGTCAGGACGAAGAACGTACCTGGATGTTTTGGTGGATCCCCTGATACCCAAGGATGCCCCGGCCAAAGGTTCCGGTTATTTTTTTTATGACTTGAATGCCAAAATCAATTGGCAGCCCGGTCCCAAAGACCGTCTATACGCTTCTGCCTATTTCGGCAAAGACGTTTTTGATTTTAATAACCGTGAAAACGGTTTTCGCTTTAGCATTCCGTGGGGAAATTCAACGGCCACCCTTCGTTGGAACCGCATTTTGAGTCCACGTCTTTTTGCCAACCATTCGTTGGTTTACAGCGACTTTGAATTTGGTACCCGTTTTACCCAAAACGACTTTACGATTAACCTGAATTCCGGAGTAAGGAATTTGACCTTCAAGCAAGACTTCGACTACCAACTGATTTCCGGGCACCGTTTGAAATTTGGAAGTCAGTTTATTCGGCACTGGTTTTTGCCCAGCGTAGTGGAAGGAAGAGCCGGGGATTTTGATATTGCCACCAACAATATTCGTCGCCTGAACGCCGTCGAATGGGCCGCCTATTTGCGCGATGAGTGGGAAATTACCGACCGACTGCAAATCAATGCCGGTATGCGTTTTGCTGTATTTCAACAATACGGGCCCTACAGCTACGAGCGGTATACCGACGCCAGCCTTATCACCCGCCTGGACAGTGTTGGCTTCGGGGCAGGCCAAAAAGTAGTCCAATACCCGGCATGGGAGCCTCGCTTTAACCTTCGCTACCGGTTGGACCCTACATCGTCCTTCAAATTAGGGGTAACCCGCAATTTGCAGTTTATCCATTTGGCCTCCTCGTCGGGTACATCCTTGCCTGCCGATTTGTGGATACCCAGCACCCTCAAGGTGAAGCCACAAATCGGAATCCAATACGCGGCCGGTTATTTCAGGAATTTTAAAGACAATACCTATGAAACCTCCGTTGAGGTTTACTATAAAGACCTTCAAAACCAAATTGATTTTCGCGAAGGAGCGGTCAATGGATTTAATCCCTTGATCGAAAACGATTTAGTTTTTGGCCGTGGAGAAGCCTATGGTTTGGAACTTTTTGTCAAAAAAAATCGGGGGACTTTGAGCGGATGGATAGGGTATACCTTGTCGTGGACCAATCGATTTTTTGAGGATATCATGCAGGGTAAACCCTTTCCCTATAAGTTTGACCGTCGACACGATTTGTCGGTCGTGGCATCCTGGGTAAAAAGCCCACGCTGGAAATTTTCGGGGACTTTTGTTTATTCAACCGGCAACGCCTATACCTTACCTGAATCAAGGTATTTCTTTGAGGGTCAAATCATTGACCAAATAGGTGATCGCAACAGTTTTCGCCTACCGCACTACCATCGCCTGGATTTTTCTGCAGTTTACACCCCGCAAGAGGGCAGGGCAGCGGCTGAATCCCCTTCAAGTCGTGAACGCAGGCGATACAAGGGGGAATGGGTTTTTGCCGTTTACAATGTATACAGCCGTTTAAATCCTTTCTTTATTTATTTGGATAACGAGGGTTCCCTACAGCAGGGAACCTTACAAATTCAAGCCAAAAAAGTTTCCTTGTTTCCAATAGTACCATCCATCACATGGAATTTCAAATTTTGAAAGGGGTCCGTTGGAATCCCCTACGCTGGGCCTTCCTTGGAGGAATTCTAATCCTCGTAAGCGGGTGTGAGCGTAACATTGATCTTAATTTGCCGCCACCCCAACCCCGGTTGGTGGTCTATGGAGTAGTCGAACCGGATTCGTTGATTAAGTTGAGCCTGAGTCGTAATTCCGCCTACTTTGATCCTGTAGATCTTAATGCCGTACTCAATTTGCTGGATTACAGCGCCTTAATAACCGTAGAAAGTACCGATTCCAACGGGTTGGTTGAATACGATACCCTCAAACCTCTGCTTTTTCCGCAGTTACCCATCCTTCAATACTGGACGGTCTTTAATTACCAAGGCACCCGAATTCGTGGTCGTCATCGGGGATCGTATCGATTACGCATTGTGCATCCCGACCACGAAATCGTTGGAGAAACCACCATCCCGGCTCCCTCACGAATCGATAGCCTGTGGGTAAGGTCCAGAGCATTTCTTCAAAAGCAAGCCAATCCTGCCATTCAACCTACAGCGAAGGATAGTCAATTGGTTCAGCTTTTTTACCGGTACCGGGATCCCCAAGCTCCCGGGGATTATGTGCGGGTTTTTAGTCGAATCCAGAACGAAGACCAATGGTCCACCGCTTTTAATTCGGTTTACGATGATCAGTTCTTCAATGGGCAGTCTTTGGATTTTGTGTTACCCCGCGGTAAAGAAGCCTACCTTTTTAACGATTCCACCACTTTTGATGAATTTGGTTTATTTAGGGCAGGGGATACCATCCAAATCAAATGGGCGTCCATAGATCGAACCAACTTTTTGTTTTGGAGCGGTTTGGCCCAAGCGACGGGCGGTAGTGGGGGGCCATTTGGGGCCCAGCCGGTGGTCACCACCAATTTGCGTGCCATTCGGGGTGGGGTCTTGGGTTTATGGGCAGGGTACGGTTCGGTGCATTACACCTTCAGGGTTCCTGAGCGACCCTAAGTCTCTCCATTCACTTGGGATTTGGTTTAATCCCCTCTAGATTTGCTGCCCTATGGAACACCATGCCTGCCTGATTATCGGTTCCGGTCCCGCCGGATACACCGCCGCCATTTATGCAGCCCGTGCCGGGCTCCAACCTGTTCTGTATCAAGGGTTGCAACCCGGTGGGCAACTAACCATCACCACCGATGTTGAGAATTACCCCGGATACGCCAACGGGGTTTTGGGACCTCAGATGATGGAGGATTTTCGACAGCAGGCTTTGCGTATGGGTACCGACATTCGCTACGGTATTGTTACAAAAGTTAACCTAAATACCCACCCCAAAACCATAACCGTTGACGATCAGCACACCCTCACAGCCGATGCGGTCATTATTTCAACCGGAGCATCAGCCAAGTGGTTGGGTCTTCCATCGGAACAAAGGTTAAACGGTCACGGGGTATCCGCCTGCGCGGTTTGCGATGGTTTTTTCTTTCGTGGACAGGATGTCGCGGTGGTCGGTGGGGGAGATACCGCAGCGGAGGAAGCCACCTATTTGGCCAAATTATGCAAGACCGTGCACCTCATCGTGCGCCGTGATGAACTTCGTGCATCCAAGGCCATGCAGGAGCGTGTTTTTCGTACGCCCAATTTGGTGGTCCATTGGAACAGCAGCACCGAAGAAATTCTAGGAACCGACCAGGTGGAGGGTGTGCGCCTTCGCAACAACCTCGATGGTACGACCCAAGAGATCCCTCTCCAAGGTTTTTTTGTGGCCATTGGTCACCAACCCAATACGCAATTGTTTCAAGGTCAATTGGAGATGGATGAAACAGGCTATCTTCTTACAGAACCCGGATCCTCCCGAACCAATCTGGAAGGTGTTTTTGCGGCCGGCGATGCCCAAGACAAAATTTACCGTCAGGCCGTGACAGCTGCAGGTTCGGGTTGCATGGCGGCCTTGGACGCGGAGCGTTGGTTGGCGGCTCGGCACTAAACCGGCTTGGGCAATAACCCTAGGCTATAGGGATCGACTTTGCCCGATATCATAGCCCAACGGGCCACTCGACGACCCACTTCCGGTCCCAAAGCCATACCCATACCGTTCATTCCGGCTACCAACCAGCGACCGGGACCTAAAGCCTGCAAATGCGGTACTCCGCTGGCGGTAAATCCCATGGTTCCACTCCAAGCCTGTTCCCATTTCAATTCGTCGGAGTTGAGGCCCAGGACATCGTAGGCGTAATGGGTGAGATGCTCGGTCAAGAGCGAATTTTCGGCCCATTGATCGTTTTGTTCTCCCTGAAAGTCCAAATTGCGTGCTCCACCCAGGAGTAATCGGTCATGACCCAGGTTTCGAAAGTAGAGGTAACCGGCATCCCCGTGAAAATTACCCATCAACCTCTTGGGCAAACCTCCGGGTATAGGCGCAGAGACCAAGACTTGACCCCGTTGAGGAATAACCTCAGGTTGGGGGATTAACGAATTTGTCAAGGCATTGGTACAGAGGATAATATTTTTGGTTTGTATGACCAATGCTTGATCTTCCATTACCAATTCCTGAAGGCCCAAACCCATGGGTCCCAGGCTTTGAACCGGGCATCCCTGAAGAACCACAACCCCTAAATTTTGGGCATAGCGTTTGAGTGAATCCAAGACAAACATGGGATGAACCTGACCCTCATAAGCCATAGGCAAGGTCATTAAGCCCGGAGCGCCCCAACCTTGCGCCTGGTCCAAAAAAATAGGCTCACCAAAATACGGAGATGACCATGGCAGGGTCGTGGACTTGGTCCGTTTACGTTGGTTCGAAAACGGAAGGGACAGGGTAAGTGCTTCATCCAAAAGTCGGTTCAGTTCCGGAATTCGTCCCAAAACCTGTTCATTAACAAAGCTGCTGATCCGAAAGGGCCCCGAGGGTGTAAGCAACTCGTAAGCTTTAACTTTCTGATAACGAAGGCTTTTGGAGCCCATTAGCCTTAGTAATCGTTGAATTCCCGCCCATTTAGCTGCGGTCCAGTGTAGCCAAGCCGTTTCGCCTTGAGCATCCAGCAAAGCACACATTTCGGAAGGACTTCCCAAGCAGAGAAAACCTGCATTTCGTGAACTGGCCACAGCCCCGGTTTGACGAGACTCCAGAACCAGAACACGGGATCGCGGTTCTTGAATTTTGATTTCAAGGGCTGCGTTCAGGCCTGTAATCCCGGCACCAATCACCGCATAGTCCCAAGGACCGGCATAGCGGTCGAGTTCCCAAAAGGAGCGATGGGAATAGGGTGAGCGTTCAGACTGCTTGGGTGTCGCCATGTATGCGGCAAAGGTCACCACAGAGAGGGCAATACACAAAGCTAATCGTGCTTTCCTTTATTATACATAATATTAATTATGTAACCAATATTCGTGTTAAGAATCCTCCTTGAGGTCCTGGCATGTACGCGTTTTGTTTATTTTTGACAAAAATTGAAAGCATGTTGGGATTTGGTTCTTCATTCAAAAAATCGTCCGGAGATTCAAGGAACAAACATCGTAAGCGATCCAAATCCCTCATTGATGATCGTATTGATGGCGATTTGTACAGGGCTGACGAATCCCGTTTGGGTCCAGAGGACAAGGATCGCATGATCTTCAATCCCGGTAAAAGCCTAAAGTCCTCATCCAAGGATGTTCCCTTTTATTTAAGGAATACGGCCCTGAATTCCTTTGCCTTTTTTGTCTTGGCCTACTGGGTTGTGTATTTACCGGGAAAAATTGCCTCAGCCGTACTGGCTACTTTGTCCAACCGTGGTCCGGTTATTTTTTACCACAAAATCCTCTTTACCAACATCACAGGCTGGGAAAGTTCCGATGCAATTTCAATTTTCACGGCACCTTTGGTGGTGAACTTTATCCAGTTTGTGCTCTACCTGGCCTTGTTTCAGTGGACCAAAGAGCGTGAAGGCCCATTCCGCCAATTTGCTTTTTGGTTGTTTTTGCATAGTATGTTGCGGGCCTGGGGTTCGGTTTTGCCCGGAGTCGCGGCCTTTGAGGAATTTGGCTACCTGGCCGGATGGTTATACCTCAATTCTTCCATGGTATTTGGTCTTTCCATGTTGAGTGTTGGAATCCTGTTCTTTTTGTCGGCTGTTTGGGTTCTATTTGCACTAGAGACAGCCTATTCTAAACATTTGGTTTACAAGGGACAACGACTAAAATATTTGCACTATTTTGTTGGATTGCCAATCCTGTGCGGTTCGCTGTTCCTCCTGCTATTGCACGCCATTAGCATGGACTTTTTCCTCAAAGGTTCTGGTACGCTGCCACGACTTGGGGACTCCATGCATGAAATGGTCTTCCTCGCAGAATTTGGAATTGTTTACCTGGCCATGATGATGTTCCTGCCGTTTTACCGCGAAAAAGAATTCATTATTGTTCGTGATTTACGAATGCTCAAACCCCAGCGTTGGTGGATTGTATCGGCCTTGGCCTTGGGGTTCCTGATTCGCCTTTGGTTGGACAAAGGTTGGTTTTGGTAGAGAACCCGGTTAGCGTGGGTGTCTTTTGTTCAGAAAATCAACCAAACGCTGGGTTACATCGGCTGCAGAATCCCCGTACAACAAACCCGAGCCGGGCTGCATCGCAAGGAGGTACTGATAGCCACCTTCTTGGGCGAAGGCCTTGAATTCGCCCTCCATCATTTTTCGAAGGCGCGCATCCAAAGCCTCTTCGGCCTGGGCTAGCTCGGCTACCATACCTTCCCGCATTTGCACCAAATTCTGCTCACGCCTGGCCAGACTTTGCTCGGTGATTTGACGCTGCGACTCCCCCATTCCCCCAGCTTTGCGCTGAAAATCCTGCAGATCTTTTTGAAATCGGGAAGCCTCTCCTTCCCATTCCGATTCTGCTTTTTGAAGTCGGGCCTTGAGGATGTTTTTTTGGTTGGCCATCCATTGAAATTCCTGTGCCACCACATCGGAGCGGACAAAGGCCAAGTTTGGGGTACCCTGGGCTTGCAAGGGCCCCTGGGCGTCCATTGAAGGCGTTGTTAATGTATTCGGTGCTGAGGAAACCGTATCCCCCTTGGGGGTACGGGTGACGTACAATACCACCCCAACGAGCAGGACAAATAGCACCAAAAAAACCAGAGATTTAACAAAAGTGGACATTACATGGATGTTTGAAAAAGCAATGGGAAGGTCTTAGAGCGGAAGGTTTCCGTGTTTTTTGGGCAAAGGTTGATGAGCCTTGGTTTGAAGGTTTCCCAAAGCCTTGAGAATACGAATGCGGCTCTCCGAAGGGAGTATTACATCATCCACAAAGCCCCTGGATGCGGCGATATAAGGGTTAGCAAATTTTTGAGTGTATTCACTAATCCGCTCATTTAAAGTACTTTCTGGATTATCACTTGAAGTGATTTCATTTTTGAAAATAATTTCAGCTGCGCCCTTAGGTCCCATAACAGCAATTTCAGCAGAGGGCCATGCCAGATTGATATCGGCCCCAATATGCTTGGAATTCATCACATCGTAAGCGCCACCGTAGGCCTTGCGGGTAATGAGCGAAACCCTGGGAACCGTAGCTTCGGCGAAAGCATAGAGCAATTTGGCACCGTTGGTGATGATGCCGTTCCATTCCTGTTCAGTACCGGGCAAAAACCCTGGAACATCCACCAGGACCACCAGGGGTATTTGGAAGGCATCGCAAAATCGAACAAAACGTGCTGCTTTGCGCGATGCCTGGTTATCCAAGACTCCCGCCAAAACCATGGGCTGATTGGCCACCAAACCCACCGTTTGGTCACCCATACGGGCAAAACCCACCAAAATATTGCCTCCGAATTCGGGTTGTACCTCCATCCATGTGCCTTCGTCCACTAGGGCCTTCACCACCTCAAGCATATCGTAAGGGCTGTTGGAACTTTCGGGAATGAGGCGATCCAAAGCCGGCCTGCGGTCGGCCTCGGTGGGTTGAGGCCAGCCTGAACCACGGACAGAACGAACGGCACAATTGGGAGGTAAATAGGACAAAAGTTGCCGAACCCCCATGAGGCATTCGGCTTCGTTGGGGTAGGTAAAGTGAGCAATACCCGAGCGTGTTGCATGGGTATGGGCCCCTCCCAATTCTTCGGAACTTACGTCTTCGTGCGTTACTGTCTTGACCACATGGGGGCCGGTAACAAACATGTAGGACGTCTGTTCAACCATAAAAATCCAATCCGTAATGGCGGGCGAATAAACGGCACCACCGGCGCAGGGGCCCATGATAACTGAAATTTGCGGAACCAGGCCTGAAGCCTTGACGTTGCGGTAAAAGATATCCGCATAACCCGCCAACGAGGTCACCCCTTCCTGAATACGGGCGCCCCCGGAATCGTTAAGGCCAACAACAGGTACGCCGATTCGCAAGGCCATATCCATGAGTTTAACGATTTTCTCGGCATGGGTTTCCGAAAGGGACCCCCCAAGAACCGTAAAATCCTGGGAAAAGACTGCCAGTCGTTGACCATTCACCGTACCCAAACCGGTAATGACCCCATCACCCAAATAAACATCCTTTTCGAGACCAAAGTCCTGGCAACGGTGCGTCACCAAGCCTCCCATTTCTTCGAAAGATCCAGGATCCAAAAGAATTTCCAAGCGCTCACGGGCTGTCAATTTCCCCTTGCGGTGTTGAGCTTCGACACGGGCGGTACCACCGCCTTGCAGGCTTTGGGCTTTCTTATCGTAGTAGGTTTCAAAACCTTTCATAGTCCTCGAATGTTGGGGTTAAGTGCTATCGGTAAAGGTAAGCACTAACCTATTTTTACCGAATTCAAGACCTAACCATGAGCCTCATCGAAACCCACCGCCCGCTTTTGCACGAAGCTGTTGCTGCATTGCACGACCGTCGTTACTACAGCCCATTCCCTGAGAATCCCAAAGCCTATCCAGCGGAAGCCGCTGCGCAGGGTGAGGCCGCCTTTCATGCCTCGTTGAACAAGGACTTTGATCGGCTGTTGCAGGACCAACCGCTGCGTTTTGATGGTGAAGAGGTGTCGCCGTACCTGCAAAGCGGTTTGGGCATTCGATACCCTGTCTTTGCCGATAAAACCCTCGTAGCCAAAGCCCAAAAAGCGCGAAATTCCTGGGTTCAAGCCGGACCTGAACTCCGTTGCGCCCTTTTGGCTGAATCCTTGATGCGCCTACGTGATCACTTCGCTGAAATCGCCCATGCAACCATGCATACCACCGGACAATCCTACATGATGTCCTTTCAAGCTTCCGGACCTCATGCTGCGGACCGGGCCTTGGAATGTATCGCAATGGCTTGGCAAGAACAAACCCGTTATACGAGCCAATCGGCTTGGGTCAAACCCATGGGAAAGATTTCGGTTGAATTAAACAAAACCTGGAAACCTATGGGCAAAGGGGTGGCGTTGGTGGTTGGCTGTTCCACCTTCCCGACCTGGAATAGCTTGCCTGGCTTATACGCCAGCCTGGCGGTCGGTAATCCTGTTTTGATCAAACCTCATCCCAAAGCCGTTTACCCCATCGCGATTGTCACAGCGGTTATCCAAAAGGTGTTACAAGAAAACGGCTTTAGCCCCGAACTCTGCCAATTGGCCTGCGACAGCACAGCACATCCCTTAACCAAAGAATTGGCCACCCACCCGGACGTACGTACCATCGATTATACCGGCAACAGTGAATTTGGGCAATGGTTGGAAGCCCAAAGTCTTTTTGGTAAAACCATCTTTACCGAGAAAGCTGGGGTTAATGCCGTTCTCGTTCATTCAGCCCCTGACCTCAAGGCCGTTTGGGATAATCTGGCTTTTTCGATCTCATTGTATGCAGGGCAAATGTGCACGGCACCCCAGAATATTTTTCTACCCACCGAAGGCATCACCGATGCGAACGGTCAACACCATAGCTACCAGGATTTGGTCGATGGTCTCCGTCAAGCCCTTGGTAAAATTAAGGACCATCCTCAAATGGGACCCGGCGTTTTGGCGACGATCCAAAATTCCAAAACCTTGGAGCGAATCAAAACCATGCAAAATCAGGCTGGTGAACGGGTTCTTTTGGGGTCCGATGCGATAGCCCACGAGGCATTCCCCCACGCCCTATCCTGCTCCCCCTTGCTCATAGAGGCTACCCCGGACCGCAAGGATTGGTTTGGGGCGGAACAATTTGGTCCAATCGCTTTTGTAATTCCCTACGAAAAGCCAGACCGAGCCATGAGTTTGATGTTGGAACAAATCCAAACGCATGGTGCCCTTAGTTGTGGAATCTATTGCACCGAGAAAGAGCTTTGCGATCAATGGGCGAATGAATTGGCCCAGGCCTTTGTTCCGGTCTCTTTCAACCTGATTGGTCCTATTTACCTCAACCAGCACGCGGCCTTCTCTGATTTTCATGGAACAGGTGGAAACGCGGCTGGGACAGCGTCCTTTTGCGATGCCAATTTTATTAATCAACGCATGGTTTGGGTCGGCCGCCGAGATTTTGTGGCTGTCCATACCAACTCCTAAACCCCATGACCGAAAAACTCAATCTTCAAGTTCACCGCTTGGTTCGGGAAACCCCGGACGCCCTTTTGATCTATTTCCAAACCGAAGCGATACCTTCCTTCGTTCCAGGACAATTCCTGACCTTGATGGTTTCCATCGGTGGGCAAAGCTACCGGCGTTCCTATTCAATATTCACGGATCCAGCGCTCTTGCCCTCGCTGGGTGTCTGCGTCAAACGTTTACCCGGTGGATTGGTGTCCAATTATCTCTTGGATAACCTCAAGGAAGGAGATACCTTGGATGTATTGCCCCCCTATGGGAATTTTGCTTTGGACCCGGCACAGCCATCCCTGCCTAACTTGATCTTGGTGGGTGCCGGCTCAGGAATCACTCCTTTGTATTCGATGTTATCGATGGCTTTGCGGCATACGTCAGCCCCTAGCATTCAACTGATTTACGGTAGCCGAAGTGCCCGAGAAGTCATTTTTGGTGAGGCTTTGAATCAATTATTGCAGCAGCATCCCCAACGATTGCAAGTGGTCCATTGCCTGAGCCGCAACCAAGATGGTGCTGGAATCTTGCAAGGGGATTTGCATGCAGGTCGGGTGGATGAGAGTGTGCTGTCCAAATACATTTTGAATCCTCACGCTTCCTTTTACCTCTGTGGGCCGGAGGGCTTGGTCCACGATTCCGAACACTGGCTCAAGGCCCAAGGCGTACCTGGTGAACGAATTCACAAAGAACTCTTTTTTCAAAGCGGGGCCTCGGCCACCGCTAATTCAGCTCCTGTTACCCCTAGTTCAACGGACGATGACCCGGGGGCCCTACCGGTTGTCACCCTCAAAGTGGACGGTAAGGTTTACGAGTTCGCCGTGGAACCCGGGCGATTTATTCTGGAAACTGCATTGGAACAAGGCATCGATTTGCCCTACGCCTGCACCATGGGGGTATGCGGGATGTGCCGTGCCAAGAAAATTTCCGGGGAAATGTCTATCGGCGATCAGGAGGCCATCAGTGCCTCCGAAATTGCCTCCGGAGCCTGCCTCACGTGCGTTGGTCGCCCCCTCTCCAACCGCCTGGTCATCGACTACGATGTCCCGAATTAGGTTGTTCCTACTTACGAATTCTAAGACAGTCGGGACTCAAAGTCCTCGTAGCCAAAGCGGCGAATTAATTCAAAGCCACCGTTGCTTCGCCAAAGGCCGATGGAAGGTAATTCCATACCGTTGAAGGTATTGGTTTTGACCATGGTATAGTGCATCATGTCCATAAAAACCAGGTCATCGCCCGTTCGGAGTGGTTGCTCAAAGGCGTAAATTCCAACCTGGTCACCCGCCAAACAGGACTGCCCACCCAAACGATAAGCATGGGTATGGGTGGAGGTGGCCTCCATGGCTGCACCCAATAGGCGTGGTTGGTAGGGCATCTCCAGAACATCGGGCAGGTGGGCCGTGATGCTGCTATCCAAAATAGCAACGGGCAAAGCCTCGGTATTCATGATGTCCAAAACCTTGGATCGAAAATAACCTGTTTCCCAAACCAATGCCGAACCTGGCTCCATAATTAGTTGAAGGTGAGGAAATTGAGTCTTGAAGCCCGCGATGGCTTCGGCGGCTTGCTCCAAATCGTAATCCTCACGACTCATCAGATGACCACCTCCCAGGTTCAGGGAATGTACCCGCTGAAGCCACGGCCCAAAATCCCTTGCCAGAATCGCTAAGGTTTGGGCCAAGGCATCGGCCCCACTCTCGCATAGGTTATGGCAATGCAAAAAAACCGGTTCCAAACCGGCCCGCTCCAGGGATTGGTAACCGCGCTCCAAATCTTGTAAACGAGTACCTAGACGAGAGCCGGCGGCACATGGGTTGTACAGGTCGGTGCTAACCGGGGAATAGCCCGGGTTAATTCGCAAACCCAATTGAATATCAGCCCGGTAATTCCGAAAAGTTGGCCCGTGCTGCAAGAATTGCGATACCGAATTAAAGGAAACGTGATCCGCCATGCCGGCAATCTCGGCCACCTGCTCCGGAGGGTAGGCCGGCATAAAGATGTGTTGGGAACCACCGAAACGGGTTGAGCCCAGGCGGAGTTCATGCAAGGATGAAGCCGTGGTCCCGTGGATGGCCTCCTTCATACGGTCAAAGACCGCAAACATCGAAAATCCCTTGAGGGCCAAGATGAATTGAACAGGAATTTGGCGCTGTAATTCGGTATAAAAAGCCATGTTGGAACACAACCTATCCTCATCCATCACAAAACACGGCGAAGGGATGGTATCCCAATTCAAACGCCTGGGATCGTAATCGTCCCGAACGGCCCTTAAGACCTTTAGGTCAAGCATGAGAACCGTAATCGTCGAAAGGCGAAGGTCCATCCACCACTTCGTGCCAAGGCAAGCCGTAAACACCCAAATCTTTCATGAATGGATCCGGGTTGAATTCCTCCACATTAAATACCCCTTGACCGGTCCAGGTGCCTTCCAACATCATTTTGGCTCCAATCATGGCTGGAACCCCGGTGGTGTACGACACGGCCTGGGCCCCGATTTCACGGTAAACCTCGGCGTGATCGCAATTGTTCCAAACATAATAATGCCGGGGTTGGCCATCTTTCAAACCACGGATATGGCAACCAATCGAGGTCTGCCCTTGGTATCCCGCACCCAGCGAGGAAGGTTCCGGCAAAACCGCTTTGAGAAATTCCAACGGCACAATGGACTGACCTTGAAATTGAATGGGAGCGATGGAGGTCATCCCTACATTTTCCAAAACCCGTAAATGCGTTAGATATTGCTGACCAAAGGTCATCCAAAAACGAGCCCGGCGCAGGGTAGGAAAATTCTTAACCAGCGATTCCAATTCTTCGTGGTACAAAAGATAGGAATCTTTGGGTCCAACCCCAGGATAATCAATCGGTTGATGAATACTCAACGGTTCGGTTTCGACCCAACGACCGTTTTCAAAATAGCGGCCCTTTTGGGTGATTTCCCGGATATTGATTTCGGGGTTAAAATTGGTTGCAAAGGCTTTGCCATGGTCCCCGGCATTGCAATCCACAATATCCAAATAATGCAACTCGTCCAGGTGATGCTTGGCGGCATAGGCTGTGAAGACTCCGGTCACACCCGGATCAAAACCGCATCCCAACAAGGCCATCAGTCCAGCCTCGGCAAAGCGATCGTGGTAAGCCCATTGCCAATGGTATTCGAATTTGGCCACGTCCTTGGGCTCGTAATTGGCGGTATCCAGGTAATGAACCCCGCATTGGAGGCAGGCCTCCATGATGGTCAGGTCCTGGTAAGGAAGGGCCACGTTGATGCAAAGGGTGGGCTTGAAATCCTTCATCAGGGCGACCAACTGAGGCACCTCATCGGCATCAACCGCGGCGGTCGTCACATGGCTTTTTCCTATTTCAGCCGCGATACGATCGCATTTGGAGCGGGTTCTGGAGGCCAAGAGCAGGTCGCCAAAGACCTCAGGTAAGGCAGCGCATTTGTGGGCTACGACGGCCCCTACCCCACCGGCTCCAATAATCATGGTTCTTTTCATAACAATTTATATTTTGGGTTTTCGGGTTGAAATTTTGGCGTTGGTGGTCACTTGACGTCCTTTGGTTCGGGTAAAAGACGAACGGTTGCTGGCCAAGCAGAGGTTACTCAAACGGTACAATAAGCGAGCGCCTACATTACCGTTCCATTCACGGTCGCCTTTGGAAGGCGCCACCTCCACCAAGTCAAAGCCCACGATGCGACGACCGCTTTGGTAAAGGACTTCCAGCAGGTGCAAGGCCTGGTTGTATTCCAAACCACCCGGCACAGGGGTCCCGGTACCAGGGGCATAAGAAGGCAGCAGTCCATCGATATCAAAGCTGATATAAACCTGTTCCGGCAAGGCCTTGACGATTTCCAAACACAAGTCATGCCAAAGAGTTCCTCGATACATGGCCGATGCCAAGGCATGATCGGTCCAAACCTTAACGCGATCGTCTTGGTCAGCGCATTCCTTTTCGGCCGGACAATAGTCCCGAATACCGACCTGTACCAAGCGACTCAAGGAAGGGATTTTGAGGGCGTTGAACATCACCGAAGCATGGGAATACGTAAAGCCTTCGTACGCATTACGGAGGTCCATATGCGCATCGATATGCAAGATACCAAATGAGTTCAGGTCCTGCCCCAAGACTTCCATTAGGCCCAAAGGCGTGGAATGATCGCCACCCAAAACGGCAACGGTTTTTCCCAAATTCCGGTAGTGACGGGCCTGGCTTTTGACCCAATCCAGCAAGTACCCGCATTTTTCGTTGGCGGTTTGAAGTCCGTCCGCCATCTCGGCGCGGTGCTCCGGATTCTGACCATGCTCCAACCAGCGGAGGTACGTTTCAACCCATCGACGCTCGGATTTGGAACGCTGCTGCCAACGTAAATCAAGGGGTAACATCGCTCTTGGCAGAGTCCAGGCCTGAGGAATCATCGGATCCTCCAGATCCAATTGGGATGATGCATCCAGGACTGCCTGCGGTCCCTTGCGGGTTCCGTCCCCGTAGGAAACGGTCAGGTCCCAGGGGACGGGAATAATGACGAGTTCGGATTCTTCCACCGTGTAGGGTAAACCAAAAAGGAAATCCCCCTTTTGGCCCACTCCGTTGGGATCCATTACGTTGTTATGGGGTTTTGGATTGGCCTGGCTCATTCCTTAAACATTAAAACGAAACAGCATGATATCCCCGTCTTGAACGATGTAGTTTTTGCCTTCCAAACCCACCTTGCCGGCCTCGCGACAGGCCGACCAAGAACCGAGTTTGATGAAATCCTCGTAATGAATCACTTCGGCCTTAATAAACCCTTTTTCGAAGTCGCTATGAATGGCGCCGGCTGCCTGAGGGGCCAAGGTGCCCTTGGGTATGGTCCATGCCCGGACCTCCTTTTCGCCGGCCGTAAAATAGGTTTGCAAGCGGAGCAATTGGTAAGCCGCCATAAGCAAACGCTCCACCCCGCTTTGGCCTATTCCCGCATCACGCAGAAATTCTTGCCGGTCTTCAAAGGACTCCAGCTCTGCAATTTCAGACTCCAAGGCGGCGCAAATCACCAATACCTCCGCGCCTTCGGAGGCTGCCATGGCACGAACCTTTTGGACCATCGCGTTTTCGGCGGCTAAATCTTCGGCGGCAACATTGCAAACGTAGAGAACCGGCTTGGAAGTCAGGAGAAACATGTCTTGAAGCAGTTCAAACTCTTCGGGCGTTAACCCGTGGGCCCTAACCGATTCACCCCTTTCCAATCCGGCTTTGACCTTGACCAATACCTCCAAAAGGGCTTTGGCGTCCTTGTCCCCGGCTTTGGCCGCCCGTTCGGTGCGGGCCTGACGTTTTTCGATGGAGTCCAAATCCTTGAGCTGCAATTCCGTATCAATGATTTCTTTGTCCGCTAGGGGATCGACCCTGCCGTGCACATGGACGATATTGGGGTCGTCAAAGCAACGCAAAACATGGAGGATGGCATGGGTTTCACGGATATTGGCTAGGAATTGGTTACCCAGGCCTTCCCCTTTGCTAGCGCCCTGAACCAAGCCGGCAATGTCCACCATTTCGAGGGTGTTCGGTACCAGATTTTGGGGCTTGACCAATTCGGCCAAGCGGTTCAGCCGTTGATCGGGAACCGTTATGGTCCCAACATTGGGCTCAATCGTACAAAACGGGAAATTCGCTGCCTGGGCCCTGGCATTCGATAGGCAATTAAAAAGGGTCGACTTGCCGACGTTGGGAAGTCCAACAATACCGCACTGAAGGGCCATGGAAAAATTATTTAGGAGTTAAAATGAGTCTATCGAGACCGGTATTTTTCGTCCGGATCGGGGTAAGACATAAACAAGGGAAAAGTGAATCGGCCGGCCCATACCTGAACCCCGGGACGGTAAAAGGGCAAGATTTCATAAACCACCTCAAAATTCAAATGCCGCTTGGGCAAAGGAACGGCACCACCGAGGCCCAACCCCAAAGAACCCCGCTTGACCGCGTAAGGTCGGGTGATGATGCGGTTGTAGCCGACATAAGGATGCAGGTACAACATGCGGTAGCCAAAGTACTTAAGTCCAAAATCAGCACTGAACTGATCGTTCGCATTCTGGTATACCAGGTATTGGAGACCCACGTTGGCATGCCATTGCCCACCAATATGGGCATCACCTTCCAGTCGTGGCCCTACACCGTTGCTAACGGGCAAACCTTCGTATTTGACCTGACCCGCCTGCAGTCCTATCGACAAAAAATCGGCCTTGCGCATTTGGGCATAGCCTGCAGTCGTCAATCCTCCTGCCAGAACGAAGATCGGCAGTAGGGCCTTAATGGGGCCTATCGCAATGGTTTTGAAAAACACGGAACAAAAGTACATTCCTTGCAGGCAGGGCCGAAGGTTTACCCGAAATTTGCAACCCATGATCTACCGTACCCTTGTTGGCTATTTCAAACCCTACGGACCTGCTGTTCTTCTGACCTTTGGTCTGGCCGCGGTGAACCAGGTTTTCTCCCTACTGGACCCCTACATTCTTCAAAAAATCATCGACCGTATTGCGGTCGCCGCCAAGGAGGGCAAACTTCAGTCCTGGACGAACCAGGATTTTTTTGAAGCCTCCGGGGTCCTGGTCCTGGCCGCGCTGGGGGTCGCCATGGTGAGCCGGATTGCCAAAAACCTGCAGGACTACATGGTTAACCGGATTACCCAACAAGTTGGCGCCCGCATGTACAGCGATGGCCTACGCCATGCCCTTAGCCTACCCTACGAAGATTTTGAAGATGCCCGTTCAGGCCAAACCCTTGGGATTCTCCAAAAAGTTCGGTCTGATGTCGAGAAACTGGTATCCGCGGTCATCAACGTCCTTTTTACCTCCTTGGTCGGAATTGTCTTTGTAATGGTCTACGCGCTCAATGTTTACTGGGTCATTGCCCCGGTTTATTTTTTGTCTATCCCCTTGCTGGGTGTTCTGAGTTCCTTTTTGAGCCGCAAAATCAAAGCGGTCCAATCGCGCATTGTCACCCAAACCACGGAATTGGCCGGGGCTACCACCGAATCTCTTCGTAACATCGAACTTATCAAAAGCCTGGGGCTTATTAACCAAGAAGACAGCCGTTTAAGGCGGGTGACCCAACGTATTTTGGATTTGGAATTGACCAAAATCAAATACATGCGAAGTCTGAGTTTTGTCCAGGGCACCTTTGTGAATTTGATGCGAAACCTCATCGTTCTGATGATGCTCTACCTGATTTTCAAAGACAAAATTTCCTTGGGGCAGTTCTTTTCGCTGTTCATGTACAGCTTCTATATTTTCAATCCCCTCCAGGAATGGGGCAATGTCTTGCAGGTTTTCCGTGAAACCGAGATTTCATTGCGTCGATTTGAAGAACTCATGGCCAGCTCTCCGGAGCCAAAACCCGTAAACGCAAGACCGTTGGGCCCCGTTGAATCCGTTCAATTCCAAGAGGTGACCTACCGACACCGTTCGGCTTCCCAACCGGCCGTCGAAAATCTAAGCCTGGACCTGGAGCAGGGCAAAACCTATGCCTTCGTGGGACCCAGTGGCAGCGGTAAAACGACGCTGATCAAACTCCTCTTGGGGCTATACCAACCCCGCAGCGGTCGTATCCTCATCAACGGGATAGCCTCTACCGAAATCAACCCCAACGACCTTCGCCTGTCCACCGGTCTGGTGGCCCAGGATACCCAATTGTTCGCGGGTACCATAGGCGACAACCTTCGTTTTGTGGCACCGGAGGCCGATGACGCGGCCTGCCTAAAGGCCATGGAGCAGGCCGCATGCACAGGTCTGCTGGCTCGGGCTCCGCTGGGACTGGAGACCCCCATTGGAGAAGGAGGAGTCAAACTTTCAGGGGGCGAGAAACAAAGGCTGTCCATCGCCCGGGCCTTGCTACGTCGCCCCTCCCTCCTGGTCTTTGACGAAGCCACCTCCGCCCTGGATTCCATCACCGAAGAAGGCATCACCCAGACCCTGCAGGATCTCTCCGCCCAGCGTCATCACACAGTTATACTGGTAGCCCACCGGTTGAGTACCGTCATGCATGCCGATCGGATACATGTCATGGAAAAGGGGCACTTGGTCGAATCCGGGACCCACGATGAATTGGTCAAGGCCGGCGGACTCTATTACGCCATGTGGCGCCAGCAAATTGGTGAAAGACGTGCCAATCCTTAAACCCCGGATTACTTAGTCCTGAATACAACGAACCGAAAAGCCGTTGGCTTGACTTGTAAAAGAGGACATCACCACCGATGGCGTCGTCGCATCGAGGTACAGGTACATGCCTTGGGAGCCCGACATCGAGGAATGCCACCAGTTCCCACCTATTCCCGGGCTTGAATAACCTCCACCGGTCGTACGCATTCCACCGGGCAAAGCAGAAAAGCCAGAGGAATTGGTCGCTCCGCTGTTGGGTGCTAACCAACCACCGGGAATGGGTAGTGTCCTTGTGCTTTTCATTGCGCCTCCCGCCAAGGAAGGTCCTCCCAAAAAAGTAACAAGGCTTGACCAATCCGCCGTTGACGGAACATGCCAACCTGTTGGGCAAATACCCCTTGGATCCAAAACTGCATATTGGTTATACAACTTACCGTACAAGGATATGTTGGCAGGGTCATTGTTGGCAAAGGAATAGGCACCGGAGGTAGCCGTTCCCCATGCCGTATTGCCAAGGCCTGTATTGATGGGATCGCCGTTCCTGTATGAACTGGTTTTCAGATTAGTTTGCATCCAACACTGTGTGCCGATCTGTACGGTTGAATAAGAGGTTCCTTCAACATCCATAACAACAGATGTTCCGCATTGAAAGTTCGACATGGCTGACGTGGTAAAGATCACCTGGTTCCCATAGGCAACAACTCCCAACGAATTTTTGGCATATGAACGAGCGTAATAAACCGTACCTCCCGTTAAATTTCGCAAGGTTGACGTAAAGGTCCCTGTACCGGAACCGTTCTCCGTTCTTTCCTGCCCCATGTTGGGGTTGGGTGATGTTCCATAGCAAACCCCTCGCAATACGACCGAATGACCTCCATCATTCAATACAACACCCCCTAAAATGGCCGAATCCGATCCGACATTGGAAGCATTGGTCGTTTGAACCGTTGGCAAACAAAGGGTCTGAGCTTTAAGGTTAGCCGACACACCCACCAAAATGAAAAAGACGGCCATTCCTCGGCATAGTAATTCCTGTTGAACACATCTAAAATTCATGTTTTATTAATTTTTATGACTCTAATGTAGGCCAAAAGGCTAGCTATTTCCACCTTATCCTATCACTTTAATAAAGATTTTGGTGAAGAGACCTAAGCGAAGTCATTGAATTATTTTCGCATTCTTATTTGAACTGGTCGATTCTTTTTCCAATTTCTTAACTGCCCCTTTTTTGATTAATCTAAATTCAATCCACCTATCCATGTCGAATACCAAAATCCCCGTTGCGAACCCCGTTGTTGAATTGGACGGAGACGAAATGACCCGGGTCATCTGGGCCGAAATCAAGAACAAACTCATCCTACCTTATTTGGATTTAAAAATCGAATACTACGATTTGGGCATGGAATCCCGTGACGCCACCGATGACCAAATCACCGTGGATGCCGCCAAGGCCATACTTAAGCACCGGGTTGGCATAAAATGCGCTACCATAACCCCGGACGAGGCCCGAGTTCAGGAATTTGGACTCAAAAAAATGTGGAAATCCCCCAACGGCACCATTCGTAACCTCTTGGACGGAACCGTTTTCAGGGAGCCTATTGTCATCCAAAACATACCCAGGCTGGTTCCCAACTGGACCGCGCCCATCTGCATAGGTCGCCATGCCTTTGGGGATCAATACCGGGCTACCGACGTGGTAATTAAAGGTCAAGGGAAATTAACCATGCGATTTGAAGGCAACGACGGCACGGTCAAGGAATGGGAAGTTTATCAATACCAGGGCGATGGCGTGGCCTTGGCCATGTACAATACCGATGAGTCCATCCGTGGATTTGCAAGGGCTTGTTTTAACCAGGCCTTGCTCAAAGGTTGGCCCCTTTACCTCTCTACCAAGAACACCATCCTCAAACAATACGACGGTCGATTCAAGGACATCTTCGAAGAAATCTACCAATCAGAATTCAAAGCCCAAATGGATGCCCAGGGCACCGTTTACGAACATCGACTTATCGACGACATGGTAGCCTCAGCCCTTAAGTGGCACGGCGAATTTGTTTGGGCCTGCAAGAATTACGACGGGGATGTTCAATCCGATACGGTGGCCCAGGGTTTTGGATCCCTCGGTTTGATGACCTCCACCTTGATCACTCCGGACGGACTTACCATGGAAGCCGAAGCTGCGCACGGAACGGTCACCCGGCATTACAGAGAACACCAGCAGGGTCGACCCACCTCCACCAACCCCATTGCCTCCATTTTTGCTTGGACTAGAGGTTTAGAATTTAGGGCCAAAATTGATGGTAATCAGGAACTTGCGATTTTTTGCCAACAATTGGAATCGGTTTGCATCGAAGCTGTTGAAGCCGGTGAAATGACCAAGGACCTGGCGGTTTGCATCCATGGCAATAAGGTCCGGCACGGGGAGCATTACCTCTATACCGAGGAGTTCCTGAACAAACTGGATCAGCGCCTGAAGGCCAAGCGAAGTCTTTCTTAGGACGACTACGAGGAGACCTTCGAGGTTTCGACTGCAGAAGGGTAAGCTTTTGGGCTAAGGCGATGAAATAGCGCCGTGTAGCAAATATCGCCCACCAAAGCCATGGGCAAAAAGGGCAATCCGGCTACCAAAGCCGAAACCCATCCCCCAAGATTGGTTGGATACATACCACTCCACAGCCAAACCGAGGAGTTGGAAACAAGAAAGAAGAGTAAGGAAGCCAAAGGCACGCGCACCAAGGTTCCTGATAATCCGGGGCGGCTAGCTAGAGGCCCCATCAGAAAAAGTAATCCGTAGGTCATGTACAGGACCCAAACACCGGGTTGAGCCAGATAGTTCAAGTTCTGGGCATAATCCATGCTGTAGAGCAAGCTGTTAACAGCCCAGTCACCCCCCAAACAGGACAAAAACAAAACCAGTCCCAGGGTGAACTTCGACGAAACCGAAGACCAACGGTGCAGATTCCAGGCGAGGGCCAGGGTCGGGGCAAAATTGACCGGATGGGGTAAAATTCTAAATAACACCACGATCAGCACGAGGGCAACGGCGGGCCATTTGGTGCTAAGGGAGGTCCAACGGGATGGAAATATTGGCATAAAAGGGGGTTAGACGGGGGCCTAAAACGAATGGTTGCAAATTTACCCTTTATTGGGCTTTTCTGAACGATGCGCCGCGGTACGCATTTGCAAGGCCAAGGCAGGTCCCAAGAAGGACTCGATTCGATGATGGACGAAATAAAGCAAAGGTGTCATCAACAAAGCAGCGAACCACTTGAATAGATAATTCAAAAGTGCCACGGATAGGACCCTTTCTAAGGGCCAATCGGCACCCCAATAAAAAGCAATGTACAAAACCAAAAACGAATCAATCCCTTGGGATACCATGGTAGATCCCGTTGCCCTCAGCCAAAGTTTACCCTCACCCGTTGCTTTTTTGATTCGCTGAAAGACCCAGACATCCACCACCTGACCCAATAAAAAAGCCGTAACCGATCCCAGTATGATCCATAAACCTTGTCCAAAAACGGCACTGTAAGCCACCTGATAATCCGTTACACCTCGGGCCAGGCCCGAAGTCCGCCAAAACTCAGCAGGAGGCAAGGCCAAACTGCCGTAGATGATCACAAAGGAATACGAAATGCAGATTGCGGCGAGGGAGCTGAACCATACCACCACTTTGTGACCGTAATATTCGTTAATGAGGTCGGTCATGACAAAGACCACAGGCCATAACAAAACCCCTGCCGTCAAGTTCAATTCGCCCAGGGGGCCCTGGAGATTCCAGCCCATCCAATCGTTGAACGAGAATATCTTAACCCCAATAAATTCAGCTAATAAGGCATGGGTCAAAAACACAAAACCCAAGACCAAAAACAAGATAACTTTGGGCCATGGCCAGTTGTAAGGGACTGAATTATTCATGCTAAAATTTACAGGAACTCGTCACCTTTACCGCAATGCGCCCCCGTTATTTGTGTGAAATTAACACGCTCTAGGTATGGAAAGTTTTGTGGTTTACAATCCCGTTCGGCTCAAATTTGGGGAAGGAGTCACGGAATCCCTGGCTGCCGATTTGCAGGAATACGGCATAACCAATCTATTAATTCTCATTGGAAAAGGATCCGTTAAACGAAGTGGTTTGTTGGAACGCCTTCGTTCGCAACTGCACGAAAAGGGCCTACAGACTGAAGTTTTTGAAGGAATCCGTTCCAATCCAATTTTTGAGGATGCTGATCGTGCCGTTGAACAAGCCCGGTCCATGAAGGCCACAGCACTCTTGGCCGTTGGGGGCGGCTCAGTCATTGATACGGCCAAAGCGGTTGCCGCTGGGTACTATGCCGACCATTCCGTTTGGGATTTTTACGCCGGGGGTGCCCCCAAGCCTACACGTGCTTTACCCTTGTTTGTTGTCCTAACGCTGGCGGCGACCGGCACCGAAATGAACCGGGCTACCGTTCTTCAGAACAACGCAACCGGTCAAAAACGAGGTTGGGGTAACGAACTCCTTTTCCCCAAAATTTCCTACCTCGACCCACTTTTGACGACCACCGTACCCGCGGATTATACCGCCTATGGGGTTGCCGATCTCATGGCCCATGCCCTGGAACAGTATTTTTCTCCGGATGATTCCCCCTTATCGGATGCTTTTGCCTTGCAAGTTCTGCGTCAAGCCATGATCTACGGATCGCGGGCCGTTCATGATGGTCAAGATATCGAAGCCAGGGCCCAGGTTTTGTGGTTATCGACCGTTGCTCTTAACGGCACCCTTATCGCTGGAAAACGCAGGGGTGATTTTGGCGTCCACGCCGTAGAACACGTGCTGAGCGCCCGTTACGATGTTCCTCACGGTGCCGGTTTATCGGTGGTTTATCCCGCCTGGATTCAACTTTTTGCACCTCAAATTCGCGCCAAATTGGAGGCCCTTGAAGATGCCTGCACGGGATGGCGCAGCAATCACCCCGACCCAAGGGTACGTTTGGCCACAGCCGGTAAAGGACATCCCGAAATTCCATTCTTGGGGATGCTTGAAGACTTTTTTGAATCCATAGGCACCCCTACCCGGTTAAGCCAGCTCGGAATATCCCCCCAAGAAAAAGCACCTTTGGTGGCCGACCTTGCCCTACACCGGGCCTCAGGTAACTACTTTTCCCTTGAGGAACCCGAATGGCAACGCCTGGTTGATTTCATGTTTTAGCGATACCGCGAAAAAAGGTCCGAGGCCATCCATTGCGCCTTATGCAAGACCTCCATTTGTATTCCTGTTGCCGTACCACGCTGGGTCAAAGCCCTAATCCACCATTCGGTAGGAACATTACCTACCAAATCATCTTCGGCAAATGGGCAGCCACCGTAACCCAACAAGGCACCCTCCAAACGATGACAGCCGCTGTCCAAAGCCGCCAGGATTTTGGACTCCACTTTGGACGGATGCGCGTGCAGATGCAGGCTGAGTTTTAAATCCGGAAATGCTCGGACTACCGAGGCGTAAAGGGATTCAATTTCAGAGGGCAAGGCCATGCCTACCGTATCGCTCAACGAAAAATTTCGAATGCCATGATCCACCAAACGTTGTATCCAATCCAGGACAATTTGCTCGGAATAGGAATCTCCATACGGATTACCGAACCCCATGGACAAATAAACCCAGAGCTCACGACCACTGCGATCAACGGCTTCGGACCATGGGGCAATCATTCGGTAAGCCTCCTCGCAGGATTTTCGGGTATTTCGGGTTTGAAACGTTTCGCTCACCGAAAATGGGTAACCAACGATAGAGACAGCCTTGTGGTCCAAAGCCTGCTGAAGCCCCGAATCGTTGGCCACAACGACGGATAGTCGGGTCCTGGAATTACCCAGGTCCAAGGCATCCAAAACTTCAGCGGTATCCTTCATTTGAGGTACCGCTTTGGGGGAAACCATAGAACCGGCATCCAAAACCTCAAAACCTACCCCCATAAGGAGTTGTAAATAGCTGATTTTTAGATCGGTAGGCACCCAATGCCGCAGACCTTGCATCGCATCCCTGGGACACTCCACCAGTTGGTATTGATTTTGGTTCATTCCTTTTAGGAGGAAGAATGACTTAAGAAATTTGAGCCCTGAACTTCCTTATTTTGCAGTCCCTAAAGTACAAACAGGCTAGGATGAACGAATTGGAACCTGAAATTCAGCAACCCGAAAACTTGGGTGAAATTTCGATGAACGAGGCAACTCCGGAAGTTGATACCCCCACCCCCATCGACGAGCATGCCATCGACGAGCAACCCGCCGTCTTGGAACAAACAACGGCCGCGGAGGAGCCTACACCCCCTGTGCAACCTTCACTGAGCGAAATGACCTCCGAAGACGAGGATGAACTTCTCACGCCGATCAATGAGCAGGAAATGCCGGCTTACCACACCATGGATTTGGAGACCCTGCTGACCCATTTCGGTGATGCTATCAAAAAATCAAGCTTGGAGGGCGAACATCCCAAAATTCGCTCCATCAAAACCCAAATTGACCATTGGTTTCAAAAGATCAAAGCCCAACAAGAACTTGAAAGCCTAGAAGGCGACCGGGACCATACGCCGGTTGCCCATTCCCCACTCTTTCTTTTGTACCAGGATTTGTGGCAACGGTACCAGAACCGCAGGCACCAAGAAAAGCAAGAGAAGGAGGCCAGAATGCAGGCCAATCTCGCGCTCAAAAAGGCTATGCTGGAGGAATTGCAACAAATTGTCGAACAAGAGGAACAAGGAAAAATTGGCCTCAACGAACAGCTCAAGGATCTCCAGAACCGTTGGAAAGAATGCGGTCCCGTACCTGCAGAACAAAAACAGGAATTATGGAATCGCTACCACTGGCTGCACGACCAATTCTATAACAATCTGAGAATCAACAGAGAGCTCAAAGAATTGGACCTTTCACGGAACTTTGAGCTCAAAACAACCCTCTGCGAACAGGCCGAACGTTTGTTGCTGGAATCCGATATCCTTCAAGCCGGTGTCAAGCTTTCCCAATTGCATGAACAATGGAAAGCAATCGGACCGGTACCTCGGCAACAATCCGACGATTTATGGAATCGATTCAAAAA
Organism: Bacteroidia bacterium; assembly: GCA_049431025.1. Taxonomy (GTDB): domain Bacteria; phylum Bacteroidota; class Bacteroidia; order UBA7662; family UBA7662; genus SYHX01. The sequence continues at coordinate 98,473 of JBMTCP010000002.1, read as the reverse complement.
CGTTTCGGACCGAATCTTTCAAAGCCGCCGGGGTAAGTTCGAAGAATTGGACAAAATCCGTTCCCAAAACTTGGAAGTCAAAACCAAACTCTGCGAAAATTTGGAGATTTTGGTACAAACCCTGGGAGACTCCAAACCCAATTGGAATACTTTATCGGCCACAATTGACTTACTCCAACAAGATTGGCGTGCCACCGGCCCGGTAGCCAAAGATCAGCAAGAAGGGATTTGGAAACGCTTCAAGAGCGGCCTTGACGCCTTTTATTCGGCTCGACTTCAGCATTTCAAAGCCATCAAAGCCGAAAATCAGGTTGCGGCTCAACAACGTGAAAACTGGTGCAAAGAAGCCGAATCATGGCAAGATTCCGAGGATTGGAAGAACGGCACCATCGCCTTGATGAATCTCCAAAAAGCATGGAAAGAGGCGCCTGCTCTGCCCCGCAAATTATCCGATAAGTATTGGCAACGGTTTCGTACAGCCTGTGATGCCTTCTTTACCCGCAAAAATGAGTTTTTTGCCGAAGAAAAATCCAAGCAAAACGAAAACCTCCAAAAGAAAGAAGCCATCATTGCGGAACTAACGGCCTATCAAAGCGCCGGAAACCCTGCAGACGATTTGGCCTATCTGATGCAAATCCAAAAAAATTGGGGCGAAATCGGGTTCGTCCCGATGAACCGCAAGGAAGCGTTGCAGCAGCAATTCCGTACCTTGACCAACGCTTGGTTTGACCAGCTCAAGGTTAACCGCGAAGCCCAACGCGAAGCCCAGTACCAACAGCGCTTGGACAAAATGGTCCAGAACCCCGGCGGGGAGAAAGAAATGGGCCGTGAACTGACCCAAATTCAATACAAAGTCAACGACTTACGCAAAGAAATTGACTTGTTGGAAAATAATTTAGGGTTCTTTGGGCGTTCCAAGAACGCTGACCTCATGAAATTGGAAGTTGAAAAGAAAATCCAAGGGCTGAAGGCTCAGCTGTTGCAGGCAGAAGCCCGCTTGAGGCTACTCAAACAATCCCGCAAAGAAAACGATTCTAAGGCGGCTCCTAGAACCCCAGATCAGGAATCGAATTTCCGCAATAACCGTAACAATACCTCAAAATCACGGGGATAAGGCGCCTCGATGGCCGGTATATGAAGTTCCGGACTCTCAATGCTTACCGCATAAGCATGCAAGGCTAAGCGACGCATCATCGGGGTTTCCAATTCTTGGTCCTTGGACATACGGTATTTGCGCCCTTTGATGTCCGATAACAAAGGATATTCACCGCCATAAACCTGGTCTGCCACGATGTGGCAATTTTGCGAAGCCAGGTGTACCCGTATTTGGTGGGTACGCCCGGTAACCGGACGACATTCGAGCAAGGTAAAATGCCTAAAGTAGGCCAGACTATGCACATAGGTCAAGGCCGATTTACCGTCCCGGAAATCGACCCGAACACTGCCGTCCCTGCCCTGACCCAAAGGCAAGTCGATGGCCTGCTGATCAAATCGGTGAATACCGCCGACGATCGCGTGATAAACCTTGGTCACTTGTCTTTTTTCAAAAGCAATGGCCACCGAGCGGTAAGCTTGTTCGGAGGCCGCAAACAGCATCACGCCGGAGGTTTCCTTGTCCAAGCGATGGCAAGGCGTTAGAGCAGGATTCCATGCCTTGGCCATTCGAAGTAGACTGGCAGAACCGGGAATACGCTCATCCAGCGAGGCAACCAAGGGCGGTTTATTCACCGCCAACACATCGTCCTTTTGCCACAAGATCATATCCTCAAAGGAGGGCCTCTTCATGGCGCAAAGTTAAGCCCTTGTTCTAGGTCTGGGCCTTGTTCAAGGTAAAGCCAAATGTGGACCCCAAACCGGGCGTAGACCGCACATGAATAGTCTTACCATGGACATCCAGCATATGCTTGACAATCGCTAAACCCAGACCCGTACCTCCCTCGGAACGTGAACGCCCCTTATCCACCCGATAAAAACGTTCAAAAAGACGGGGAACATGCTCCGGCTCGATGCCCATGCCGTTGTCTGAAATTTCTACCAGGAATTGTTGCCCCATATCAAAAACTCCAACCTGGGTTAGGCCATTATCGTTTCCGTAGTGAATCGAATTTGAAAGCAAATTGACCAAGACCTGCCTGATTTTTTTTCGATCGGCCCGAACACCGAATGGAGGTTGACAACCGGCCTGGATTTCGATTTGAATCCCCCGGCTTTTGGCTTTATGATCCACCGAATCAAAAACATCCTGCAACAATTCATGCAAATCAAAATCCTCCCATTCCATGCGAACGGTACCGGATTCTAATTCACTGATGGTCAACAAATCTTTGACCAAGGCTTCCATACGATCAGCCGAACGTGCAGCCTTTTGAAGAAAGCTGAAGTTGATGGCCGGGTCGTCCATGGCCCCATCCAGAAGGGTGTGGATATAACCCTGGATATTGAAAATAGGCGTTTTGAGCTCATGGGATACGTTTCCCAAAAACTCTTTACGGTAGCGTTCCAGTTTTTCCTGCTCGTCTCGTTTGAGGCTCTGTTCTTTGGTCCACCTGGTGACGACTTCTTCGGCCTGAGCCAAGGGATCCGAAAACGATACATGGCCAAAATCGTGCTCTAAGGACAATTTGGTTAGTTGAACGGAATCCAAGATGCGATGGACTTGCCCCAAAACAAAACGACGAACAAAAAACCAGGTCAACCATCCCACCGTTAGGGCGGTCACCAAAACCAACAGTATGGATTTTCCTTGAGAAAGGCCCAAGAACCAAGACGCTAGGGCAATACCCAACGAGGAAAGGACCGAAACCAGGCTTGCTACCTGCCCCGGTGAAAATTTCTTACTCAATCTCGAATTTATAGCCTACACCTTTAATCGTGCTAATGTAGGCATCACCCAGCTTTTCGCGGAGCTTGCGGATATGAACATCGATCGTTCGGTTTATAACCACCACATCGGAACCCCAAATTTGCTCCAAAATTTGGTCCCTGGTAAATACCTTCCCCGGTTTGGAAGCCAGCAGAAAAAGCAATTCAAATTCTTTTCGTGCCAAAGGCACGGTTTGACCCGCCTGCGTCACCCGGTAGGCTTCACGATCAATGACCAAATCACCTACTTGCAAACGGTGCAAGACCTCGTGGGTTGATTCGCTTTGAGCGCGACGTAAGATGGCTTCAATACGACTCAACAAGGCCCTTGGCTTAATCGGCTTCGTCAAAAAGTCATCCGCCCCTGCCTGAAAGGAAAGTACTTCAACAAATTCCTCTTCCCTGGCCGTCAAGAACAGGACAAAACAAGATTTGAGGGCAGGAATCTGTCGAAGTTGTTTACAGGTTTCCATGCCGTCCATTTTGGGCATCATAACATCAAGCAAAACCAAATCGGGGATAAAATCCTTGGCGACTTTGAGGGCATCCAGGCCGTTTTCGGCCGTCTTGACCGAATAACCCTCTTTGGAAAGGTTGTACGAAATGATCTCCAAAATATCGGGCTCATCGTCCACGACCAGAATTTTGGTTAATTTGGAGGGACCGGAGGTTGACATGGTTGTAGGGCTTATTTCACCACGAAGGAATATATCAAATAACGCCTACCGTGTTAAGTCCATATTAAGTTAAACCGCCCCTAAAAAGCTTCCAGGGCCTCTTTAAGCATAGCCGAAGCTTTGGCCGGTTGGGCCTTTCCTCCTGTTCTTTTCATGATTTCCCCCATAAACAAAGCCAAAAGACCCTTTTTGCCGTCACGGTATTCCTGCACCTTGGCAGGGTAGGCCGCCAGAACCTCTTGCACCACGGAAGGCAAATTGTCATCCTGGGTCGGTTCACCCAAACCCAGGTCCTTGAGCAAATCCTCCAAGCGGCTTTCCGGTTGCTCCAACCAAGCTGGCCAAACCTGCTGGACGGCTTGGTGATGGGTTAGTTTTTCATCTTGGACTGCGTTGATGAGCTGAGCAAGTGAAGCCGCGGAAATTGGAAGATCAACAACAGACAAGGCCTTAGCATTCAGCCAGCTTTTAACAGGCCCCATGGTCCAATTAGCAGCTTGCTTGGTATGGGGAGTGTCTGATAGGAGGGTCAAGAACCAAAGCGCCAAATCCTTTTGATCGCAAAGCACACCGGCATCGTAAGAACTGAGTCCCATTTCGTTGGTCAATCGAGCCGTTAACTCAGCCGGCAACGGGGGCATACTTGCCTTGATGCGATCAACTTCTTCTTGGGTTACCCGGATTGGTGGTAAATCCGGTTCGGGAAAATAACGATAATCATTGGCAGCCTCCTTGGAACGCAAGGCAAAGGTGTTTTGGGCCTGAGGGTCAAAAGAGCGCGTTTCGGACACGATGCGCTCCCCCATTTCGATCGCTTCGCATTGTCTTTGGTACTCGTATTCGATGGCTTTTTGAACGTGGCGCATCGAATTCATGTTTTTGACCTCAACCTTGGCCCCAAACTCGCTGGATCCGTGAGGTCTAATGGAAATATTGGCATCGCAACGGAGTGAACCTTCCTCCATGTTTCCATCGCAGACCTCCAGGTAGCGAACCAAGCGACGGATTTCTTGCAAATAAAGGTAGGCCTCTCGAGCACTTCGGATATCCGGTTCGGACACAATCTCCAACAAGGGAACTCCGCAGCGGTTCAAGTCCACTAAGGTATCCAGAGGGTCCTGGTCGTGTATGCTTTTGCCAGCGTCTTCTTCCATGTGTATGCGGGTAATTCCCACCCTTCGCAAACCCGTTTCGGTTTCCAAATCCAAGTAACCCTCGTAGGCCAAGGGCGTCAAATGTTGGGTTATTTGGTATCCCTTGGGGAGGTCAGCATAGAAGTAGTTCTTCCGTGCAAATTCGTTGTATTCTCGGATACGACAATTCATCGCCAATCCCAACAATATCCCGTATTCCAAAACCTGTCGGTTAAACCGAGGAAGGGTTCCGGGATGACCCATCGAAATTGGTGATAACAATGTATTGGGCAAGGCTCCAAATTCGGTACTATCGCCGCAAAAAGCTTTGGATTGGGTATTTAATTGCACATGGACCTCCAAGCCCACGATCAATTCATATTTGGTTATAACTTCCGTGTTCATGGGGTATTGGAAATGCTAGGATAGACTAAGCAAAGCCTGTTCAAAGGCTGATTTTAAAGTTTCTGTCTGAGGTAAACCCTTGGACGTAGGCCATTCGGCACTACCCATGGCCAAATGGGCCTGACCCCCACCTTGACCACCCAGGGTCCCTAACAAAGCACGCAGGGCGTGACCAGCATTCAGGCTTGGACTCAAGGCTTCGCCGCAAGCCAGGGCCACATGAAATCGACCATCCATGAGGGAACCCAAGACAACGATCGCTTTGGGGTCGTAGCTCCGCAATTTGGTTGCCATGGATTTGAGGGAATCGGCATGGCGTAAATCATAGATTTTCACCAAAAAGGGTGAACCGGATGGATGCGCTTCAAACTCCTTTTGGGCTTCTTGGACCAAGTTGTCCACCCTCCTTTGCTCCCATTCATCCATTTTTTTGCGAAGTTGGGCCAATTCCTCGAGGTTCTTAGAAGCTTGCGCCCAAAGGTCTACCGGGTTTTTGAACAAAACCTTGACCTTATCCAACAGCTGCAATCGTTCTTCGACCCAAGCCTCGGCATGAGCCCCGCATACCGCTTCGATTCGCCGAATACCCGATGCGACAGCCGATTCGGAAATTACCCGAAAAAAACCAATTTGACCGGTATGCGCCACATGGGTCCCCCCACACAACTCCATTGAATAGGTTCCTCCAAAGGAAATCACCCGGACGCGATCCCCGTATTTTTCGCCAAACAAGGCCGTTGCCCCTTCGTCCATGGCTTGTTGGATAGGAACATCACGGGATTCCACCAAAGGCATAGCCTGACGAACAGCCCTATTGACCTCCCCGACAATGGCATGTATTTGTTGTTCTGTAACACGACCTGTATGGGCAAAGTCGAAGCGCAATTGATGCGGCGAAACCAAGGAGCCTTTTTGTTGGACGTGGTTGCCCAAATGCTTACGTAATGCCGTGTGCAGAAGATGAGTGGCGCTATGATGGGCGCTCGTGCTGGATCTTCTGGAAGCATCCACCACCGCACGAAACGTCTGTTCCGGATTGGCGGGCCAACGATTCACCCGATGAATCCAAACATGATTTTCTTTGAAGACGTCCAAAACTTCAACGATTTCACCATCCGGGGATTCCAGGTAGCCGGTATCCCCCACCTGACCACCGGATTCCGCGTAAAACGGAGTCTGTTCGAGGACCAACTGGGCCTGTTCGGAATCCCCACTTTGAACGGTTCTTTGACGGAGAATTCGGCTCTTGCATTCCAGGTGGTCGTAACCGACAAATTGGGTTTCCAAGGATGTATCGCCGGCCGTCCAATTCATCCATTCCCAATCGCCGGTCACCAAACGGGTGGCGGAACGGGAACGCTCCTTTTGGACCTGCATGGCCTTGTCAAAACCTTGATGATCCATGCGGTATCCCTTTTCGGTCAAAACCAGGGCAATCAGGTCCGGCGGGAAACCGTACGTATCAAATAGCTCAAAGGCGGTATCTCCATCCATGGCTGCACCTGACCTTAACGAATTTTCGGACATCCAATGATCCATCCTTTGGAGTCCCTTGGCCAAAGTCCTCAAAAAATTGGTCTCCTCCGCCTGAAGGGTCTGCTCGATGAGGGTCTTTTCGCGAATCAATTGCGGCAGAACACCGCCAAGACTGGAGACCACCGCATCCACCAAACGGTAAAGGGTGGGAGCTTCAAATCCCAGGTAGGTATAACCGTAACGAATGGCCCGACGAAGGATGCGCCGACAGACATAACCGGCTTTGGCGTTGGAAGGCAATTGACCGTCGGCAATCACCAAACAAACGGCTCGCATATGGTCGGCCACAACACGCATTGCAATATCAACGGCTTCGTTGCCTGAACCGTAACGCATGCCCGAGCAGACTTCAATCTGCTGAATCAACGGACCAAAAACATCGGTATCGTAGTTGCTGGAGGCGCCGACCACGGCGCGGCACAAACGTTCAAAACCCATTCCGGTATCCACGTGACGGGCTGGCAAGGGCTGCAATCGTCCATCCGCAAGGCGTTGGTACTGCATAAAGACCAGGTTCCACAATTCGATGACCTGAGGGTGATCCCGGTTCACCAAGGTGCGTGCATCCACGGCCCTTCGCTCTTCCTCGGACCTCAAATCCACGTGGATTTCGGAACAAGGACCACAGGGACCGGTATCGCCCATTTCCCAAAAATTATCTTTTTTGTTGCCACGCAGAATTCGGTCCTCGGCTATCCAGCGCATCCAAAAATCTCGGGCTTCCTGGTCGGGTTCCAAACCCTCCGAGGCATCTCCTTCAAAATAGGTGACGTAAAGCCTATCCTTGGCCAAGCCGTAGGGACCGGTTAACAATTCCCAAGCCCAGGCGATGGCTTCTTCTTTGAAATAGTCCCCAAAAGACCAGTTTCCAAGCATCTCAAAGAGGGTATGATGGTAGGTATCCTTGCCGACGTCCTCCAAATCGTTGTGCTTACCCGAAACCCGCAGACAAGGTTGGGTATCGGCGACCCGTCGGTGGTCCGGGGTTCTGTTCCCCAAAAACAAATCCTTGAACGGATTCATGCCGGCGTTGGTGAACAAGAGGGTCGGATCACCCTGAACCAGCAAGGAGGCCGGTGCTGCAATATGATGCCCTTTGGAAGCAAAAAAATCCAAAAAAACCTGTCTGACTTGTGCGGCCTTCATACCCATGGGATCCGTTCGTGTTAAGGCCCGAAATTACTTAATTTTGGGCAAATGGCTCGTCTGCGTTACGAATTCAATCCGGTCAAACTGGTCTTTGAACAGGTTCGTCAACCCTGGCACAAGCGTCTCCTTGTTTTGGTGGGTTATTTTTCGGCCGCCGTGGTGTCTTCGGTGCTTGTTATTTCGTTGGCTTACACCTTTTTGGACTCCCCCAAAGAAAAAAAGCTCCAAGAAGAACTCTCCGAAATGGAGCTCCGTTACCAAGATTTGAACCGGCGTTTGGACCTGATGCGTCAGGTGGTTGCCGACCTGGAGCAACGAGACCGCAACATTTACCGGGTCATCTTTGAAGCCGAGCCCTTGACGAGCCCTTCCGGCCCCCAAAAATCCGATATCAACGCCTATTCCTACCTGGCAACCTACCAGTACGGTACCTTGATGGCCACGACCGCCCTCAAAACCGAAGCCTTGAGCAAGACTCTACTCGAACAATCCCGATCCTACGGGGAATTAAGCCAACTTATCCGTCAAAAAAACCGCCTTCTGGAAGCTATGCCTGCCATCCAACCCATGGCGATGAGCGGTCGATTCCGGGGTGAGCCGGTTTCGGGTTTTGGATACCGGATCGATCCCATCTACAAAACCGTCAAATTTCACGAAGGCCTGGATTTTACAGCCCCTATGCACAGCCCCGTTTATGCCACCGGTGATGGAACGGTCAAAGAACTGGTCCGTATGGACCGAGGTTACGGTAATTACGTACTCATCAACCACGGCTACGGTTACCAAACCTTGTACGCCCACCTTTCACGCTTTGAGGTCAAACCCGGTCAAAAGGTGAAGCGGGGTCAAATCATTGCACGTCTTGGCAATACGGGCAAAAGTACCGGTCCCCACTTGCATTACGAAGTTCACAAAAACGGTCGCAAATTGGACCCCGTTTATTTTATATTTAACGACCTAAACCCCGCACAGCACCAGGAGCTCCTTGCCAAAGCCTCGAGTGCCAACCAATCGTTGGACTAATGGACCAGGAAAACAACCAACCACTCAAGCTTTATTACTCCATTCGGGAGGTTTCTGAAGCCTTGGACCTCAACCCTTCTTTGTTGCGCTATTGGGAAACCGAATTCCCTATGCTTCAACCCAAAAAGAACCGAAAGGGTAACCGGATGTACACGGAGAAAGATCTGGAATTGCTCCGTCAAATTCGTCATTTACTCAAAGAACGGAAGTTCACCATCAAAGGGGCCTTAACCCACCTTTCGGATAAGGGACAGGGCAGGGCGGAAACCTTAACCATCCAAGAACGGCTACGCAACCTCAAAGCCGGTTTGATGGAACTCAAAAAGACCCTGGATCAGGAAACTCCCTAAGAAAAGCCTCCACCTTTTCGACCATAAGCCGAGATCCCAAAACAACCGGGGTTCTTTGGTGAAGGTCGGTAGGCTCCAATTCCAGAATTCTGTTTTTGCCGTCGCTCGCTTTTCCCCCGGCCTGCTCCGCTAAGAAAGCCATGGGGTTGCATTCGTACCCCAATCGTAACTTTCCTTTAGGCGCTTTACCGGTCGCAGGATAGATGAATACCCCGCCTTTGAGAAGATTTCGATGAAAATCTGCCACCATGGACCCGATATAACGTGAATTGTAGGGCCTGGAAGTGGTTTCATCGTAGGCCTGACAGTACTTGATGTATTGTTTAATGCCCTGTGGAAAATGGATATAGTTGCCTTCGTTCACGGAATAGATTTTTCCTTGTTCCGGTATTCGCATATCGGGATGGGATAAGCAAAACTCCCCTATCGAAGGGTCCAGGGTAAATCCATTAACCCCGTGCCCGGTGGTATAAACCAGCATGGTGGAAGAACCGTAAACCACATACCCTGCGGCCACTTGGTGCATTCCCTTTTGGAGGCAATCGCTCAAAAGTCCGGGGCCTTCTTTGGAGATACGGCGATAAATCGAAAAAATAGTTCCCACCGATACATTCACATCAATGTTGGACGAACCATCCAGAGGATCCATCAAAACGGCGTATTTGGCATCCGCAGAAACGGCGCCATCGATGGTGGTGATATCGTCATCTTCTTCGGATGCAAAAACACAACATTCTCCGCCGGCTTGCAGGGCCGCTTTGAATTGTTCGTTGGCAAAGAGGTCCAATTTCTTGACTTTTTCGCCTTGCACGTTCGTTTCCCCCGTATCACCCAGAATATTCACCAAACCAGCCTTATTCACCTCACGGTTAACAATTTTGGAGGCAATTCCAATATCCCGAAGTAAGCGGGATAATTGTCCTTTGGAATAAGGAAATTCGGCCTGGCGCTCGATAATAAACTGACCTAAGGTGGTGATTCGCTGGGTTTGCATAACAAAAGGATGGAACGAAACAAAGCCTAAATTAATACCTTTGAAGGTGCTTGACAACCACGGCTTAACCGAACTACACCGAGGATTTCGTTTCGGCGACGGCTTTTTTGATACCGCTTTGGTGCTCAAAGGTCGAGTGGTTTGGGCGGCGGACCATGAGAAGCGCATGCGCTTTGCCTCGGATGTATTGGGTTTGGATCTTCCCTGGAACGATGTCCACGATTGGCAAATGAAAGCCTCCGTGCTTTGGAATCAAAATGGACAACCCGAATTTGGACGCCTGCGGACCTTGGTTTGGCGAAAGTGGGGAGAGGGTTATCGACCGGGTGGACCCACCTCGGAGGAACAAATGGAATTTGAGGCGTTGAACCAATGCCCGGTTCAGGATTCTTCGCATCCCCTGCGATTGGGTCCGTCGGATCTCATCAAATGTCCACCCAGGGTTCCCGATATCAAAAGCCTTTCTGCATTGCCCTACTTATTAGCCGAGCGGTACGCCCAGGAAAAAGGTTGGGATGATGCCTTGGTTCGCACACCCCAGGGCGGCTTGTTGGAAAGTAGCCGTTCCAATTTGTTTTACTGGTTCCAAGGTCAATGTTATACGCCCTCATGGGCCAGCGGGTGCTTGCCGGGTATCGCCGCTCTGAATTTGATTCAATTTTTGAAAGCCCAAGGAATTAACGTGCAGGAGGTTAATGAACCCCTTGTCGACTTGGATCGGTGCTCCTCCATTTGGCTGACCAATGCGCTACGAGGCGTCCAAAGGGTCTCCCACTGGAAAGACCAAGTTCTGATCAGGCAACCCGAAGACGATTGGGTGGACACGGCCAATCGTTTCATGCTAACACCAACGCCATAAGCCCTAGTTTCCGGTCAGGACCAAACCGTTAAGCGGTGGCTGACCCCGTAAGAAAGCATCCATCGGCATGGCCTTGCTGTTTTGAGGTTTGATGCTCAAAATTTCAAGCCAACCATCTCCCCCACGGACCCAACATCGAAAACCCTCAACGCGCAGAGTTCCCGGTACAAGGCTGTCCGATTCGCCTTCAGGGAGCAAAGGTGGAAAATCAGACTTTGCGAGTTCAAGCACGATCCATAGTCGATCACCCAAAAAAGTTCGGGCACCCGGCGATGGCGCAAAGGCTCTGACAAAATGAAGCAACGAGGTTGAACTTTGATTCCAATCCAAAACAGCATCCTCTTTGGAAATCTTGGGTGCCGAACGTAAAATCACACCCTCGGGTTGGGTTTGGGTTGAAGCTGCACCTCCATCGATTTGATGTGCCGCCTTGACCAAAAGCGCTCCTCCCAATCGGGCCATCGCGTCATGAAGTTCACCTGCATTCCAGGAAGGAGGAATATCCAAGCTTACTTGGCATAACATGGCACCGGTATCAATTCGATCGTTAATTCGAAAAACCGTCAAGCCGGTGGTCGTATAACCCCAACGGATAGCCCAATGTATCGGGGCAGCTCCGCGCAAATCCGGTAACAACGAAGCATGCAAATTCCAGGTGCCCAGAGGAAAACCATCCCAAACCTCCAGGGGTAATTTACGAAAAGCAACAACTAACTGAAAATCAGCGTTGAGTTCCTTTAATTGATTTAAAAAATCGGGGTCACGAAGATTTTCAGGCTGCCAAACCTGTAGGCCATGTTCCAAGGCCAAAGCCTTGACGGGGGTGTATCCGGTACGAAGACCTCTCCCCGATGCACGATCCGGGGAAGTGACCACCGCCAAGGGCCGACAACCCTGTTCCAGCAAGGCCTGCAACGAAACAGCAGCAAATTCTGGGGTGCCGTAAAAAACAAATTTCATAGTTCCCAAAGATTAGGGATAAAGAAGGTATGGTTTTCGCGAATTCAAAAAATGAATCAAATCCTTTTGCCAACTACGGCGAATTTTGCGAATGGGGGTTTGGCTTTGCAATTGCATACGCAAATTCGGACCACCCGCTAACAAATCAAAGAATGGCTTAAAAAAACGAGATTCCTCGTTTTCGCGATGATGGTGAGGTTGATGCTGCCGGTACGCCTTCCAAAATTCCTGGATTAGGGGAAGGTGCAATCCCGGGCCGTCGAGCGGCATGTTTGGCCATAGGTCCATCCTAAAGCCACAGCAAATTTGACCGTCCAAAACCGGTTGGATGGCCCTCCCTATCAAAGCCCTGGGGACAAAACAGGTATCACCATAGGTGTACCATGGACTTCCCACCAAGCCAAAGGGACGGGCAGTTCCTCGACCCACCGATACCGGGCAGGCCTCAAAAAAACACAAGGTAGGATACCAAGCCAAGGCCAAGGAATCCCTAAGGTTGGGCGAAGGAGGACGTTCCGGCTGGAGACGGAGCCCTTTGCGGTATCCTTTCATGGGAAGAACCGTAAGTGGCAAGGCCTGTGCTGAATCAATCCAGCCTTGACCCTGGATCATCAAGGCCAATTCGCCAAGGGTCATGCCGTGAAGCACGGGAATCGGATGCATTCCCACGAAGGATCGGTAGGCCGTATCCAAAACAGGCCCATCAACAATATAATCGTTGAAATTGGGTCGATCAAGCACGAGTAAAGGCGTCTTGGACCAAGCGCAGGCTTGCATAACATAATGCAAAGTACTCAGGTAGGTGTAAAACCGAACACCAACATCTTGCAAATCAAAGACGACCAAATCAAGTTCCTGAAGCTGGCTCAGGCTTGGTCCTTTCCGTTTACCGTACAAGGAATAAACGGGTAATCCCGTCGCTTCATCCAGTGTATCCGTAACATGAGCACCGGCATCAGCATCTCCTCGCAATCCATGTTCAGGCACAAACAAGGATTGCACCGAAATACCCTCTTCCAACAAAACATCCACCAAGAGGCGACCTCTGACCATGGAGCTTTGGTGCAAAACCAAGCCTACTCGTTTGCCTTGGACGAGCGATTTCCACGCCGGCCATTGGTTGGCCACCGAAGGATAAGCCCCCGAAAGGTTATCAAGCGCCGGCACTTGGGCCCAGATTGAACCGGCATGAACCCAACCCCATAGAATTAGACCCAACAAGAACCCCAAGGCCTGCCTTTTTTGGTGATGGAATCGCATACTTTTGACAAATCTATGGCCTGGTCCTCGCAATTACGAACCCTGCTAACCCAAACCCTGACCGGTTCTACAGCCGGTAAGCATACCCGGACGGTTCAACGCATGGCCGTTCTCAGTACCGCTGCAGGTCTCTGCCTCTATTTGTTGGGACATGCTGTGGTCAACGGCTTCCAATGGGAAATCCCTCAACGCATGGGCCGATTTTGGGGCCACTTGCAGATACGCCACCTCAAAACTGCCGAACAGGAATACCGAGAACCTCTGCCTTGGGATCAAGACAAAATTGGTCGAATAACCAAGACCCCTGGGGTCCAAAGAGTTTCCCCCGTCGTTTTGGTTCCGGCCCTTGCCCAAACCGCCAACGGAATGGAGGGGGTTCTCCTTAAAGGCATAGAAACAATACCCTTGCCCTTTAATGCCGGTAAGCTGGTCCAGGGCCGACTCCCGCAATGGCCCAAACCCCAAGCCCAAGAAATTCTTTTGCCTCAAGTTTTGGCCTCCAAACTTCGGTTGAGGGTTGGTGATAAAGTGGCTGTTTACTTTATGCAGGAGCCTGTCCGTATGCGATCGCTACGGGTCGTGGGAATTTTTGATATGCCCATGCAGAGTGAACTCGGGCGACCGGTGGCCCTGGTTCCTTCCGGAATTTTGCACAAAATCCTGGGTTGGGGACCCGATAGGTGCAGCCACCTGGAGATTGAACTTCAGAATTTTGAGCAGATGAATACGGTACGGACTACCATTGAAAAAACTTTACCCCTGCAGCAGGAATGCCTTACCCTGGAGGATCAAATGCCTTCCCTATTTGAATGGCTTCGTTTTTTTGATACCAACCGTTTGGTTTTGTTGATTTTACTGGCTACCGTTGGTGGGGTGAACCTGCTTTCCGCCTTGCTGATACTTCTCTTGGAGCGTCAAAACAGTTTGGGCATACTCCAAAGTTTGGGATTGCGTGCCGCGCCCTTGGCCACCGTTGTTTGGCAATTGGGTATGCGTATGGTTCTTAAGGGCTGGCTATACGGCAACCTTGCTTTGGGTATCTTGATGTTCAGCCAATGGAAATTCAATTGGTTTACCTTGGATCCTGGCTCGTATTACTTGGATGCCGTACCCTTACGGTTAGGCCTGTGGGAATGGCTTTGGGTGAATATTACGGCTCTGATAGCCACCACCATCGTACTTTATACCGCCGCGACTTGGATTGCACGCCGAAGTATCGATCGTAACATCAAATTTTCCTGAAGCATTTTCCTTACACCAAGGGTGGTGGGCCATTCAAGCGCCCGGAATGCTTTGCCTTAGGCTGTTAGTGCGGCCTGATCGGCAGGAACGTACTCGTTGAGATTCGAAAAATCGACGGGAACTACCCGACTCACCCCTTGCTCCACCATGGTTACCCCGTACATCAAATCGGTGGTTTCCATGGTTCTCTTGTTGTGGGTGACAATGATGAATTGCGAATCCTTGGAGAAACGACGGATCATGCGGTTGAACTTATCAATGTTTACGTCGTCCAATGGTGCATCCACTTCATCAAAAATGCAAAACGGCGCAGGCTTGTAGAGATAAATCGCAAAAAGCAACGCTGTTACAGTCAGGGTTTTTTCACCACCTGACAATTGATTCACCGATTGTGGTTTTTTGCCTTTGGGTTTGGCCATGATTTGAATGGCTGAATCCAAGGGCATTTCCGGATGACTAAGAATCAAATCACAGTCGTCTTCGGCGGTAAACAACGATCGAAAAACCTCAATAAAATGTTCTCGAATGGTGGAGAAACCTTCCAAGAAACGCTCGGTAGCTTTGAGATCAATTTCTTCAATGGTTTGCAACAAAGATTCACGAGCTTGAACCAAATCCGCTTTTTGGGCGGTGATGAAGATATGCCTTTGTTCAACTTCGGCATAGGCCTCCAAGGCCATGGGGTTCACGGGTCCAAAATTCTCGATTTTCTTGCGCATGGATTGCACCAAACCTGCCAATTCGTGTTCGCCACGTTCCGGGGCCTCCATTTGCTCCAGAATATCCGGATCCTGATCAAACTCCAAGGCCCAGCGTTCCCTGAGGGCTTTGATTTCCATTTGGACCGTGAGGACCTGTTGCTTTCGTTGGTTCAATAACTGGTCGTTCATTTCGCGCTGACGGTGAAGTTGGCGCACATGCTCTTCGAGGCTGTCTTGTTCCCCGCGAGCACCAAAGAAATCCGCTTCGGCCTGATTCAGTGCTTCTTGGGCGGCAGCTTCTTCCAAAACCAGAGCTGGACGACGGTCATCGCTTTGCTCCAATTCCAAGGCCAAACGGGTATGCTCTTCCTGCAATTCCAAGACCGCACGACCGGCTTGCTCCAAACGATTCTGTAACAATTCCATTTGGCTACGACGAAAATCCATTTGGGTTTCGATGTTCGCCTTTTGGTTAACCCAATGCAATTCCTGTTTGGTAATTGCGGTATATTCTTCCCGTACACTTTGGTAGACCGCTTTGCGAACGCTCCATTCTTCCTGCATAGCAACCAAATTCTGGTTGCCTTCTTGGAGCTCGGACAAAATGGCCTCAACTTGAGGTTGAAGTGCCGCCCATTCCGATAACATCCCTTCCTTTTGTTCTTCGATGACCTTGTTGCGGTCACTGGATTGATCCAACGCACGGAGCATTTGTTCATGCCTGGCCTGGACCTGTGCTGCTTCGGAGCTTTTACGTAACAAGGCCGATCGGCTGTTGTTCAGTTGATTTTCACGGCTTGAAGTTCTCAAAGCGACTTCGGTGTCTTGCAAAACCTGCAAACGCTGCTGCAAGGCATTCAAAGCTTCCTTGTCTTTTTCAATTTCTTCGAGCAAGGTTTCCAGGTTTCGCTTACGCCCTAATTTCTTACCCTCAAAAAGTCCCATAGAGCCCCCACTTAACCAACGACCATCGCCAAAAGTATTCCCGTTAGCCGTCACCAGAAGGGTGCCGGGATGCTGGTCTTTCCATTGGGCAAAGGACCACTCGTTCGTTTCTTCGGTTTGGAGATAAACATTGCCCAAAAGATGTTCCACCAGCACGTTAAAATCAGCGGGTACCTCCACCAAACCAAGAGCTGCTAAGGTTCCTTGAGGGGGCTGGAGGCGAGTTCCACTGGTTTTGGATACCCCAATAAAAGCTTCCATAACAAAAAATGAAGCCTTACCCATACCGGCATCGGTGAGTAATCGAATTCCGGAACGGGCTTCCTCGTAGGTTTTGACCACATAATAACTGAGGTACGGTTCCAAAACCCGCTCGATCATGGGGCGATAACGATCTTCAACCTGCAGAATATCACCCAACAAGGGGGCGCTGCGTGCCCAATCCTGATGATCCCGTAAGTAACGTAAGGACTCCGGGTAGCCTTCCATATTTTGAACCAATTCTCCCAGGAGCTGGGCCTCGTTGCTTTTCCGATCCAAGTGCCGAACGGCTTCAGCCACGGCAGGTCGCAGACTTTGCAATTCCTGTTGGCACGCTTGAACTTTTTGTTGGTGGTCTACTTGGAAGGCTTCCAATTCCTGAACCCCGGATTCCATGGCCTTGACTTCCTCAGCGAGGCTGGTCACCAGGGTTTCCAATTGAGAAAACTCATCCTGTCGATTCCGCGTTTCGGTCTGCAAACGTTCCTTTTCGGCATCCAAGGCTTTGACCTGAGCTTCCAAAACATGGGCATTGCTCTCCAAAGCGTATCGTTGGGCCTGGCGCTGGTCTTGGTGTTGGCGTGATTCCTGAAAGGCTTTATCCTGTTCTTGCATTCGGTGATCAGCCTCTTGCAAACGAAGGGCCACCTCGGCCACGGCTGCTGAAGCCTCATCCAGGTGCTGGGCGCAGGCTGTCCACTGGTTTTGCAAGTCCTCCAGGCGTGTTTTTTGCTCCTCTTGCTGGTCCCTGTCGTTGGTTTGTTGTTGTTCCAAGGACTGAATTTTGTCCAACAAATGACGCAACCTTTCTTGCTGTAATTGTTGTTGCGATTCCAAGGAACGAAGGCGGTTATTAATTTCTTGCAATACCGAACGGGCTGAACTCAAATTCTGCTCGGCATGGCTCATACGGGATTTACCCGCACTCAATTTGGCTTCGGTATCCTGCAGGTCCTGATCCAAACGAGATTTTTCTAGTCCCAAATCTCCTTCCTGTACCGTTCCCTCTTGCCATTGGTTTTGCCAACCCTGCAATTGATGCCAAGCCAATTCCATAGCAGCAACACGGTAGTCCTCCTTGAGTTGCTGAACCTGTTCGGCTTTGCGGGCCTGGTTCTGCAATTGTTTCATTGAACGATCAATCTCAAACAGGATATCCTCTACACGGGATAAATCCGCTTCGGCATCCTCCAAACGGGCCATGGTTTCCTTTTTGCGAATTTTGTATTTGGAGACGCCGGTAGCCTCTTCAAACAAATCGCGACGGGAATGGTCTTTGTCGTTTAGAATTTCGTCAATCATCTTGAGTTCGATGATGGCATACGAATCACTACCAATCCCGGTATCCAAAAACAAATTGGTGATGTCCTTAAGACGACAAGTCACCCCGTTGAGTAAGTATTCGCTTTCTCCAGAACGGTACAAGCGGCGTCCTATGGTAACCTCCCGGTATTCGGAAGGAAGTATGCCTTTGTGGTTATCAAAGGTCAGACGAACCTCGGCCAGTGCGGCTTGCTTGCGGTTATTGGTCCCGTTGAAAATCACCCCTTCCATTTTGTCGGAACGGAGCATTCTGGATTTTTGCTCGCCCAAAACCCAGCGAATGGCGTCAACCACGTTGGATTTTCCGCTACCGTTGGGCCCGACGATTCCGGTTACCCCTTCCTTGAAACGCACCAAAACCCGGTCCCCAAAACTCTTAAATCCCTTGACCTCAATTTCCGTAAGTCGCATATTTTCAGTATGGTATTAAATTCTAGCTCCGCGAATCGCGGGGTTACAAACTTAACCCGATACCCCCTACTTTTATGTCCACAAACCCATGGACTTATCCACCGTTCTTTATGTTTTGGGGGCCGTTGTTTACGGTCTTTGGAGGAACCGATCCAAGGCCGTAGAGGCTAAGCCCCAAACCAAACCGGTTTGGATTCCGCCACCACCTACCGAGGTTTTTCCATACCCAAGTCCCCCACAACCCGCCCCCACCGCAAAACCGCAATCCTTAACCAAGGCTTCCTCCAAACCCAAAGCCAAGACCAAGGAGGCACCTGCCCATAGCCCCGCACCAAAACAGCCTTACCGTCCGCTCAGCCAAGAGGATTGGAGAAAGGTTGTGATTGGTTCGGTTTTACTGGAACCGCGTTTTGACCGCCCTTACCAAGGGCCTGCTCAAGAAAGGCCTTAGAGCAAATAGGGCGTGTCGCGATGGGTCAGGGGTCGTGAGAGCACAAATCCCTCCCCCTTTTCAACCCCAACAAGGCGTCCCATTTCCCGGGCTCTGGCCTCCACAAAGGGCAAAAAATCCGGACGAGCAATGGGTGTTACCGGTTCGTTTGAACCCTCACGATGAAATTGAGAGGCATAACAAGCCAAAAGTTCCGTTTTGGCTTCCCAAAATTCCGAGATATCGGTCACATAGTTTGGGGTATGGTAATGATCCTGAATGTAATGCATTAGCAAAGGCGTGGACCAAGGATCCTGAACTTGTCCCTCCCATTCCGTATGGACCTTGGGAAGGCCGCTCAAAAAGACCGCTCTGCTCAACAACGAAGCGGCCCTTCCATGGTCCGGGTGGCGATCGGAGATGGCGTTACCCCAAACAACGCGAGGCCTAAAACGTCGTAAACAACGCACCAGAGCATGCAAAACCTCGGGGGTACCTTCAAAATACCCGTCCCCCAAGTCCAAATTCAAGCGCTCACGAAGGCCCATGAGTTGGGAAGCGGCCTGAGCCTCCAATGCCCGGGTTTCGGCGTTTCCGCGGGTGCCCAGTTCACCCCGGGTCCAATCCACCACAACCACCTCAAAACCACGATTTTTGGCTTTGAGCAGGGTACCGCCCATTCCCAACTCCGCGTCATCGGGGTGTGCAGCAAAAACCAGCCAATCACAAGCCGGATGAGTATTAGGTAGGGTCATGGTTTGGAGGGTTTTTGAAATTTGTACGGAACGGAATAAGACTGGCCTTCGATCATCATGAGAACCAGTTCAATATCCCTGTCTTCTTGCAATTCGTAGGTGGACTTGAGGCTGCTGCCAAACAACACAGCCAAACTTTGCCACATAAAAGCCTGGAAGGACCCCCGAAATTCCCGTACAATGGAATAGGAGGTCCGGGCAGTTTCCCTATCCACCAATTTGATTAATATTCGGCCCTGGCTTACGGTTAAGTCCATCAATTGCTTTTTGTATTGCTTTTTGAGGGAAGCTTCCAGCTTTTTGCAATGGCCCCGATGTTGGTGCGCAGGTAGGGTTTGGAGTTCCAATTCCAGCTCATTAAGTTGTTTACCTGCCGCTTTGGCCAAGGGATAAACCTTCATAACATTCCAATACAAGCGATCAAATCGTTTTTTGTCGGCCGCAGATCGAAAAATTCGACGATCGCGGACCTCGATATGGGGCAAAAAAGCTACGGGCACGGTATCCCCGTTGCTGTCAATGTAGGCCGGTAATTCCATAGGCCGTCCCGCGGACGGAGTTTGAGCGTTTACCGAGTTATGAGCCAAAAGTCCAGCCCAGAATAAAACCACGAGCAGGCCTTGACCAGGGGTCAAGAGGTAATCGAGGCGATTAAACCGGGTCATGGTCCGAGTTTTTTGGTGCAGAACGCTATTTTTGCAAAGTTATTCTGAATAGACGTCCCCCATGTCCACGCCCCTCTCATCCTTGACCGCCTTATCGCCCCTTGATGGACGGTATCATCAACAAACCAAGGAATTGGGGCTCTACTTTTCGGAGTGGGCTCTCTTCAAATACCGTGTCCGTGTGGAATGGCTGTATTTGCAAGCCCTCTGCGAGGCCAAGTTGGAAGGTGGTCCTGTCCTTGAACCCTCCCTTCGCGCCAGGCTTCACCAGCGGTTCGAGGCTTTTGGCCCGCAAGATGCCGAAAAAATCAAAGAAATCGAAGAAACCACCCTGCACGACATCAAAGCCATGGAATACTGGATGAAGGGATGTCTGGAAGAACTTGATGCGAAACATCTTCAGGAATGGGTTCATTTTGGGTTGACTTCGCAGGACATCAACCATACCGCTGTACCCCTTTCGCTCAAGGAGGCTATTCAAAACGTGATACTGCCCGCCTTGGAAGAGATGGTGAATCGGCTAAGAACGATGGCTCTCGCCTGGTTGGACCAACCGATGTTGGCCAGAACCCACGGCCAACCGGCTTCGCCGACCCGCTTGGGCAAAGAATTCATGGTATGGGTCGAGCGTTTGGAGCGCCAACTATCCATGCTCCGAAATGTACCTGTAGGGGCCAAATTCGGAGGAGCAACCGGCAACTTCAATGCCCATCATTGGGTTTGGCCCGGTACCGATTGGCCAGCCTTTGCCGATCATTTTGTTCAGCAAACGTTGGGACTAACCCGTTATCGCTTCACCACCCAAATTGAGCACTACGACTATTTGTCTGCCTTTTGTCATAACATCATTCGCATCCAAGTTATTCTTTTGGATTTATGCAGGGATATCTGGCAGTACATCGCCCTTGGTTATTTCCACCAGGAAATCCGCGCCGGACAGGTCGGCAGCTCGGCCATGCCCCACAAGGTGAATCCGATTGATTTCGAAAATGCAGAAGGTAATTTGGGATTATCCAACGCGCTTTTGGGTCATTTGGCCGAGAAGCTTCCTGTTTCCAGACTTCAGCGGGATTTGAGCGACAGCACCGTACTGCGTAACCTGGGCGTGCCTTTGGGCCATACCCTACTGGCCTTGAAATCCCTTTCCAAGGGCTTGTCCAAAATTCAACCCAATCCCCAAGCCATAGCCAAGGATTTGGAAGAAAATTGGGCCGTCCTGGCCGAAGGAATTCAGACCTTGTTACGGGCTCGAGGCTTGGAAACCCCCTACGAAAAACTCAAAGACCTGACCCGTACAGGAAAACCCTTGACCCGCGATAGCCTTCATGCTTTTGTGCTGTCCTTGGGATTGAATGAACAAGACACCCAGCGCCTCCTTGAATTAACCCCCGAAAAGTACCTAGGAATCGTTCCATCCACCGATGATCCCTTCCTTCCCCGCTGATCCAGGAACATTGGTCCGGTTCAATCCCTGGGAATCCGGGTACCCCTTTGATGGTACACGGTGTATTCTAACCGGGTTACCCACCGACCCAACGACCGATTTCCGAACCGTATTTCCTTCATCTTGGCTGGATCGATTACCCAAAGGTGGTCAACTAAACTTGGTGGGTGGAACATCCTTGGCCTACCGCGATCTCCGATTGCCGGTTCACCCCGCATGCTGGCAAGGTGGCCTTGATGATGTGGCCCGAAAATGCCCTGAACTTTTTGCGGCGGGTTTGGATACCCTGGGATGGACCAAAACCGAAAGAATCTATCAATGGATGTGTTGGCTGTTCGTTGGGGTGCTTTACGCTGAAATGCAAGCCTTGTCCGAGACCAACGAAAAACACCCTGCCTGGCAAGATGCGTCCTTCCTGAACCGATACCGGATGATTCATTTGAGTCTTCAGGGAGCTGTTTTTCCGGTGCAATACCTGGGCTACGATCCCGGTTCAGTTTTTATTCTTGCCCTGGAACCGGGAACCAAAGGCTTTGATTTCAAATCCAGCTCCAATACCCAGAGCCTCAGCCTTCGGATAGGCGAATCCCTCATTTTGGCAAGCTTAGGTGATAACGGTGCCCATATGGCCTTTTTTGAAGACGAGTTCCTGGCCTACCGGCACCGACCATTGAATCCCTTGCAGGCCGATGAAATTTTTGCTCAAATGTGTTACCGAAATCATTTACTGAATCCGGTATTCGAATACGGTATTGGGTTTGGAGACCATGAAGATGAAACCACCTATATCCAAATGCGAATCCCTCAAGAATTGGCAGGTGAGGAGGCGTACAGACCATGGTCACCCAGCGAATACGTGACCGTTCTGGAACAATACCTGGCACCCCACGGGGTGCATCCCCTCCAAACCTTCCAGGAAAGTGGGGATATTATGACCTTTTTGGAACCAACGAATCGGTCTTAAAGGACCTCAAAAAGTACTTACCCAAAATATCAAATTCCAGGTTGACCCGTTGACCAACGTTCAACTCACCCAAGGTGGTATGGCTGTAGGTATAAGGAATAATCGCAACCGAAAAGCGGTCGTCCTTCACCTCAACCACGGTTAAAGAAACTCCGTTTACGGTTATCGAACCCTTGGGCACCAGGAGAGGTGCATGTTCAGCTGGAAATCCAAATTCCATAATCCAGCTACCGTCCCTGGCATCCACCCCAAGGCAAGTACCGGTTGCATCGACATGGCCCTGGACCCAATGCCCATCCAAGCGGTCACCGACTTTGAGGCAACGCTCCAAATTAACCGATTGACCGGGTTGTAAATCGCCCAAATTGGTTCGCTCCAAGGTCTCCTGTACGGCTACCACCCGATGCGTATGCTCATCGCAGTCCACGACCGTGAGGCAAACCCCCTGATGCGCTAAACTCTGATCGATCTTTAGCTCCCCGCTCAATGGGGATTCCAAAGTCAAGACCAGGTTACTACCCTCCGGAAGGCGCGATACCAATTTGGCCTTGGCCTCAACAATTCCAGTGAACACCCCAATAGCTTAGGCCATGGAGGAACCTCCACCGGAGGCATGTCCACCGCTCAATTGAGCCCCCCAATACGCGCGATTAAGTCTCGCAATGTTCTCAACCGAAATTCCTTTGGGGCATTCAGCTTCGCAGGCTCCGGTATTGGTGCAATGCCCAAAACCTTCATCATCCATTGCTTGAACCATGGACATCACTCGTTCCCTGTGCTCCGGCTGCCCCTGAGGCAACAGCGCATACTGCGAAACCTTCGCCGAAACAAAGAGCATCGCCGAAGCGTTTTTGCAAGCTGCAACGCAGGCTCCGCAACCGATGCAGGCCGCTGCAGCAAAGGCTTCGTCCGCATCCGTTTTGGGAATAGGAACCGCATTACCATCCGGGGCATTACCGGTATTCACCGTGATATACCCACCGGCTTGCTGAATTCGATCAAAGGCTGAACGATTCACCACCAAATCCCGAACCACCGGAAAGGCCTTGGCCCTAAAGGGTTCAATGGTGATGGTTTCCCCGTCTTTGAAGTGCCGCATATGCAATTGACAGGTCGTCGTTCCTTGTTGAGGACCGTGGGCCCTACCGTTAATATAAAGACTGCACATCCCGCAAATGCCTTCACGGCAATCGTGATCAAAAGCCACTGGTTCTTGGCCTTGCGTAATCAACTGTTCATTCAACAAATCCAACATTTCCAAAAAGGAGGCGTGGACCGGTACGGCAGGTAAATCGTAGGTTTCAAACTGACCGGCCGTTTGGGATGAAGCCTGTCTCCATACCTGGAGTCGGAGCTTAAGCGATTGTTGTTCCATAACAAAGGTGGCGAATGCTAAAAATTATTTATAAGAACGCTGGGTAGGATGAGCTGCTTCAAAAACCAATTCTTCTCGATGCATGATGGGTTCTTTCAAAGCACCGGTATATTCCCAAGCCGAAACATACGCAAAAGTATCGTCGTGCCTTAAGGCCTCCCCTTCAGGGGTTTGATGCTCCACCCGAAAATGCCCACCGCAGGACTCTTCACGGGCCAAGGCATCACAGACCATTAGGCGACCCAGTTCAATAAAGTCGGCAACGCGTTGGGCTTTATCCAATTCAGGGTTGAAGGATTCGCGTTGTCCTCCGACCCTCACATCCGACCAAAAGTCTTGGTGAAGTTGATCCAATAGCCCCAAGGCATGGGTCAATCCTTCTCGGCTACGGGCCATACCGCAATACTCCCACATGATCTTGCCCAATTCCCGGTGGAAAGACTCCGGTGAACGACGACCCTGAATATCCAAAATTTTCTGTTGGTAGGCCAAGGCTTTGGTCTCGGCCTCAGCAAAGGCTGGATGCTCTGTGGAAGGCGCGGAGTGTCGGATTTCACCCGAGAGGTAAGACCCTATGGTATAGGGCAGAACAAAATATCCATCAGCCAAACCTTGCATCAAAGCCGAGGCCCCTAAACGGTTTGCACCATGGTCCGAAAAATTAGCTTCGCCTATGGCATATAGACCCGGTACCGTGGTCATCAATTCATAATCGACCCAAAGCCCCCCCATCGTGTAATGCACGGCAGGATAGATCTTCATGGGAGTTTCGTAGGGGTTATCGCCGGTAATTTTTTCGTACATCTCAAAGAGATTCCCGTATCGAGCGGAAATGGTTGCCTTTCCAAGTCGGCGAATCGAATCTTCAAAGTCCAGAAAAACAGCCAAACCCGTAGGCGCAACCCCGTGGCCGGCATCGCAAACCTCCTTGGCCGCTCTGGAGGCCACATCGCGAGGAACGAGATTACCAAAAGCTGGATACTTGCGTTCCAAATAATAGTCCCGACGTTCTTCGGGAATATCCGAAGCCTTAAGTCGACCTTCGCGAACCGCCTTGGCATCATCGGCCAGGGCCGGTACCCATACACGCCCATCGTTGCGCAGGGATTCCGACATCAAGGTTAGCTTGGATTGGTATTCCCCTGACTGGGGCAGGCATGTGGGGTGGATCTGGGTGAAACAAGGATTGCCAAAAAGGGCCCCGTGTCGATGAGCTTTCCAGGCTGCGGTCACGTTGGAACCCATCGCGTTGGTGGATAGATAAAAAACGTTACCATAACCGCCTGAAGCCAGAACAACCGCATGAGCGGAATGCCTTTCCAAGGCGCCGGTGACCAAATTTTTGGCGATGATCCCCCGCGCTTTACCATCGACCATAACCAATTCCACCATTTCATGGCGGCTGTACATGGTCACTTGCTTTTTGGCAATTTGTCGGTTCAATGCCGAATAGGCACCCAATAACAATTGCTGACCCGTTTGGCCCCTGGCATAAAAGGTCCTGGAAACCTGGGTACCACCAAAGGATCGGTTATCCAACATCCCGCCGTAATCCCTTGCAAAAGGCACACCCTGCGCAACGCATTGATCAATGATGGAAGCACTGACTTCGGCAAGGCGATGCACATTGGCTTCACGTGCGCGGTAGTCTCCACCTTTGATCGTATCGTAGAACAACCGGTAAACGGAATCCCCGTCGTTTTGGTAATTTTTGGCTGCATTGATCCCTCCCTGCGCTGCGATACTGTGAGCCCGGCGGGGTGAATCCTGAAAACAAAAAGCCTTGACCTTGTAACCAAGTTCAGCCAAAGAAGCCGCTGCCGAAGCACCTGCCAAACCAGTCCCTACCACAATAATTTCCATCTTTCTCTTGTTGGCAGGAGAAACCAAGGGAACAGTAGAACGATAACGGGTCCAACGTTCTTGAAGCGTGCCGGACGGAATTTTGGAATCCAATTTCATGGGGTCAAATTGAAGAGCTTAGAAAAAGGCCGTCGCTTAATAACCTAGCGATTGCAAGTACATCACCACGGGTATCAAAGCAAACAATGCCGGTACGATTAACGAAAACAGGGTGCCTACCGATTTAATCAAAGGTTTGTAACGGTAATTGCTGAGGCCCAACGTATGAAAGGCGCTTTGAAAGCCATGGTACAGGTGAAAGCCTACAATGGCCATGCTAATAACATAAAACAAGGCGTAATAAGGATTAGCATAGGCCTCGGAAACAACCCGGTATGCATCGTGCAGGGGTTGCTCCGCACCGGGGTAGTTCACGACAGGAACCTCACCGAATTTGAGTTCGTACCAAAACCCTTTCAAATGAACCAACAAAAAAATCAGGATTAGGGTGCCCAAAATCCCCATATTCCTTGACGACCAGGTGGTCGTTTCCTTAGCAGGTTTCCCTTGGTACCCTACGGGACGGGCTTGTGTGGCTTGCCGGGTTAACCACAGGCTGTACAACACATGAAGCACGATGAAGGCAAAATTCAATTTAGAAACCGTTTGAATCAACAAACTATGGCTCATAAAATGAGAGTACTCGTTAAAAGACCGGCCCTGATCAGGGACCAAAAGCTGCAGGTTTCCTGCCAGATGCACCACCAAAAACAGGATGAGGAACAAACCCGTCAGGGCCATGACCGTCTTACGGCCGTTGGAAGAAAGCAAAAATCGTTGGATGGGATTCATACCGGGGGTTTATGCAAATTTACGGGTCAAAACGACGTAAAAAGCAAAAACCCCGACCCTTTCGGGTCGGGGCTGTGCTTGGGCTATCGTTACATCATATCGCCCATTCCGCCGCCTCCTGGCATCGGTGGCATTTTGTCCTTTTCGGGCTCGTCCGCAATCACGCATTCCGTGGTGAGCAACATACCCGCAATAGAGGTTGCATTCTCCAAAGCAACACGGGCCACCTTGGTTGGGTCGATGACCCCTGCGACCAACATGTTCTGAAACTTGTCCAAACGGGCATTGTAACCAAAGTTACCGGTACCCTCTTTGACCTTAAGAACAATAATGGAACCGTCCACTCCACCGTTGGCGGCAATTTGACGAATGGGCTCTTCCAAAGAGCGCTTGATAATTTCGATACCGGTTTTTTCATCGGCATTTTCGGTGCTTACCTTGTCCAAAGCCTTGATAGCTCGGATATAAGCCACGCCACCACCGGGAACAACCCCTTCTTCGACGGCAGCCCTGGTAGCGTGCAATGCGTCATCGATTCGGTCTTTCTTCTCTTTCATTTCCACCTCCGTAGCAGCACCAACGTAAAGAACTGCTACACCTCCGGCTAACTTCGCCAAACGTTCTTGCAGTTTTTCGCGATCGTAATCGCTGGTGGTGGTTTCGATTTGAGCCTTGATTTGGTTGACACGGGCCTTGATATCGTCTTTGTTACCCGCACCGTTGACCACCGTGGTGTTATCCTTGTCGATAGTCACCTTTTCGGCACGACCCAAATAAGTTAGGTCAGCGTTATCCAGTTTATAACCACGTTCCTCCGAGATAACGGTACCACCGGTCAGGATGGCGATGTCTTCCAACATCGCCTTGCGACGATCACCAAATCCTGGCGCTTTAACGGCAGCTATTTTGAGGGAACCACGGATTTTGTTCACCACCAAGGTAGCCAAAGCTTCGCCATCCACGTCTTCGGCGATGATCAACAAAGGACGTCCGGTTTGAACGACTTTCTCGAGAACCGGCAGCAATTCCTTCATGGCCGAAACCTTCTTGTCGTAAATGAGGATATAGGGGTTGTCCAATTCAGCCTCCATCTTGTCGGCATTGGTCACGAAATAAGGAGAGACGTATCCCCGATCAAATTGCATCCCTTCAACGACATCCACATAGGTTTCGGTGGACTTGGCTTCTTCGACCGTAATAACACCTTCTTTGGTTACGCGACGCATCGCATCGGCAATCAGTTTACCGACAACGGCATCGTTGTTGGCTGAAATGGTGGCAATCTGTTCAATTTTGGAAAAATCATCACCGACCTCCATGCTAAGGGTACGCAATGACTTCACGGCAGCGGTCGTCGCTTTGTCCATACCCCGCTTGAGATCCATGGGATTTGCACCTGCTGCCACGTTTTTCAAACCCGCACGGATCATGGCCTGGGCCAAAACCGTTGCGGTGGTGGTACCGTCACCAGCTTGGTCTGCCGTCTTGGAAGCTACTTCTTTGACCAATTGGGCACCCATGTTTTCGATGGGGTCCTTGAGTTCAATTTCTTTGGCAACGCTAACACCGTCTTTGGTAACGGTTGGGGCGCCAAACTTCTTGTCCAATACAACGTTACGTCCTTTAGGACCTAAAGTTACTTTAACGGCATTGGACAAGGCGTCCACGCCTTTTTTGAGGGCTTCGCGGGCCTCGGTATCGAAAAAAATCATTTTACTAGCCATGATATTGGTTTTTTAAATTTTGAGAATGATAGGATAAGTGGGAATTAGCCCAGAATGGCCATGATATCGGATTCCCGCATAATCAGGTAATCCTTGCCTTCGATTTGAACTTCGGTACCGGAATATTTGCCGTACAAAATAGTTTGACCGGCTTTAACTGTCATGGGCTCGTCCTTCTTGCCCTGACCTACAGCTACGACCGTACCGCGCTGTGGTTTTTCTTTGGCTGTGTCAGGAATGATGATTCCACCAGCAGTCTTTTCTTCGGCAGGCGAGGGCTCGACCAGCACTCGGTCTGCAATCGGGGTGATTTTGCTTGACATGTTTAGGTTTTTTAGGTTTTAACCTCCTAAAGCAAACTTTATGCCAAGCCTTCAAACACTAAATGAAGCAATGAAAAAGCGGATTCCAATGTTCATTTTGTCAGATTAACTGACAAGAAATACCAATTCCTGTGACAAAATGCCAAAATCCAAGGGTAGATTGGATAAATCCAAGGCCCCGAAAACCTAATCGGGCAGAAATTACTGGGCGGAGTCGCCAGTTTGAGGTGCAGCACTTTGGCTACCTGCTGGAGCAACCGCCCCAGGTGTTGCCGATGGAGCTGGCGTAGCAGGTGCTTCCAGGACTTTTTCTTCGAGGCGCGTTGCGGCACCGGCCTCAACCTCCTCCCCTCTTGGAATCCAGAGGTTAATCAACAGCGCTAGCGTCAAAAGACTAAGGCTGAGGATCCAGGTACCACGTTCCACAACGTCTGCTGTCCGCTTGACGCCCATAATTTGGTTGGTGGAAGAAAAACCTTGGGCTAAGCCACCGCCTTTGGGTTTTTGTATCAAAACCAAAAGAATGAGGAGGATACTTACCAAGACGACGAGGAGGGTAATGAAAGTGTACATGGGGTAAGGGGTTCTTAGGATTCGTTATCGCTTTGAATTTGCTCCAAACGGGCCGCAAAATACGTGGTTTTAGCCGGAAAACGGAGCATTAATTTACGATAAATCTGGGCTGCTCTTTGCCGCTGGCCTTGCCGAAGGTGCAATTCGGCCAGGGACTCCGATACCGGAATTTCGTCGGTATTTAGGCTTAGAGCGGCGATATCCTTCATTTCCGGGGGATGTTGCGCGGTTGTGGCATGGCCTTGAACCCAGTTTTCGAGGGCATGATCCGCCTCCAACAAGTCGCTGGCCAAGGCCTCGGCGTAGCCCATGGCCAATACATCATCTTCATCCTCTGCAGAACCTTCAAGCGACCACGACTCAAACCAAGCAAGCCGGGTTTGGGTAGTCAACGTATCGGATCCTGGAAACGAAACCGAAACCGGTTCAGGCGAAGGTTGGTCGTTGGACTTTACGGGACGGGGGTGCAAAATTCGATAAACCTGTTGTCCCTGGGCAACAGCCGCAACAACACGCTCGTTCGCGGAGGGAAGGCGCGAGGAGTGGTTTGCTTTGAGACGGCGAAGGTTGAGCAAATGACCGGCCTCAAATGCAGGCAATTGTTCGAGCAATTGCTCCAATTCCTCCCCGGAAACCCCTTCCAGGCGCTCCGGGTTTTGAATCCATTCCAACAAGAGGCGCTGATCCATCCCTACCAGTTGATAAAGGCTTTGTTAAAAGCGTCATCCACCAATTGCCGTACAATCTGATCCACCAATTCGTTCTCAACATTTTGAAATGGTGTCCCGGCATCAAAATCCGCATAACGAATAAGGCGTTGCTCCCATCCTGCCTTGGGATTGGCCACCGACCGAAACCGCAGGAGCCAAACCACGGTCAAGCGGTTAAGAGTCGTTGTTTCACGACCTGAAACGGCCGCAGCCGTCACCCCATAATCCACGATTTCTCCGGTAAATTCCCAATCGGATTGACCGACATTACCCAAGCGTAGATTGGTTTCGGAAATGCATTTATCCCGAAAGGCATCCGATAGACGTTGGCTCAACGATGGCATCACCAACGCGGCGTTGTTTTTCATTTGAGCAATATGAACGGTTCGTACCTCGGCAGGCACCGAAGCACCACTAAACGAATACACAGCGCAGGAAGATAGTCCGAACCCCATCCACCCCAAGAGGCACAGCAAGGCGAGGCGCTTGGACCCCCTTTCAATCCTCCTCCAACCCATATTCTTTGATTTTGCGATACAGGGTACGTTCCGAAATACCCAATTCGGTAGCGGCCAGGCGTCGTCTCCCCGCGTATTTGCGTATGGCCCTTTCAATCATCCTTTTTTCTACTTCGGCCAAGGAAAGATTCTCCTCGACATCCACCACCTCGGCGTGTTCATCGTAACGAGAAACCGGTGCGACAACCGCATTGACCACCGGCGCAACGACCGAAGTCAAATTATCGGCATGCACCACCCCATCACCCTCCATCATCTGGCCCATCGCCCTCTTCATCTCCACCATATCCCTTTTGAGATCAAACAAAACCTTGTACAACAAATCCCGTTCGGACCATTCCGAAGTGGAATCCGATGCCCCTTCCAAAAGAGCTGGAAGACCGGATTTGATGGACTCTTTGGCAGGCAAATACGGCAACACCTCGTCCCCACTCAATTGCCGGGTTGGCGCCAGAACACAGATCTGTTCAGCTACGTTTTTGAGCTGACGTATATTACCCGGCCAAGGCTGATCGCAAAGCCATTGCATAGCAGCCGCATCCAATTGAACGGGGACCGAAGCGTATCGCTCAGCAAAATCCGCCGCAAATTTTCGAAACAAAAGCGGAATATCTTCCCGTCGATCACGCAACGATGGAATGTGAATGGCCACCGTATTCATCCTGTAGTACAAGTCTTCGCGAAATTTCCCCTTATCGATTTGGCTCAAAAGCGAAACGTTGGTAGCCGCAACCAGGCGAACATCGGTTTTCAGCACCTTGGATGAACCAACCTTGATGAATTCACCCGATTCCAGAACCCTCAAAAGGCGTGCCTGGGTACCCAAAGGCATTTCGGCAACTTCGTCCAAAAAAATTGTACCGCCGTTAACCGTTTCAAAATAACCCTGACGGGATTCGTGAGCCCCTGTAAAAGAGCCTTTTTCGTGACCAAATAACTCCGAATCGATGGTTCCCTCCGGAATAGCCCCGCAATTCACGGCAATAAATTTGTTATGCTTACGTCGGGATAATTGGTGCAGTATCTTGGAGAATACCTCTTTTCCGACCCCAGACTCCCCAAGAATCAAAACAGAAACATCCGTAGCCGCTACCTGCTCCGCGATTCGAAGCGCGTGGTTCAACGTGGGTGCATTACCGATGATACCGAAACGTTGCTTAAGGGTTTGCAATTCCATGGTAAAAATTAGCGGGTTTGTTTTTCAAGCACCATAACCGCCATCCAACCCCAATATTTGAGGCCGGGAACCAACCAAAAGAGGCCCCGATCCAAGGCATCTAAACCCCTCAAAATCGGCCTAAACCAGGAACCCTGTCGAAACAAGACGGCCGCTGTTGTCAACATATTGTAATAACGTACCTGTACCTTCGAAAAATACCGATCGGCCCGTTCAAAATCAGGGCGTCGCATGGGGCGCTCGTCCACGGTACGCAAGGCCGGTGTTCTGCGCCGGTACCAATTAATCAAAGGGTTATGGCCGGTAGGTTCTATGAAAACAGCACGACCTCCGGGTTTGAGGCAACGGGATAATTCGCTGTACGCTTTGTCCAGATCGAGGTGATGCAAAATAGCTGATCCCACTATCAAATCAAAGGTATTATCCTCAAAGTCAAGACTTTCAGCATTCATGCATCGAAAGTCGATTTCCAAACCTCGCTGCTTGGCTTCGGCCTTGGATTGGGCAATAGCCACTTCCGAGATATCGATACCGATGACCTTAGCCCCCAACGATGCCAATTCAAAGGCTGATGAACCGGGTCCACACCCGTATTCCAAAACCAAGGTCCCGGGAACCAAAGGCGCCATGGCTTGGCGATGGGCATGGCGACTACTTTGAATGGTTTCGTAATATTTATCAACCGAGCGCCGGATATCATCAGCAAAGGCTTTGTTATGGTATTCCTTCTCGCGTTGATAACGCTTCAAAGCGGATTCTGAGGGGCTACTCATACGACCACCTCCCTGGTGACCAGGCATTCGCCCAACAACGTGGCTTTGTTGGAACGTAGAATGCGAACACGCACCGTTTGTCCAAATTCAACCCCTTCAACGGCCCCAAAAACCACCATCTTGTTACGGGAATTGCGACCACAAAAGTCATCCTTGGATTTTTTGGAATAGCCCTCGACCAAAATCTCTTGGATTTGGCCTTCTTCCTCCCGGTTTCTCTCGATGGAATGCCGGTCTTGAAGGGCCATGATTTCACTCAAGCGGCGCTTCTTGGTTTCCTCAGGAACATCATCCGGGTACTTGCGAGCGGCTAGGGTACCCGGTCTTTCGGAATACGCAAACATATAGGCCGAGTCAAAGCGAACAGCCTCCATCAAGGATAAGGTGTCTTGATGCTCAGCTTCGGTTTCCCCACAAAATCCCGTAATCACATCCGTTGTTATTGCACAATCCGGTAGCAATCGACGAATCGCCTCCACCCTCTCCAGGTACCATGAACGATCGTAGGTCCGGTTCATGCGGGACAAAACGGCTGAATTACCCGATTGAACCGGAAGGTGGATATTCTTGCAAAGGTTGGGATAGGCCGCCATGGTGAGCAAAACCTCGTCGGTAATGTCTTTGGGATGCGAAGTCGAAAAACGAACGCGCAGGTCGGGTGCAATTTCGGCGACCAGACGCAGCAAATCAGCAAATCGAACCTGTTCTTGAGGTGAATCGGGGCTTAATGGTTGATTTTCAGGTTTTTTCCAGCAATAAGAATCTACGTTTTGGCCCAACAGGGTTACCTCGCGGTAACCGTTTTGCCATAAATCCGTGCACTCGGAAACGATGCTTTGGGGATCCCGACTTCGTTCACGCCCCCTCGTGAAAGGAACCACACAAAACGAACACATGTTATCGCATCCCCTCATGATGGTCACAAAGGCAGAAACACCGTTGGTACCCAAACGCACCGGGGCGATATCGGCGTAGGTCTCTTCCCTGGATAACAAAACATTAACCGCTTGTTGACCGCCTTGGACCTGCTCCAATAGCCCGGGCAAATCCTTGTATGCATCAGGTCCAACCACCAAATCCACCAGCTGTTCTTGGTCTAGCAACTTGGCCTTGAGTCGCTCGGCCATGCAGCCGAGTACCCCAATCACCAACGAGGGTTTATGCCGCTTGAGGGAACGGAAATGTTGCAAACGAGCACGGACCTTTTGTTCGGCATTTTCGCGGATGGAGCAGGTGTTGATCATCACAACATCCGCCTTCTCCAGTTCATCGGTCACCCCAAAACCTATTTCAGCCATCACGGAGGCCACGATTTCGCTATCCGAGAAATTCATCTGGCAACCGTAACTTTCCAAATAGAGAAACTTATCGGAAGGGCCTTGGCTGGCTTTTAGGACACCGGAATAGGAACCGCTCATAGGGCTTTGGGGAAGGAATTCGGATGGTTGTTCAAAAGAGCGACAAAATTAATGGCAAAACAAGACAAAATGTCAGCGTTGACGGACTTGGACCCCTGTCTCGCATCAGGTAGCTCTATTTCTTCATCGTAGCGGCGTTAAAAAGGTGGTTCTGGCTTAGTATTGTATCAAAATTCAAAAAACCATGCTAAAAAACTTACGATTCTTCTTGGCGCTCTTTTTGTTTAGCACCCTTGGTGCCGGAGCACAAACCTTGTTTAGTGAAGATTTCAATGCCGTGCCCAGCACCACCTCGGTGCCGAGCGGCTGGGTTTTGGTCAATATGGACGGACGTCCCGGTGCCAGCAATGTCTCCACCCTGACCGGAAACAGCACCAACGCCTGGACCTTTCCTGGGGTTTTCAACAACCTGATGCGCTCTGCCGTCAGTGTTTCCTGGACCAACCCCGTGGGCGCTGTGGATCGGTGGATGATTTCCCCTTCGATTACCCTACCGGCTACAGGCAATTACTATTTGATTTACGACGCCCAAAGCCTGGGTAACGCAAATTACCCCGAAGCCTATGAACTGCGCCTGAGCAACGGCGATACCGCACGTTCGTCTTTTTTGACTTCAGCTCCTTTGTTCTCCACCACAGCGGAGAATCTTAGCCTAACCACCCGTGGTTTTTCGCTGGCCCCCTACGCCGGTACCACTATTCGTTTTGCTTTCCGCAATATCTCCAACGACATGGTAGCCATGTTAGTGGATAATATCCGGATTACCGTTCCTGCTTTCGAAGAAGTCCGCATGGTTCAACACAGCGTTCCTTCGCTGGGCTTCACCAACAGCCCGGTCACGATAGCCGGGTCCTTTCGTAACCTGGGGCTAAACGCCGTTTCCTCCGGAAACCTGAATTACCGCGTCAACGGAGGTCCGACCACCAGCCAACCCTATTCGGGTTCGGTTGCCTCCTTTGCTACCGATGCCTTTACGTTTTCATCGACCTTTAGCCCCAACAGCGCAGGTTCCTACAGCATCGAAATGTGGGTATCGGGCGTAAACGGAACGACCGTTGGTTCCGATACCCTTACCGCTACCCTTAACGTGGTGGACCCTGCTCCACCGGTTCAGTCCAATTTGGTTATTTACGAGCATTTTACCAACGCATCATGTGGTCCATGTGCTACGTATAATCCACAGTTTCAGGCCCTCCTCCTGGCCAACAACAGCGAAGTAACCTCGGTCAAGCATCACACCTCATGGCCCGGCACCGACCCTATGTATTCGTTTAATACCGGGGATCCGACATCCCGTGTTAATTATTACGGAATTACCGGTGTACCTGCCGTTCGTTTAGGGAATATGCTATCGTCCAATCCTGCTAACATAACCCAGGCCAATTTGGACGACAACATCGCCAACTTGCCCAGCAATTGGTACTACAACATCAACACCACCATCAACGGGAGCACCCTGGTGGTAACCGGTAGCGTACGTGGAAAGAGCACCCAGGCCAATACCGACAACAAGCTTTGGCTCTACCTCGTCGAAGATCCCATCAATTACGCCACCGCACCGGGCACGAACGGCGAGCGCGAATTCCCTTCGGTTTTGCGCAAAATCCTTCCCACTTCCAGCGGAATCAATTGCGGGAATGGTTCTCAAAACACCACCATCAACGCCAGCTACCCCTTATCGCCTACCTTCGTGAGGGACAACCTCTACCTCTTGGCCTTTGTCCAAGCGAACGGCACCAAAGAAGCCAACAAGGGCGTTAAAATCAAATTGGGCAACAGCCTCAATACCACGTCAGTGGCTGACCTGGGTGTAAATGCCCCCTCCTTCTCGGTGTACCCTAACCCCAGCAACGATGTTTTGAATATTCGTTCAGAGCGGGCCAACGGTGAAATTGTGGTTCAAAATGCCTTGGGCCAAAAAGTTTACCAAGCCAACCTGGGCTCTAACGAAGGAACGATCCGTATCCCTACCGGCGAATGGCAAGAAGGTTTGTACTTGGTTCACCTTCAGGGTGCCCAAGGTCAAATTCTTGGAACCCGCAAGGTCTTGGTTCGTCACTAATCCTAAGCCTACCCTTTTCGCAAAGCCCCGTTCGCGGGGCTTTGTTTTTTTGCGAGCATCCGATTCGTTATCTTCGTGTTAAGCAGGCGACCTAAAAAGTCCTCGCTGTTCATCACCAATCAAGGAATAATCAATTCAACGTTTATGACCCAAAATCAAAGAGTTTTTTCGCGAAGCCTCTGGGCCGGTCTCTGCTTTGCCGGAATGGCAGCCTGGACGCCCCTGCAAGGAAACGCCCAAGGTACCACGCCAAATTTTGAAAGCAATGTGCTGGTTCTGGAGCATTTCACCAACGCATCCTGTGCACCCTGCGCCCAACAAAACCCCGGTTTTCAAAGCCTTATGCGTAATAATCCTGGACGAGCCGTGGCCGTTAGGCACCATGTCGCCTGGCCGGGGTTGGATTCCATGTATTTGGCCAATCCATCGGATCCCACGGCCCGCGTGAATTACTACGGTATTACGGGAGTACCCGCCCTTCGTTTGGGACGCTTTGCCTTGAGTCCGTCCTTGAGCCAAAGCACTCTGGAAACCTGGCACAATGTCACACCTGCCAATTGGATCTACGACCTGGAAACCTCTTTGTTGGGTCCAGGACCCGATAGCCTTCAAATCTCGGGAACGGTCTATTCGCTGAGTACACCGGATTCCAACAACCGACTCCTGATGGTTTTGGTTGAAGATTCCATTTACTACCCACCCCCAGGCCAGCCCGGAGGTGGATTACCCGGCAGTAACGGGGAACGCCTTTTCCCCATGGTTACGCGTCGAATTTTACCCGATACCAACGGTATCAGTGTGGGAAGCGGCGCTGTACCCACGAATTTTTCGTTCAAAACCCGCTTGGGAGCACGTTGGCGGCTTCCCCATTTGTACCTGACCGGCTTTGTACAAAACGGGACTACCAAACAAGTTCACAAAGGCTTTAAGCTTCGCTTGGGCTATTCCATCCACACCTCAGTTCAAGAGAACTTGAACAGTGGCACGACCAATGCCGTTCAGGTATTTCCTAACCCCGCCAACGACTATGCCGAAATCCGCCTGCCCGCCTCTTGGGGTGCATCGGTTCTTAACTCGTATCCCAACCTGCAGCTCTTGGATGCGGCTGGACGTGTTCAGCCGATGACCGTTCAGTGGTCAGACCCCAACGCCGCTCGATTGGACCTTCAAGGGGTTCCCCCAGGCCTTTACTATGTACAAATTCAGCGCAAGGGTCAGCCTTCCGTTTACACCAAAGTTTTGGTCACCCAACCCTAAGAACCTATGCAACAAAAACCTCGATTACTCTTTGAGTTGCTGGAGTATCAACAAAGTCGCCATCCTTTGGACTATGCCTTTGCCGCCAAAGAGGAAGGGGTTTGGGTTCAGTATTCCACCAAGCGTTCCTTGGACGAAATCAACCGGGTAGCCTTGGGGCTTTTGGCCTTGGGCTTAAAGCCTGGCGACCGAATTGCTACGGTATCCAATAACCGTCCGGAATGGAATTTCATGGACCTGGGTATGCTTCAAGTTGGTGGTATCCATGTACCTCTGTATCCAACCATCACCGACCAGGATTACCGTTACATTTTGGAGCATGCCGAAGTCAAATGGGTCATCGTTTCGGATTCCTCGCTCTACCAGCGAATTGCACCCATAGCCCAAGAATTTCCTCAAATTGCCGGGGTCTTCACCTTCAATAAGGTAGAAGGTGCCAAGCACTGGACCGAAATTCAAGCGGCTGCTCAGCCGGATTTGGCCCAAAAATTGCTTGAACGCCGGGCTGCCATCCAAAAGCAAGACACGGCCACCATCATCTATACGTCCGGGACAACTGGTTTCCCTAAGGGTGTTATGCTATCGCACGATAACATCATGAGTAATCTCTTGGCTGCCGCCGTTAGAGTACCCTGCAAAGCCGGCGACAAATCCTTGAGCTTCCTCCCTCTGAATCATATCTACGAGCGCATGCTCACCTACATGATGATGTACAGTTCCATTGGTATTCATTATGCCGAAAGCATGGAAACCATCGGTGACAACCTCAAGGAAATTAAACCCCAGGTTTTCTCGACCGTGCCCCGACTTTTGGAAAAGGTTTACGACAAGATTGTTGCCAAAGGAATGGAGCTAACCGGCATCAAACGTTCTTTGTTTTTTTGGGCCTTGAATTTAGGTCTGCGTTATGAACTCAAAGGGGTCAACGGTTGGTGGTACGAAACCCAGCTCAAATTAGCCAATAAACTTATTTTCAGTAAGTGGCGCGAAGCCTTGGGGGGAAATGTCCAAGCTATTGTCAGTGGGGCAGCTGCCTTGCAACCGCGATTAGCCAGGGTCTTTTGGGCTGCTCAAATTCCGGTTTTGGAAGGATATGGACTTACCGAAACATCCCCGGTCATCGCGGTCAATTACCTGGCTACGGGTCAAGTAGAATTTGGCACCGTAGGCCCGGTGATTGACGGTGTCGAGCTGCGCATTGCCGAAGATGGGGAAATCCTTTGCCGAGGTGGCAATATCATGCAAGGGTATTACAAAGACGAGGCCCTGACCCAGCAAGTCATCGACCAGGAAGGTTGGTTTCATACCGGGGATATTGGCACCCTGACCGCTAAAGGAAACCTCAAAATCACCGACCGCAAAAAGGAAATTTTCAAGACCTCCGGAGGCAAGTACATAGCGCCCCAAGCCATGGAGAATAAATTCAAAGAATCGGTGTATATTGAACAACTCATGGTCTGTGGTGAAAACCAAAAGCACCCTGCTGCCTTGATCGTCCCCGCCTGGGAGGTTTTGGTTGACTGGGCTTCCAAGAACGGAATAAGCGATACCTCCATCCGGGCACTGGCGCTGAATCCCCGTGTTAATTCCTTGATTCAAAGCGAGATAGACCGCTACAACCAGGAATACGGTCAGTGGGAACAAATCAAGAAATTCACGATACTTCCGGTAACCTGGACCGTTGATAGCGGAGAATTAACCCCTACCATGAAACTCAAAAGGAAGTTTATCGTGGGTAAATTCCAAAAAGAACACGATAATCTCTACGCTTCTTGAGGCAAGTCGAACCTTTATGCTCCGCAACTTCTTTTCCAAACCCGGCTCAGCCGGGTTTTTTTTGGAATTTCCTTTTTTTATGCAAGCACAAGATATGCATGCATAGTAAATAAGGCTATCTTTGGCTATGGCTTTTCCTTCTCTAAAAATGACCCAATCCAAACGAACCGTATGCTTCGACACGCGTTTGACCTGGCTCAATATGGCCAGAATGTACCATTTTGAGGCCGAAAGCTACGGTCTATCCGTTTCTTCAGCCTATCTCTTGTTGCATATTGAAACCGAAGGCCTACCGGTAACGCAGGTCGCCCCCAAATTGGGAATGGAACCCTCCTCCACCACCCGAACCCTGAACAAATTAGAGAACGACGGCTTGATTGAACGCTACCGCATACCTGGTCAAGACCGACGTCAAGTTATGGTTCGATTAACTCCCCAAGGAATAGCTGCTAGGGAATTGGCCAAAGAAAGGGTCCGGCATTTTAATCGTTTGATTCGTAATCGCCTTGGGGATGCCAAGCTGGCTGTATTTTTTGAATGCATGGATACCATCAACGAACTTATTGGTTCCCTGAGTCCTGCGCAATTGATGGGCAAGGCCCAAATTTCCCCTGTGTTATGAATACAAAAATCAATAAAGTAGCGGTCCTGGGCTCAGGTATAATGGGCTCTCGCTTGGCTTGTCATTTTGCGAATTGCGGCTTGGAAGTTTTGCTGTTGGATATGCCGGACCCCACCCAGGATAATAATCCCAATAATCTGGTTAACAAAGCTTTGGCTACGGCGGTAGCTTCCAAACCATCGCCCTTGTACCTGGATAGCTTGGCCGCCAAAATTCAAACCGGAAATTTTCGAGACGACCTCCCCAAGGTAGCGGATTGCGATTGGGTCATCGAAGCCATTGTTGAACAATTGGAACCCAAACAAGATTTGTATCAGCGTCTGGAGGTACACCGTAGGCCCGGTTCCTTAATCAGCACCAACACCTCGGGGATTCCCGTTGCCGATTTATGCCAAGGCCGATCCGAAGATTTTCAACGGAATTTTTGCGGGACTCACTTTTTTAACCCTCCCCGGTACCTGCAGCTCTTGGAAATCATTCCGGGACCCAAGACCGACCCGGCCTGGATTCCGTATCTCTTGCAATTTGGTCGTCAACGCCTCGGCAAGGTGGCTGTACAGGCCAAGGATAGTCCGGCCTTTATTGCGAATCGCATCGGCGTCTTTGGTATTATGACCTTGTTGCACAGCATGGAAAAATTAGAGCTGGACATCACTGCGGTGGACCAACTCACCGGTCCCTTGATAGGTCGGCCCAAGTCTGCAACCTTCCGGACCTGTGATGTGGTGGGATTGGATACCCTGGTCAAGGTTGCCCAAGGCGTCCATCAACGTTGCCCTCATGACGAATACCACGAACTCTTTGCCATTCCGGAATTTCTTCAAAAAATGGTCGCCGAAGGCCGCTTGGGTGATAAGTCCAAGCAGGGCTTCTACCGCAAAAGCAAAGCCCCTGACGGAGCCAAAACAATTGAGGCCCTGGACCTTAAAACAGGAGAATACACCCTTCAAAGCAAAACCAAATTCCCTCTCTTGGACCCTATCAGGCAAGAGAGTGATTTGCGCAAGCGGATAAAGGCTTTGATACAGATGCCCGATAAAGGCGGAGAATTTTTGCGGCAGAGTTTTGCTCGTAACCTTCGATACGCCTCCCTGCGCATTCCTGAAATTTGCGAAGCTCCTTACGAAATGGACGAGGCAATGGAGGCTGGATTTGGCTGGGAACTAGGTCCTTACGCTCTATGGGATGCCATTGGCGTGCGCGAAATGGGGCAATTAATGTCCCTGTACGGTGAAGCCCCCGCGCCTTGGGTTCAAGCCATGCTGGATGCCGGTTACGATGCTTTTTACGATAACAAAGATGGTGAACTCTGGTGTTATCATCCGGGTCAAGGTTGCAGGGTTCAAGTACCCCATCGTGAACGGACCATCGATTTGCATTTGCTTAAATCCTCCAAATTGGTTTGGTCCAACAGCGGCTGCAGCCTGATCGACTTGGGCAAAGGCGTGCTCAACGTGGAATTTCACACCAAAATGAACGCCATTGGTGGCGAGGTCATCGCTGGTTTTCGCAAAGGGGTCGAATTGGCCGAAAAAGACTTTGCCGGCCTGGTGGTGTCCAATTCTTCTTCGGTCTTTTCGGCAGGTGCCAACCTGGGGATGGTCTTTATGCTGGCTGCTGAACAAGAATACGAAGAGCTGGATATGGCCATTCGCGCATTTCAGTCCTTCACAATGTTAGCTCGCTTGTCCAAGGTTCCGGTTGTGGTGGCCCCCAAGGGCCTGACCCTGGGCGGGGGCTGTGAATTATCCATGCACGCTGACGGAATCCAAGCCGCTGCCGAAACGTACGTGGGCTTGGTGGAGGTCGGGGTCGGGGTGATTCCGGGAGGCGGTGGTACCAAGGAATTTGCCGTTCGTTTGTCCGATCGTTACCGTCAAGGTGATGTGGAATACAATGCCCTAAGCCAGGTTTACATGAATATCGCCACCGCCAAAGTGGCCACATCGGCCATGGAAGCCAAATCCATGGGGATTTTTCGGGATAGCGATCGCATATCCCTTTTTGAGGCCCATCGCATCGCCC
Organism: Bacteroidia bacterium; assembly: GCA_049431025.1. Lineage (GTDB taxonomy): Bacteria > Bacteroidota > Bacteroidia > UBA7662 > UBA7662 > SYHX01. The sequence goes on along the minus strand of JBMTCP010000002.1, from coordinate 57,097 downwards.
AAGCACGCGATTGGGTTTTGGAATTAGCCGAAGCCGGATATACCCCACCGATCCAACGCCAAGATGTTCGTGTTCCCGGCAAGGCTGGGATGGCCCTGTTATTAGCGGGTGTCAATGGCATGCATATGGGCCAATATATCTCGGACCACGATCGTCTCATAGCGACCAAACTGGCTTATGTACTTTGTGGCGGGGATTTGTCGTATCCCCAGTTGGTTTCGGAACAGTATTTATTGGATCTGGAGCGCGAAGCCTTTCTCTCTTTGTGTGGAGAACGAAAAACACTGGAGCGCATCCAACACATGCTCAAGACCGGCAAAGCATTGCGCAATTAATGGACCTCCTCACCCCTTAACCTATGAACGCCTACCTTATCGCCGGACTACGCTCGGCCGTTACCAAAGCCCCCAAAGGCGGATTTCGTTTCACGCGTCCGGATGATCTGGCTGCTGAAGTCATCCGACAAATTCTCGCCGGTTTGCCTCAATTGGATCCTCAGCGCATTGATGAATTAATTGTTGGCAACGCGGTACCCGAAGCCGAACAAGGCATGCAAATGGGAAGGATTATTTCCTTGCTGGCCTTACCCAAAGAAGTACCCGGTATGGTAGTCAATCGTTACTGTGGTTCGGGTTTGGAGAGCATCGCCATTGCAGCCCAACGAATTCACAGCGGTATGGCCGATTTGATTTTGGCCGGTGGTACCGAATCCATGTCCCTGGTACCCGTCATGGGCTGGAAAACAGCCCTCAACTATTCCATTGCCAGCACCCACGGAGACTATTACACCTCCATGGGACTTACCGCCGAAATGGTGGCCCGGGAATACCAAATTTCCAGAGAAGACCAGGATGCCTTTGCTTTGGCATCCCATACCAAAGCCATGGCGGCCTTGGATAACGGTCGTTTCAAGACCCAAATCGCTCCCATCGAGGTGGAAGAGATTTACGTGGATGAGCGGATGAAAAAACAAAAACGATGGACCACCATCGATACCGATGAAGGTCCACGCCGAGATACCTCCCTTGAAGCTCTGGGCAAACTCAAACCGGTATTTGCCCAAGGTGGAACCGTTACGGCCGGAAATTCATCCCAGACATCGGATGGAGCTGCATTTGTCCTGGTCGCCTCCGAAAAAATGGTACGAGAATTGGGAGTTGAACCGCTTGGACGAATGGTGTCCTACGCAACGCGCGGTGTTGAACCCCGCATTATGGGTATAGGACCGGTGGCGGCTGTTCCCTTGGCTTTGGCCAAGGCCGGCTTGCGGCTTCAAGACCTGGAGCAAATCGAATTAAACGAAGCCTTTGCCGCCCAATCGCTAGCCGTAATTCGGCAATTGGACCTCAACCCTGAACTTGTCAATCCCAACGGCGGAGCCATAGCGCTGGGCCATCCATTGGGCTGCTCAGGAGCCAAACTCAGCTTGCAGCTCCTGCACGAAATGCGCCAACGCCGTCAACGCTACGGTATGGTTACCGCCTGTGTTGGTGGAGGCCAGGGTGTTGCAGGGATTTTTGAATCGTATACTTCCTAAAAACTATTGTTATGGATTCCAAAAGCTACCGTCGCGGAGGGCATTTCCTTGTCTACGATCCCGCTCCCGAAGAAATTTTTATTCGTGAAGATTTTGGAGAGGAACAAAAAATGATGTTTCAGGCTGCCGCCGATTTTATGAAAACCGAAGTCGAGCCTCACTTGCTACGATTTGAACAAGGCGATTACGCTTTGGTGGAGGAACTCATGCGCAAAGCCGGGCAATTGGGCCTCCTGGGCCTTTCGGTACCCGAGTCGTACGGGGGCCTGGGTATGGGATTTAACGTATCGATGCTGATTTGCGAAGAAATTTCCAGCATGACCGGTTCCTTGGCGACGGCCTTTGGTGCCCATACCGGGATAGGGACCTTACCGATTCAGTATTACGGATCGAATGCAATCAAAGAACGTTTTTTGGGCAAAATTGCATCGGGGGAATGGATCTCGTGTTATAACCTAACCGAGCCGGGAGCAGGTTCCGATGCTAATGCAGGAAAAACAAGCGCTGTACTCAGCACCGATGGTCAACACTACGAGATTACCGGACAAAAAATTTGGATTTCGAATGCGGGTTTTGCCCAGGTCTTTATTGTATTTGCCCGCATCGAAAACGACAAAAACGTTTCCTGTTTTGTCTTTCATCGGGATGATGTCCAGGGCTTGACATTTAATGCCGAGGAACACAAAATGGGCATCAAATCATCCTCAACCCGTCAGGTTTTTTACGACAAGGTCAAGGTTCCGGCGACATCCATGCTGGGACAGCGCGGTGACGGATTCAAAATTGCGGTGAATGTTCTCAATGCCGGTCGAATCAAACTGGCTGCGGCCACCAACGGCGCTGCCTTTAAAGTGATTGGCCTGATGAGTCGGTATGCAAACGAGCGTCACCAGTTTGGGCAACCTATTGGAGCCTTTGGTGCGATTCAAGAAAAAATAGCCCGATGTTCCGCCCTGGTTTATGCCACCGATGCAGCCCTTTACCGGGCAGGCGATGCCATTGAAAAACTCCAAAATGCCCTATTGGCCGAAGGCAAAACGGAAGCCGAAGCCAAACTCAAGGGTCTCGAAGAATTTGCGGTGGAATGCGCCATCCTCAAGGTCTACGGGTCCGAGGTCATGGCCCTGGTGGCGGACGAAGGCGTTCAGGTCTACGGAGGGATGGGTTACTCGGCCGATGCACCCATGGAGGCCGCTTACAGGGATGCTCGAATTTCCAGAATATACGAGGGCACGAACGAGATCAACCGCATGCTCATTGTGGACATGATGTTACGAAAAGCCCTCAAAGGCCATGTGGATCTTTTGGGTCCAGCCCGTCGAGTGGCCGGAGAGCTGATGGAGATTCCGGACTTTGGAGCCGAAGAACCCACCGATTACCTGGCCTCCGAGGCCAAAGTTCTCAAGCAACTTAAAAAAGCCGGCCTCTTGGTCGCTGGAGCCGCTGTTCAACATTACGGAACGGCCTTAGCCGAGGAACAAGAAGCCCTCATGCGCATGGCGGATATGGCCATGGAGGTGTACGTCTTGGAATCCGCATTGCTCAAAACCCTACGTTTGCACGAACGGCTAAGCGATCAAGAGAAAACCCTATGGGCCTCGTTGGTCACCCTGCAGGCGCATCACGCTGCCGAAAAATGCCTGAGTGCTGGCAGGGAGGTCATTCATGCTTTGCCCGAAAACGATGAACAAAAAATGATGCTCATGGGTCTTCGGCGCTTTACCAAAACCAACCCGGTCAACCTCAAGAACCTCCGAAGAAGCATTGCCCGTTTTGTATTGGAAAAAGGGCAATACCCCTTCTAAGCCAAATCGTAAAAGGACAAGGAAGACAAAAGTTAAGGCCCAACGAAAAGCCTTGCCATCGAACGTTGGCCCTGAGTGTTCTTCCATTCCAAGGCATAGACTCCTAACGGGTAATTGGACAAATCCAAGGATACGGGGAGTTGGATGGAATCCAAACGCAAGACCACTTTGCCCAGGTGATCTCTGAGCAACAATCGACCCTCCTGAAAGCCGTTGGATTCTTCCTTGTCCCAGCCAATCCGGCATATTCCACGAACCGGATTCGGATACACCGACAGGGAACCTAAAGCCTTCTGAATCCCCAGAGGAGCCATCGCCTGGCCTTGCAACCAACGGTACGCTGCTTCAAATTCTCGTCTCCAAAACCATTCCGCATGTTGCCCGTCCGAACGAATCACGGTGTTGAAGAGACCGGATGGAAAACCGGCCTGAGCCATGGCACTCTGAAGTTGCTGAACCTGAGCCACCATCGATGCACTTTCCTGGGCCCCTGCCAAAACGTAGGTACGAACAGGAAGGCGAAACCCCTCTAAGGCTGGTTGCTGCATAATGCGTTGGTCAAACCAAAGACTGGGACTAAAAACACCTATTTTCGAAAAAACCTCTTGGTACTTGACACCGGCATATTGTGAAATCAATCCGCCCATGCTGGAACCCCATATCCAGGTACCGTTACGGGTGCTGTCGCTGCGGTAGCGTGCGTCAATATACGGTTTGAGTGTTTGAACAATAAATTGCAGATAGGCATCACCCTGACCTCCACCGTATTGAGGATGAACCCATGGGCTGTACTCGTTGATGCGCTGCGAACCCCCGTTGTCGATTCCAACCACCATCGCCCCGTAATCACCACCGGCAAAAAGCCGGCTGAGGCATTCATCCACCTCCCACTCTCCGGCAAAGGCGGTAGCATTATTGAATAAATTTTGGCCATCGTGCATGTAGATCACAGGGTAACGCTTGTGCACGGCGGTTCCGTAATCCGGGGGCAAATACAACCACAAGCGCCGGTACCTGTTGAGCGTTGGTATCCAAAACGTATCCGTCAAAATTTGGACCTGTGAATTGGCGGTTCCTCCTCCTCCTCCTCCTCCAGCATGAAGGTCTTCCCAACTCAGCACCCTTAATCGTAACGTGTCCCCGTTACCGTAGGTATAGGTTCGGTTGGGACGAAAAGATCCGCTCGCATTGCCCTCGACCGAGGCCCATGAGCCCCTCGTCAACTTAAAGGATAGGGTTCCCGTCCCCGGCGGCAGCGTTATACTCCAGGTCGAGTCGGGTCTCCTGACCAATTGGTGGTTAGGGGAACCCGGGTTCCATTGATTGAATGTCCCGGCGATATAAAGGTCAGCACCGGCTGGGGTATACGAAGGGACCGAATCCACCACCACAATAATTTGAGCATGGCTCGTGAGTAAGCAGGCCCGGCAAAACACCCAAATCCCTACCCAAAAACAACTTAAAATTTGACGATAACCTCCCATAAACCCAATTTACGAAAAATACAAAAGATTACACCCACGCGGTTCAACGCCGTCTATTCGACCCAATAACACCAAACTTCCGTCGTCCAGAATCCGTACCAAGTCTTGGGTCTGTACAAAAGAAACCCCGTAGTAATTCGCTGGATCCACCAAGCTAAGGCCACCAACCGCCCCTGGTTTTTCCCATTCCAAGGGATCGTCCACTCGGTAAACGCCAACCCCTACCATAGGTGGAAAAACATACCCCATCCAGGTAGAACCTTCCAATTGATACGCTTGCGAACCCAGCTCGGTCATGCCGTATTCACCACCTAACCGGAGAGATGAACCCAATTTTTTTCGCCATAGCGCACGTCGATCCTCCTCGGTCCACGCCTTGGTCATTCCTTTGGTACCCCCGGTTTCGATAAGGATATCCCCTTGGCCAGGTTCGAAATCCACCGCTTCACACCAATCCATCAAGGCATAGGGAATTCCCCAGGCCAACACCTTCTGACCCTGCAATCGAGCCGATTTCCAATCCGACGAAAAAAGTTGGTATTCTTTGTTATAATACGCAGCCCTGCTTAATTCAGGATTTTTCATGTAGGCGTCCAGCATCGCCAACAGCGATGATTCGCCACGATCCAAATACGAAGGAAGCAAGGCCAAAAGTTGATAACCAGCCCAAGAACCCAGGATACTTTGGGCAAAATCCAGGGAACGTGACCATACCAAATCCGGATAAGCCATTGCATGTTGAGCTCGATACTGAGCTCCTCCACCGGTACCACTGCTTCGAAAAACCTGACGGGGCACATCAGGCCCATGCACCAGGTCATGTTCTTTGAATGCCGCTATGGGCAAAAAAACCAAGTCTTCGGGGTATCGAATCTTAGCGCAATCGGAACGAATGGCTTCAACATAACGACCAAAAACAGGTACTTCGCGACGTTGGCGATGAAAAAGTTCCATGACAGCCGCGCATTGCCGGTCATTCCAACCCTGAACCGACGACGAGCTCAGGATGGCATGGCATCCTTGGTTTTCCCAAAGGCTCCAAAAATCCAAGAGATTAAGGGCGTATTGATCCACAGCAAAGGCAACAAAGTAAAGCCAATTAGCCTCCAATCAGGGTATTTTTGTCAAAACGACCATGAAACACCTTCGCTACCAAACCTTGGCGCTGCTACTCTTTCTGGGTACAACCCTTGCGGGCTGCGATTTGCTGTTTATCCCCAAAATTTTCCCTCCCGAGATGAGCCTCGAAAAACCCATGGACACGGTCTGGTTGCGATCAGGGGTGGATAGCCTGCACCTGGGGTTTCGACTTTTAGACGAGGATGGGGATTTGGGTCGGGATTCAGGAGACCAAACCAGGGACCTCTGGCTTTTGGAAGTACGGTATGGTTTTCCTCCGTTTGATTCCACCTACAGGGAATTTTCGGTACCGAATTTGACCCCCAAAGGGGCCAACAAAAGGGTGGATGCCCATTTGTCCTTGCGCTTGGACCCATTCACCCTGAGATCCGACCTCAACGTGGATTCCTTGAAGTTGTTTGCGGTTCTTAGGGATCGTTCAGGCAACTTTAGCCCTGTTTTGTCGTTGCCTACCGTGTATTTATGGAATTCAGGCAATTGAGATGGACCAGCATTCTGGTATGGGCTTTGGTTGCCTTGGTCCCTTGGAAGATTTTGGGCCAAAGCGGCGGCCGCTACCCCTTTGAATTGGTATCCGCCAGCGGTGACCCCCTCAGCCTTTCTCAGGGTGGTTTTGCCCCGGTTTGGGGAACCTCGGGACCCTTGAGTATTTTGGCCAATCCATCGCTTCTTGAACCCAATCGAACCGCGTCATACGCCGCATCTTGGGTTCAGCGACCTGCAGGTTTAGGACTAGGCGAAATGGCTTGGGTGAGACCATCATCCCAAGCAAGTTCGTGGGCTGTGGCCCTGGGGGCCCGATGGAGTCAAACCGGTTCCATGCCCAGAACCAACCCCTTTGGTCAATTGGAAGGGGAACACCGAGCAGGCGAAGCCGCTTTGCTGGTTCAAGTAGCTCATCGCATGAACCCCCGTTGGAATTGGGGCGTTCAGGGACGATTGATTTCTTCCCAAATGAGTGGTTATAACGCATGGGGTGGCGGTTTATCCATGGCCTTACGCTACCAAGATTCTGAGCAAAAACGTGCCTTTTCACTCTTAGTGGATGATATCCAGGTGCTGTTCAAGGATTATTTACCCGGTACGGCCACACCATCTTTGGTGCCCCGAAGGGTTTCGCTGCTCACAACCCAGGCCTTAGCTCATCTCCCATTGCGCTGGACCTTGGGTCTTCAGCATTTGGAGAATTGGTCCCTTCGGTACCGGGATCCCAAGGACCCCTACCAAACCCGGATCTTTTCACTTAACGGTGCCGATACCACGAAGGAATCGGCCTTGGCGGGTGCTGGTCGTGAACTTCTCCTCCACGTGGTTCTCGGTTCTGAACTCAACCTGGGCAAATATTTGCGCTTGCGCCTGGGATACCAGGCCCTCAACAGAGCGGAATGGTCGTTCCCTGAACGTACCGGAGGCAGTGGATTTCGTTGGGGATTGGGGATAGAGTCCCGCCGTTATCGTTTAGAATTCACGTCTTTCCCCCAAACCTTTGCTGCCCGCTCCACCGCTTTTAGCTTAACCCTTCAACCTTAATTCCAAATTTTTCCAAGTACCATTTGTTATGAAAAATATCACCAAGCTCTTGATGCTTTTGCTCTTCGGTCTCCCTTACATCGGCCATACCCAAAAGTCAAGTCGTTCCGATAGCGGCACCTATCCATCCCTGGACCCTTCTAAGATTCGATTGTACCAGGTTTATATGAGGAACTTTAGTCCAGAGGGAACTATTCAAGGCCTTTACCGTGGTTTAGACCATATTCAAAGCCTGGGCTTCAATACCCTATGGCTGATGCCGGTGCATCCGGTGGGCCAAGTCAACCGCAAAGGCACCTTTGGTTCCCCGTATTCTGTTAAGGATTACCGCAAAATCAATCCTGAATTCGGTACAGAGCAAGATTTCAAAGCTTTGGTCCGGGAATGCCATCGACGCGGCATCTATGTCCTGCTCGATTGGGTTGCCAACCACACGGCCTTTGATCACCCATGGACCCAAACCCACCCTGCTTGGTATACACGGGATGCCCAAGGTAAAATTCTACCCCCCAACGACGATTGGACGGATGTTGCGGACCTCAATTTTGATAACAACGAATTACGAGAGGCCATGATTGCCGAAATGGAATATTGGGTCAAGGAATACCAAGTGGATGGCTTTCGTTGTGATGTAGCGATGATGGTACCCGGTGATTGGTGGACCCATTGCATTCAACAACTACGCAAGCATCGACCCCTTTTCATGTTGGCTGAAGCCAGTGGCCCTGAATTTTATCGTTATGGCTTCAATTCAACCTACGGTTGGGATTTTTACCATCAGCTCAAAGGTGTTTTCAAGGGTGGGAGCCTTAAAGGTTTGGATTCAGCATGGACGGCAGAGAACCAACATACCCAACAAGCGGCTTTGGGTATGGGCCGGGTAATGCGCTTTGTGACCAATCACGACGAAACATCCTGGGATCAGGTGCCGGCCAAAGTCTTTGGTTCGGACCAAGCGGCCATGGCAGCCTATGTATTGAGCCAGCAACCCATCAGTATTCCCTTGGTTTACAACGGACAAGAGGTTGGCCATCCGATGAAACAAAATATTTTTGAACGCAGCCCCATTCGATACGATCTCCATCCGGAAATTTTGCAATTCTACCGGGACTACGGTGACCTGTTCCGCAAGGAACCGGCCTATCAAAGCCAAGATTTTGTCCGACTACGACCTGATGACAAGGATTGTTGGTGGTCTGTACGAGGCCAAGGGGACGATGCGGTACTCTGCGTGGTTAACACCCGTAACAAAACAGTTCTAACCGCTGTACCAAACCCATACCGGCTACAATCCTTCGTGAATTTGAGGGACGGGAGCACCGCTTACCTCAAGGAGGAATTCGAAATTGAACCTTACGGCATTCGCTTGTTCAAGGCTTACGGCTTGACCAAGCGCTGAACCGAAACACGACCTTGGGGCTCGGTTAGCCTCAGAAAATACGAGCCTTTATCCCAGGCTTGAACGTCTACGTTCAACGAAGTCTCCCCCTCCATGACTTGGTATTGGAGCAATTTCCGACCCAAGGCATCGGTAATTTCGATACGGTTACCGACCTGAATGCCTTTAATGACCAATTGGTCATGGACTGGATTCGGGTAAACAGCCCAACGATTTTCTTCGAGGCATGCGGAACATACCGATGTAGGGGTTGCGTACGAAAGGGTATACCGAGCGATGGTATCCCAGGCACTTGCAAAGGAATCAAACTCTTTGCGAATCCATGAAGCAATTCGGTTTACGTTGTTGGGCTGGTAAGTAATTAATGCCTCTGAACCGTTTTCAATAACCCAACTTTGACCGAATGGAACCCATTTTTCGTTCTTTTGACCTTCGAGGTCACCGTTGACATTGTAGCGACGCACCTCGCGGCTATCATCAACCCACGACCCGCTGCTGCTATCCTGCAAAGTCAAACTGGTTAAGACTCCCGCGTTCCAAACCAAATCCGTCCGACTGGTCGAAAACCATTGTCCGGCACTATCCTGTTCCTGATCCGTATACCGCTGGAGTACACCTCCGCTGCTTAACGGGGTACGACGTGCAATAGGAGTCAAAAGGGGTCCTGCAACCAATTGGGCCAAAAAGCGGGTAGGCTCGGTAGGACCCGATGGGCTCAGCCGATACAGGTCCATTAAACCTTCTGGTGCAATTAAATCCTCGGCATTCACCACATAAGTCCCCATGCTTTGCATCCAGGAACCGAATCCCAAATCCCATAACAAATTGCCGTAGCGGAACTTAAGAGGTGACCAGGTTCCCGTCCCTTCATCCCAAAATTCCAAATCAAACGAGGTCGGTACCCCGTTAGCGTTGGAAATAACCGCCGAAGCACGCAAAGAGGGTTCCCACTGCCCCAAATCAGCGTTGTAGGATCGGTAAACAAAACCGGTCACGGCATTGCCCATGTAGGTAAAGGCCAGCGAATCTCCCGAACTAAGGGCCAGGTTGCCACTACCATCGTCGTCCATAAAACGAACGGAAGTGCAATTTCCACGGCTATCGACGGGCTGCATCAAACGGAACGTTTCTGTCGTGGTCGGCAAGTTCTCAAAAAACGAAACTTGCAATAATTGGCCCTGAGGCGTATACGACATCAAGGCTTGACCGACTTGAAAGGAAGGTAGCGGCGGACTGGCCGGGGTCCATAAACGGGCCTGGGTTAATTTGCCGGCACTGTTCCGCACCAACCGGTACGCAAAGGCGGCCTGAAAGGAGCCGGAACCATCGTATTCCTCCATCAACACCGAATCCGGATTGGCAGCCGCCGAGGTACGCCCGTTGGCCAAAGCCCAACGAGATGCAAGATTTGCCTTGGGGTTGCCATAAATAAGTTGACCCGGTTGATAGGTGCGTTGGGCTCGTTGAACCCTTGCCCTCGCCGAGGACCAAGGGTGGGCAGCCTTATCCGGAACAGGACCGGCATGAAGGGCCCATGTGCTACCCCAAAAGGTTGCAACGAAGGTTAGGACCAAAAGGAAACGACTAAATAGGGAATTCGATGTATTCATGGTTTGTTTTTTGGTGGAATGGAAGCTCGATTAGGTGTTGCAAAATTACATGGCCTCCTTCCCTATTTTTGAACTTGTATGATGAATATTCTAGCCATCCTATGGAATCCTGACCCAGAAATCTTTCCTGGCGTATTGCCGATCCGTTGGTACGGCTTGTTGTTCATGTCTGGATTTGTATTTGGGTTTTATATCCTCCAAAAAATACTGGTCCGACATGGCAAGGACCCCAAAATATTGGATGATTTGGCCCTCTATGTCGGCGTCGGGACCATTGTGGGCGCACGCCTGGGACATTGCCTTTTTTACGAACCCGTTTATTACCTCAGCCACCCTTTGGAGATGCTGAAAATATGGCAGGGTGGCCTGGCCAGCCATGGTGCAGCCTTATGCATCCCTTTTGCGGTATGGCTGTTTGCTCGAAAAAACACGGTCAGTTTTTTGTGGTTATTGGATAAACTGGTGGTGGTCGTAGCCTTGGCAGGTTCCCTGATTCGTTTAGGAAATTTAATGAATTCCGAGATTGTGGGTGAACCCACCAATTTACCTTGGGGATTCATTTTTGAACGCCTGGGTGAAAATTTCCCACGGCATCCCAGTCAGCTCTACGAATCGATCTATTATTTTTTGTGTTTTGTTCTTTTACTCCGCTTAGAAAAATCATCCAAACTGGCAGAGCGACCGGGAGGTCTCTTGGGGATGTTCCTCATCCTGGTCTTTGGTTTTCGTTTTTTAATCGAATTTTTAAAAGCCGATCAAGTCATGTTCGAGGCCCAAATGGCGCTCAATATGGGGCAATGGTTGTCTCTGCCCGCTTTGCTCATCGGCCTTTTGTTAATCCAGGGCCGTTTCCCACGCCAAGCCAAGGCTTGATCATCATCAACTAAAAACTGACTTTGGCTAAGGACGAAGTTTCCTCCATAAAAGCCTTGGTTTTGAACAAGATAGGAGCCCAATAATCATCTCCGGAAGGGAGTGATACACGGGTATGGTATTTGCTCAAAATACCTTGAAGGGGCACTCCGGGTTGGCCCTCGCGAAACGAAAGCCCCCTGTTGGCTGTCAACCATTCCACGGCTAAAATTTGAAACAAATTATCCAGCATTGGCCCCAAACGATTAGCCGCATTGGCCCCCATGCTAACGTGATCCTCTTGACCATTGGATGATGGAATCGAATCGATAACACAAGGTGTAGCTAATTGCTTGTTTTGCGATACCAAAGCAGCAGCCGTGTATTGCGGAATCATAAGTCCAGATTCCAAACCGGATTGACCGGTCAAAAAGGGTGGTAATCCCCGCGTTCCTGAAATAAGTTGATAGGTTCTCCGTTCCGAAATGGAACCCCATTCGGCAATGGCCAGAGCGGCATGATCCATGGCCATAGACAAGACTTGACCATGAAAATTGCCCCCACTCAAAACCCTTCCGCTGCGATGATCCACCAAGGGATTATCCGTAACCGAATCCGCTTCGATTTCTAATACACGGGCCCACGACTCCAAAACCTCCAGGGATGTGCCATGAACTTGAGGAATACAACGAAAGGCATAGGGGTCTTGGACCGCTGGCCGAGGTAAACTCGCCAAACCGCTACCTTCCATCAGGTGCAGCAGTCGTTGTGCGGTTTTTATGGCCCCTTGATGCGGACGAACCGTGTGCAGCAAAGGGTCCAAGGGTTGCTGAGATGCCAAGAATACTTCAGAGGATAATGCGGCACAGGTATCTGCCCATTGCGACGCCAAGACCGTTCGTCGGTAAGCCACCAGGGCGGTGGCCAGCATGTATTGGGTGCCGTTCAAAAGGGCCAGTCCCTCTTTGGCTTGTAAGGTTAACGGTTGCCGACCCATCCGATGCAAGACTTCCTTAGCGCTCAAGGTTTGACCACCCTGGGTGCATTCGCCCAAACCCAACAACGGCAAGACCAGATGGGCCAAAGGAGCTAAATCCCCTGAGGCTCCCAAGGAACCTCGCGTTGGGACAAGCGGCAACCAACCCTGATTATAAAAATCCAGCAAAGCCTGAACCGTTTCGACACAGACACCCGAGTAGCCAAAGGCCAGGGAATGTACTTTGAGACCAAGCATGAGACGTACAACCTCCGCTTCTGCCGCCGGACCGCAACCACAGGCATGGGACAATACCAAGTTACGTTGCAACGTTTGCAAGCCATCATCGGGTATTCGGGTATTGCACAGAGCCCCAAAACCTGTATTGATACCGTACCAAGGCTGATCATTGCGGCTTAGGGCCTGATCCAAGAAAGAACGGTTTTCGGCCACTAATTTCCAACGTTCATCGTCCAAACCCAGTCGGACCGAGCCCATCCCCACCAAGGCCCAATCCTTTAATCCCATTCCGGGTTTCAGAACCAATAAGGGTCGATCATCTGGAGTGAACATGGAATCCGTCATGCAAAAAATTCATTGGAATGGATTACGCAAAAAAGCTTCTACATCGGTAACCGCAAGTCGATGCTTCTCCTGATGCAAAGGCGAATGCAAGGTTACTTCCTTTTGGAACCATTCCCTTTCCCCGAAGACCACCAGCCAGGTAGCCTCGGAACGCAAGGCATGTTCAGCGGCTTTTTTGAATTTGCCGCTTGTGGGATACCAATCGGCCGCCAACCCTTGGGCACGCCAAGCCATAACCCATGATTGGGCATCTGTTTCCATGGAGGAATCGGAAGCATAACACAATAAATCAACACCTCTTAAATCGTTTTGATTCCATAACCCCAGACGATCCATGCCTTCCAGCAGCCTTTCGGCACCAAAGCTGATACCCATGCCTTTCCATTCGGGGTACCCAAACATGGCGGTCAAGCCGCTGTACATTCCCCCACCTCCCAAGGAGCCCAAGCCCAGTTCAGGGGCCACCACCTCGACAACCAAACCCGTGTAGTAGTCAATTCCCCTTGCCAAACAAGGATCCAACCTGAGCACAGAATTTCTTGTGCCTTGCTGTTGATCAAAAAAAGCAAGAACCTCTTGGGCATTGGTCAAAGCCAATTGGGCCTCCAATCGAAACTCATCCTCGCCGCTCACCTCCTCCAAAATTTGCACCTGCCAAGCATGAAATTCCTGCCAACTCATCCCTTGACCCGAAAGTCCTTCCTTGGAAACCGCGTTTTGGAGGCGATTTAATCGTTCCGGTTCAAAACCCAAAGACAAAATTTCTCCTTGGATCCCTTCCCAACCTTGTTTGTCTAATTTGTCCAACAACATACCCAATCGAGCAACCTGGGCGGGAACGCCCCCCCATGCCGCCAAAAGGTTCAGAAAGCGGCGATCATTAACCCGTATTTGATAGTTTTTGAAACCCAATTGGTCCAGAACTTCCCGGTAAAGACCCAACAATTCAGCTTGGTGAAAGGTCGAAATTTCCGGGGCTACAACATCCGCATCGCATTGAATGAATTCTCGAAAACGACCTTTTTGGGGCCGATCAGCTCGCCATACCGGTTGGATTTGGTAACGTTTGAAGGGGAAACTCAATTTGGCATGATTAGCGGCAACATAACGAGCCAGGGGAATGGTCAAATCGTAACGAAGGGCCTTTTCACATAACAAAGGCAACAAAGCCCTGGGATCTTCCCGAAGTTTATTCCAATCTTCGGAGGGTACACCCTCGGTAAAAGCCCCGGAATTCAGCACATTAAATATGAGGCGATCGCCTTCTTCTCCGTATTTACCGTGCAGTATAGACCATTGCTCCATGGCCGGAGTTTCCAAGGGTCCGTACCCGCAACGCAAAAAAGCAGCCTCAATTAGGCTAAACAAGGCCTTTCGCCTGCGCATTTGGGATGCCCCGAAATCGCGGGTGCCCCGAACCGGGGATGCTGACTTGGGTTCCATGGACCCTAAATTAGACTTAGACCGTAGAGGATTTGATCCTCTTTTGGATATCGTCCACGAAGCCGCGGAAACGCCGGTCGGTTTCCATCAAATCCTCAACGGTTTGGCAGGAGTGAATGACCGTGGAATGGTCGCGTCCACCAAAGTATTCGCCAATCGCCTTGAGGCTGTATTTGGTCATTTTTTTGGCGAAGTACATGGAAATCTGACGTGCCTGCACCACCTCGCGTTTGCGGGTGCTGGCCCTAAGCAAATCCACCGGAAGATCAAAATACTCGCAGACCATGGCCTGAATTGAATCAATGGAAATCTCGGTTTGGGTATGCCGGGTAAAGTTCTTGATGACATTCCTTGCCAGTTCCAAATCAGCCTGACGATGGCTCAGGGTCGTATAGGCCATGAGGGACGTTAAGGCGCCCTCCAACTCACGGATGTTGTGATGGATATTGTGGGCGATAAATTCCACTACATCCGCAGGCAGGTCAATACCGTCGGCGTACATTTTGCTCTGCAGGATCGCCAAACGAGTTTCGTAATCCGGCGCCTGCAAATCGGTGGACAATCCCCATTTAAATCGGGATAGTAAACGATCCTCCATACCCCGTAGATCCTTGGGTGGACGATCGCTGGTCAAAATCAATTGCTTCCCGTTCTGGTGAAGGTGATTGAAGATGTGAAAAAAGACGTCCTGGGTTTTCTCTTTGTTTGCCAAATTATGCACATCATCCAGGATCAATACATCCATCATTTGGTAAAAATGGACAAAATCGTTTGCCGACTGGTTTTTGAGCGCATCGACGAACTGTTGGGTGAATTTCTCAGCCCCCACATAAAGCACGGTCTTGGTAGGAAACAATTGTCGCACTTGATTGCCGATGGCCTGCGCCAAATGGGTTTTTCCTAAGCCTGTGGAACCGTAAAGCATCAAAGGATTAAAGGAGGTTGCACCCGGTTTAGCGGCCACCGCCAAGCCCGCCGAACGTGCCAAGCGGTTGCAGTCCCCTTCCACAAAAGAATCAAAGCGATAACGAGGATTGAGTTGGGATTCAACCTGTACTTTTTTGAGTCCAGGAATGACAAAAGGGTTCTTGATGGTTTGGCCCAGATTAACAGGCATCGTAACCTCTGCACCGGCATGCTTCACCGAACCACCCGGCATTTGAATGGTATAGGGTCGGGCTTCACCGGCCTTGTTTTCCATAACCACCGCATACTCCAAACGTCCGTTCGACCCCAGAGCCCTTTTGATGGTTTTGTGGAGCAAGTTCACATAATGCTCCTCAAGCCATTCATAAAAAAATTGGGATGGAACCTGGATGGTTAAAACATCCCCTGACAACTTGCTGGGCAAGACCGGTTCAAACCACGTCTTGAAACTTTGAAGGCTGATGTTGTCTCGAATAATTTCGAGGCATTCGGCCCATACCGATTCGGCTGTTTTGTTTTCTTTCTCCGCCATATTTCGCTTCGTGTGATGTCGCTCAAAGGTTGAACGAATTTCTTAAATCCGGCTTCTATTTCAAAACCCTATCGACCAAAAAAAAGGTCGAATAACCTAAATACTTGAATACGAAGAGAAAATTTTGGGGATTGCCGTGTAAAAAAAAAGTCGCTAAAAAACTTGCTTTTTACAACTTGTTTCTATTATGCTCTATTTCAGTACGTTAAATTATCGTTAACGATTATACTCTCGTTTAAAAGACGGGCGGCCTTTACTTCCGTTCCGAGGACCTGCATAGGCCGGACGGTCGTTGTTCCTACCCCCTTGATGGGCCGTTACCTTGATGGCCCTACCCCGAAACCTGGCGCCATCAAACGTGGACTTCAACTGGTCTAACGCTTCTTGCTCGGCCTCCACGGTGGTCCACGAGTCGCCCAAAATTATTTTACCCAAATCGGACTTTTGTAGCCCCGAATGGTCCAATAAAAACTGCAACATGCTGGCTTTGTAAAAACCATCCCGGGTTCCTAAATTAACCTGCATACCCGGAAGCTCTTCCCGGTCCGGACGGTTTCGGCCAGCAGGTGCATCCCCTGTCCCCGCACGACCCTGCATATCCGCATCATTTTGGAGAGCATAGTAGCGGAAAAGACGCTCAAATTCCATCCACACCAACTTTTGAATCAAGGTATCCCGGTCCATCCCGTCCAGCATGGGCTGCAAACTTTGAAGCAGATCTCCAATGCGTTCCATGCGGGGTTCAGCTCCGGCAATCTTGCCAAAGAAGTGGCGCAACTTAACCTCGGCAATGGCCGAGCCCGAAGGGATGGTACCCACCTGAAAACGGACTTTGGCTTGCTTTTCAATTTGCTTCAACCGAAAAGTATCCTTGGGACCTAAAATCACCATCGAAACACCAGCCTTACCGGCACGAGCCGTGCGTCCGCTGCGGTGCGTATAGACTTCCGAATCTTCCGGAATTGAGTAGTGCACGACGTGAGTAATATCACGGACATCAATACCTCGGGCCGCTACATCGGTAGCCACCATTAACTGAAGGGAACGCTCCCTAAAACGTGCCATTACCTTGTCCCTTTGGGCTTGGGAAAGATCCCCGTGGAGGGCTTCCAAATCGTAACCCTCCCGAATGAGTTTTTCGGTTAATTCCTGGGCTTCGGCCTTGGTCCTGGTGAAAACAATCCCATACATTTCAGGATGAGCATCGATTAGGCGTTTGAGGGCCTCGTATTTGCGGGCAAAGGGAACTTGGTAAGACCAGTGCTCCAGGCGTGAAGGAGCCGCCGATTCCGAATCCGAACGAAGGGTCTGAGGGTCCTTGAGGAACCGATCCGCCATCTTCTTGATTTCAGCAGGCATGGTGGCTGAGAACAACCAGGTCCTGCGGCGGCTTGCCGCATGGGTGAGAATAAAATCAAGGTCATCACGGAATCCCATGTCCAACATTTCGTCCGCCTCGTCCAAAACCAGGGTTTGCACAACACTCAAATCCAAGGCTTTGCGTTCCATGAGATCCATGAGGCGACCGGGCGTCGCAACCACCACCTGAACGCCTGAACGGAGTCGGCTGATCTGGGCCTGTATCCCTGCCCCGCCATAGACCGCCAAAATGCGCACCCCTTCGGTACGGGCGGCAAATTTCTCGAGATCGGAGGTAATCTGAACGCAGAGTTCTCGGGTTGGACTGAGCACCAAGGCCTGAATACCCCGGTTTTGTAAATCCAAATGTTGCAAAAGGGGTAAGCCAAAGGCGGCGGTTTTGCCGGAACCGGTCTGGGCTAAGCCAAACAAGTCGTGGTCACCCGAAAGAAGGATGGGGATGGTCTGGGCCTGTATAGGCGTGGGCTGCTCGAATCCGAGGTCCTGTACTCCAAGCAACAAACCTGGATCAAGGCCCAGGTCGGCAAAGCCCGGTCGATTTTCATTCATGAGGGGCCAAAGGTACGCTAATATTGCAGGGTGAAAGCCCTTGTCGTTGCAGTTGATGGTTTTGCCTCTTGCGGCAAAAGCACCTTGGCTCGGGATTTGGCCCTGGCCTTGGGTTACCGGTACATTGATTCAGGGGCCATGTACCGAGCGGTAACTTACCTCATGTTAAAGGAAGGCCTCTCCCCGAACGAATCCCCGGAATTGGATCGCCTTTTGAACGAATTGAATCTACAGTTTCGTTCAGTAAATGGACTTAATAAACTACTGGTCAATCATATAGAATTAACCACCGAACTTCGTTCAAAGGCGGTCAACACCGCGGTTAGTCCCGTTTCGGCGCTGCCTTCGGTTCGCAAGGCCATGGTGGCCCTTCAACGTGGCTACGATGATGGTCAAGGCCTCACCATGGATGGACGGGATATAGGGACCCATGTTTTCCCCAACGCTGATCTCAAAATTTTTGTTAGCGCCAGGCCCGAAATTCGGGCAGCCCGAAGGCAAGCCGAACTCGTTGCCGCCGGTGATTCCAGCTGGACCCTGGAAGAAATTCTTCAAAACCAGGCCGAAAGAGACTTCATCGACTCCAACCGAGAATTCGCGCCGCTCCGCAGAGCCGAGGATGCCGTTGACCTGGACAACAGCGATTTGAGCCGCCATGACCAACTTAAATGGGCTTTGGAAATGGTGCAACGCAGGCTAAGCCTTTAGCCTTTGCGCTTGCGATCGTGCTCTTTGAGGTGAATTTTGCGCATCCTCATGGATTTAGGGGTAATTTCTATCCACTCGTCTTCTTGGATGTATTCCATGGCTTCTTCCAATGAAAACCGTTTGGGAGGGGCAATTCGGGTATTATCGTCCTTACCAGCTGCACGCATATTGGTTAGTTGCTTGCCCTTGACCAAATTCACCACCAAATCACCGGGGCGAATATGCTCCCCCACCACCATGCCTTCGTACAAATTCTCACCGGATTCCACAAAAAACACCCCACGGTCTTGCAATTTATCCAAACTGTAAGCTGTCGCTGGACCAGTTTCCATCGAAACCAAGGAGCCGTTGATACGACCTGGAATCACCCCCTTCCAGGGGCGGAATTCCAAAAACCGGTGCGCAGAAATCGCCTCTCCCTGGGAAAGGGTAAGCATTTGAGATCGCAATCCCATCAAGGCACGGGCCGGTAATTCAAATTCTAGGTGAATCCAGTCTCCCTTGGGCTCCATGACCATCATTTCACCCCGACGCATCGTCACCACCTCAATAATTTTTCCGGAAAATTCTTCGGGCACATCCACCACCAGCTGCTCAAAGGGCTCGTGCTTGGCTCCATCCACTTGACGGATCACGACGGTAGGCTGCCCCACCTGCAATTCGTAACCCTCACGGCGCATCGTTTCAATCAAGATAGACAAATGGAGGATACCCCGACCATAAACCAAGTACGAATCCGGCGAATCCGTGTCTTCGACCCTTAGGGCGAGGTTCTTTTCAGTTTCCTTATAAAGTCTATCTCTCAAATGCCTGGAGGTTACCATTTTGCCTTCTTGACCGAAAAACGGAGAATTGTTAATGGTAAAGAGCATACTCAACGTTGGCTCATCCACCTTAATGGCCGGTAAGGCTTCAGGTGCCTCCACATCGCAAAGGGTATCCCCGATTTGAAAATCTTCCAAACCCACTACGGCACAAAGGTCACCGGCTTCGACCCGCTCTACCTTGCGACGTCCCAATCCTTCAAAAACATACAATTCTTTGACTTTGCCACGCTTGGTTTGACCTTCAGCCGTCAACAAGAGCAGGGCCTGACCTTCCCGGATTGCGCCACGGTGAACTCTTCCAATGGCGATACGGCCAACAAAAGAAGAGTAATCCAACGAAGTAATCTGCATTTGCAGGGTCCCTGGACGGGGCAGCGGGGCAGGAACATGGGTGAGAATAGCGTCCATCAAGGGCGCAAAATCCTGGCCTACCTCTTTCCAATCGTTGCCCATCCAACCTTGCTTGGATGAACCGTAAACGGTAGGGAAATCCAATTGCTGCTCGTTCGCACCAAGATTAAAAAAGAGCTCAAAAACGGCATCGTGAACCTCGTCCGGGCGACAATTTTCTTTGTCTACCTTATTGATGACTACAATCGGATGCAATCCCAATTCCAGGGCCTTGCTAAGTACAAAACGGGTTTGAGGCATGGGGCCTTCAAAAGCATCCACGAGCAACAAGACGCCATCGGCCATTTTGAGCACCCGCTCAACCTCACCCCCAAAATCGGAGTGACCCGGGGTATCAATGATATTGATTTTAACGCCTTTGTATTCCACCGAAACGTTCTTGGAAAAGATGGTAATCCCCCTCTCCCTTTCCAAATCGTTGTTGTCCAATACCAATTCCCCCACTTCCTGATGGGGTTTGAATAATCGAGTGAATTGCATGATTTTGTCAACCATGGTGGTTTTGCCATGGTCAACGTGAGCGATGATGGCAATGTTGCGTAAAGCGGAGTCTAGGGGGTGGGTCATAAAAGTTCAAGCCTTAAAGGCGCCGCAAATGTAGCATTCTATTCCTCTTTCCTTATATTTGCGCCACGTTAAGCATCGCTTAACCCGGTTCGGTAGTTCAGTTGGTTAGAATACATGCCTGTCACGCATGGGGTCGCGGGTTCGAGTCCCGTCCGGACCGCTTAAGCCCCGCCTCCCTGAGGCGGGGTTTTTGCTTTTTGGGCCTTCGATTCCGGCCAAGACACCTCTTTTAACGTACCCATCCAACGATCCCATACCAAAAAATACAGGCCATAATTACCCTGAAAACGGGCATGATGGGCGTTATGATGCCGGGAAGTATTGATCCAGGATCCCCATCGAGAACGGGCAAATCTTGATGTATACAATTCAAAGCCCAAATGGCCGTAGACGTTGTAAACAATCATAAACAAAAAAAAGATCAGGATATGCGACTTGTGCAAGGGTAAACACCAAACAAACAAAGGCAGAATACCGACTTCCACCAAGGCCTCCCAAGGGTGAAATGCATAGGCAGCCCATGGAGTAGGATTGGTCGAGCGATGATGGATTTGATGAACCTTTCGGTAAAAAAAAGGCAAGTGCATAAAGCGGTGAGCCCAATAAAAATAGGTGTCGTGCAAAAACAAGAGAACTGGAAACATCGCAAAGTAATAGAACCAACCTCGTTGGTCTGGCCTTTCCATTAACCGGGTCCAGGTCCGGAGCTGAGGATGATACAGGACAGCGGTCACCACAGCGGCAAAAATTAAAATCGTTCCAAAGGAGTAATAAATCTCTCGTCTCAAATCTACTGAACCCGGAAATCGCGGTTGGATCTTTCGGTTAAACCAGGCCTTACGCTTCCAAACATAAAAAATACCGTAGGCCAAACTGGCCATGAGGAGGTAACGGCCCCCAATTCTTCCCAAAACCTGGGGTAAAGCCTCCCACCAAAAGGTAGGTTCTACCATGTTCTACGAAGGTTAACGATTCCTATCCAAAAAAACCCGAAGACCTTGGGGCGCGAGGTTACGTCCTTTGCCATGCAACTCAACCGTATAAAGGCCCCCGGCAAGCGGTCCGGGCTTGAGGGCATAAGTTAATCCGTTGATTTCACCGGAATCCCACCTTTGGCGAACAACCACCCGACCCGTTGGATCGCGGAGTACCCAAGTCCATTCGTCGCGTTGACTTTGGGTTTGGTAAGCCTCTAGGAGCTCGGGGTCCAATTCAATTCCAAAAAAGTCACGGGCTGGATTAGGCCAAATCTTCATGCTCCGGGCATTGTTATTCCCATCGAACCGCCAAGGGGAAGGTAACCTCAATCCGGCTTTTGGTATTGGCTGCCCCCACGGATCAGCCCATTCCGAGCCGGGGCCCGTTTCCCAAGTCCATGAAGTCAACAACCTTTGGCACCGGTGAAGTATTTTCATGATGGGCATACCCTCGGTGATATGAACTCCCAGGGGGTCATTCCAAGCCAAACGCAACCTTCCGTTACGCCAAGCCACAACCGGCTCTTGAGCACCCAACAAAAATTGAACACGCGGTTCACCCAGGAATTCGGGCCAATTTATATCCAAGGACAAGGCACCCACGGAACCGCTATAGGTCGAATACACCTCCATAACATTATCCAATCCATAGTTATTGATACTGGAATTCCATGCGGACTCGTTTGTTTCTTCCAAGGGCATCGTGGTGGAGCCCCAACGTGCAGCCCCAGGAATAAGAGATCCGTTAACATCCCCGTAACATAATCCTTGCAGGTTTCTTGATTGGGCCAAACCCGTCAAATTCACGATGGCGGTATCAAAAACCCAATCCCCCGAAGGAAAAGAACTTATAACATTAGCGTATCGACGGCTAATCACCAAAGCATCCGATGCATTGACGGTTCCCGAGGCGTTGACATCGGCTGCCCTAAGTCGCAAACCACTCAACGGTTGGGTATTGGAAAAATGTAAATTCGCTAAGAGGGCATCGGTAGCATTCACTCCACCCCAAGTTCGTCCCGTTTGTAGGGTCAAGGTTTTGGTTCCGTTGGTATAACCACCAAGGCTATACGAACCCTGCGCATTGGTGACGACCGAAGATTCCTGAACCATCGCGGGGTACGATAACAAACGAACCGTAACCAAAGGCAACGGCGTCGACGAAACATTGTTGTAAGTAACCAAACCGGTTAATGGCAAGGCTAATGGGTTGTTAATTTGAACCAAATAATCCTGGGTTTCTCCCCACTGGTAGGTACCGCAGGCTTGTGTTTGGGTAGCGCTACCCCCTTCATGGAGAACAACCCGGAGCAGGCAAAGGCCTGCCGAAGCCTGACCTGATGGGATTGTTATATTGGAAGAGGTTAAGGAAGCTGATGCGGCATTGGTCAACGAACCGCTCATAATCATTTCATTTCCTTCAAAAACGAAATTCCGGTTGAAGTCAAGGTAAACTTTGGCATAAGCGGCATAATTGGAACCGCAGGTTCCTTTCACCAAAGTAGCTGAATAGGTCTGACCCAGATTGACCTGAAAGGGTGCCAAATTGGTTCGATCCGTGTAGGTAGCGCAATTACCAGTCCCGGTAGGCGAGGCGTAGGTAGTACCTGCCAAGGTCCAGGAGGCGATTCGTGTATCAACCGGATCCGTAGCTCCCGAAAGACAAGCTGCTGCTCTGGCGCGTATACAGGCACTTCGGGTCAAGGAATCGGAACCAAAACTGTTGGTGACCCTCAATTTGACCTGGTAAAGGCCGGCCACGGAAAAGGTCAAACGGGGTTGGGCATCGGTGGCCGATGAACCGGGTGCAAAGGACCATCCGGTCGATGGGGTCAAGGTCCACAACCTGGACGAAGGAACCCCGATGGATTGATCACTCAAAACAACGGTATCCACAGATCCTCCAAAATCTGCTACCGAATCGCTGACTCCAAAAGCGGCGGTCAGGGGACCGGGTGTTATGGAAACCGGTTGGCAGGAATTGGCCGTCAATAGGCTGGCTCGGCGAGGGCTATTGGCCAAAACCGTCCACATTCTTTGGACCTGGTTGAGGGTAAATAAATTCATGCACAAATCATCGGAATAATCCATATAGTTCTGAACCATATCCGGACCGGAACACGAAGAATGGGTAGTGGCACAGCCAAAATTGGCCGCATCGGAAGGGGGGGTATCCGCGCAATAATCCGTTGCGGTGCACGAAGAGCCATCCCCCCAAATATGACGCAGGCCGAGCCAATGCCCAACCTCATGGGTGGCGGTACGGCCGCGATTGTACACACTGCTAAAAGGATTGGCCGGTGGACGACCTACCGAGCTGTACAACAACACAACCCCATCTGTATTGGCGGCACCGCTGTTGGTTAAACCTGCGAGGCCTGATGAAACCGGAAATTGGGCGTAGCCCAAAATACCCCCCGAAATATTCACCACCCAAATGTTCAAGTAGCGGGTTGGATCCCAGACCGTAGCTGGTTTAATCGTAGCATCAATGGCCGAAGTGGACCAAGAAGAATTTTGCGAGAAAGCCCATCGAACAATACCGCTGCTGGGATTGCCTTGGGGATCCCTCTGGGCCAAACAAAAATTAATGTTGGAGCCGGCTGCAACAGCACGAAAACCTGCCGGAGCATTGAGGGTATCAGCGTTCAGTCTTTTGAAATCTTCGTTGAGGACCTGAACTTGGGATTGAACCTGGGCCGTCGAGATATTCCACGCATCGCTGGGATTTTGATAAATGATATGGAAAACCACCGGAATATTGTACTCGTTTTCCAGATTACCCCAGGAAACCCCAACGCGCAGGCGATCGTTCATCCACGACTCAAATTGAGCATCCGTTTCGGCGTGCTGCCCCAGAGAAATCCTATTCTGGTGATGCTCATGGGTCCAGCAACGTATTTGAGCCTCCGAAGTCAACGAATTATAGCTTAAAACAGCCCAAACTGCAAAAACTATCTGTAAATAATTTCTCAAAACAACCAAGTTTAAGGTACAAATCTATAACCTTCTGGGTTTTGGCCTTTTGAAAGCGAGATTAAAATGGTGTCATCTTCAAAACAATGGGGGGTTGATTAAGCCCAATTGGACGTAATCGAACCATCGCTGTTTGATCAGGTACCGTTAACTGGATTGCGGACTGGGATGAGCTCAAGGCTAAAACTTTGCGGAACAAGACCCTGCCGGAAGCATCCGTGCCCAAGCATTCGGCGGTGGATGTTCCTTTTGCTACCATTTCTTTCCTTGTGCCGGGAACGAGCGCCAAAGCGAAACCAAAGCCCATGGATTGAACCTCACCTACCCTCAAAGAAACGTCCATCACGGGACGGGCTTTAAGGTCGGTCCACTCCGATTCGGACGAGAGGGTAAACCTGCCTGCCTGACCTGCTAACGATCGCAAACGTAGGGCCAAAAAAGGCGAGCCAGGCAGCGATTGCCAGCCATTCAGGTCAAACCAAGCCAAACGAAGCCGGTTTCCCTGCCAACGGTAATCGGGTTGCATTCCCGGTAAATAGGACTCCACCCCTACCCCTTGCCAACCATCCGGTATTTTTAGGTCCAAAGAAATCGACCCCAGCAAGGCCGATTTTTCGAATTCCAAGGGCACCAGAACCTCATCACCGGATGAGGCGGAAGGCAATTCGCCATCCAACACGAAAGAAGAAGGTCGAACCAAGGATGGAAGAAAACTTCCGTTCACATCACCATAACATATTCCTTTCAAATTCTGGGTCAAACCCGACGACGTTATCGTCAACGGAACAGACTCAAATTTCCAATCCCCTGCTGTAAACGAAGAAATATTGCCTGAATACCTCCGAGTAGCCAAAAGGGCATCCCCGGTATTAATGGAATTGGTTGCGTTAACATCCGCAGCACCTAATCGCAAACCATTAAGATTAAACAGGTTACTGAAATGGCGGCTAATCTGCAAAGCATCCGATGCACTTACCCCACCCCATGGACGACTGCTCTGCGCAGTGAGGATATAGGAACCAGGCGCAATATTGGTCAAGGTGTACTGACCAGCTGAGTTGGTGGTGGCCGAGGCAAGGACAACACCACCCGATCCCAACAAACGTACCTGGCTGTTCACTATAGGGGTCAGAGCATTGTTATCGTATTGCAAAACCCCGCTTATTTGGTAAGATGGACTTTGTTCTGTCACCGTCAGACTGTTGGTATAAATTTCATCGCCGCTGCTACCGCCGTTGTTGTTGGCCGCGTTGGAACAGTAATAAAAAGTAACCGGTCCCGTACCTGCAGGAGGAGCCGTCCATTGAAAATTCCAGGTGATGGTACCCGAGGTGCTGGAGGTATTGCCATTCCAGGTTTGAAAGATATAGCCCGATGCCAAATCGGTCCTGTTGGTGGTCGAAATCAAGGTGCCGGCATCTCCTCCATTGCCATCTTCCACCTTGAGTTGAAAACCGTATTTGACCCGGGTTGCACGGTTAACGGTCAAAGACACATTGTAAGTCTGTCCGGGGATATAGGAGCTGGGAACAGCACCATCCAACAAGAGTACACGGGTTGCCGGACCAGAATTCACGCCGAGCCCTCCGTGGCAGGAGCTACAGTCGGATTCGCTGGGTGCTCCGGTATGGCCCAGGGGAGGATTGGAACTGTAGGTTAACGCTGTATAAATCCCTCCCAAAAGGAGGAAAGCAGGCAAAAGAAGTATTTTGTAGGATATTCGCATAAGTATCTGTTGAGTAACATCTACAACAACTAAAATTAATAATTGTTTAGCCCTTTGAAAACCAATCCCTTGATAATCAACCTACCCACCTACCCTTTCGTTTTCGATACGACCATGCGTGCCAAAGTCATGGGAATTCTCTTCTTGGTTTGTGGCCTAATCCCGTCGGTTCTCGCCCAGAACTCCCTCAGCATTTCGTCCAATGCTTTGGTTTTTGGAAATCGGAACGAATTGGCTAGCGATACCCTTGGTTTTGAGGTCACCAACAACGATAGCCTAACCTTGCAGTGCCGGGTACGTTGCTTGCCCTTTTATGGACAATACCCTTTTGGGACCCTGGACACTCTTTTTTCTCTGGTGCCTGGGCAAACCAAACGCGTTGTTGTCTCCTTTCAACCCCGGCATAACCTGGCGAACAATAGCGAACTCTTGCTATCGCACAACGGCCAAGGGGGTAGTCTGCGGGTCGATCTTACCGGTCAAGGGGTTTACAGCATGGCCTATTATTCCGCCACCCAAAATCTGGAAGGCGAAAGTCTAAGGGCAGCATTAGCTCAACGCCTCAGTTCTCCCTACGTCTCGTTGGGCTATTCGGGCACGAACAACGGAAGACTGCGCATGTTTGGGGTGGTCGACAATTGGAAGGTAAACGGCCGAGAACCAGGTCATACCAACCCTTACAAAAACGAATGTGTTTATTCCGGTCGAACGATATCTTACACTGCAACGGCTTTTAATACCGGGACTTTGAACAATGCCCCTTACAGCATGAACACAGAACACACTTGGCCTCAGAGCTTTATGGGTTCTGCTGAGCCCATGCAAAGCGATCTGCATCACCTGTTCATCTCCGACGGAGGGATCAACTCGGCCCGTGGCAACAAACCTTTTGGGTGGGTTCCCAATCCAACCCTCACCTATACCGGAGGGTCCAAAGCCAATTCGGTCTGGTTTGAACCAAGGGATGCCCACAAAGGGCCGGTCGCCCGAGCGGTTTTGTATTTTGCTCTTCGGCACGCGAACAGCAGTCAGGTCAACTTATCCTTTTTGGATACGGCCCAGCAACGTATGTTACGCGAATGGGTTGTTCTTTTTCCATCCGATTCCATAGCCATCCGCCGAAATAACGATGTGCAAGCTGCGCAATCCAACCGCAATCCCTTGGTGGACTATCCCCAGTTCTTGGAACGAATGACCACGGTTTTACCTCCTTCGCAAACCCCTAGTCTGCGGTCCGTCGTTTTGAGTGATACCTCTATGAATTGGGGCATCGTTCCGGTTGGAAGCCCCAGACCCAGAACCTGTTGGGTATGCAACAGCGGAAACGCTGCCTTGCAGGTTCAATCCATCCAAATCAGTGGAGGAAACTTTGCCTTTACCGGAGGATCCACCACGCTTTCTCCTTTTTCGGTACCTGCCGGGGAATGTATGTCCCTAACGGTTATTAACCCTTCCAACCAAACCGCGGGAACTTCCGCTTCAGGAACCTTGAGCCTGGCCACCCAATACACCGGTTCGACCATTACTTCGTATCAAATACCGCTCTTGTGCAGTACACTAATTTCGCCGCCAAGTGGTCACACCCTGCAAGGAACCCTTCGCTACGATAATTCAGCTCTGACTCCCTTGAGCGGTGTAACGGTTCGAGCCGTGGACAGTTTGGGTGGTTTGGCTGGACAAAGTACCTCCAACAGTCAAGGGGCATGGTCCATCCAAGGACTGGCCTCCGGTTCGTATACCTTGGAATTCTTGAACGCGCCGGCCTGGCAAGGAATTAACGGCACCGACGCCCTTTTGATTAATCGTCATTTTGCTGCTTTACAGCCACTTGGGGGGTTGCGGGTCGTTGCCGGTGACCCCAATGCCTCAGGTTCTATTAATTCTACCGATGCCCTACAGGTTACCCGCCGTTTTGCAAACCTGATTAGCACATTTGGCCGAGGGGATTGGGTTTACAGCCATAACAACGCAACCACCGCTCCGGGTAGCCCAAGTGCCTTGGATATCAGAGCCTTGTGCACCGGTGATGTGAACGGATCAAGAATTTTTTAGGGCTTCATGCCCTGCAATCGTATGCTATGGCAGCAAACCGCTGCCGCAACAGCCGCATTGAGTGACTCGGCATGCCCGAAAGAAGGAATACCCCAAAAGTAACGACACAGCGCCTTGGCCTCTGACCCAAGTCCTTTGGATTCGTTGCCAATCAACAACAATCCGCCTTGGGGGGGAAATGCCGCCTTATCCATGGGTTTGCCACGGAGGTCTGCGCCGATTATCCACGGACCCGAGGAGCCAACCTCCTCCGCCGTCGTGGTCGTTAATTCGGGTCCAAAGGCATCGTGAGGAATGCCTGTAATTTTTGATAAATTATCGACGGTGAGTGGAGTGTAATGTACAGGTATTCTGAAGATTGATCCCATGGATGCCTGAATTACCTTGCTGTTATAACAAGCAACCGAATCGGGACTGCATACCAGCCCGCTGAACCCATACCAATCGGCAATACGCAGCAAAGTACCCAGGTTACCCGGGTCTTGAATACGATCCAGTACCAACCACCAAGGGGAAAGTGAGGTTTCCCTCCAAGGCTTTATAGCTTCCCCGGGGCCAAAAAAACCGAGCATGGAAGGTGGGGTACTTAACCTGGAGATTCGTTCCAAATCAGAGGTAGATGCCCATCCACTCTGGTTTTGATAGGCCAGCAAAGGTTGAAGCACACTTTGGACCTCCGCTTCGGGCAGCTCTTTAAGTTTAGAATCCAATACCAAGGCCGAGGGGACCCAACCGCATGCCAAGGCCTCGGCTATCATCTTGGGCCCTTCGACCAGCACCTCTTTTTGCAACTTGCCCTGGGGCCGTTGAGCGAGGGCCACCATGGCTTTAACTTCGGCTTTGCTCCAATGTCTTCGTTCCACTCCTCAAAGATACTTCGACGACCCTCCCTGGTCTTGCTGGGATTTTTCCTGTTGCATAGTTCCTGCACCGTCCAAAAAAGGCTGAACGAAGGAGAGGTTTGGCTTCGGGAATACCAGGTCAAGGGAGTCAGCCCCATACAAGCTAGGGCCATGGAAAAGTCCCTCAAACCGGTTTTAAATCGACGGGCTTTGGGGATGTTTCCCTGGAGAACCCACGCGTATTTGGGTTTAACCGAAGGACAAACCACGCGATTTCGGAACACCTTACTCACCCGATTTGCCGAGACCCCGGTACTCAGCAACGAGGAAGGCATGAACATCAAAGCAGAAATGCTACGCAAAAATCTATTGGACCAAGGTTATTTGAGGGCCACGGTGCGACACCAAAGGAAAATTGGACCCCGAGGCGCGGTGGAACTTTACCTCTTGGAACCCGGTTCAGCCTACGTAATGGGACAATTCACCATTCAAGGCTCATCCCCTGCGTTGATTCCTTTGGTAGAATCGCTTCAGCGCAATCATCCGGAGCGTTTTCCACGAAGCGGTGAAACCTACCAAGCGTCCACCCTAGGACAAACCCGAAACTGGCTGGCTCAGCAATTGAGGGACCAAGGCTATTTTCGATTTAGTGCCGATTTTTTGGAATTTATTGCGGATAGTAGCCGTCAAACAGGTGTCATCGACGTCATCCTTCAAATTCGCAAACCCGCCCAGGCCTATTATCACCTACCCTATCGATTGCAGCGTTGGACCTTGGATATTGGGCGTGAGCGTATGCCCCTCGATTCAGCCGGTTTTACTTCGTTTTCTGGTTTTCCCGATCAATGGCTGCAATACCACAATTCGTACGAGCCATTAGACACGTTTTTGGTACTAAGAGCCATTGAATTCAACTCGGACCTTTCTTATTCCGAAACCAAACTGAGAAATACCCTCAACCGTTACGCCCGTATGGGTCTTTTTGCCCCAGGAAATTTTGAGCTGCAGGTCGATGACAGCAGCAGAAACATCGGTGTACGCTTGCAGTTACAGCCCCTGCCCAAATGGCTTTTTAATGCCCAAACAGAGTTCTCCACCAACAGCATTTCCTTGTTTGGCATCAACGGTAACCTATCCTTTACCCGGAGAAATGCCCTTCGTTTGGGCGATCAATTGGAAATTAAAGCGACGGCAGGAGCCGAATCCCAACAGCTTACCGGGAGCAGCAGTG
The DNA here is from genome assembly GCA_049431025.1 of Bacteroidia bacterium. Lineage (GTDB taxonomy): Bacteria > Bacteroidota > Bacteroidia > UBA7662 > UBA7662 > SYHX01. The sequence continues at coordinate 27,031 of JBMTCP010000002.1, read as the reverse complement.
GTGGATCCGGTCTAAATACGCTTGACCTGGGATTGCGGACCCAGTTAAGTGTGCCCGGACTATTTGGACCTGGGCGATGGTCATCCTGGGGCCTCAACGGGAGCGAGCGCACCTTGTGGGCCTTGCAATACCAACGGCAACAACGCTTGGACTTTGACCGGAATGTCCTCAAGGCAAGCCTAGGATTCACTGGATTGGTCCATCGGTACACCCGATACGAAATCGTTCCCATGGAATTCACCTACGCCAATACAGGTTCGTTAAGCGCTGATTTACAAAAATTGCTGGACCAGCTGAATGATCCTTTGTTGCGGGCCAATTTTGTTTCCTACTTCAGTTCGGGCCTTCGCGGAACATGGTTACAGGACCGCATCCGTGAGCCGCAGCGGGATTATTGGCGAATCGTCATGGAGGGTTCCGGTAATTTATACTCCCTGCTCAAGGCCAGCGGGGCCATCAACCCCGTGGGGGATACCCTTTTTGGGCTACCCTATTTCCGTTACCTCAAAGCCGACCTCGAATGGCGTAAACACTTCTCCTTGAACGGACCCTCCTTAATTGCAGGAAGAGCCTTGATTTCCGCCGGATTACCCTTTGGGGACCAAAGCGCCTTACCTCTCGAAAAAAGGACTTTTGGTGGAGGAACCAATTCATTGCGTGCTTGGCCCGTTCGTGGTCTTGGTCCCGGAGCTTTGAGCAACTATGCCAATGGTCGTTTGATACAGTTTGGAGAAATTCGATTGGAAAGCAATTGGGAATTGCGCTTCAAAGTCTTGGGCAGCCTCAATGGCGCCCTCTTTGTGGATGCAGGGAATATTTGGACGTTGAACGATACCAGCTACGGTGGGTTGGGTAATTTCAAGCTGGACCGATTGATCTCGCAGATTGCCGTTAACCAAGGGGCGGGCCTGCGCTACGATTTTGGATTCTTCGTTGTCCGGGTGGATTTTGCCCTAAAAGTCCATGATCCAGCCCTGGTTCAAGGTGAGCGATGGGTGGTCCGGCGCTGGAATAACCGAAATTGGAAAGACACCGAATGGAGAGACCGGGTGATGCAAGGCCCCATCAGCAGCGGGTCTTACCCCTTATTTTCCACCGTTTTTGGAATTAATTACCCATTTTGATGGATATACCCACTTGAATTAGCCTCAAATGAACTTGGGATTCGTATCTTCGCACCTCCAAAATCCAGCCATTCCATGATTGCGATTGTGAATATCCAGGGCCAACAATTCAAGATTAGCCCCCAACAGAAGGTGTATGTGCATCGTTTGCAAGCCAACGAGGGCGATGTACTCGAATTGGCCAGCGTTATGCTGCTAGAGGACCAAAATCAGGTCCGAATTGGTCAACCGTATTTAGCTGATACCAAAGTCAAAATAAAAGTTTTGAATCACCTCAAAGGTGATAAAGTTTTGGTTTTCAAGAAGAAACGTCGTAAAGGTTACCAAAAAATGAACGGCCATCGCCAATCGTTTTCCAAAATCCTTGTTGAATCCATCGGATAATTATTCATCCCAACCTTTCCTCTAATCCCCTAAAGACGAAACCATGGCTCACAAAAAAGGTGTAGGTTCATCCAAAAACGGTCGTGAATCCGAAAGCAAACGACTGGGCGTCAAAATTTTTGGTGGTCAATTGGCTACCAGCGGCAATATCATCATACGTCAGCGTGGAACCCGGCATCATCCCGGTCGAAACGTAGGAATCGGCAAAGACCATACCCTCTTTGCCCTTACCGACGGCCGAGTCGTATTTACCCGCGGAGAGAAAAACCGTTCTTTTGTGTCGGTAGAACCTTTACAGAACTAAATCCAGGTAAGTTACCCTAAGGAATAGCCCGCTAGATGCGGGCTATTTTTTTGGACCTATATTTAAAAAAAGATTATATGGCTTCAAGATCTGTCATCTTGGGAACCGGGCATTACCTGCCTTCCCAAGTCGTCACCAACCATGACCTGGCACAACGTATGGAGACCAACCACGAGTGGATCGTGGAGCGTACCGGCATCCACGAAAGGCGCTTTGCCGTACCGGGGGTCGATACCACCTCTTCCATGGGAACCGAGGCTGCCCGCAGGGCATTGGAGGCTGCAAAGCTTACGCCTCAGGATTTGGACCTTATCCTTTTTGCAACCCTTAGTCCGGATTACTATTTTCCGGGACCTGGAGTGCAACTTCAACACCAACTAGGATGCCATACCATAGGTGCCATCGACATACGCAACCAATGTTCCGGGTTTGTGTATGCCTTGTCCATTGCGGACCAATACCTGCGCAATGGCAGCGCCAAGCACGTCCTTGTCGTGGGTTCGGAATTGCACTCGGCTGGTCTGGACATATCAACACGTGGGCGGAATGTTTCGGTGATTTTCGGCGATGGTGCAGGTGCGGTGGTCCTCGGTCGAACCGATGACCCCAACCGCGGTATACTTTCCACCCATTTGCATAGCCAAGGAGAACATGCGGAAGAATTGGCCTTGCTCGGCCCCAGCACCCGGGATTGGATACCGGAAATAATCCAAAGAAATGATCCCGATGATGTTTCGTACTTCCCCAGGATGAACGGAAATTTTGTTTTTAAACATGCTGTCGTTCGCTTTGCAGAAGTCATAGAAGAAGCCCTTGCAGCCAATCGTTTAAGCCCTGCTGACCTAGGCCTGCTCATCCCTCACCAAGCCAACCTGCGCATTGCTCAGTTTATTCAAAACAAATTGTCCCTGAGGGACGATCAAGTTTATAACAACATTATGCGCTATGGCAACACGACCGCGGCAAGTATTCCCATTGCCTTAAGCGAAGCGGTCGATGAAGGCCGAATTCAACAAGGTGACTTGGTCATGTTGGCCGCTTTTGGTAGTGGTTTCACCTGGGGTTCCGCCTTGATGCGTTGGTAACCACTTACCTACGATTTCTGCTAGGCTAGGCATTCATATTGCAGGTCCATGCGCTGGATTCTGCATTTCCTTGGGTTGGTCCTTACCGTCCTACGTTCCCCTGCTCTGTATGGGCAATTGCAAGGCGGAACCCATGGCCTGGGATTGTATGGAGAGCCCCCTCTCCCCGGTTGGATTCCAGGCCAAACCTTTTGGCCCGCTTTAGGACCTTCTTCATCGGCTAAACACCAAGGCGGAGTCGGACTTCGCTTTCATCCAAATTTACCCGGCTTGGGCCTTATCCATTTGGCCTATGCCTTGCAAACTCAACGCGATTGGCTGACCATAGGGTTTCAAATGAACGGTTGGTGGGCCTATTCTTCGAACACCATTCGATTAGGGTTAAGTCGTCGTTACGGGCAACACCGAATAGGCCTTGCGATGAGCATGGAATGGAACCAACAAGTCCATTCTTTGGACTGGGCTTACGGGGTTGGCACGGAACATCGCCTAAACTCTCGTATTCATAGTGGCTTTCGAATTCACCACCTTGGCACGATGCCTGGGACGAACCCATCCATGGTTACGTTGTGGCAAACGGGATTCCACATCACCCTCGAAGAACAAGCCCTGAGCACCGGTCTTCGATTGCACCTTCAACAAGGTGGCAGACTCTGCAGTGAATGGGTACTCCGTTACCAACCATCGTTGACTTATCAGTTTTGGTTAGTTGGTGACCCCATTTATGGCCTGCTTTCACTAGGCGTGGGTTACCGTACCGACAAGATAGGGCTATCCCTATCCCCTCTTCGAAGTCAAATACCTGGAACCTTTTTTCGATCAACCGTTTCGTATCCATGAATATCAAAGCATCAAGTGGTTCCTGTGAACCTCATCTAGGCCTTGGACTCTTGCCTTGGTTTCTATGGAGTCTGCCGTGTTTCCCGTCCGCCTTATGGGCTCAAAGTGAATTGGAAAATGAACTCGCCCTGGATTATGAGCAAGGTTGGTTAAATGTCGAAACGAGCACATTTTTAGAAGCCACCCAAACCGAAACATGGCTAAGCCGAGAACGATTGGGATTTAGTAGTTCCCGCAACCAAGATTGGATGGCTTGGAAACAAGATTTAGACTCCCTTACGTGGCCTACAAACCACAAAATCAAAGCATTGGAAAGATTAAAAGAATTCAATGCCCAACCGGATAACCCCTGGTTCTGGTTGTCCTTACCTTGGATGGATTCCCAAAAAGCCCATGCATGGGCCCGGATTTTTGACCGACAAGTATTGTTTGGAAATCAAGGCCAAGTTTTACCTAAAGGGATTACGGTTGAGGGCATACATGGATTAAATTTCAAATCTCCTGAGGCTGCCTTGTTACAATACAGAATACAGCAAATTCATCAAAAACTTCGTTGGGCTATGGGGTGGGATAACCGAAATACCCCAAAAAATTCCCTATCCGTAGGAGGACACATCCAGGGCCAATGGACTGGAATTCGATGGATAATCGGTGATTTTCATCTGGAGTCGGCCAATTTTCTATTTTTTCAAACCCTGCGAGTCGCCAATTTTACCCAACCCTGGAATCTACCTACAGGAAGAGAATGGACTCGTCCTGCCATTCGTTGGGCCACAGGTAATCCTGTAAGGGGCATAAGCATGCAAACCACCAAGCCTTGGGGACGTTTGCTTTGGTCCGTGTACCAAGCTAAATCCGGTCATAGGATACCTTGGTTCCATAATCTATCCTACGAACACCGGAATGGCCGCTGGGAATACGGGGTACAAGGTGGGGGGCTAACCAACCAAGTTCGAATTGGAGGTCATGGGGCCTATAACGGAAACAACTTTAGATGGCATGGAAACTTGCTTTGGATACCCGGCAACCGGTACCAAAGCGGGTCTTTTGGTCAATGTTGGTCCTTGTTGTTAACGCCTCATCCTCGATGGACCTTGGGCTTACGATACCGTTTGTCTGAGCCTACCCAAGACCCCGTACGGGCTCTATCCATCCCCAAGGCTACACCCCAAATGGATACCCAACGAATCCTCAACGCGCTATGGCAGTTAAAACCCTATTGGAACCTTGCTTTTCGTGTACAAAACCAAGAATTTGGATTGGATATGACGACCACCAAGGGCCCTTTAAGGTCGTTTCGTTGGTTTATGATTTACCAAAAAAACCATAACAACAAACACGTGTTGCGCCAGTACCTCAAAATTCCCTGGAAAAACGGACCCCAGCTTCAAGGTGATGTTCAATTCACTACGGCCCAATCTTGGCATGGAATCCAACCCAACAATAACAGCGTCATCCTGGCCTACAACACCTTTTGGCAATTACAAAATAGAATGAATATCCGGATTCGTATGGGCCAAACGTGGGTCATAGCCGGACCGGAAGGCGAAGCCCTGATGGTACGGGAAGACCATCGTTTTGGTACCGCCTGGTGGAGGGGTAGCCAATCCCAATTACGTTTTCATGCCTCTATACAAGGGCGTTCCAAAGGAACAGGATGGCGGCTTTGGCTCCGAAGAGTGGTCGACCAGGAAGGAGCTCACTGGGAATGCAGCCTGAGACTCACTCAGCGGTGGATAGACGAGTCGTATCACTAAGCGGTCCTGGTGCCCAATGGTGAATGGTCGGCATTTCAGAACCCATGACCCGATTCATCAAGGCCATAACAATACCCTCCTTTAGCCCCAATTTGCTGTTGGTTAAACGAGCCACGTTGGCATGCTTCATGACCCACAAAAAAAGCCGGCATGCCGGAACGATCACATCGGCCCGGTCTTCGTTCAAGGCATATTCCTTGATTCGTTCCTCCAATGACAGGGCGCTTAACTGCTCGTGCAGTTTTTCTAAAATCTTGAAGGGAACTGGCTCTCCTTTCTTGGTTTTGAGTAAATCAAAAATTTTGTTGATATTGCCTCCACTACCCAAAAAATGGGTAGGATTATGGGGAATTACCTGTTTCTTGATAAACTCTTTGAGCTCTTTCCAGTCCTGATCACGATCTGTACCATCGAGAATACGAACAGCCCCTAAAGAAAAACTTCGGCTAACCAACAAACTTTCGCCCTGCATTAAAGATATTTCTGTGGACCCCCCTCCAACATCCATGGTCATAATCCGGTCATTGGGGCCAGCCAGGGACCGATGAGCGAGGTACAACAACTCCGCTTCTTGGATTCCATTGATAATTTCCAAATTCAAACCGGTGGCCGCTTTGATTTCATCGGCGAGAAGAGAACCGTTCGAGGCTTCTCTTAGGGCTGAGGTTGCGCAAGCCATCGCGTGATCCACCTCGAATGCCCGAATCAAATGGGCAAACCCTTGCATGGTGGACAAAAGCTGACTTGCACGTGCATCTCCAACTCGACCATGAACAAAAACATCATCCCCCAAACGAAGCGGAACCCTCAGGTACTCCAACGCCTTCCATTCAGCTTTGGAACCGGTTTTTTCGGTCACCTTGACCACTAACATCCGTGCAGCGTTGGAGCCTAAATCAATGGCGGCCAGTTTCAAGGCTTTTCATTTTGCTTGCGAAGGTAATCGAAAAAAGCCTCTTGGGCACGCACACCCTCAATACCTTGATCCGTTCCAGCAACCCGTTGGTTGGCATGGGGACCGTTCAGCCACCGGGCCTTAACCCTATCCTTCCATTGAATTTCCAATAAATCCAAGACTTCGCGTTGAAGCCTACTGTCCAAAATGGGGAAAGCTAATTCGACGCGATGATCCATATTTCGTGCCATCCAATCGGCCGATGACAAATACACCAAGGGCTTGGATCCATGGCAAAAGGCATAAACCCGGGAATGTTCCAGGTAACGGTCCACGATGGAGACAACGCGTATATTTTCACTAAGTCCGGGTATCCCCGGAATTAAACCACAAATTCCACGGACCAAGCATCGTACCTCGACTCCGGCTTGCGATGCCCTGTACAAGGCCGCAATGAGGGCCTCGTCCACCAGGGAATTCAGTTTAATTAAAATCCATGCAGGATGACCTTTCTTTGCCTGACGAATCTCGTAATCAATCCAGGATAATAGAGGCTCTCTCATACGGTATGGTGCCACCAAAACATTCCGGTAAGCGCTATGCAATTGACCTTTAATCAGGGATTTGAACAACTTACTAACCTCTTGTGTTATAGCCGTATTGGCCGTAAACAAACTATCATCTGCATAAATCTTAGCGGTCTGAGCGTTGTAATTACCGGTGCTTAAATGGGCATAGCTAACGGATTGACCTCGTTCTCGACGGGTTACCAAACACATTTTACAATGAATCTTGTACCCTTCCAGGCCATAATGAACTTCAGCCCCTGCTTCCTGTAGTTTTTCGGCCCAGAACATATTATTTTCCTCGTCAAATCGTGCTTGAATTTCCACGATTGCCACTACCTTTTTACCGTTTAATGCCGCGGTAATGAGGGAGCGGGCTACGGATGATATGGTAGCCAATCGGTAAAGGGTTATTTCGATTTTACGTACAGACGGATCCAATGCCGCTTCCCGCAAAAACCTAAGTACGGTATCGTAAGCATGGTATGGATGATGCAAAAGCCTATCCTTCTCCCGAATAGCCTTGAACAGGGTGTGGTTTTGGGACCAAGCGCCGGGGGAAACGGTTACCCAAGGCGGGTAGAATAGCGATAGGCGGTTTCCTAAAGGCAATTGACGCAAATCCTTGAAGTTGTGGTAGCGTCCACCTTCAATCATACTCGACGATTTGAGCTTCCATTTCCGAACCAAAAAACGCAAGAGATCCTCGGGGATTTGTCGGTCGTAGATGAAACGAACCGGATCCCCCTTACCCCTTTTACGAAGACCCGATTTCATTTTATCCACCAGCGACTCGCCCAAATCCTGATCCAAATCCAATTCCTGATCGCGGGTCATTTTGATCGTGTAGGATTCGATAGATTCCGGATTCATGGAGGCAAAAACATCGTTCAGGTGCATTCGCACTAAATCATCAATGAATATGACATATTCTTTTTTACCTAAAGTACCCAGCGAATAAAAGCGCTGCGCATAGCGAACTGGCAATTCCAACAAGGCATAAACCGTAGGATTACTGGCTTTTTTGGGTTTAATCTTCAAAGCCAAATACAGGTAGGAGTCCCTTAGTCGTAAGGGTCTGGTTTTGTTGTCCAGCACAATGGGGTTGAGGTAAGGCTGAACCCGTTCCATAAATAGGGTATGGGCCTGATGATGAAAACCAGAGGGAAGCTCGATTTCGTTTTGAATAACAACCCCTTCGTGCTCCAGGGCAGGAATTATTTGTTCTTCAAAAAGTCGCTCAAAACGTTGTTGCAAATCTTGCGCCTTGTCGTGGATAACGGCCAAAACACGGCGTGGATGAAAATCCAATTTGCGCAATTGGTCTTTCCCCAAATGCAAGAGCCGGTATTGGTTGGCAACCCTGACCCTAAAAAATTCGTCCATGTTGGACGAAAAAATGGCCATGAATTGGATTCGCTCCCCCAATGGAACCGATGGGTTTTCGGCCTCTAAAAGTACCCTTTCGTTGAATTCCAACCAGGATACCTCGCGGTTATACAAGGCTATACGATGTCCTGCCCACAATTTTCGCGTGGTAAGTATTCCGGACTGTACGGTATCGAAAGGGTTCATGAAGGGATTGAGGATGTATTTTTCTCAATAATAAATACCTTTAACGTGAATCTATATCCATTTATTGAAAGTTAACATGACACTAAACATGGACAGGAATCTATTCCACGCATGGATATTCGTGATTGTCGTTTGTCCCATCCTTGTTGGGGCCCAAACCAAAGGTTTGAACAAAGGAGGCAGCAAAAAAGTTCCAGGCAGGGATCTGTGCATTGCCCATTACAACGTAGAAAACCTCTTTGACACCTTGGATGACCCATCCACCAACGACCAGGACTTCCTACCCTCTTCCCCACTGGCCTGGGGTGAAAACCGCTATTACCATAAACTCGGTCAGATTGCCAACCTAATCGCCCAAATAAACCGGGGATCGACCCCGGATTTCATGGGAATGTGCGAAATCGAAAATCAGCAAGTTCTTCAAGATTTACTGCGACAACCCTCCTTACGCAAAAGCAATCTGGCCTTTGTACATGCCGAATCCAAGGACCCTCGTGGAATTGATGTCGCCTTGCTTTACAACAAAAACCTCTTTAAGCCCTTTGCTCGGTTGGACCTAAACATTGACTTGCCTGGAGATTCCTCCCCTCCAACCCGGCCGATTTTGCTGGTAAGCGGTCGACTTGCCAGCGGAGATACCCTCCACTTTTTGGTCAACCACTGGCCTTCTCGCCGGGGGGGTAACGAAAAATCTGCACCCAACCGCTACGCAGCTGCGCGAAAATTACGCCAGGCCGTGGACAGCTTATTTAACCGGTACGGTGGACAGGAACGGTGTTTATTGGTATTAACCGGTGATTTCAACGATACACCGCAGGACCCTAGCATTCGACTTCTTTTGGGCGCCGACACGATGGCCTCCCGGGGCTTGTTTCACCCTTGGGTAGGTCTGGAGGGTGGATCCTATTGTTACCAGGATCGTTGGGAATGGCTGGATCAAATTATTCTAAGTCAGGGACTCCTGAATAAGGATAAGGTTGCAAAGACCTTGCATTATATCCCGGGTTCGGCATCGGCCTCAACGGAATCCAACCTCCGTCAACAAGAAGGCAAATTCAAGGGCTATCCTTTCCGAACCTATGCGGGCAATCGCTACCTGGGAGGACCTAGCGACCATTTGCCGGTGCATCTCTACCTTCGCTGTCCTTCATGCCCTTAGAATCCCATACAGCTCCTATACACGACGCGCTGCAACCAAGAATCCCAAGCGATTGGTTTAATGATTGGTTCAACAGCCCGTACTACCAAGCCCTTTACGACCACCGTGACCTGGTCGAGGCCCAAAACTTTGTCCAAAAACTAACCCGCCAAATCCCCATTCCGACCAACGCGGAGGTTTTGGATTTGGGCTGTGGCTGGGGCAGGCATACCTGTGCTTTGGCTGATTTGGGTTATCACGTCACAGGCCTAGATTTATCGCCCAACCTCATCGCAAAAGCCAAGCATCTCGCAGAACAACGAAGCCAAAAGGCTTTAGGTTCTTTGAATTTTGAAGTTGGGGATATGCGTTCTCACCACACCCAACGAAACTTTGATTTGGTTGTGAATCTTTTCACATCGTTTGGGTACTTTGAGGACCCCAACGATGATTTAAGGGTCCTTCAAAATGCAGGAAACCATTTGAAACCGGAAGGTTATCTGGTTCTTGACTACTTTGATCCCGGGCATACCTTGGCCCATTTGGTGCCCTCAGAAATCAGGGAATTTCCCCAATTCCGTGCTCAAATCAAACGGCGTCTCGTCGGTCAAAACCTTGTCAAAGAGATCCGGATTCATGATCATAACATGGAAAAATCGGATACCTACCTGGAATTCTCAGAGAAAGTTCGTTGTTATAGTCCTGATGAACTGAGGGATTTACTCCACCGAGCGGGATTTCAGCCAATCCAACGTTGGAATGGTTATGACCTTCGCAGCAGTGCTGAACCAGGCCCTCGATGCATTTGGCTAGTCCAAAAAAACAAGGTACCCGCCGAACCCACTATTCAACCATGGAGACAATCTACAAAAAATCACTGATATTCAGTGGATTAGTCCTATTTGGCCTCCTTCTTGTTTTTTACGTATCGGGCTACCTGCTGCAGCCACCAGCTTGGGAAGTCCAGGTTTTTACGTACCTCAATCAAATGCACCTGTTACCCTGGGTCGATCGTTTGGCTATCCTGTTCAGGAATCCCTTGACTTGGGTACCGGTGTACCTCCTATTGCTGGTCCTCATATTTCGTTCCAGCGTGCCCCGTAAACTGAATTTGGTCGTAGTCCTCGTTTTGTCGGTGGTCTTAAGTGACCAAGCTTCATCCAGTTTGATCAAACCCCTAGTACGCCGGGACCGTCCCTGTAGACATGCCACAACGGCCGAACTTTGCCGGACCCGTGTGCATTGCGGCTCCGGATTCGGCTTTGTTTCATCGCACGCTACCAATCACTTTGCCCTGGCCTGGGCCCTAGGGCTTGGTCTACCAACCCGCTGGCGAAAAAGAGTACTCGTCCCGGCCCTCATTTGGGCAGGACTCATTTCCATGGCTCAGGTTCGAGTCGGAGTCCATTTTCCTGGAGATATTTTCGTTGGCGCAGTCCTCGGAATATTTTGCGGATCTTTGGCCCTTTTGTTTCGAAGAGCGTTCTAACTTAACCTTAAATCTCCCTGCATGAATAACCATTTGGCTGTCGGCATAGCACTTTTGGCCTCCGGTCTATTGGGTGGTTGGCTGGCCGTGGGGCGATTTTTGAACAGTTCGCCCTCTCTATTTCGATGGCTCCTTACCTTTTGCGGGGGACTCCTGTTCAGTACGGCGATTTTGCACTTGCTCCCTGAGGTTTTGTCCTACGGTCATCCCAACGAGAATCTGTGGCTTCTAGGTGGTTTTTTTATGCAATGGATGCTCGAAAAATTTTCAGCAGGAATAGAACACGGCCATATCCACAGTGGACACGATCACCGTTGCGATCACCCCATCCATCCGGATCATTCCCCAGCCAACCAGCCGCAGCCTGCATCGATTTTTCATGCGGGAACCATCCGTTATACCGGGCTCATCCTCAGTCTATCCCTGCATGGTTTGGTTGAAGGTATCCCCTTGGCAGGCTCGGCTACCTACGGCCCGATGGCCAGCTTTTGGAGCCCGCTATTGTTGGGGGTTTTGTTACATAAAGCCCCGACCACCTTCGCCCTTACGGCGATGATGATGCAACAAAAAGCACGAACCCTATTTATTTGGGGGTCCGTCCTGGTGGTCGCATCCATGACGCCCTTGGGCATGTTCATTGGGTATTGGATGGGTCAAGGTGGTACTCAAAGCCAAGAGGTCTTGCACGCCTTGATGGCTTTGGCCACCGGCTCATTTCTTCAAATAGCCTCCACCATACTCTACGAAAGCAGCCAAAATCATCGATTACAACCTTCGCAAGCTCTTGGAGCCTTATTGGGCGTCTTGGTAGCCTTGGCGATGGGCCATTCTCATTAAACCCTATCCAGCTAATGTTTAAAGAAAACACTCTCCAAGACCGACATATTTTGGTGACCGGGGGCGGAAGTGGCCTTGGTCTGGCCATGGCCACCTACTTTCATCAATTGGGCGCTCACGTAGCGATTTGTGGCCGAAGAACCGACAAAGTCGAAGAAGCTGCCCGTACCATAGGCCCCCGAGCGATCCCCATCACCTGCGATGTCCGCGAGCCCGAACAGGTGCACGCCATGTTTGAAACTTTGACCCAACGCTGGGGCGTAGTGGATGGACTGGTCAATAACGCTGCAGGGAATTTTTTGGCGGCCTCCGAAGACCTTAGTCCCAATGCCTTCAATGCCGTAGTAGACATTGTTCTCAAAGGGACTTTTCACTGCACATTGGAATTTGGAAAACGAATTATTGCTGCCAAAATACCTTCAAGCAATGTTATTAACATCGTAACCACCTATACCGAAACCGGTTCGGCCTTTGTCCTGCCTTCCGCCTGTGCCAAAGCCGGTGTTTTGGCCATGACCAACAGCCTCGCTGTGGAGTGGTCAACTTACGGCATTCGACTCAATGCCATCGCTCCCGGCCCATTTCCTACCGAGGGCGCCTGGTCACGCCTCATGCCGGACCCATCAATTGAAGAAGGTTACAAGCGAGGAATACCCTTGGGTCGTTACGGTTTACCCGAGGAACTAGCCCAATGCGCAGCATTTTTGATGAGCCCTATGGCTTCCTACATTCAAGGCGGTTGCTTGACCATCGATGGTGGTGAACGCCTCATGGCTGGTCAATTTAATCGCTTTGTCCAGTGGATGCCACGACCCATGATCAAGCAAGCTTTTGAAGCCATGAAGCCCCGCAAATAGTTTATCTTTGAGGTCAATTTTACGCTCTAAACCATCGCCATGCACTTTAAACTGGCCGTTGCCTTTACCGTTCTTACGCTGTTGTGGACCGGATACATCGTTACCTCTTGTATCATGGCCCCACAACGCCTAGGCTATTTCGATATGCTGCTTCTATGCGGTCTGCTCGCAGCCATGAGTTATTTTGCTACCCAGGGTGCCTACAAAGACATTGATAACGAAAGGAAATCCGGCTGATTCAGCCAACAAACTTCGTCAACACGGGGTGCGTTCAACCCCATTTCGCATCGCTTTGGTGCAAGCGCTGGAAAAGGCGAACGTTGCATTAACCCAAGCGCAATTGGTCAAAATACTGGGTGACGATACCGATCGGGTTACCGTTTACCGTAATCTTCGCACCCTTATGCAAGCGGGCATTCTTCATGAAATCAACGCGGGAACGTCCAACCCTTGCTATGCCTTATGCCCCCCAAGTTGCGGCAACCAAGAACACCGACATCACCATGTTCATTTTCTTTGTTCCCATTGTGGTGGTACCCAATGCGTTGATACCGCAGAACCCGTTTGGCCAGCTTTGCCTCGAGGTTTTCAGGTAAAAACCTGGAATCTTACGGCCGAAGGACGCTGTCGAACTTGTGCGTCCAAATCCTAAGTCCTGATTAGATCAGGGGTCTTAAATCCCTCGGGATGGATCCCATTTTTCGAGGTACTCGGCAACACGCTTGACGAACATACCCCCGAGTGCCCCATCAACCACGCGATGGTCGTAGGAATGAGACAAGAACATCATGTGCCTTATCCCAATAAAGTCTCCTTGCGGTGTCTCGATGACGGCAGGGCGCTTGCGGACAGCCCCAACCGCCAAGATGGCCACCTGAGGTTGAGCAATAATGGGGGTCCCCATCACATTACCAAACGTGCCTACATTGGATAAGGTAAACGTACCGCCTTGGATTTCTTCCGGGCGCAATTTGCCCGTTCGGGCTCTGTGGGCCAAATCGTTGACCCTCTTGGTCAAACCCACCAAATTCAGTTGATCTGCGTTATGAATTACCGGAACAATGAGGTTGCCCGAAGGCAGAGCCGCTGCCATTCCAATATGGATTTCTTTGTGCTTCAGGATCCGGGTACCATCCACAGAAACATTAATCATGGGAAAATCCTGAATTGCCTTAACCACCGCCTCCACAAACATGGGCGTGAAGGTGAGCTTTTCGTTGAATCGCTTTTCAAATTCCGCTTTGTGTTCTTCGCGCCAATAATGTAAATTGGTTACATCGGCCTCAACAAATGAAGTGACATGAGCTGAAATCCGTTTGGAGGCGAGCATGTTTTCGGCAATCATCTTGCGCATCCGGTCCATCTCGATGATTTCCACTGAGCCACCTCTGGCATCCAGGTCAACACCGCCCTGGATAGAAATTTCCTGAGGCAAGGCAGCAAGGGCTGCTTCGCTGGATGGTTGTATCGCGGAGACCGATGGAACTGACGGAACCGACACGGGGGTCTGACGACCGCTGCTGAGGTAATTTAACAAATCTTTTTTGGTAAGCCGGCCCTGTTCGCCGGTACCCGGTATGGCATCCAATTCGGCCATGGGTAAATTTTCCTGACGAGCAATATTGAGAACCAAGGGCGAGTAAAAACGACCGCTGCTGCCCGATGCAGAAGATTGAGCCTGCGGTGTTGATGGAAGAACCGGTGCTGGAGTATAGGGCACTTGGTGAGCAACGGATTGCCCAGAGGATGTTGGGGATGGGTCAGTATCCTGAGGTGAGGAGGATGCCTGTAGGCTTGGCGCCGAAGAAGCAGAGGATACCGCTTGGGATTCGTTGGAGTCTTCCAGAATGGCCAAAACAGCCCCCACCTTAACCACTGCTCCTTCAGGATGGAGAACTTCGACCAATCGACCACCAACCGGGGTGGGAACCTCGGAGTCCACTTTGTCGGTCGCAATTTCCAAAACGGCCTCATCCTTGGCCACCTGTTCTCCATTGTGCTTCAACCATTTGAGGACCGTAGCCTCTGTAATACTTTCACCCATTTTGGGCATTACCAATTCAAATCGAGCCATGGGCCAAATTTAGGATGTTTTCACTGCATTCGGGGTTTCATCGGGAAGAGCCTGACCGATTAGGATTCGCCACAAAAGAAACATGGCCATCATCACAGCTCGCTCCACGACCAATGGTCGCCCTTCGCCCAGCGAGCGTTGATATACTCGGGTACCCTCAGGACCATGAATACCAAAAAAAACGGTACCCACGGGTTTTTCTGGACTACCCCCGTCAGGGCCTGCAATTCCACTGATCGCAACAGCATAGTCGCAATGCAACAATCGACAAGCCTCTTGGGCCATGGTCCGAACAACGGTGTAGGAAACTGCACCCTCCCGGGTCAAGTCTTCCGGTTTAACGGCGAGCAAATCGGTTTTGATTCGGTTATCGTAGGCAATTACCCCACCCTGAACATAGGCCGAAGCACCGGGTACCTGCAACAACCGTGCCGCCAATGCCCCTCCAGTACAACTTTCAGCCAAGCCAATTTTTTTTCCGGCTTGAAGTAACAATTGCCCCAAACAAGCTTCAAGGCTAAGCTCATTTTCACCGTAAACGTGACCTTGCAATGGTATCCCTATTTCCTTCGCAGCTCGTTGAACCCGTTCTTGCAAATCCATGGGGATATCATCATGGACCAAGCTGTTACTGGCTTCATCCGGGTAGGCACTCAGTCGCAGCCTAACCACCCCCGGTCTGGGCAAATAGGCTATTCGAAGTCCAAATGGTTTCCATTTTAATTCCCAATCGGTCAGCCTCTTGGCTATTGTTGACTCAACTAAACCTGCGGTCATTAGGGTGTGATGAACCATAGGACGTAAGCGACCACTTGCCTTTGCCCAAGGGATTAATTCGTTTTGAATCAAATGCTTGAATTCATAGGGAACACCAGGCAATGCAACCGTCGTGACTCCGTTTTGTTGCCACATCATACCCTGGGCCGTTCCCAACGGGTTGTGCATGCAATGGGCATTGTCCGGCAAATCAGCCTGAGCCAGGTTCATCGGACCGGGCTCTCGGCCTCTCGCACGAAACCATTCATTAATCTGTTGCTCTACGTTAAGATTCCTAACCAATTTACCACCAAAGTATTGCGTAAGTAATGGTTTGGTTAAATCATCGGAAGTTGGCCCCAGGCCACCGCTAACCACCACCAGCTCAGCGAAGTCCTGTGCCCGATTGACTGCATCCAAAATATCGGCTTCCCTATCCCGGATCGTCCATTTGCATAACAACTCAATTCCTTCGGCCGCAAAGACTTGACCTAAGAATGCCGCGTTGGTGTCCACCACCTGCCCCAAAAGAACCTCATCGCCAATTACGATATAAACTGCTTTCATACAAAAACCCAAAACTAACCTCCGTATTTTCGCTTTGCGTTATTGATTTGCACCTTTTGGCCAACGCTTACCTTACGCCGGTTATTTGAAACCATCCATGCCACCTTACGCTCGCCAATTATGGGAAGTTGTGGATTCCCGGCTTCTACCAAAAGGAACTGCTGTTCTTTGGATGCTTTGTTTTTCTGTCTTTGCAGCCCAAGCCCAGACTCCACCGGTCCTTGGCCGTTCCGTTGCACCCTTGGCCGGCGATACCCCTCGCTATGCCCTAATGACCAATCCCAGCGCACTCACGCCGGTTTTGAGCCAAAATGGGGCCTCCCGAATTTGGGATTTGGCCACCTTGTTAACCTCCACCCAATCCAGGGTAGAACCCTACCTCAACGCCACCCAAACGCCTTATTTCCTACTTTTCGGTAATTATGGCAAAAAAACAGCGGATAGCAGTTCGCTTTTTGAATTCCTGGGTTTACCTCCGCAATTACCGTTGCCGGGATTGGATTCCTTGAATTTGCCTCTTACCAATCTCTACGACTTTTACAACCTCAACAACAACCGCTGGGCCAAAACAGCCCAGGGCATAGGCCTTTTGGGTCTTCCGATTCCTATTTTTTATAGCGACGCGGATGAGCTCCTTGCTTTCCCGTTGCGCTATGGAGATCGGGATACGTCAACTTTTGCCTTCAGTATCAACGTACCTACCCTAGCAGAAATTCGACGCCAGGGTCAGCGATTTTCGGTCGTGGATGCTTGGGGAACCCTACGAACTCCTTACGGTCAATTCAATTGCCTTCGTATCCGCAGCCGAACCACCATTACGGATAGCATTCTACTCAGCGGATCCGCACCGGTTGGATTACCAACACGTACCGAAATCGAAACCTCTTGGTATTCCGACCAAAACAACGAGAGAGGACCGATTCTCCGTATTCTAGAAAGAGGAATCTTGTTTTTTCCACCCACCATACAAGAGGTATGGTACAGAGACCGATACCGCGTTCCTCCTCCACCCCCACCTCCACCGTTAACGGACCCCGGAAACGTTGTCCTCTACCCCAACCCATGTAGAGGCACCCTCTATTTGGGCTTGCATCCCCTGGACCCCTGCGAACGCGTTAGGTTTTGGAACGCCTCCGGCCAGGAAGTCCTGGTCATTGAACAACCGGGACCACAAATTGAGGGGTTGGAATTCCAACTCGCTGCTGGTTTTTACCGCGTAGAAATCCAAGCGCAGTACGGTCTTTATTCCAAAAAGATCTTGCTTATACCCTAAAAGAAACCTATTGGATGTTGATGTATATCCTTTGGAGCAGTTGTTCAAGCATCTCTCTCTCCTCACCGGGAAAATTATCCCAAGCAGGAAACAGAACATTCATGGCCGGCTGATTGGCTTTCGTTAACCAATCCAGACCCAAGGGGGTCAGGTGAATTCGTTTGACCCGGGTATCTTTTAGATTTAATTCGGGTTGATCCTTGTCCAAACTGCGCTCAATCCAACCTTTGCGAAGTAAACTTTGGATCATACGCGTCGTGCTGGAACGATCCCGTCCGGTCATTCGTGCATAGATTTCCTGGTACTGTCCGGGGCGCTCTTGTACAGTTTTGAGAAAACGAAATTGCTCAGCATTTAATGGCAGGTCCGCCTCCCTAAAGGCTTGTTCCAGGCGCAATCCGTAAGCATTCCAGATTTTGCCCATCAATTGCAGGAGTGCATCGCGATCCATCATGCAACAAACCTACGATTCGACCATGATTTTTCGGGGGAAAAGCCCAAGAACTCCTAATTTAGCCGACCCATTCCTTTATTCCCAATTTTTTACCCTATGGACGTTTTAATCATGGCCTCCCAATTGATTTTGGGTCTTTGTATTTTGGTATTGTTGCATGAATGGGGGCATTATTTCACCGCCAGGATTTTTGGAATTCGGGTAGAAAAATTCTACGTGTTTATGGACGCCTGGGGCAAAAAAATCTTTTCGTTTCGCCGCGGTGATACGGAATTCGGTTTGGGCTGGCTACCCATAGGGGGATATGTCAAAATTGCCGGCATGGTGGACGAATCCGTGGACAAAGATCAATTAGCAGCCCCGCCCAAGCCTGACGAATTTCGTTCCAAACCTGCGTGGCAACGGCTCGTGGTGATGATTGGTGGTGTAACAGTGAATGCGATCTTGGGTGTATTGCTTTTTTCGATGATCCTTTGGTATTGGGGGGAACAACGAACCCCTCTGAGCGGTCTACAAAATGGCTTAGCCCCTACCGAATGGGCCGAAAGCTTGGGTTTTCAGGCTGGGGATCAAGTAATCGCCATTAACGGCACCCCCCTTCAATACGCCGAGGACTTGTACGATTCGCGGTGGTTGACTTCGGGTCCACCCCGAATGACCTTGAGGAGGCAAGGCGCCCGCGTTGAATTGCAAATGCCGGATGATTTTGCCCAAAAGTGGCTGGATCAAGCCAAACCCCTTTACCTCATGCCGAGGGTTCGCTTTGCCATTGATGAAGTGGTTGCCGGTATGCCCGCCGACCAAGCGGGATTGCGGGTTGGTGATTCCATTGTGGCCATTAACGGTCAAAAAATCAACTTTTTTGACGAGCTCCAACGGGCCCTTCTGGCCTCTGCAGGCCAGACCTGTACGTTGACGGTTATGGGTAAGTCGGATAAGGGTTCGGGTTTTGCTCAACGATTTTTGAAAGTAAAGGTCACCGAGCAAGGAACCATTGGCTTTGTATCCAAGCCAGAAACTCTTCCATCGGTTTCCATTCGTTACTCGGTAGCCCGTTCACTGCCAGCAGGGTACGCCATGGCTGCCAAAACCATCAAGGATAATTTGGCCGGTTTTGGGATGATTTTTCGGGGTGAGGTACCGGTTCAAAAGTCCTTGGGCGGACCCATTGCGATTGCCAAAAAGATGTACGGCGCTCGTTGGGATTGGCAGCGTTTCTGGATGACAACGGCCCTTTTGTCCATGATTTTGGCCTTTATGAACCTCTTGCCCATTCCGGCTTTGGACGGAGGTCATGTGGTCTTTTTGCTGGTCGAAATGATCACCGGCAAACCGTTGAGCGAACGCTTTTTGATGGCTGCCCAATACGTCGGAATGGTCCTGTTGATTATGTTAATGGTCTTTGCCTTTGGCAACGACCTTTTGCAGCATGTTTTTCGTTAAGTTTCGTTACCCAGACCCCCTAAGGGGTCTTTCGTTGCGAAAGACCCGGTCTACTGCCCTTGGATGTGCCCAGGACCGGAGTCGAACCGGTACGAGTGTTAGCTCACTGGTGTTTGAGACCAGCGCGTCTACCAATTCCGCCACCTGGGCGGGCAGGCGGCAAAGATATTCCAAGCAATCGAATCTTCTTCCCTTTGCAAGGCCTAGGCTTAATTATTTTTGAACATGAGACCTTGTAAGTTGAACTACACCCTATTCGCAAAAGCCTTGGGCTTGGTTGCCTTCCTTTTGGTGCTCCTTTTTGGGCCAAGGCGCGCATCGGGCGGTACCGTCACCGCCGGTGGAAACCTTGATTCAACCCCGAAAGAGACTTATTTGTTGGTTTTTTCCTCCCAGTGGGATGCCAGGCAAGCCATGTTGGAATTTGAACGCCTGGGTACCCCGCTGGCCGAAAGAGCCCGCCTGGTCCTTAGGAATTCGCAACAACAATCCCAGGCCTCCCTCGTCCAGCTCAATGCCTGGCTCAAGAATCACAATACCCAAGCAAACCGTATACTGGATACCTTTTGGATTAGTAATGCGGTCCATATCGCCTTGGATTCATCCAGCGCCGAAGTCTTAAGCAGGCAACCCTGGGTTGGGCAATTGCTGCCTGCCTCGGCTTTGCCCATGGGCTATACCGAAAATAGCGAAACCGCGATTTGCGAAGAAATGATTGAGCCCGAACATACCGAAGCCGTTAACGGAAGGGAACCGGGTTTGACCACCATCCAAGCCCCACTGCTCTGGGCGAGAGGCTATACCGGCAAAGGTCGAAGGGCTTTGCTGATGGACACCGGTGTTTGGCCCCAACATCCGGCATTGCGCGGAAAGTTTTTGGGCTACCGACTGGGTCTTGACCAGGCCTGGTTGGCCTACGATGAACCGGTGCCTGCAGACAAAAGTGGAAACCATGGCACTCATGTGGTCGGGACCATCCTTGGACTGGATACGGCCACCAAGGATACCATCGGCGCGGCCTTTGGGGCCTATTACCTGGCCACCGACCCCATTGTAACGAACCTGGCCTTGGTTAGATCCTGGACCCAATTAATGCAGGCCTTCCAATGGGCCTTGAATCCGGATGGCGATACGTCTACCACCAACGATATACCTGATGTTATTAACAATTCTTGGGGGCGAGCCAATGCCGGATTTGATAGCGTTTGCCAGGCTCCAGTCGTAGCCCAAGCCTTGCTTGCCGTCGAAGCCGCCGGAATTGCCAATGTCTTTTCGGCAGGTAACAATGGGCCGGGAGCCTACACGATGGGTGTACCTGCCCAAGTGGTCTACGATACCCTGAATGTTTTTTCGGTGGGGGCCTTGGAACCCACCAATGCATTGGCCGGTTTCTCCAGCAATGGCCCCAGCCGATGCGGAACCGATTCCTTAGGCATCATCAAGCCCGAGGTTTCGGCACCAGGGGTTAATATTCGCTCAGCCGATGGACCAACCGGATATGGTCAAAAGTCGGGAACCAGCATGGCCTCTCCCCATGTCAGTGGTGCAGTTCTTTTGCTCAAGGAAGCCTTTCCCCAAGTCAGTGGGCGACAAATCCTCAATGCCTTATACCAAACCGCCATGGATTTGGGTCCAACGGGCGAGGATAACCTTTTTGGTCGCGGACTAATCCAAACCGATGCAGCCTTTCAATTTTTGGCATCTCGGTATGCCGTACAGCCTCCACAACATGCCGGGCCGGATTTAGCCATCTTGGGCCTGGACTCCCCCCTGGCCAATGAATTGGGATTACGTTGTACCCCCAACTCTTTGGACTCGATACCTCTACGTCTACGCGTTCGTAACCAAGGCGATACCACCGTACAAGGCTTTTACCTGGACCTATACGATCAAAGAACCTGGCATCGGTCGGTTTATTTTGGAAACATTACTTTGCAACCAGGTCAATCAACAACGCTATCCTTGATGTCCCTGCCGAGAAATCCCAATCGTAACACCGAAAATTGGATGTTCCGATTGAACCGAGCCCCTTCATCCTCTTTAGTTGGTACCGAAAACGACACGATCAACAATTATTTCGCTTTATCTTTTTCTAACATTACTCCAGCTCAGGATTTATTAACCGAACATTTTGACGATAGTGTACGATTGCCATTTGTTACAGAAAATCACCGAACCCGGGATTGGGTTATCGAAAATCCGGATAACGACGACTACAGCGCCAACGGACTTCCGGCGACCTGGGCATTATACCATTTACCTTCTACCCCCGCCCCGCCTCATCCTTCAGGAACAGGCTCGTTGGGTATGGGCTCCGGTTGGGCAGCAGGGATCAAAATGAGGGATTATTCCTCGAGACTTCGGCAAAAAGACCACTTGATTTCACCCCCGTTTTTCAAGAGTGCTGCACCCTGGGGACAAAGTTATCGGCTTTCGTTTGATGTTGCCTATGCCAACCGAAATTCTACCTTCAGAGACTCCCTATGGGTAGAGCTATCGGATAATTGCGGCCAAAATTATCGTATTATTTACAGAAATGGCGGGGATAGCCTCCGAAGTCATGCCCTTATTAATCCCGCCGACAGCAGTGCATTTCGTCGAATTTTTATTGACGACTCTTTGTTACAACAAAACATATCCGGATCCTACCGATTAAGATTTACCTCCCTCAACGATTTTGGTGGTAACCTATACGTAACCAATATTGCTTTGTACAGAGTGTTTGCCGCATCGTCATCCAACCTTGGCGATTCGGATGCCAGAAAATCCCGCTGGATATATCCCAATCCTTCCCAAACAAGAGAACTTAATTACCGTACCGGTTCCGAAGTCAAAGGCGTTCGGTTGACCCTTATCAACGCAACGGGTCAAACTTTATGGACCAGTGAAATCACCGAGTCAATGCATGGCCCCGACTTTCGATGGGAATTGCCCAACCTGGAGAAGGGAATATACACCGTTTTGATGGATGAGTTTAATTACGATTACCTAACGACGCCCCGTTCTTTTCGTTTTCGTTTGGTTCACGCTACGCCCTAAATCGTGAAAAAAATCATTGTTATTGGTTGGGTATGGTTCCTGACCTGCACATGTGGTGCATCGTACGGGACAATCCTTAGGACTCACCGTATGGAGGACCCAACAAACCCCGAGGATACCCTTTGGGAAAGTTTACAATCCAAGGTTAAAATTTGGAGCAGTGATCCTTTGGTGTCCCGTCGTCGGGTAGCCAACCATCGCTTTATCCAAGATTTAGGCCGACTTATTCGAACCCAAAAATCCTGGGATCTACCTTGGCACGAACTCTATCCCGTATCGGTCCTCAACAGCCCGGACGGGTCATGGAAAGTTCTAACGTGGACGGTGCTCCTGGAACAAAATGCCCGACGTCATTACGGTTGCCTCATGGATGCCCAAGGAAGGCTGTATCCGCTCTTGGATCAACAGGCCAATCGTTTTGAAGAGGACTCCATCTACATCCACAACAATTGGCCGGGTGCCGTTTACATTGAGGTCCTACCCATTCAGGCCTCCTGGAATAACCTGCCCTGTTTCGCGGTAATTGGTTTCGATGCCCGAGAACCCTTTAGCCAGCGAAAAGTTGTGGATTGGCTCTGCCCCGATACCCTAAATAACCAAGTCATGGTTGGCGCCCCACTAATCCGCAAAGGAAACAAATCCATGACCCGTTACCAGGTCCACTATCCCCGCGATGTCAGGGTCCAAATGAAATGGGATGAAGAACAGGAACTTATTTATTTTGACCATCTCATCAGCCGTGGACTTGACCCCTCCAGCTCTTCCTTTGATTTTATCCCTGACGGCTCATTCGACGGACTGGTTTGGGAAAATGATCGCCTTGTTTTCAAAGAAATTCCCAATTATCAGCCTAGTCGCTGAAGACCCCATCCCGCATGAACAACCGACAAATTCTCGTTTTGGGCGCCGGGCGCTCCTCGGCTTACCTTATACGATACCTCGCCGAACACAGCGATGAAATGGGCTGCAGAATCGTTGTAGCGGATATCGATATTCAAAACGCATCTTCCAAAATTCAAAATCTACCCAATTGCGCGGGTTTAGCTTTGGACCCTTTAGCCGAACCCGAACGGTTGAACCAATTGGTCCTGGAATCCGTTGCCGTGGTGTCCTTGTTGCCTGTTTCGTTGCATATGCAAGTAGCAGTATGTTGCCTTCGAAACAAAGTCTCTTTTTTCACCGCCTCGTACCAAAGTCCTGAATTAGAAGCCATGGAATCAGAGATCAAGGCTGCTAATGTCCTCTTTTTGAATGAATGCGGTTGCGATCCGGGCTTGGACCACATGACCGCCCTTCAAATCATGGACAAACTAAGGGCTCAGGGCCAGGAAGTAATCCATTACGAGGGGTATACGGGGGGCTTGGTGGCCCCAAACTCCGACACCAACCCCTGGCACTATAAATTTTCTTGGAATCCACGCAATGTCGTATTGGCCGGTCAAAGTGGACCCGCCGTTTACTGGCAAAATCATCAAACCGTGGTGGTTCCCTACCCCCGTTTGTTTCGTTCCGTACAACCTATCAACCTGGAAGGCCATCCGGATTTGGTGGGTTACTTCAATCGAAATTCCCTTCCATACCGCGAGCTATACGGTTTGGAACAAGCATCAACCGTGATTAGGGGCACCTTGAGGCACAAAGATTTCTGCCTGGCCTGGTTCCCTTTGGCTTATTGGGGATTGAATACTGACCTTAACTTGGGTCGTACACCGATAAACTACCCCTCCAAAGCCATCCTGGAACAGTCTTTAGCCGTTGAATTGAACTATACTCCTGATGAAATTCAGAAAGTTTGCGATTTATGGGAGTTTTTGGGGTTATTCGACAAGCTGAATTCCGAGAATTCCGTTTTTAACCCGGCTCAATTACTTGAAAAGCGAATGATCGAACGCATGTCTTTGGGTGAAAAGGACCAAGACATGGTCGTCATGTGTCATCGTATCCGCTCCAGAAGTCAGGAAGGCCGGGTTATCGAGCACCAAAGTGAACTCATCCTGGAAGGCGAAGGGGGTGAATACTCAGCAATGGCCAAAACAGTCGGCTGGCCGCTGGCCATGGCTATTGAATGCCACCTCAAAGGCCAAGTTGCTGAAACCGGATTGCAAAGACCCTTAAGCCCCGTTTGGTACCGGCCTATCCTCCATGGCCTTGCCGAACAAGGCGTAACCTGTCGTGAAACCCACATCAAACCTGATTAGCCCAAAAACCATTCACTGACCGGCCTGTTGGCCGTACGAGCGACCAAAATAGAGCGCCTTAGGCCCTTGTCTCGCCAAAAAACTCTATTTTTGCGGCCGATTGCTCTATGATTCAGCTATTTCAAACCCATCTTGGAGGCCTTCAAGCCCTACAGCAGGTTCAAGACGGCTGTTGGATCAATATCGTTGACCCCAACGACCAAGACAAGGCATGGTTGGAGGAACATTGCCCTTTGGCAGTGGAATACCTGACCGATTCTTTGGACCAAGACGAGCTGTCCAGGGTTGAGAAGGAAAGCGATTATTTGCTCGTGGTCCTTCGTATTCCGCATTTTAGGGGTATGGAATTTGATATTCCATTCATTACTCTTCCCCTACTTATTATGCAGACCGAGCAGTACACCATTACCCTTTGCAAAGACGAAAACGCTATTCTTCAAGAATTTATTCGGGAAAGAGTCCGTGGGTTCACAACCCTCAAAAAGGATACATTTTTACTTCAAATCCTCCTCAAAACCGCAACGAAATTCCTGACCCACTTGCGTAACATCAACAAGGTCGTTGAAAAACTGGAGGATGAGTTGGAAAATTCCCTCAAAAACAAAGAAATTGTAGGTTTGCTTCAATACGAGAAAACCCTGATTTACTACACCACAGCCCTTCAGACCAACGGCACGATGATGGAACGTCTGCGCCGTTTAAGGCATTTTGCGTACGAAGAGGATGTGGATTTGCTCGAAGACGTTCAAATTGAGAATCAACAGGCCTTACAAATGACCACGGTGTCCATTCGGATTATGGGCCAAATGATGGAGGCATTCAGCTCTGTGATCAACAACAACATGAACAACGTCATGAAGACCCTCACCTTTGTGACCATCTGCCTGGCCATACCAACCCTTTTTGCCAGCCTCTACGGCATGAACATTCCCTTGCCGTATGCACAGACAGAGACCGCGTTTTGGGGGTTATTGGGCCTCAGCGGGGCCATGATCTCGGTGGTTTTCTTGCTTTTCCGGCGCATGCGCTGGTTTTAGAGGCTGTGTAAGCCAAGTGAATTAACCTTTAATCGAACCTTTTTCTCTCAGGGTTTCGTTTTTAGGTCTCTTTTGAAGAATTTATTAAATGTGCATGACTTATGCACATCCGCCCTGTAAAGGGCCCTTTCTTTAAAATTATATTCGTAGATTTAAAACAAATTATCTGTGCGAAGCATGCAAAACAACCTCCTTGTCACCATGAAAACGTCTAAATTCAACGCCAAAGCGCTTCTTTTGGGATTCGCCCTATCCATCTTGGGCTTCTTGCCCGGATTGCGTGCCCAAAACATTACCGCGACCATCGGTAGTGTCAATTCTTCAACTTGCGCGGTTGGGGATACCTTGGTTATTCCTATCACCACGACCATGGCCTCCGGGATTAGTACCTCGGCCATTTCCTTGGCGATTGATTACGACTCCACCAAATTGCAATGTATCAGTTCGGTTACCGGACTAAACTCGGCGATCAGTGCTGGTTTTTTGAGCAATTGCGGTTTATTCTCCAACCTTAGCCCCAACGCCCCGTACAGTGCGACCACCCGTCGGCAATTCCGGGCTGCTTGGTTCGCCTTAACCCCGGTGACGGTTAGTGGAACCATGTTTAATCTGCGATTCCGCGTTTTGGCCACCGGTAATACCAGCATCAACTGGGACGTAGCTACCCCCGGTAATTGCGAATTCGCCGATGAATTTGCGGATGTTATCCCCAATATTTCTTGGGTTAATTCTACCGTAGTTTGCGGTGCTTCCGGTCCCCCACCTTGTACTCCTCCGACTGCTGCCATTACAGCCGCTGGTCCAACCACCTTCTGCCAAGGCGGATCCGTGGTCCTTAACGCTAACACCGGTACCGGCCTGACTTACCAATGGGCCCTCAACGGCTCCAGTATTTCTGGTGCTACCAACGCTTCGTACTCCGCGTCAGCAGCCGGTTCCTACACGGTCGTCGTCTTTAATGCACCAACCTGTTCAACCGTTTCCAACGCAACAAGCGTAACCATTTCAAGCAATAACACCATCGCCCTTGGTTCAGCCGCAGGCACCAACGCTCAGACCCTTACGCTTGGTGCAGCGATTACCAATATTACGTATACCACTTCCGGTGCCACTGGAGCCACGTTCACTGGACTGCCCGCTGGCGTTACCGGAACCTGGGCCTCCAACACCGCGACCATCAGCGGTACACCAACCGCCGCTGGTACCTTTAACTATACGGTGACCATGACAGGCGGTTGTACCGGTGGTACCAACACGGCTTCGGGTACCCTTACCGTTAACGCCCCTGCCGGTCCCAACATCGCCACCACCATCGGCGCTGTTTCCGGTTGTATCGGGG
>JBMTCP010000001.1:0-235050 GCA_049431025.1 Bacteroidia bacterium | reverse complement strand
TCCATTACTCCCCTTGCCCCAGCGAAAAGGCTTTGACTCCATCAAAGGCATACAAATGCTCGGTTTTGATGAAATCAACCCCTCCAGCTTCGGCCCTCTGAAGCAAGGCTATCACATCGGCTTTAGCAACGGCCATACCGTCGCGGCCAACAAAACGACAACGCCAATGGTCGGTGCAAAAGGTTTCAGGAAATCCACCCGGATAAACCTTAATACCACGATTCGTGATCATTTTGAGTTTCAAGGCCTCCTCGTCCAGGGTATGCATCATCTTGGCCAGGGCCTCGGGATCCGAACCACCCCAATGTACAAAAAGGTCCACACCCACCAAGGTTTTGGTTTTGGGCGCCTGACGACGGTACGGTTTTAGCTGCAAAGGCCTTCCTTCGGCGTACTGTGCCGCCTTAAAATGACCAGGCTTCATCCCCAAACGCTGAATCACCGCCTGGGCAAATTCGGCTGTACCCACCTTTTGTTTGCTTACCCCTTCGGTATAAATATCGGCCGTATGTATTCCTGCCTCGATGGTACTCAACCAGGCATTCTGGATTCGTTCCGCAACCTGGTTTTGACCCAAATGAACCAACATGAGCACGGCACCTTGGAGCAAACCCGATGGATTAGCGATTCCTTGGCCGGCAATCATGGGGGCAGAACCGTGAACCGCTTCGAACATAGCACAGGTTTCACCAATATTGGAAGACCCCCCCATACCCACCGAACCGGTGATTTCGGCAGCCACATCACTGAGAATATCCCCGTACAAATTGGGGGTGACGATAACATCAAAAGCCTCGGGGTGTACGGCAACGCGGGCTGTTCCAATGTCAATAATCCAGTGCTCGTTTTGAATTTGAGGATATTCCGCCGCAATTTCATCAAAAACCCTGTGAAACAAACCATCGGTTTGCTTCATGATATTGTCCTTGCTAAAGCAACTTACTTTGCGACGACCCTGTTGAACGGCATACTCAAAAGCGTAGCGAATGATTTTTTCGCAACCGGGTCGCGAAATCAATTTGAGGCATTGGACGACCTCATCGGTCTGCTGGTGTTCAATACCGGCGTAAAGGTCCTCTTCGTTTTCGCGAACAATCACCAAATCCATCACCGGATGGGACGTCCTTACCATAGGGTGCAGACTAAAGCAAGGACGAACATTCGCATAAAGACCCAGAAATTTGCGGGTGGACACGTTGAGGCTTTTGTAGCCGCCACCCTGCGGTGTTGTTATGGGTGATTTAAGAAATACTTTGTTGCGTCGAATGGTTTCCCAAGCCTCGCTGCTGATCCCCGCCGTATTCCCCGAAAGGTAAACCTTCTCCCCTACCTCAATAAAATCGTACGACAGGCCTGCCCCGGCTGCGTCCAAAATGGCCAGGGTTGCGTCCATAATTTCAGGACCGATGCCATCTCCTTTTGCAACTGTAATTCTCATGGGCGGATTTTTAGATGGCCCAAAATTACAAAGGGACTAGAGCCTGCCCAAAAGAAAGTCGGGGAGGAATTTATTTTTGCTTGGCAAGGGCTGCCTTGGCATCCCGCACAGCCTCCCAGGTCCCACCGTTTACAACATCCTTGTAGCCATGGCGAACGAGGATATCCCGGGCCTGGGATGAACGCATACCGCTGCGGCAAAAAACCACGACCGTGCCCTGACCCTTAAAGCGATCCAAGGATTGCTCGATCCGATCCAAAGGAATATTAACGGCACCCGGAGCAGAGCCGGAGGCGAATTCACCCGGCGTACGTACATCCACCAAGAAGGCCTTTTTTTGGAGGGCGTCACGAAGGCCCTGCGAATCGCCTTGAGAAAAGAGTGATTTAAAAATTCCGAACATGAGGAATGCGATTAGAGCGTAGGTAAGGGGTTTGGGGATAAACTTCATCATAGTTAAGGAGTAAAGATAATTGAATTCTTAAGGTAATCGAAGTCGCTCATCGTCCGTCAACCCAATCCTCACCGGTCAACGTGACAAGATCGTCCTTCGATGGTTGGTTCATGGTCGCTAAACGATTCGAATGCGCCAACACCAATTGTTCGAACAAATTGCGCACTTCGCGGGCATTCCCAAAATCTTCTTGAGCGACGGCACAACGTTGGGCAAAATGGGAAAGGACAATTTCCTTGAGATCAGACTTCAACGAATATTGGTTGGAGGCCGCCATGCGCTCCAAAATCACAAGCAATTGGGCTGGCTCGTAGTTGGGGAACGACACGGTTCGCGTAAATCGGCTCGCCAAACCGGGGTTGGAAGCAACAAAACGTTCCATGTCCTGGGTATAGCCGGCGACCACCACCACCAAACGCTGACGGTGATCTTCCATTCGCTTGAGCAAAACCTGAATGGCCTCGTCTCCGTAATTATCCTCCCCGCCTTCGGGGGTAAGGCTGTACGCCTCATCGATAAACAAGACACCATCCAAGGCTTTGGAAACAACTGCGTCGGTTTTGATTGCTGTTTGACCCGAATAGCCCGCCACCAAACCGCTGCGATCCACCTCCACCAAATGGCCTTTGGACAGCAATCCCAATTCTTTGAGTAAACGGGCATAAAGTCGGGCCACCGTGGTTTTACCGGTTCCAGGTGCCCCTGTAAAAACAGCATGAAGACCGACCTGCACCGATTTGAGGCCGGCATCGGAACGCCGTTGTTGCATGCGAACCAAATTGGCCAAATTGGTGATCTCGTTTTTGACTTGGTCCAAACCCACCAAGGCATTCAGATCACCCAAAGCCTCCTCCCAACCGGACTTGGTTGGGGATCCTGAAGCCCGGCCTTGGCTGGGTGCAGCGTTTTGAGTAGAAGCGTCGGGTAAGGAACCGGCCACAGCCCCTAAATCCCCGGCGGTAAGGACTTTGTAACACTGATCAAACCAAATTTTGTCTTCAAAGCCCCGAAGGGTTGCCTCGGCCTCATCTTCGGAGAGCGTCATGGTCAAGTAGTAGGAATGATCAACCGCATAAAGGGCGGGCTTAACTTCCTTGACCTTGTTGGAATCCAGCAACAAAACCAATTCACTCGACACAAAAAGCAGCTGACTGGCGTAGATATAAAGATGTCCTTCTGCGTTTTGTTTGGAACGTCCCTTGGCACGGTGCCAACGCGCGGTACTGACTCCGTAAACAGGATCCAACTCAAAAGTCTTGAACCCCAGCGTCAGGTACAAGCCCACCGGGTCCTCCCCCCTACCGGCCCGATGCAGGTTGACTTTTTGGAGGGTTTTGATCAAACGCTCTTTTTCCTGGGAAAGCCCGAGGATTTGCAAGAGCAGCGAATAATCCCGAACGGTCTGCCATTGCACGGGGTCAAGTTTCCCATCCCCGGAGCCGGCAACCAGGATTGGCCCTAATACGGGTTCCGCATAACGTCGGACCATAGGGGCCAATTCCGCGCTCTTGAGTTCAAAGGTCAGCGCAAGATTTTGAATGTTTTTGATCTCCTCATGATCTGCACGACCATCCGCGAAAGCTTTTTGGAGCAAGAGCCCCATTCCCTGCGTAGCCTTGCGTTGATCCTCCGGTGTGGGCGTAAAAGACGGTTCCAAAAGTTCCAGCCAAGGACCGTAGCGGTCCAAACAAGCCGTTGAAAATCCTTGCTCCACCATCTCGTCCACCAAAAAATCCATCAGGCGCCGCTTGATACGGGCATGCGGTGCTTCCTCCGGATGCTTTTGTTCCAGGGACAAAACGCCGGAGAGGGATAGGTCCTCCGGACGGGTTTCCTCCAAATACCGGCATAAATCCCGCACGAAAACCCGCTCACCTGACCAGGGCCATATCCCTCTCTTTTGCAAGGAGGTAGGCAAACGTTCCCATACCATCCTCCAAAGATACGTTGGGGTTCTTAACCCAATTCCAGGCAGGTTATTTCGGGGAAAATGCCCAAGCGACCACGAAAGCCCACGAAGCCAAAACCGCGGTTCACATACAATTGTTGGTCGCCAAAATCGTAATGACCTGCCCAATGGGGATAAACCCAGGAAGCCGGTGACCATCGTGCCAGACCCGGTATGTCAATACCCATTTGCATCCCGTGGGTATGTCCGCTCAAGGTCAAAGCCACCGAAGGATACTTACCCAGGACTTGACGATCAAAATGCGAAGGATCGTGGGTCAAAAGAAGATGCGGGCCTGGGGTGCTTACCCCGGCCATGGCTTTTTGGATATCCCCGTACTGCTTCCCAAAGCCGGAACGTTTTCCCCAATTTTCGCAACCCACCAATTCCAAAACTTCCCCTTGCTCTCCGGCAAGGGTCACCGATTGGTTACGCAAAAGCTGCCATCCCAAATCCTTGTGGGTCTGAAGCATAAGCTCAAAATTCCGAACCTTGTCCTCGGGACTCAACCAAGTACGATAATCCCCGTAATCATGGTTGCCTAACACCGAATAAACGCCCATAGGAGCCTTTAATAGACGTAAAATATCCATCCATGGATCCACTTCGTTGGTTTGGGTATTGACCAAATCCCCTGTAAAAACCAGGATATCCGGTTTCAAATCCAAAACCATCTGTATTCCCCTGCGAATCGCCTCGGGATCATCCCAGGAACCGGTATGCAAATCGCTCAATTGAACCAAACGTTTACCCTTGAAGGAGGAAGGTAAACCCTGGAGTACGACCCGCTGAAAATGGACGCGATAACGATAAGCCGATCCGCTCACCGCAGCCCCACCCAGGGCCAAAAGGGGGACGGCACCCAAAAGATAGCCCATCCTACTCAAAAAAGCCCCGCGACTCAATCCTCCTTCGACTTCGGACTTGATTGGGCGCGGTTGAGGTTTCCCCAAAAAAAGTCGAAAGGCCGAGATACAGGCCCTTCGTAAATCCTCCATAACAAACAGGGGCAGTGCCCAGACCTTAAAAACCAAGACCGCCAAAACGGTGGTTTGAACAAGGTTTCTAAAAAGCGCCGGTTGCTGTTCCCAACCCAACCAAGCCAAAAGCGGAAGACTCAGGTATATCAACCCTTGCAAGGCTCCATAGGCCATCCTCCAGCGCCGTCGGGTACGCTCATCCAGGGTTAGAAACGCCAGCCGACCATGCCACAGAACATAGAAGTCCAAGGCCAAATTGACCATAACAAAGGGCACATAAAACAGCAACAAACGATGCATCAACGGGCAACGATAAAGTCGCCTCTTAAGGCAGCATGACCTGCTTCCATGAGCGTCTTCCTTGACGGATCACCAAGACGCCATCGAAACGACGCTCCTTGCCCCAAATTCCACGGTAAATCAATTGACCGTTGAGGTTGTAATAATCGGCTTCGGCCTCAGGGTTCCAGCTTTCGCGCCCCCCTAATTCCGGTTCCCGAACGGAACTCGGTAGGTTTGGGAGAACACGAAAATGATGCTGTACATGTTGTGTTCCGATAATTTGACCGTTTCTGAACTCCTTGATGCGCCATCCTGCGGCGAAAAGTCCTGCTGAATCGGGCCTCCAAAGCACATTGAGGGTGCTCGGACCAACCAGGTACGGACCCCATGCCGATAGTGGAGTCGCTCCGGTGGCCCCTACGAAACCCGAGGCCCCATGATCAATCAAAATTGAATCAATTTCCACAACCAGTGAATCCCCGTCCGGCTCAGTGAGGTAGGTTCCAAAGGCTAACAATTGAGCTGTATCCTCCATCAACTGAAAGGGCACCGGGCTGGTAAAAATGGGGGTATTGGAGTGGGTACTTGGAGGACCGGAGGCCGGTGTTTTGGTATAATTGGTACCCATCACCGTTTGAAAGGCAGGCGCAAGGGTAGGCATGTTCATCACCAACGGATTACGACAGCAATGCTTGTAAACAAACCGGTAATCACCCGCGGCTAACTGAAGTGGCAAACTAAGGTAGGAAACAATTTGAACGCCTTGAAAAACCGTAACATTTTGTTGGGTTAGACTAACTGTCCCGTTAAGCTGGGGAATTCCACCGCTAAAGTCCCATCGTTCTACCGACACCTGGGGAGTTGCCATACCATTGGAATCCAGGTACAGACTGACCTGCAAACGTACCGAGTCGTTTGAAGTTTGGATGACCCCAATATACCCGCTCAAGAAATGAGAGCTTTTGCCGGTCGTAGGATACAACGTAGCCACCAAAAGCCACAGACCTAAAATTCTTTTCATGGAAATCGATAAATAAGCCCCAAAAATAGGATAAGGTCTGAGGGTGAACAAATTAAAATAGGTTAATTCGTTTCCTTACCCTTCGTACCCGGCAAGACCAAAACCGATAAGGAGCCCAGCAAGAGGCTCAAACCCGCAAGGCTCATGGTATGCACCACCGCTTCGCCAAAAATAAATTTATAGGCCCAATTGACCCCTCCCAAGGCTGCCACAATTTGGGGAATAACAATAAACATATTAAAAAGCCCCATGCTAATCCCCATACGCTCCGGGGCGACATGCGATGACAAAATGGCATAAGGCATGCTCAGAATACTACCCCAGGCCAAACCGATTAAAGCAAAACTCAAATTAAGGATTTCGGGGTACTGAGGTCCGGCAAAACCCATGAGAGCAAAACCCAAGGCACCAAGAGCCAAAGAAATACCATGAATAATCCGACGATTGATCGAGCGTACGGCTGTTACCATGGTCAGCACCAAGGCAAATCCCATGGAAGAGAGCCCGTACAGCCCCATCGCGGAACCCACTTTGTTGGCTGCTATGTTGTACGCCCCAAAAGCCGCTTCGTAATCGGATGAACCGGCATCGGGCATAGGAGCTCCAAAAACATGCTCGGTAAGCGCCGGCGTCGCAAAGGACCACATTGTAAAAAAGGCAAACCAAGAAAAGAATTGAACCAAACCCAAACGCCACATCACCCCGGGCATTTGCCCCATCTGCTCAAAAATCTCGCGTACACCATGAAACATTCCCGCTTTCTCGGCATTTTGGCGGCGAAAAGCCGTCAGGTCTGCAGGGGGTTCCTCGGTGGTTGTCCCCACCGTCCATAGGATGGATCCCATAAATACCGCTGCCCCTATCCCAAAAGCCCAGCGTACCGAATCCGGCAAAACTCCTTCCGGAGCTTCGTTGGAAACCCCCATCCACGTGAGCAACCAAGGCAAATTGGAGGCAACCCAGGTTCCAACCCCGATAATCAAGGTTTGGACCACAAAACCGAAGGATCGTTGACTTTCGGGTAATTTATCGGCAACCAAGGCCCGAAAAGGCTCCATGGATATGTTGATGGACGCATCCAGAATCCATAAGAAACCAGCAGCCATCCACAAGGCTGAAGAATAGGGTACCCAGAACAAGGCCAACGAGCTCAATACCGCTCCAACCAAAAAAAAGGGTCTTCGCCGACCCAGACGTGGGTGCCATGTTCGATCACTGAGGTAACCAATGATGGGCTGAACCAAAAGACCGGTCAAGGGAGCCGCAATCCATAAGAGGGGGATTTGGTCTTTGTCAGCCCCCAGGGTTTGAAAAATCCTGGACATGTACCCACCCTGAAGGGCGAACCCAAATTGTATACCCAAGAAACCAAACGACATATTCCAAATCTGCCAAAAGCTTAGCTTGGGGCGTGATGCGTTTTGATCGCGATGCGCAACGGATGCAGTGGCCATAATTCCCTTTTTGTAAAGGGAAAGTTAAGCCTAAGCGGGCTTTACCACCAAGGCCCGTCCCGCCTCTAACGTAACAGAACGACCGTACAGACGCAAGGTGCACGAAGAAATACCCTTCAATACGCATTCCAGGCCCTGCTCATTCAGACGAAAATGCAAATCCGCGCCACGCCAATGCAATTGAAATGCATAACCCGACCAAGCCGCGGGCAAAACCGGGGCCAATTCCAAACCATCGTGGTGGATGCGCAATCCGCCAAAACCCATCACCACCGCCATCCAGGTACCGGCCATGGAGGTGATGTGCAAGCCCTCGTGAACCTCCCGGTTATAGTCGTCCAAATCCAAGCGCGATGTCCGCAGGTACATCTCGTAGGCCTTGTCCATCATCCCCAATCGGGTCGCCAAAACCGAATGAACACAAGGCGACAAGGACGATTCATGGACGGTACGGGGTTCATAAAATTCAAAATTTCGGCGCAATTCATCCAGGCTAAAGTCCTGTTCAAAGACCATCATGCCTTGCAAAACGTCGGCCTGCTTGATAAAGCAAGAGCGCAGAATCCGATCCCAAGACCAGTGCTGATTGATGGGGCGCTGATCCGCAGGCAGTTCGTCCGCCAAGCGTTGCTCCTTTTCCAAGTAACCATCTTGTTGCAGCCAAATCCCCAAGGATGCATCAAAAGGTAATGCTATGCCGTCAGCTTTGGCCTTCCAATCGAGGGCTTCCGATTCATTCCAACGTATTTGAGCTGACATTTGGCTCCAATAAGCAGGCTGTTCCTGACGAACCACATCCATCACCTGAAGGGTATATCGCCAACAATAACGGGCCAAATAATTGGTGTACCAATTGTTATTAACATTGTTTTCGTACTCGTTGGGCCCGGTAACCCCGTGCATGACCCATGCTTGACGCGATTCCGACCAATGTACCCTTTGGGCCCAAAAGCGGGCCACACCCACCATCACTTCCAATCCACCCTGCCACCAATAGGAACGATCTCCGGTGTAACGCACATACTGGTCTATTGCATACACCATGGCTCCGTTTCGATGAATTTCCTCGAAGGTGATTTCCCATTCGTTATGACATTCCTCTCCGTTCATGGTGACCATGGGGAAAAGAGCCGCTCCGTCCTTAAAGCCCAATTTGGTGGCGTTGGCCACGGCTTGGTTCAATTGACGGTAACGGTATTCCAGCAATTGCCTGGCAACGCGCGCAGGGGCTGTTCCCAAATAAAAAGGAATACAATAGGCCTCGGTATCCCAATACGTTGAACCTCCGTATTTCTCTCCGGTAAAACCTTTGGGACCTATGTTGAGCCGGTGATCCAAACCGTTGTAGGTCTGATGCAAGTGAAAAATAGTAAACCGAATTCCTTGCTGGGCTTTGGCGTCCCCTTCAATTTGAATATCTGCTTGCTCCCACAATTGACCCCAGGCGAACGCCTGCTCGGATCGAAGTTCGGCATAGCTCAGGGATTGAATTTCATCCAGCACTTCCATAGCCTTGGCTTGCAAATCTTTCGCAGGAGCATGCAAGGTTGAGATCACCGCAACGCGCTTATTCAAGATCACGGAATCCCCGGCTTCCAAATGAAGGACCAAGTCCTGGCGGGACGTCCAGTCCCGGGTCACAAAATCTCCAAGAGTATGAGGACGCTCCTTCACAAAATCCCAAGCTTGATCAACCGCTACACCCACCTCAAAATCCAATTTGGCGGTTGCAGTTTGGACATAGCCCCGTTCACCTCCAGCCTCTTTCTCCCGTTTCCAAAACATTTCTTCGTAATTGGCATCCCGATTTCGAACTTCACCGTTCAACCCCGAAACCCATCGCAAATCGCAGGGCTTATCCGTGCTGATCCGATAACGAATACAAGCCAAATGCGGCCTTGCTTTGCTAATCCACCGCTCCGTATCCACACTCAATCGAATCCCATCCGAGGTTAACAATTCAAATTGCCGGGTCAAAACACCTTCCTTTAGATTGAGGGTTCGCCGGTATTGCTCCGGAGGCCACGTGGCCAAGTCCACCGTTTGGCCGTTGACCGACCAGGACATATCCAACCAGTCGGTGCTGTTGAGCACTTTGGCAAAGTATTCGGGATAACCGTTTTTCCACCAGCCTACACGGGTCTTATCGGGGAAATATACCCCAGCTACGTAGGATCCACGAAGGGAATGACCGCTGTAGGACTCCTCGTGCATGGCACGCTGCCCAAAAAAACCATTACCCAAACTGAAGAGGCTTTCGGCGGCTTCGTGCAAGGAAGCGTCCCAGCCTTCCTGCGTTACCATCCAGGGATCAACACCGAATAGAGGTTGCTTCGTCATACGTTATGGAGGTTAAAATCCAAATGCCAAGCCCGAAGGCCCTGCACCGATAAATCCGAAATTTGTTGAACAACACGATGGGCTGCACCCAGCTCCGAGGTATCCCCCAAACCCACGGTAAGGAAACCGCCTTCCAAGGCCGCCTGTACCCCGGCAATAGCGTCCTCAACCACCGCACAATTTCTTGGCTCACATCCTAAATCCTGAGCAGCCAACAAAAAAACCTGAGGATCCGGTTTGGATCGTGTCGTGCGCGTACCGTCCACAACGGTATCAAAACACGTATCCAAACCGATTTTTTGCAAAACCTTGACCGCATTCTGGCTGGCTGAACCCAATGCGATTTTGATCCCTTGGCTTTTGAGTTGATTAAGGAGCGCAACCGCACCGGCAGCGGCATCCAGAGGAGTCAAGGACTCGACCAATTCAAGGTACCTTGCATTTTTGGCCTGCAACCACTTGGACTTTTGGGAAACGTCCGCATCGTTCCATCCGGCCTGTTCCAAGATATAGGCCAAAGAATCCGAACGAGATCGGCCTTTGAGAGCATGCCGATCGGTTTCGGTCAAGACATACCCCAAACCCAAAGCCAATTCCCCCCACGCCTGGTCATGAAATCGGGCGGTATCCACCAAGACCCCGTCCAAATCAAAAATGACTGCTTGGAGCAAGGAGTTGGAGACCGTAGAATTCATAAAAACAGGTTAGAGATGGATTGTAGGAATCGATGTTGGGGATGCGCTGGGGACTTGCACCTACGGCGCGGCCGAAATTAAGGTAAAAGGAGAGAATCGCAAAGTTCAACCTATATTTGCAACAATGTTGCATTTATTGCTAACGAGCTTCTTTGCATTGCACCCAACAGCAAGCCAGGCGGTTGAGCATTCCTGCCAAGGCATGCCCCTGGATTCTACCCAACAAATTCAACTTCCTACCGTGGAAGTCATCAACAAACCCCAGAGCAAGGTTTCGAACCTGGATCGGCTGAACGCCACCAAGGCCTTCGAACATTCGGGTCAACCTGTAGCTCGTCAGCTACAGGCCCTGCCCGGGGTCAGTGTCTTGTCTTCCGGAGGCCAATTGGCCAAACCAATCATCAACGGCCTGCACAGTCAGCGCATTCTCCTCCTTCAGGATGGAGTTCGCCTGGAGGGACAAGCCTGGGGCAGTGATCACGCGCCGGAAATTGACCCCTTCCAGGAAGGCGAATGGGTCCTTTTGCAAGCTGCTTCCAGCCTACGCTATGGACCCGAAGCCTTGGGCGGGGTTTTGGACCAGCAAGCGGCTCCACTCCTTCAACACGGTCATTGGGATGCCCACGCCTCTGCGGTCGGCATGAGCAACAACGGCTTGGTCGGAGCGCACCTTCGATTGCAAGGTCCCCTTGACCGTCGTGGTCGTTGGCAAGTTCGTTGGCAAGGAAGTGGGCAAATTAGTGGAAATTACCGGCTTCCCGGAGCCTTTTTGGCCAATTCCGGACACCGTGAAAACAGTCATACCCTGGAAATGCAATACAACCATCGTCGATGGATGATTCACCAAACCTTCCGTTCTTTTCACCTCCGTCAAGGACTCTACCCGGGTGCCCATGCCGAAAATGCCAACGATCTCCAATCGGCCTTGAACAGCCCCAAGCCTTTGTGGCCCGGTACCTGGGGGTACCAACTCGATCGCCCGCTTCAAAACGTGCACCATCGTCAGTACGGCCTTCGCATTCAACGAGGTCATACGGGAGGCGCTTTGAGCAGTATTCGATACGGATACCAAGACAACCAACGCCAAGAATGGGATACCCGTTCGTTTCTGCCTTTGCCGGAAATGGCCTTGACCTTGGGAACCCATAACGCCTCCTATACCTATACCAAAACCCTCAGAAACTGGCGTTGGGAACAAGCCGCCGGATTATTGTTCCAACAAAATTTAAACCAGGCCTCCAACGCTCGTCAGTTCATTCGCAATTACCAGTCCCTGAATGCCTATGCCTATTCCCTATGGGCATGGGAAAACAAGGTTTGGGGCCAGCACGAATGGGCCCTGCGCTACGATCAAGTGGAATTCACCTCGTTTTACCGGCCACCCGGAACCGGTATGAACGACCCCGTAACACGGGATGCTCGGGATTTTCAGCGATGGAGTGCGGCATGGACCTGGCTCTGGTCCGTTCCCAGCACCGCTTGGCAACTGCGCTTCAATGCGGGCTATGGTTGGAGGCCCCCATCGGCTAATGAACTCTACGCAAACGGTTTGCATCAGGGAATGGCCGCTTTGGAACAAGGCAACCCCCGCTTGGAACCGGAGCAAACCCGAATGATCAATCTTGGTCTGGAATGGAAAGGCAAAGGCTTGGAATTTTACAGTCAGGCGGGCCTTCGTTCGATCCGTGATTATATTTTCCTGGAACCCCTTTCCATGCCGGCCATCACCATTAACGGAGTTTACCCGCAATTTGCCTTTGTGGGACGAGATGCCCATATTACGCATTGGAATAACCAATTGAGTCAGAATTTAGGCAAAAAATGGAAACTCAACCTGTCCAGCGCTTGGGTTAGAGGTAGGGACAAGGAAAAACAAAACTGGCTGGTTTGGATGCCGGCCGACCGATGGTCCGCAGGCTTGCAATATCATTCCACTAAGTCCCGGTCCGGTGCGCGTCCAAACCGATTGGGGCTCCCTGTTCAAGGCGGCGTTGAAATTCAACACGTGGCTCATCAAAAAAGGGTACCGCTGGACTCGACCAACCTAGTTATCTTGGACTACGCTCCTGCACCGCCCGCGTATTCATTGTTACGATTTTACTTGGGTGGTCAACTCAGGGGAGGACACCTTCAATGGCTGATTAGCATGGACAACGCTTTGAATACCCGTTACAGGGATTACATGAACCGACTTCGCTATTTCGCCGACGAGCCCGGCCGCAATCTATGTTTTCGCCTTCAATACCACCTGCACCACCATCCAAACACCTGATGCGCCCCCTACTCTTCGTCCTCTTAGGAAGTATGGCTTACCTGCTCCCGCTCTCCTCATGCCGCAAAGACGTGAACAACCCTCAACCCGATAGCCAACACGGAAGCGTCACCACCTTGACTTTGGTCCTGACGGATTCATCCG
This sequence comes from Bacteroidia bacterium, assembly GCA_049431025.1. GTDB lineage: Bacteria > Bacteroidota > Bacteroidia > UBA7662 > UBA7662 > SYHX01. Next base: position 222,022 of record JBMTCP010000001.1, on the reverse strand, counting down.
CATCGCCGGTACGCCTGGATACCTTTCAATTTGACGACCCCGATGGAGCAGGTGGACAGCAACCAGCCCGTTGGGACACCCTAAGGTTACGCGCTTCTCGTATCTACCATGCCCAGGTATTGTTAACCAACAAGTTGGCTAACCCTCCCCAGGACCTAACCCCCCTGATACGCGCTCAAGGAACCCAACATCTTTTGGTTTACCGCGGCGACACGACCTTGGTCCGAATCCGGATTACAGACAGGGACCAACTCAACCTTCCCTTGGGGTTGGAGAGCCTGTGGGAAAGCGGAATTCTCCCAGGTTCAGGGGTTTTGGAAATCAACATGAGGCATATTGCTTTTGGCAAAAATATCAACAGCGGGATGGGCAGCGGACACTCGGACCTGCAAGTCCCTTTTCGCCTGGAAATACAACCTTAACCTAAATTTTTTCAAACTTCTAACCTTAGAACACTATGTTAACATCCTTCAAAAATCCCATCGTCTACCTAAAAATCGGCATTGTTCTTCTGATGTTCATGATCCATTGGACCTCGGCCCAGGCCCAAAATTCCTTCAACCTCCAAGCCGATGCAGGACTAAGCATCGCTTCCCTCAAAATGACCGTGCTCGGCATCGAGAACGACGAACTCCACAGCCTGAGCGGCTTACAAGGACGGGTCTTGGCGGGCTACACCTTCACCAAAAACCTCAGCCTTCATACCGGCTTGGGGTTGGTTCAATTGGGTGCCCGGCAAGCGCACGAAGACCATCACGACGATATTCGAATTAACAGTTTGGAAATTCCCCTTTTGTTTCGTTACCAACTGCCCGCGGGCCCCGGAACTTGGGGTCTATCGGCCGGTCCTGCCTTGACCTACCACCTTGGAGCAAAGACTCATAGCCACGAGAATGGAATGGAAGAGGAAGCCGTATTAACGGTGGGTAACAACGTCGATGACTTCATCAAGCCTTTGAACCTGAATCTGCAGGCCGAACTATCCTATACCCATCGCTCGGGGTTTTTGTTGAACTTGCGTTATAACGCCGGACTTTTGGATTTGGGCACTAGCGATTTGGTCCAAATGCAGACCTCTTACCTGGCCCTGGGTTTGGGATACCGAATCTTCTAAAAAAACCTTCAAGGACGAAAAAATCTCAAACGCTGAACGAGGCGGTTTAGTCGTTGCCGGTCTGTCGGCTTGGCCTCTTGATGCCAGAGGTCTTCCCAGGGGCCGTACACCGGGTTGGGCAAAAGGATCCAATCCCGACCCAAACGATGAACACCCTGTTGAAGTGCTTGCTCTCGGGCCTCTTCCGATAGATTGCCTTTGAATCCATCCATGTCCAAAAGGTTGTCACCTACCCACTGCAGGACCGTATAACGCAGTTTAAGCGAATCACGCCGCCCCTGTTTATCGCTGCTGTTTTGTCGTAACAACATAGAATCCAAACCATCCACGGGCAGATTGAGGGCCAGTAGATTCTTCTTGGTCGCCTCCCACTGGGAACGCTTGCGGTTGGAGAGAAAAACAACCTTCAGTCCTAAGTGCTGAGCCAAAAGCAGGTATTCCTGTACACCCGGTACAGCGGTTGCCTCAGCCTTTTGGACCCAGGCTTGCCAGGAAGCTGATTGGTAGCTTGAACCATGCCGTATTTGCCAACCGGCATAGGGGCTGTTATCCAAAACGGTTTCGTCCAAATCCAAAACCACCGCAGGAGGTCTTCGGCGCAATTCTTCCGAAAACCCTTCTTGAACCGAGTCCAGCAACACCTTCAGCTGCTGAGCTGCACCACGGTAGATCTGACGACATAGACCTTGGTATTCCGCCGAACGTTGGACAAACAACGTGGACAATACCATAGCATCCATGGTGCCGGGTGTTACGGCAGAATCCAACAAAGCATGACGCAATTTGGTCGAACGCGAAAGGGAACCCGGATTGATTCCCGGCGCACCCTCGGGAACCTCCACCCCCAACGAATCAAAATAATGTTGCCAATAAGGCATGATTTCACGGGAACCCGGGTTCTTGAAAGTCATGGGTTGGAGACCGAAATAGGTGGTGTCCCCGGCGTTTGCTGAGGCAAAGGCTGCATCCAATAATTCGCTGCAATACCAGCGCTGGTTATTCAAAGCAAAAACTTCATCGTAAGGCCTACCCAACTGGGCCAAAGCAAAAGCCAAAACTTCCTGGAGGAACTGGGGGCTTTCGTCGGTTCGCCCCACCAAAACACGACCCATCGACCATTCGTTGGTGCGACTCAAGAAATCCTGGAGTTCGGTGGACACCACCCCGCGCCCCACCGCCTCCAGGACCTTCAGGGTACCTTCAGCATCGCGGTAAAACAAACCACAATGCGTGAATTGCCTACCGTAAGCGGAACGCGTGACCCCGGATATCGCCGAACACCCTTCGCCGCAATTCCATTCCTGGAAGATCAGGTCTCCATCCCGTAAATCCGCCATTCCTAGGCGTTCCAAAAGAATTTCGGAGCCTGAATCCTGGGCAAATACAACACCCAACGAGGAGACCCATACCACCAACAGCAAGAAACCCCAACGGGAATTCGACCGGTTTATCACCGTTTTTGCTTTTGGGGGTTGAACGCCGGAGGCTGAACTGCAAATTGCCTTGCCAGGTGCAAAACCGTTTGAACCGCAGCGGTCATATCCTCGGCACTCACCCATTCCAGTCGAGAATGAAAGCGATGCCCACCAGCAAACAAATTAGGACAGGGTAGGCCCATGGCCGTGAGCCGACTGCCGTCCGTTCCACCGCGGATAAACCGACGCTGAGGGTTTAATCCAACTTCCTCCATGGCCTGCATGGCATAGTCCACCAAAAAAGGAAACCGATCCAAGGTTTCTTTCATGTTACGGTACTGTTCATGGCGCTGAAACTCAAAACGGGAACCCGGGTACTGAGCGGTCACCGAGCGGGCCCATGCCAGGACCTTGGCTTCCAAACGATCCAGAGCTTGCGTATCAAAATCACGAAGGATCCATTGTATTTGGCAACGCTCAGCTTGACCGCTGATGGAAACCGGATGCACGAACCCCTCCCTACCCTGGGTATGTTCCGGAGCTTCCACATCCCGGGCAGCCTCGGCCAGAATCAAACCCGCGAGTTTAAGGGCATTGACCATACGACCCCTAGCAAATCCTGGATGCGCCGATACCCCATGCAGCACCAAGGTTAAACCATCAGCCGAAAACGTTTCATCCTCAATATCCCCTCGCTCTTCGCCATCCAGGGTATAGGCCCAATCGGCTTGCAAAGCCTTCAAATCCAAATGCTCAACTCCACGGCCAATTTCTTCATCCACCGTGAACAAAAAAACCAGGGGGCCATGCGGCCAGTCCGGGTGCTGGGCTAACTGATTGGCCGCTTCCATAATTTCGGCAACACCGGCCTTATCATCGGCCCCCAGCAAGGTTCGGCCATCGGAGGTGATCAGCGTATGGCCCAACTGACGCTCCAGATCAGGGTCGTTGCTTATTCCAAGGTGCAGGCCTGGCTCACCGGGCAGAACCAAATCACGCCCATCGTAAGCGGGATGAACCAAGGGTTTAATTCCCAAACCCGGCGCATCCGGGGAGGTGTCCAGGTGGGCACAAAAGCAAAGCGTCGGAACCTCTGCACCTACGTTCGAAGACAACCGGGCCATAACATACCCGTTTTCATCGTGTACGGCCGACCAGCCCATGGCCAAGAATTCATCGCAAAGCAAACGCCCCAATACCTTTTGGCCCGGCGAGGAGGGTACAGACGTGGAAGCAGGGTCAGCCGTTGTATCGATTTGGACATAGCGCAAAAACCGCTCCAAAACCCCACGCTGAATTTCGTTTTTGTCCAGCATTACCAGGAATAATCCGGAAAAATTAGATTATCAAAAGATTCCACCGGCAGGGAGAACTGTTCGGCAAAAACGATTTTTTGGTTTTCCAAAGCATACAGTCGATGCACCCGATGTTTGGAAACAAACCCCCGACGGTACCGGGTTTCTTGCCCAAAAGCCAAACCCATAACAGGACCATCACTCCCCAATTGAAAACACTCTGCGCGATGAAACCGTCTTTGAACCGAATCCAGCTCCCTATAATGCGGAGTTTCCAAGGCCAAAAAACTAGCCATAGCCGAAGGACTACCTTCCCAAGACCAGCCGTCTTCGCCTCGAGCCCCCGCCGGGTCCGCCCAATAAGTCGCTGCATCTTTAACATAATTCTTTTCCAAGCGCTTTTCCCAATCCAGGATTACTTTACGGTTGGGTGCATCGGCAGGATAAGCCATCAAACCCCAACGCGGAAAGTCCCGCATAACCAAGGTATCGGTCGTACCCTCCTGCGGCCATCCCTGTTCCCACTCGGTCCATTGCACACATTGGTTGCCTTCAAAAGCCCACAAGATTGCCAGGCGTCGGCCCTGCCACGGCCTGTTGCCCCCGCTTCGACGAAGTTGACGAAGGTAGCCCATGACGTAATGAAGGGTATCGTCGCGTTGGCCAAAGGGTATTGTCGCCAAAACCTCGGTTCGCTGCCGATAACCGCTTCGGTGCCGAAAATAAAGCTGCTGGAGGAGTGAATCTTTGGGAAGGAGCGCTAAGAGCCTTTTGCCTGAAGGCGGCTCCACCCAATCGGCCAACAAATCAGTCCATGATGCAGTATCGCCCTGGTCCACCGCGGCAACCCATCGAAGGGCCAACATGGAGAGGCTATCCCCCTCACTGGTCCAGGATGGAAAATGATCCGCTTGATGATCAAAATTCTGGTACGCTTGATCCTCTTGATTCGTCGAGCAAGCCGCAAGGGTAGCCAAGACCCCAGACCAAAGCAAAGCCAACCATGGGCCTGAAAACTTGCGCTGCATGCACAAACTTAGAAAGCTTTTGGCTTGCTCCCAATATCTTTACCGAGAAGCCCATTTTTATGCCACGCCCTTTGTTCCTGCTCTTGGCGGTTTGCCTTTGGTCGCTTAGCCGCGTTCAAGGGACCCCAACGGACACTTCGGGTTTTGTACGTCTCCGTCGCGTGGAGCCTTTGGATCGAGTCACCTTTGGGCGTTTGGAATCTTGGGAAGGATTTGATTTTGGTTCCTTGCTGCCTCGACGGATTTCGGTTTGGCTCCCCCCCGCTCCGTATTGGGACGGCCAAAAAAGACTCCCTGTTTGGTATATCCACGATGGTCAAAACCTTTGGGATCCCCTGAGGGGTTACGGTGGTCAAACATGGAATCTGGACTCGCTGATGGAATGGGCTTTGAGCCAGGGGCGCATGGAACCCTGTGTTTTGGTGGCCTTGGATAATACCCGACAACGGTTTCAGGATTACCTCCCTCCACCTTGCTGGGAGGGATTGAAGCCCCAGGAAAAAGACTCGCTCCGCCTCGAAAGAGCAGGAGACCCCCAAGGGGATACCTACGCCATGTGGTTGGTTCGCGTTCTGCAACCTTGGGTTACCCTGCAATACCCGGTGGACCTGAACCTCTCCCGACATTACTTGATGGGGGCCAGCATGGGTGGACTGATTTCTTCGTACACCGCGGTAGGATGGCCCGAGCATTTTGGGGGGGCGGCATGCCTGAGTACGCATTGGCCTTTGAGCCTGCAAAGAAATCGTTTGGACTATTCCGAACCCTATCGACAATGGCTCATTCAAAACTTGACCAAAAAACCTTCAATTATCTCTAATTCAAATTTCAAAGAAAATCTACATTCCTTGTACATGGATCATGGGGACCAAACCCTGGATGCCTTTTACCCTCCCCACCAAGAAGCCTTTGATACCGAACTGCACCAAAAAGGCCTGCCTCCCGGCATTAGGTATCGTTCGTTGGCCTTTCCCGGCACCGCACACACCGAAATGGATTGGTCTAAGCGTTGCGTGGAAGCCATGGCCTGGGTTATGAAGGGTCAAAAAACCGCCAGAAAGGTCACCAAACCACCACCTGCATCGGCTTGGAGCATGTATTTCGCCTTGACCGATCGAATGGCCGATGGGGATTCCACCAACAACCACGCTATACCGGGCACCTACGACCCCACTAAAGCGCATTACCATCACGGTGGCGATTGGGAAGGCTTGCGCCAAAAAATTCCGTATCTAAAGTCTTTAGGGATTAATGCCTTGTGGATTACACCGCCTGTACTTAACCAAAACTTTAATCCAGATTCGACCATGACCGGCTATCACGGCTATTGGGCTTCGGATTTCCAAAAAACGGATCCCCGTTGGGGCAGTCGGAGGGATTACAGGCGACTCGCCAGGGATTTGAACCGTAACGGTATAGCCTTGATTCAAGATGTGGTGGTCAACCATACCGGCGATTATTTTGAAGTTGATTCCCAAGGACTTCTGAGGCATCATAACCAGAATCGCCCCCAACAGCGCCTATTAAGGCGTTCCCAATCACCCAGCGTTTACCACCGATTACCCACCATCGATGATTTTAGGGATAGCCTGCAACGCCTGCAGGGTCAAATGTCTGGTCTGGATGACCTCAGCACCGAAAACCCTAGGCTTAGACGCTCCTTGCGCCGAATCTACCGAAGATGGGTCCGTTGGGGTCAATTGCGAGGAATGCGCATGGATACCCCACTCTACGTAGAAGAGGATTTTTGGAAGGACTTTTTGCACCGTCGGGCCTGGTGGGATCCGGGTTTAAAACGAACCGCCCAACGGAAGGGCTTGGATTTTTGGACTTTTGGGGAATGCTGGACCCATTCCGAAGCCTGGTCCGATCATGGCGAAGCACGAGCTGCTACCTACATCCGGCCTGGTCAGGGCATGGATGCCGCCTTGCAGTTTCCCCTCCAAAAAACCATCCTGGAGGTCCTGGATGGTACCCGGGGTAGTGCCCATCTCACCTACCGTTTGGAGGCCCAGCGAAAACATTTTCCAAACCCTTCGACACGCATACAATTTTTGGACAACCACGATATGCCTCGAATGGGTAGTCGTTTGGATTCATTGGGCATGGTTCAGGCTTTGGTTTTGCTTTATACGCTGCCCGGTGTACCGGTTCTTTATTACGGAACGGAGTTCGGCACCGCAGAAACCCGGTATTCCATGCTCAACACGAACCCGGAACACGGTCCATTTACCCCGATCATCCGACAGCTCAATTCGTTTCGCGCCCAATACCCCAACCTGCATACGACAGAACCTGTGGTCTTGGTTGATTCCCGTACAGGTCATTCCGCCTGGGTTGCCTTGGTTGGTGAACGTTGGTTAGTGGCCTTGAATCCAGGAAAACAAGCGGTCAACCTGCCTTTTGAAGACCTGGCTAAGCGCTTGGGGCCGGGATGGACCCTTCTGCACCGTCCTGCGATGCATCATGGCGGTTTGGCTCGTATTGATTCCTCGGGATGGACTTTGGAGCCGGGTGAAACTTGGGTATGGGGTATCATCCCGCCACCCGAGAACCTGCATCCCCCCAAGCCTTTGCAGGTCCCCTTCCCTCTACCCCAAAGCCTGGATTCCTGGTTGGATGGCGCCAAAGTGCTGGCTGAAATCAACGATCCAGCCAAGGACGATAGCGGTAGCAACGGGAACTTGACCTATCCCAAGGCCTTTGAAGGTAACCCAGGGGATTTGGCTGGCCTGCGGTGGCTGTACAGCCCTAGCGGGGGATATATCCTCGAAATACGCATGCATGGACCCCTTTCAAGGGTTTGGAATCCCCCCCATGGCCTGGATCATCTTCACTTGGCCATTGATTTCGAGGAAATCAGCGGCAACTCATCCGCCAAAAGTTTATCCTACACGTTGAACGGTTGGTCAGCAACGGGCGAAAGAGCCTGGGAATGGTATACCCGCCCCCAAGAGGGTAAGATTTATGCTGTATTTGGTCCAAAAGCGCCCATGGAGCCATTCTTGAAGACTTCTACCGGGGAAACAAGCCAATGGTTCCTTCGGGTTCGAACCTGGGATGTGGATGGGGACGGTCAACTTCGGCCACTTGGACCTTCACCGGGACTTTATGAATTTGGTGGTGACCCGGTCGCCGAACGGTGGATGGACCAGATTGAAATGACCCTTTCAGGGGGCAAGAAATAGGCCCTTAACCAAAATAAAATGCATGAACGCATTTGGTAATCCACTCAATAGGATATACATTTGCATTTGGTAATGCCTATATGAAATATTTAACGGCGCTATTTGTGGTCATTATGGCCACGCTTACGCATTCCCCTACAACCCAAGGATTACGAGATTCGTTTACTGTTTAGCGGAAGCAGTTTCTTTAATTTGGGAGAGGCTGATTTATTGCCGATGGGCAAAAACATCGTTGGACAAATTGTAAAACAATTAACTCAATTAAAGGATCGCAGTTTCAAAATCGATGTAGAAGGACATACCGACGGTGCTCCCATCACGACGGTGCGTTTCAAAAACAATTGGGAACTGAGTGCGGCCAGGGCCTCGGGGGTTGTTCGTTATTTTTTGGAGGCCGGAATTCCGGCCGATAAGCTCAAGGCTTCGGGCTACGCCGATACCTTCAAACTGGTTGAAGACCGCGATTCGAACGGCGCTTTCATACCTGACAAACAAGACCAAAACCGTAGAATCGTTATCCGGCTTTATTACGAATAGGAATTCTATTCCTAATTTTAGGGAGCATCGGATGCATGATTATCCTTAACTCCTCTAAATCCTTCGTTATGAAGCTATTTTTCCTGTTAAACCCTTTTCGCACCCTCGTCCTTGGGGCGTTGGCGCTTTGTTTAGGTTATGGAGCGCCCACCAAGGCAGCGACCGGTGGACCTGACGCCTACGGCTATACCTGGAAGGATTCCAACGAACCCGGTGGGCCTACCTACCAATGGATCGACATTACGACCACGGGTACTCAGGTGACGGGACTTGGAGACGACAATTTTACCGGACCCTATGGGTTTATTGACGGATTTCAGTTTTATTGGTATTATCCAACCCAGGTTTGGATTGGATCCAACGGTTACCTGAGCTTCAGCGGCAACAATTTTGCCTCGCCATTCCCCATAATACCCAATACGGCCAGCCCCCACAATTTTATTGCCGGGTTGATGTCCGATTTGAATTTTGATGGACCCGGAAATCCGGGCACATGCTATTACCGAAATACAGCGGATACCATTGTCATCTCGTGGATTAATGTGCCTTTTTGGACCGTGGGTACCCCTTCCTTTAGCGGGAGTAATTCCTTTCAAATCGTATTGGTTCGCTCGGACCGAAGCATCACCTTTAATTACCAGAGCCAGTTGGGGTCGACCCAAAACGACGATATCACGATTGGGATCGAAAACATAACGGGGCAATTGGGTTTGCAACATTCCAAAAATGTTTACCCAGTCGGGGGTTATTCGGTTAAGTTTTATTACCCAACGACCACCACCTACCAGGCCGTGGATGGGGGGGTGCATTGGAATATGGAAGAAGGCAACGGCGGTGTTTTTGTAAAGCGGTACAGCCCCGTACCTATCGTCACCAACATCAAAAATTTTGGAAACCAAAACATTCAGGCTATCAACGTGAGCACGAGTGTGAGCCATCCAACCGCATTGGGTACCAGCGGGACCGGCCAAGTGGCCTCCTTGTTTCCAGGTACCGATACCAGCCTTAGCCCGGGCGCTCCCTTGATTCCTACCGATGCCGGCATTTATACGATGATTTCTCAGGTAAGCGGTATTGTGGGTGATTTAGTCGCTTCGAACAATATCCTTCAATCCAAGATTATCGCAGTCGATACGGTAGGGACCCAAATTCCCTTGGTTTACCATGACGATACACCGGAACCGGGAGGGATTTCCTGGAGCGGTGGAAGTGGCGGTATTGGCTACTACATTCAGCCCCCCTTTTACCCCTGCCAAATCAACGGGTACCGTATAACCATCGCAGCTGACCCTACCGCTAGCGGTTGTTACCTCAAAATTTACGATGATGATGGGCCCAACGGCGGACCTGGCACCCTACTGGATTCGGTTTACGCCTCACCCACCTCCTACACCGTGGGTGTTAACACGGTGATTCCAACAGCGGGTACCCAGGTAACCGTGAACAGTGGCGGTTTCTATGTGCTTTGGGTTATGCCAGCCGGGTCCAATGTTATTCTAGCCTGGGATCGTACTCCACCCATCTCAAACCGTTCGTACGAATATTTGAGCGGCCTTTGGGCCCCTTGTCGCTTTCGCTTTACCGAGGATTATTTTCTAGGCGTTTCTGTTGCATGGGCCAATTTTGAAGATGCACAAGCACTTCGCATCGTTTCCCCAGCAGCCAATGCCTTGCTTCTCACGCCTACACCGGTTCAATTCAGAGCCCTCAATGCAGGCAGTTCGGTGAATGGGCAACCCATTGAACTGGGTTATAAGTTTTCGATCGAAGCCCCTGTTTATCATACGATTCCGGCAGGATCCTTGTTACCCGGAGATTCCATTACGCACCAGTTCAATGTTTTGTTAAGTTCAGGAGCCCTTCGTTCAGGAACCCTTTGTTCCTGGGTTCGGATGAACGGGGATATGAACAATACCAACGATACAACCTGCATCAATGTTACCTACCAACCCGGGGTTGGCTTTCAAGAATTGGTTCGGGATAACACGCGTTGGACCCTTTACCCCAACCCTGCCTCCGATGAAATTCGGATTTTGGGTCTGAACGAACAGGTGCTAAGCCCCAATTGGGTTCTGACCGATGCCGTGGGCCGCGTCTTGACGGTTCCTACGGTTCAGGAATCTCCTTCCGAAATTCGTGTGGACCTACGGGGTTTACCCGCCGGGGTTTATTCGGTGCGATCGACGGGTAATTTGGGCCAAGCTCTGCCGTTGTTGATTCGACGCTAACGAGGCTTTACCGACCTTGGGTCGGTATCCGCTCTTGAATGATGTGCCCAGGACTGGACTCGAACCAGCACAGGATTACTCCCACTACCCCCTCAAAGTAGCGTGTCTACCAATTTCACCACCTGGGCAAAGGCCTGCAAATCTAAGGCCTAGGACTGAATTTTGACCCCTCGACTATCCAAGCTTTTACGGTAGCGTTGTGCGTTACGGAGATGCTCATCATATCGGGTGGCGAACAGGTGTGTACCCACCCGGTCGGGGTTCGCACAAAAATAAAGAAAATCGTGTTTTTCGGCTTTTAAAACTGCCTCAATGGCGTTTTTGGAGGGAATGCAAAGAGGGCCAGGAGGTAATCCACGATACAAGTAGGTGTTGTAGGGCGATTGGTACCGGGTATGCTCTGTTCCAATGCGCCGTAGGTCGAAGCGGCCCAAAGCAAATTTGACCGTAGGATCCGCCTGCAAGGGCATACCCAAACCCAAACGCCGCAAGTAAACCCCGGCAATCCTGGGTCTTTCGGGGGCAAACTGGGTTTCTTCCTCGACGAGAGAAGCCAAGATCATAGCCTCCCGGGGGGTAAGACCATGATTTTTGGCTTCCGAAATAAGGTTTGGGGTCCAAAATTTCCGGTGTTCTCGTTGCATTCTTTGGAGAAATTGCTTTGGTCGGACCGTCCAGTAAACTTCGTAGGTATCCGACAAAAAATACAACATGGTATTCTGAGGGTCCCTTGGACGACCATCCATCACCAGGGAATCGCGGAACAAGGTCATCCAAGCTGATGAATCGGCTTGCAGGTTTCGTGCCAAAAAAGCCGCCAAGCGCTGCGGCGTACGCTGCTTGCTAAGAACCAAACGGTAGGGAGTTTGACGACCCCTTTGCAGGGTACGAAACCAGGTCCACATGGAGACCTTGGACTCAAAAAGATAATGTCCCGGCTGCGGTCGTTGAAAAAACCAAAGGCGTTGTGCCATTTGCATTCGGACTCTGAGTCCGGGAGCATTAAAAGACGATGAGGGGATTTGCTGCCATAAGGTCCCCCACTCGCTTTGATTTTGCCTGGGAAGAGAGGGGTAGTTCCGGGGCAAAAACAAATCCAAGGCCAACAACCCGAGCAAGCTCAAACCCAAGGCCATTAATCGGTAAATTATCTTGAATTTCAACGACTTATTTGTTTTTGTAGCGCAAGAACACGCGGATCACCGGGGTATTGCTCAAGCATTTGTTGGATCAGGACCTGAGCCTCCCGGTTTTGACCTTGGTGGATCCGAAGTCCAATTCGGTTCAGAAGCGTTGGAATATGATCCGGATCCAATCGAAGAGCTTTGTTGTAACACCATTCTGCTTTTTGGGGCTGATCGATTTCCAGATGCATGTAGCCCAAACTGGTATAGGCCGGAACAAAATCTGGATCTTTGGTTATCAACGCCTGAAGACGGCGCATGGCGGATTCCCTACGGGATAAGCGATGCTCGTTTACGGCGAGTTTGAGTACAAAATCCGAAGAGCCCGGTACCAATTCTACCGCCCGCTGCCAATACGGCATGGCTGCGGCGTGGTCATTCTTCATCGTTAGTAATTCGCCCATACGATACGCGGTCCATGCATCGCAATTCCGGGTGATGAGTTGTTGCGCATATTCGCGTTGCAAACCACTCAACGCATCGAGACGACCCGATAAATACATCCAATGCACCATCGTCTGCACCCAGGGTCCTGAACGGGAAGGCTTTGGAATCCCATCGAGTAGCCTTCTTGCAGAGTCCAAGCCTTGTTTTTCTCCGTCAAAACGTTCAACGTACTGCAGCCACGCCTTGGCTAAAGTTATCGAATCCGGACGTTTTTCGTTAAGGGAGGCCAAGCCCAAGAGTATCCCCCTTTCAGGCCATTGTTGAAACGATCCCGCTCGTCCGGACGATGGAATCTGAATTTTGTGATCGGTAATTCGAACATGGGGTATATCCGACGAACCGGACTTGGGCATATGGCAGGCCACGCATCGGTTGCCTTGCGCTTTGCGTTGGGTGAGTGGAAGCGAACAGGATTCTTTTTGGTTGACCCCTTCCCGATGACAACCCAGGCAGGTACGATCATAAACCGAGGCGTCCGTCTTGCGAACTGAACGATGCGGATTGTGGCACGAAATGCAACGCAATGCCAAAGGCTCTTGGGTCAAGCAGGCCGACTGGGCCAGGCGATCAGGGTGCGAGGCCATAATAAAAATATCTTCGTGGTTTTGATGCCTTGGCAAAAAAACCGATAACACATCACTGAGCACCATGCCCGGTTTGAAGTCGGCAAAGGTTTTTCCGGGCTTTAGCACGGCATTTCCTTGCAAATGGCAACGCCTGCACAAATCGTTTTGTAAACCAGGGCTTAACCTGCGGGGATTAACGATGGAATAATCAGGGCCGGCGGCGGTGTCCACCAGGATACCCTTTTGCTTTTCGGCAACATGCAGCGCTCCAGGGCCATGACAACGTTCGCAGTCAATGCCCTCAGGGACCCTGAGGTAATGGTTAAAGGACTCTTGACCCACTTCGGGGTGGGCGTTATGGCATTGAATACATTCCGCTTCGATGGGCCGGCTAAACCGCGCATTATTTCCGTTTTCGTAACCGGGAGGCAGGTCCCAACGCCCATCCTGGGTATAGTAGGTCATGGGCAATTGGCTGAGCATTCCGTTCCGCCAGCGGAGATGGCTGTTGGTGTGTTGCCCGGAACCCACGACCATATCTACCTTTTCGATTCGTTGATGAACGGTATCCCCTCCAGCGTTTAATCGAAATTCCCGGATAAATAAACCATCGTTGGTCTTAAAGGCTTGGTAGGTCAAATTCAGCACTGAATCATGGACCAAGGCGGGATGTCCATCCCAGGGAGCACGGGAATGACCCGGAGCCCACCCCCAAGACCGCCCCATACCGGTTTCCATGTAGGTATCGTAAATCTCAGCATGGCAGGATCGGCAGACTTCTTTGCCCACATAGTCCGTTTCCTGCTGGATGTTTCGAAATTGGGCCCCCAATTCCCGGTCTTCATCCAAATTGCGCCCATCGTCCACCCCCTGAGGCCCGGTACACCAAACCAAAACCAACCATAAAGGCAAGAAGCCAATCAAGACTTTGAGCAAGGACCTCACAACGCAAAATTGACGATAGAAAACCCTTGTGAGGCCTTTGCAAGGTAGATTTGTTGTCTTCTACCCATGAACGAATCCAAACATTACCAACCCCAGGGTTTGGAAGACCGCTGGTACGCACGATGGATGCAGAGCGGTTGCTTCAAGAGCCAACCCGACGAACGCGAAGCCTATACCGTGGTGATTCCCCCGCCGAATGTAACCGGGGTGCTCCATTTAGGACATATGCTGAACAATACAATTCAGGATATGTTGGTGCGTAAAGCGCGAATGCAAGGCAAAAACGCCTGCTGGGTCCCTGGGACCGACCATGCCTCCATTGCCACCGAAACCAAAGTCGTCCATCATTTGGCTGAGCAAGGCTTGGAAAAGAACCAAATCGGACGGGAAGCCTTTTTGGAACATGCCTGGGCTTGGAAAGAAAAATACGGGGGGATTATCCTTAGCCAATTGCGCAAACTTGGCGCCTCCTTGGACTGGGAAAAGGAAGCGTTTACCATGAGTCCTTCCTTGAGCCGGGCGGTTATTGATGCTTTTGTGCACCTTTATCGCGACGGTTTGATTTACCGGGGAACCCGAATGGTCAATTGGGATCCGGTGGGTCAAACGGCCTTGGCCGACGACGAAGTCATCTTCAAGGAGGTGGCTTCCCAAATGGTTTATATCCGTTACCCCATCGTTGGCAGTTCGGAGTACCTCACCGTTGCCACCGTCCGGCCCGAAACCATCATGGCCGATGCCGCCGTATGTGTGCACCCCGATGATGAGCGTTACCAGCGCTGGATTGGGCATGTGGTCCGCATTCCTCTTTTGGGTAAGGAAATCCCCATTATCGCCGACCCTTATGTTGATCCTCAATTTGGTACCGGTTGCCTCAAAATAACCCCGGCCCACGACCCCAACGACCATGCGCTGGGAATTCAACACGGTTTGCCCATTTTGGATATCCTTGACCCACAGGGTCGCCTCAACGAGAGTGCCGGTATTTTGGTCGGTATGGACCGTATGGAGGCCAGGCGGGCTATTTTGCCCATGCTAGAAGCCGAGGGAGCCTTGGAAAAGGTGGAAGAGTACCGTTCCTCGGTGGGCCATAGTGAACGAACCCATGCGGTCGTGGAGCCCCGTTTGAGTTTGCAGTGGTTTGTCAAAATGAGCGATATGGCCCAACCGGCTCTGGATGCCGTGGTCCAAGGGGAGGTCCGTTTGTTTCCCGATAAATTTTTGGGAACCTACCGGCATTGGATGGAAAACTGCCGAGATTGGTGCATTTCCAGGCAACTATGGTGGGGGCACAGGATTCCCGCCTGGTATTCCCCGGATGGACAAACTTGGGTCGCTGCTACGGTCCAGGAAGCGGCTGCTCAGACCGGAGGGCTATGGTCGGAGTCGGACCTTCGCCAAGACGAGGATGTTCTCGACACCTGGTTCTCCAGCTGGTTATGGCCCATGTCGGTTTTTGAATCGGATTTTATTGGTCGTGACCGCGCTTTCCTGGCCCAGTCTCCCCTGGCGTACTACTACCCCACGGCGGTTTTGGTAACCGGACCCGATATCCTTTTCTTTTGGGTTGCCCGCATGATCATGGCCGGGCAGAAATTTTTGGGTCAAGTACCCTTTCGGGATGTTTACCTCACCGGTATCGTCCGCGATAAGCAAGGCCGCAAAATGTCCAAATCCTTGGGCAATTCCCCCGATCCCTTGGACCTCATCGAAAAATACGGGGCCGATAGCCTTCGTATGGGTCTTTTGTTCAGTTCCCCGGCCGGGAATGATTTGTTATTTGACGAAAATCAATTGGAACAGGGTCGGCATTTTGCCAACAAAGTATGGAACGCCTACCGCTTGCTTTTGTCCTGGCATGAACAAGGGACCGAAACCGCTGATGCGCACGTCGTCGATCATCCGGCCGTTGTGTGGTTTGAACAACGCCTTGCTCAGGCCTTGGAGGAAATCGAAAACGCTTACGCTTCCTACCGACTCTCAGAAGTTATACGATTGATTTACAAATTGGTATGGGACGACTATTGTTCATGGTACCTGGAGATGATCAAACCCGTTTCGGGTTCCCAACTACCCAGAACACTACTCGAAAAAAGCGCGGAATTTTATCGGGATTTATTGGCGCTTTTGCATCCGGTCATGCCTTTTGTTACCGAAGAATTGTTTCACCTCATACGCGATTTCCGTAACCCGGAGGCCCTCCAAAAAGAGCATGAGTTCTTGTGCCTTTCGACCTACCCGAGCCAACGCCCCTACGATACCGATTACCTCAAAAAGGCGGGGGTCGTCTTGGATTTAGTCGTCGCCCTCCGCAATTATAAGGGTAGCCACCAATTGCCTTTGAGGCACCCTCTAACGGTTGCCCCTGGCGAAGACCTTGATTTTTTATCCGATTTTGAGCCGATCCTGCAGCGGCTTACCAACAGCAGCCTGGTTCGTGGCAACACATCAAGCCATGATGGAGCATGGTCGGCTTTGCTCTGCGGCGCTTACAAAGTCATGGTTAATCCGGGGATAGTCATCAATACCGAGGGAGCCGTGGAACAAATCCAAAAAGACCTGGCCTACCAGGAAAGCTTTTTGGCGATGGTGAGGCAAAAGCTCCAGAACACGGCGTTTGTTTCCAAAGCACCAGCCAAAGTCTTGGAGATCGAGCGCAAGAAGGAAGCCGATGCCGTACACAAAATTCAGGCCTTGCAAGAAGAGCTTAACCGTCTCGGTGGGAATGCGAGCGCCCCGCACCACTAAGCGGGTGAAATCGCTGAACCACTTCCCTTAGGTAGTCCCGGCTCAGGTGGGTATAAATTTCGGTGGTCAAAATTGACCGGTGTCCTAACATTTCCTGAACTGCCCGTAGGTCCGCTCCCGCTTCGACCATATGGGTTGCAAACGCGTGCCGAAAAGCGTGAGGGCCAACAACTTTGGTAATTCCACAGAGAGCCGCTTGTCTTTTGACCAAAAGAAAGACCACCATACGGGTCAAAGGTTTTCCGTTCCGACTTAAAAAGACCCGGCCCTCACCGGCTTGGGCCTTGGGTTGTTCGGCTATGGCTGCCACGTGTTGATAGGTTTTGAGGCTGTTGATGGCTTGAGTACCCAGGGGAACTAAGCGTTCCCGGTTGCCCTTACCACGAACCCTCACCAAACCCAAATCCAATAGAATATCCCCCCATTGCAAGCCCACCACTTCACTCACCCGCAATCCACACGCGTACATCAGTTCCAGCATGCAACGATCACGGTGACCACTGGGAAGGGACAAATCAATTCGGTCAATCATGGCTTGAACTTCCTCAACCGCAAGGACGGTGGGTAATTTGCGGGATAATCGAGGGAGTTCCAACAAGGCCGCAGGCTGTTCCAATGCGATGCCTTCCTGTTCCATGTAATTATAAAAAGATTTAACGGCCGATAGCATACGGGCTTGCGATACCGCTTGGAGTCCCAATTCGGTCAAGCCGGCCAGCCACTCCCGTAACATTACTTTGGTAACAGAGGAAGGATCCGAAACCTCCTTTCCATAAACCTGTTGCAACCAGGAGGCCATTTGGTGTATATCCCGAAGGTAGGCTTCCAGGGTTAAAGGAGCCAGGGATTTTTCCAAGCCCAACCAAGCCCGGTAACCCCGAAGTCGCATGGCCCATAAGGGACCAAGGGAAGCCCAAAGTCGGTCCTGCCTTTGCATTAAGCCGGTTGAAAGTCCCCTGCTCATCGCCTAACTTTGGGACCATGGAAAATGTCCATGCCATGATATTGAACGGCCCCAACCTCAACCTTTTGGGAGTCCGTGAGCCAGAGGTCTACGGGTACCAAAGCATGGCGGAGATTCTTGAACAAATTCAGTCCGAGTTTCCCAAGGATCGGGTTTCGTATTTCCAAACCAACCACGAAGGGGAACTGATTGAAAAAATTCAGGGTTGGGTTTCCCTCCATGTACAAAAGGAACCCGTTCCGGATTTTATACTCCTGAACGCCGGTGGATGGAGCCACACCTCGGTGGCCCTTGCGGACGCCGTAGCGATGTTGAAAATCCCGGTTTTTGAAGTGCATTTGAGCCATCCCGCAGCCCGGGAATCGTTCCGCGGACCTGCCCCGCTTTCGGTATATTGCCAAGGCTATGTCAGCGGATTTGGGTCCGATTCGTACAGGATTGCCTACCGCGGGGCCCGAGCACGTTGCTGCCGTTGATTTCTCCCTAAGCATCCAAGCGTTTTCCTTGAGCAAACAAGCGCAGGCGTTCACGTAGGCGTTGCTTGCCCTTGACTGTTAGAGCCGGATAAGTCCACAAACGGCCAGCCCAAACCCCTTCCAAATCGGCCATTCGTGGTCTTGGCCAAGGACTTTCTCTACGCAAACGACGCAGCTCTACCCACGATGCATAAAAGGCCGCATGGGCCTGCACTACCGCCCACGTATGCCGAGGTTGCCCTTTAATCAAAAAATAAAAACCCGCCACCCCATCCAACACAAAACGCATCGAAATCTTGATGGCAAGCTCTGAAGGATGAAGGTTTTGGAATAAAGTCCATAAACTGTTACGAAAATTCAAAAAGGTCTTTCGGGGACTCCCGTAAGCCAGGGAACCTCCTCCCAGATGATAGACCACCGAATCCGAAACCGAACGGATTTGATAGCCCATGCGTTGTATTCTCCAACACAAATCAATTTCTTCCATATGAGCAAAAAAACGACAATCCAAGCCGCCCGATTCCCAAAAGATGGAAGAACGTACCGCCAAGCAAGCACCGCTGGCCCAGAACAAGCGATGAATCCCGTCAAACTGCCCTTGGTCTTCCTCAAGATCTCCCATCACACGCCCCAAACAAAAAGGGTAACCTAGCGAATCAACCATACCTCCACCCGCCCCTGCGTATTCAAAATACGCCCGGTGTTGATCAGCGCGAATTTTGGGCTGAAGGGCACCCACACGGGAATCACGAAGGAACTCCCGGTTCAGTGGGTGCAACCAATCCGCCTCAACCTCCACATCAGAATTTAACAACACATAAATATCGGCTTCTATACCGTGTAAGCCTTCCATGTATCCACCGGTATAGCCATGGTTATGGTCCAAAGTGACCAAACCTAGACCTGATGGAGTTTGCGATTTCAACCATTCCCTGGAACCGTCGGTTGATGCGTTATCGATGACCCAGAGGGACCATTTCGGATATTCGGTTCGTAGAACCGAAGGCAGGTACTTTTGCAGATGTTCCAGCCCGTTCCAATTCAATAGAACAACAGCCACACGCAAAAAGTCCGTTGATGAACCTGGATGCTCCTGCTTCATGACGTTTTGCTTTGCTTGGCCAATTGATCATGCTTCCATCGGCGGTGGGTCCAAAGCCAGTAAGAAGGATGACGGTAAATCTGTTGAGTCAAACGCTCCATGTACCACTGCATCAGAAAGCCATGAGGTTGAAGGACCCAGTTCGAGGGGGCCTCTTCGAAGCGAACCCGGTACGAGCCTTGACCCAACGGTTCAATACCCACAAAAACAGGGATTAACGGATAGGTTCGGCACAATTCCTCCGGGCCTTGGTACATTATCGAACGTTGTCCCAAAAAATCACCCACAATCCAACGACTATGCGCCGTCGGCGTTTGATCTGCTCCTAAATACAAGGCCAATGGTTGGGCAGGACGACCATCCTGAAAGGCCTGTCCAAGTTGGGTTCTGACCGCTTTAATAGGTACGGGAACCAAACCTTGTCGCTCTCGCCATTGCCGTAACCATCGCTCGGCTCTGGCCCAGCCAACCGGCTTGTAAACGAACCAAAATTGAAAAGAATGAAAAGTGGCCAGTCGTCTCGCAATCCATTCCCAATTGCCATAATGAGAGGTTAGCAGAACCATCGAGTGTCCATCACGACCGATTTGTTCAATAAGCTCGGGGTTCACGAGGTCTATGCGATTCAACAAGCGTTGGCTGGACCATCGCAGGCTTTTTAACAAATCCCAAATCAAACCGCCCAAATACCTATAAAAATCCCCTTCAATCTTATAACGTTCCTGATGGCTACGATTGTCGAAAACCCTTTGCAAATTGGAGCGAACCACCTTTCGTCGGTAGGCTACAACGTACCTCAAAACATAGGCCAACAAGCGGCGCATCAACTATTGGTTACGAAGATGGTCATCCAAATACGATCCAAAATGCCCTCTGTTCATCGCGTTATCAAGATTTTGGAATGGGGTGGTTCGGCTAAACAATTGAAGACGCCATTGAGGGTCGGAATTTTCGCCGAAGGCATCGGAATGCAGCAACAAATAATCATTGGTAACCATATCCGGATTATAAAAAATAAAGCGCACGTTTCGCTGACCTTTGATTTGGTAATACCACCATACTTCGTAGGGATAGGCCGAAGGTTCATTGTCCACCACCGTTCTAGAATTAGGAGGACCGTATTGCAAGTAAACTCGTCCCCTTTCGGTTTCATAACCCGGTGTTATGCGGGATGAGAACAACGCAAGGGTCTTGTCAACCTCCTCTTGGTAGGCCCACCAACGGGAAACAGCCTCTTCTTCCCCGGCTAAATTTTTCCAGAAAAATCCGATAAAATTCCGCATGGATTCCGGTTCTTGAGGCTGGGTTTTGGATAAGCGATCCAACGTGGCCCTTTGCCTGGGATCGCACAAAGGCCGCAGTGACAACACCTGACGGTTCAAGGCGTTGGTATCCAATCCACTTAACCATTCTTCCCAGGCCATAAGGGAATCGCGACCGGCTGACCGTTCTGCTTGAACCCCGGAAAACATTCGGTTATGCCCCCCTAAATCCTGACCCCAACGAACCACAGGGATGCTCTTTTGATCAATCGTGGTGTTGGTGCTGTCTTTAAGTTCCATCACCAGACGATACTGACCAGGTTCCAAATCCACCAAGGGCCAAGTTCCTAACACAGCATGAACCGATTTTTCCGAAGGTATTCTCGAATAAGCCTGCCGTGAACCCACAACACGACCATCCAGGTCTTGGAGAGCATATTGCAAGAGGTACCGGCCCGGGGTTGCCGAATCGGTATGTACCTCGGTATAGAAAGCCAAGGTATCCCTGAGGGTCCGATAAGGCAATTCGGGTCGGTTCATCAAAAAATAACCATTCCTTACCCATCGCGAATTTTCGGACGAACGATTCCAACGATGCAGGAGTACAGGTGTACTGAGGCTAGTTCCCAAGCGTTGGGTGTCAATAAGCAATTCTTTGGAGATAACAGCTCGGTCCAAGGTGTCCAAGAGGTTGACTGCCTTGACCTCCAAACCGTAGCGACCGGGAGGCAAATAAAACCGACGAATATCCGCCCAATCCCCACCCATAATTCTACCGGTGGAATCCAGTTCGTAACCAGCGCTTCGCCGAAGGATATATTTATCGTAGGCACGTATTCCTTCACGGTGGTACACCAAGATCTCTACTCGTATCCCTTCCTGGGCCGCCTGTTGGACTTGATTCCCTTCTTCCAAGGTATCGAAGGAGGTTGGCGAAGGCCGAAAATACAGGGTTAAATCCACATAAGGCCCTGAAATGGGATGCCTCCAAACGCTAGGGAGTACCGCAAAATCCATGGCCATGAGGCCCTGACTACCCAGCAAAAAGACCAGGCCGAACAGGCTTAGTTTTGCAAACTTGTAGACCAAAAGATGTTGGAATCGCACGTCGATCGAATGAAATTAACAGGAGACCACCTTCCATTGAATTGTTGGCCGGAAGTATCCTGGGTAGCAAAACTAATGCATTTGAAGGAGGTATGCTTTGACCCGGAAGCCCCCTTTATCAAAGCCGGGGGCATGAACCGATACCGAATCCTTGATCCCAGCGGTTCCCTGCTGATTAGTTTACCAATTGAAGGAGGAAGAAGCCACCATCAATCGTTGGGTTCTACACGCTTGGTCACCCCATCATTGTGGGCCACGTCGCATTGGAAAAGCCTCCAAAACACTTATCGTCGGGCTCCCTATTTTGATTATTGGTGCCATGACCTGGAACCTCTAATTCTCAAGCCCGATCCCTTGTTGATGGATTACAACCTTCGGGTGTTGGAATACCTGATGAATAAACTGAAGCTACCCTGGGCACCTCGACTGGGGCACGTCGACCGCGAAACCCTGAGCAGATCCGACGAAAAAACAATTTTATCGCCTTATTATCAACATTTTGAAGACCGACTCGGGTTTGTTTCAGGACTGAGTGTTTTGGACTTGTTGATGCAATGCGGTCCAAACGAATCCAAAACCTATTTACTCAACCCTATCAGGTTGGCTTGAACCTAATTTTACAACATGCCCATTCAACCTGTCCGACCCCATTCAGCATCCTCCAAAACAGGCCCAAAGTCCTTGGACGTTCTTGCCTTGCTGGTTTTGGTAAGCGTTTTATTTAGTCACCCAGTTTGCGCTCAATTTGAAGAGAAAAGTATTCAGGTCGGTCAAATGGGCCTTCACCTCACCAATGCCGGTACCATTGGGCGTCCCAACGTTCGAAACGAACCCCAAGGTTTGCCCTCGATGGAGTATCCCCTGAATTCTGGAGTTGAGCATCTTTTTGAAGCCGGTCTATGGTTAGGTGCCTACCGAGGTGGGCAGCTTTCGGTTTCAACGGGATCCTTGGATGATGCATCCGGCTATGCAGCGGGAAAGGCAGGGTTTGAGTTTAGCCCTTTGCCGGGATGGCCGGTTTTGGAAAAATCCAGTTTACCCGGCAATCCCAACTACTCCCTTTCGGCCTTAGCCCATCAAGAGTTCGAACTCCATTTTACCGATTCCCTCACCTACGTTCCTGGGTCAGGTCAACCCATCGCTAACCATCTCTTGCCCCTCAATGCCAGGGTGCAACTCAACAGTTTGGCCTGGAATTTTCCATTTGCTGATTATTTCACGGTTCTCCGCTATCGAATCACCAACCTGGGCCCATTACCCTGGGATTCTTTGTACACCGGAATCTGGAGTGATTTGGTGGTACGCAATGTGAACGTTACCAACGACCGGGGAGGAGCTTTTTTTAACAAAGGCTCGGTTGGAGCCGAAGATTCATTGCAGGCCATTTACGCCTTTCACGTGACCGGAGACGATGCCGGCTTTGCGAATTCGTACGGTGCTATCCAGTTTTTGGGAGCTGAATTCAACGGCACCTTTTATCACCCCAATTCCGCTGCAAGTCCCGACTTCAAGGTCCATCCCAACTATTGGATTTACAACCAAGCAGCACCAACCAGCGATTTACAGCGTTACGACCGTTTGAAAAACCGAGGGAATTTCGGACCCAGCGCCAACCTCAATGTTCCGGGTAATCGCGTTCAACTTTTGGGATCGGGACCCTTTGCCAGAATTGACAGCGGCCAAAGCTTGGACTATTATGTGGCCTTTGTCTGTGCTCCCCGTCGTCCGGATCAAGTTCCTGATTCGTATGCCTCAAGAACGGACTTACGCAACAATCTGGGTTGGGCTCAGCGAACCTTTATGGGTGAAGACACCAACGCCAACGGAGTCCTCGATACCGGCGAAGATTTGAACGGCAATGGCCTCCTGGACCGGTTTGTTTTGCCGGAACCACCAACGCAACCCAAAATGAGGGCCGAATTCACCAACGAAGGCCTGGATATTTATTGGGATAACCAAGCCGAAAAGTCAATTGACCCCATCACCAAAGTTCAAGATTTTGAAGGTTATCGACTCTACCTAAGTAAGCCTGGTGATGATCGATACCCGGATGCTGCATCACGCATGAACCTAATCGCTCAGTGGGACTCTGCGGGTAATTCTTTGGGCTATAACAACGGTTTTGAATCCGTACGCTTGGCTGAACCGGTTCAATTTGAAGGAGACACGGTGCTCTACAAGTACCGGCATCGGGTCGGTCGTCTACTACCGGGTTGGCAATACCTCTGCGCCTTGACCTCCTTTGATCGTGGCAACACCGCAGTAGGCTTGGAGTCGCTGGAAAGTTCCAGGAGCAGTTCGCTGCGTCGTTTGTTTCCAGGGACTCCCGGGCAATCAGACCTCCAAGTCCCCTTGGAAATTGGAGTTTATCCGAACCCTTATCGCCTAGCGGCCGCCTGGGATGGCAGCAATACCCGCTCCCGCAAAATGATTTTTTATAACCTACCTCCCCGTTGCCAAATAACAATATTCACGTTGGCTGGGGACCCGGTGGCCACGCTTCAACATCAAGCAGATCAGAATTTTAACGGTAGTCAGGCGCAGTGGTTTGGGGATTTTGCCGGAAATCCGGATCAAACGGTGATGGCCGGGGGTGAACATGCCTGGGATATCCTGTCGGATAGCAAGCAGAGTATTCAGGCCGGTATTTATCTGTTTAATGTCACCGATCTGGATTCGGATCGTGTTTACAACGGCAAATTTGTTGTTCTGCGTTAAAGTCAACCCTACGATTCGTTGGATTCTGCATCAGAATCCTGGTCAACTGGTTTGCGATCCATGACCGCCATCTCCAGGGCCACCACTTCGGTATAGGACCGACGAACCCCGTCTTTGTCGTTGTAGGATCGGGTATTAAGACGACCGTCTAGAACCACCTCCGATCCTTTGTGGAGGAGCCTTTCGCAGATTTCGGCCAGTTTACCCCAGGCTACAACCTGATGCCATTGGGTTTCGGCTATTTTTTCTCCCTGATCACCCACATAATACTCGTTGGTGGCCAGACTAAAGCGGGTCATTTTGCGGCCATTACTAATTTCCCTGTATTCAGGGTCGCGGCCCAGATTGCCAATTAGACGGACTTGATTTCGAATGTTTCCCATGTTGTTTTGGTTAAAGGTTGAAGGAAGTGAGAACGAAAACAAAGGTCTTATGAGCCAAAGGCCCTACCCGTAGGTTTGCGTTTATCAACCTTTATGCTATCCAAAACATGCCTGCAATGCGGAGCAGCTCTGCAAGGGCGCAGTGACAAAAAATTTTGCGATGACTATTGCCGAAATATTCATTACCACAAGCATTCCGGGAACGGACTAAGCCAGGTTATGAAAATTCAAAAAATGTTAAGAAAAAATCGAAAAATCCTGGAAGAATGCCTGAAACTATGCGAAGCCGGCAAGGTCCTCAACAAAGCCTCGCTGGAAGACCGGGGTTACCGATTCAAGTACCATACCCACACCGAAACCCTGAGGGAAAAAACGCCTACCTATTGCTGCTTTGATTTGGGTTATCGAAACCTGGGGACCAAAATTGAGATAGTACGGGTTCGCTTACCCGAATAAAGAAATTTCAGCCCCTAAACCGGGGAGGGTGGCTGATGGGATTCGAACCCACGGCCCTCAGAACCACAATCTGATGCTCTAACCTACTGAGCTACAGCCACCGTATTTCCATTCCGGCCTTTAAGGCCTCGCTTCGGAAGGAGGCCAAAGATAAGACCGGTACGTATTCAAAAAATAGCCCCCTACCGCAACGGCATTAAGCACCAAAACCAAGGACCACCACGAGGCTACCCCAACCACACCTTGAAGACGCAAAGCGTAGGCGAGCCCCAAAACGGTGAACAAGGCCGATAGAACCGAGGAGTAGAAGGAGACGCGGACCTTACCCAAGGCGGTAAAATGGTGAATCATGACATTGCTCCAGGAC
This sequence comes from Bacteroidia bacterium, assembly GCA_049431025.1. GTDB lineage: Bacteria > Bacteroidota > Bacteroidia > UBA7662 > UBA7662 > SYHX01. Next base: position 196,492 of record JBMTCP010000001.1, on the reverse strand, counting down.
AAAGCCAGAATACCCGGGGCCATAAACCACCACCAACGACCCAAAACAGCGTATTCGGGGCCCAATACCGAGGTAATCCAAGGATCAGGAACCGATAATAACCCCACTACGGCGATTAATGTCCATGCCAAGGCCTGCAGAGAGGCCTTCCAGGACTGTTGAACCATAACCTCGGTCGGTTCGCCTCTATGGGCCGACCATCGGGCCAAAAGAACCGTTGAAAAGGACTGGGTAATGAGCCAAAGTGTTTCGGCCCCCACCACCGCCACCGAATAAAGACCCAAGGTAGCCTCTCCAAGCCCCATGAACAAGACCACGTATTGGAGTCGATAGACCAGGAACTGAGCTGCGTTGGCCGTAGCCGTCCATCGGTTTTTGGACCACAAAAGGCCCCAGAGTTCCCTTTGGGGAACCAAGTCATCATGGGAAATTTCTTCGGGAAATTGAGAGGCAACACCCCGTTTTTGAATCGCCAACAAAGCGGTTACGAGAAGCAGAGCCAGAGCCAAAACCAAGAGATACAATCCCAAGCTCGGATTAAAATCCAAGCCGTAACACAAGCCCAATCCCAAAGCCGGAAAAACCGTGCTTGCCGTCCCCGTCCAACGATCCCAATCCAATCGACCGATACCCAAGGCCAAAGCCCTTTGCCCGGATAACCAGGACTGCAAAAAAGAAATTACCAGCAAGCCCAAAACCCAAATAAGCGGTTCGTCGTAGGTACCCCAACCCCCACTCAACCAGCCCATGACACCCAACAAAAGAGCAGCTGCTACCGACGAAACCGTCAACCAGTTTCGTAAGTCTTCATGCCGGGCACGGGATGCCGCATAAAGCATTCCGGACCCGGCCCCGTAGCCACTCAACAAAACCGCGGCCTGAACAAGCGTATTCAACCACGATGTTTGACCCCGCATTATCGGACCCATCCAAACCGCGGTTAACCAAACCATGGCCACGGAACCCAAGGTTTGCCCTACCCGAAACAAGAAGGTCAGAGAAACCGCTTTCATGGTTTCCACTGGTCGATCCAGGTCATCATCGATAGACCGGCCTCGTGAGACCGGTAAGGCTGCATGCGTTGACGAACCTTCGCCAGAGCATCCGGGGTATCCCAAGGCTTAAAGCTTTGATTAGCTTCGATTTGCAAAGCATTGGACCAGGTGGAAACCTCGTTGTCCGGTATGGGTCGCAAACCCTCCAACCCCTGGTAAAAGGCCTTCAGTGGCGGGTAGGAAACCCACAAGGAACATCCGTTCAGCAAGGCCTCCGCAGCCAAAAGTGAAAATGTCTCGTGACGGCTCGTCAAAAGAAGCGCACGACAGGCCTGCATTTCATAACATAATTCCGTTGGTTTCAAGACACCCAACCAATCCACACCTTTCACCGAGGCGTATCTTGACCGACTGGATTCCTGGTATTCACCTGCAACGCGGAGGCGATAACCTTGATGAACCAAACCGCTTTGTTCCCAGGCTTCAAAAAGTAAACCTGGATTTTTGACTTCGGCCAAATCCGATACATGCAAAAACAAGGTTGGATTGCGTAACACGTCATCGACCTGGCTTTGATTCCAATAGGTTTCATCGATTACGTTGGGCATCACCTCAACCATCAAACCTGAACAAAAAGAGGCCATACCCTGTCCAAGCCAAGGGGACACCGCACTTACTGAACGAGCCTTCCGCAAGACCAAGCGGGTCAGGTGTTGGGCTAGCCAACCCAGGGGTGGTTTGGGGACCAAATAACCCGACCAATGTTCGACCACCCCAAAAGGCCGACCCCATAGAAAGGCCACCACAGCTGCTTTCCAGGTGACTTGCGCGACGACCACGGTAGGCCCGCTACCGTGATAGGCTCGGTAAGCCTTGATCAGTCGAATCCAACCCCCAACCTGTCGAAAAAAAGAATGCAGGCTTCCTTGACCATCCCGATAGGTGCTTACCCAATGGCGAACCCCTTGCTGGCCTTGGTTTTCCCTGGCCAATTCACCCCTTTTTCGAAGCTCAAGGCCAGTCCATCCCAGGGGTTGCAGGGCCATCAAATCCACAGCAACCCGGCGACCTGAGCGGAGATAGGCCTGTTGGAGGGCTTCGGCCTGGCGAACAGCGAAAATTCCGTTCCCGCTACCTTCACCCATTGGATACCAACTGGCCAAAAAAAGCACTTTCATCGATTCCTTCAAATTTAGTGCCTTGGGGGTATTTTTGACCAAAACTGCGGTGATTGAACCGCCTTCATGACCAGGTTCCCCTTTGTTTCAACCGCCTTGATGGGTGGTTTAATCCTGCTGCTGGGTTTCCAGAGAACCTTTGCCCAAAATGCCGGGGCGACGGCCTTGGGTGGGGATTCCTTTGAAATCCTTGAATCCGGTGAAGGCCGCATGGTCCAAGGCATCGCCGGAAGCACCAAGACCCTGAGTGGTGGCGTGGTCCTTCGATACCGAAATTGGTTGCTCCGCTGTAGGGAAGTGGTGCTCATGGACGATGACCAAACCGCCAGGGCTGTTGGCAAGATTATTCTCCAAGGTCAAGGAGGATTACGTATTCAATCCGAACGCTTGCTCTGGAAAACCAGTACGCAATGGGCCTATTTTGAAGACGATGTACGTTGCAGGCAAGGTGATTGGTCTTTGGAAACACCCAGCCTTCGTTTATCCACCGAAAATTCAGAAGCGGTCTATGAAGAAGGTGGCGTCCTCAGGCAAGGTGCCCTAAGGGTCGAAAGCCAATACGGTCAGGGTTTCCTGAACCGCAAAGAATACCGATTTCAAAAAAACGTGGTGGTTCGTCATCCCGAAGTTGATTTGCGAACCGAATCCTGCCGGTACTGGACCCAACCCGATTGCCTGATTTTGGATGCCCCATCGCGCATGGTCGGCGTTCAAGGCAGCATGGTGGGTAATCGTGGTTGGTACCAAATCAAATCCAAGAAAATGACTTTGTTGGGATCGACCCCTTCCGACGATCAGCCTTCCGTTCCCGCGATGGCCCTGCTCCAAAATCGTTACCTGGTGGCCGGTGATACCCTCCAATTAGACCAAAGCATCGGAGCCTATCGGGCCAACGGTGCTGCACAGTGGAAAGATCTTGTTCGCAAAATCACCTGGCAAGGCATGGCTCTGGCCTTGGATTCGGCTCGCCTTGTACCCGGTACAGCACCCGTTGCCAACCCAAACCAACGTGGACGACAAGGACTTTGGGCCTTGGGCAGTGTACGGATATTGGACGAATCCTACCAGCCGGCCCTTGAATGGATTACCGACCAGGTTTACGGTTATTTGCCCACTGCGAAGGATTCTTTGTTGGTATGGGCCGTGGACACCTCGATTCTGTCCTACGGGCCCTGGCTTTTGACCAGCCCCACACTTTGCTGGGATGCTCAACATCGTTCGTTGCAAGGCAACGGAAAAATATGGGCCTGGCAAGGGACCAGTCAATTGGAGTCCAACGGAATGTTATGGAAAAACGTAGGGGATAGCCTGAGCATCCTTGATTTTGAGGGCCTTACCGGCCTTTGCGAAGAAGCCGACTCGTTACCTTGGCCCCTCTACCACCAAGCCAGTGGCCTCAAAGCAAGCGCCCGTTTGGAAAACAACCAGTTAAAGGATTTTGAATTGCTTGGTAATACCGTTACGATTTATTGGACCCGTGGTACCGATAGCCTTTGGTCAGCGTTGAGTCGAACCGAATCCGCCCGCGCACTTTTTGAATTTCAAAACCAAAAATTACATCGAGCCCGTTACGTAGGTGGTCCCCGGGGAACCTATACCCCCATGAGTCTGCTCGCCAAAGCCCCCGATTTTTTGGTAGGTGTAGCGCCCAATTTTCGGGAGAAATCAAAGGCTCAAGAAGTTCTGGGCATTCGACGCATGGCCTATCCCCCGTTGGACCCTGAGGCTCGGGGTCTTAGGAGACGCTGAAACAATATCCCCGGGATTCAACTATTCCTCAAAAAGGGCTTCCCCTTGAGCCAATGCCTGCTCCACCGCTAGGGTTCCGGATTTCCTTATTTCTTCGGCTCGCTTTAAACGTAGAGAAAGTTCCGGTGTTCGGTTTTTTTCAGGACCGGCATTAATACGCACATTCCAATAAGCCCCTTCAAGTCCGGCCTTGGCGGCACACAAACCAACCATGGCATCGGAACGGGAATTGGGATTGCCTTTGATCAAGATTTGTTCCAACAACGGAATAATTTTATATATCGATTCCATCGTCTGCAAGGGAACCGCCAAGGCTTGATCGTTAGCTGTCGACAACGCGGCTTTTCGGACTAATTGCTGTTCCGGTGTGGCTTTGGGCAAGGCCAAAGCCTTCATAACCTCCTCAAAGGCCAGGGTATCTTGGTCCACGGCGGTTAATAACTCGTCTTTGGCTTTTTGCAATTTTTCGGCCAGGTCCGAAAAAAAATCCAAGTCGTTTTCCCAGCCCCTTTTGGCGGCGGATAAATTCGAAACCATCGAACCCAGGGCTGCACCCCAGGCACCCATCGCTGCGGCAATCGAGCCTCCCCCGGGTGCCGGTGCCTCGCTGGCCGTTAAATCGGTCAAAGCCCCCAAGCTAAGGTTAACCAAATGGCCACGTGGGGATTGCATCGCGTATTCAATAATTTTTTGTTGGGGGTCAAAGGCCCCCAATTGCCTTAATCCCAAACTTTGAATAGCCGTTTCTATGAGTTCGGCCTCCGAAACGCCGGAAGACCTCCCCGCTTTTTTCAAAAAATAACGCCCGGCTTTGCGCATACTTTCCAAGGGAACCAATCCCACCAATTCCGACCCTGTTACCCGCAATCCGCGTTGATTGGCGGATTCCCAAACGGCCTCGTAGGCTTCGTGCAAATCCGTATCCGATAAACGGGTCAGGTTCATGGAAACCTGAGCGGTTTGGTATTCCGGAATAAACCACCCTACCCCCTTGACGGATTTACAGGTTCCGGGTTGCCGAAGGGGCTCACCTTGAGCATCGGTCAAAATTTTTCCGGTAACAGGATGACCTTCGCGAAGGACCCGACCGGCCTCCCTCACATCAAAGGCCACCGAATTGGCCAAACGGGTAGAAACTGTGTTCAGGTTAACGTTATAGGCTACCAGCAGATCACGGGCACCGATCACCGTGGCGCCGCTTAGAGGATTGAATTCCTGAGGCCCGAAATCGGGGGTCCATGCCGAATTTTTTATTTTTTCCGCAAAGCCTTCGTATTCACCTGCACGGATATCCGCTAAATTTCTACGGTGAGGAGCGGATGCCGAATATTCGTACAAATAAACCGGTATTCCAAGTTCACGACCAACCCGTTCGGCCAGAATACGCGACCATTCCACCGCTTCTTCGATGCTCATCCCGGCGATAGGTATCAAAGGGCAAACATCGGTAGCCCCCATTCGGGCGTGTTCTCCTTGGTGTTCCCGCATATCGATCAGGTTGGCCGCTTCGGCGATAGCCCGGAATGCAGCCTCAACCACCGCAGCAGGCGTACCCACCAAGGTCATCACCGTCCGGTTGGTGGCTTGGCCGGGATCCACGTCCAACAAACGGGTTCCCTCAACCGAACCAAAGGCGGCCGAAATTTTGTCAATGATGGGTTGTCTTCGTCCTTCCGAAAAATTAGGGACGCACTCCATTAATGGGGTTGCCATGGTCAAATTTTACGCTAAAGTAAAAGGCATGTTTGGTTTTGGCCCTAATTTTAGAAGATGAAAGCCAAGAACATCCTCCTACTGACCTTGATGCTGGCCTTGGCAGGCGTAGTTAATGCCGGCATCACCGATTCATCCAACAGGACACCAAGCCATCCACTACTGGCCGGTGGTCCTATGCTGGGCCATGCCGGCCTTCGCTATGCCTCGGTTTGGGTTCAAACCCATGGACCTGCAGAACTGTGTTTGGAATACCGGTTAATCAGCGACGCGGTGGACAGCAGCCGAGAACCTTGGATTGGGACCGTTTCTTCCAAGGAAGGTCGACGCTGCCTGCGTGTCAGTCCAGGACCCGCGTATACGGCCCTCTTTGAAATGGATCAATTGCATGAAGGCGCTACCTACGAATTCCAAATCTGGGATTCCTCCGATTTAATGGACGCGGAACAGGATGACGAATCGGTCCAACCCATGGCCACCGGTACCTTCAAAACCCAACCTCATTTTGCCCACCGTTATCCGGTACCCGATTGGACCTTGGCCCTTGGATCCTGTGCCTACATCAACGACCCCGCCTACGATAGGCCTTCGGCATCCTACGGGGGCCAATACGAGGTTTTTGAGAATTTAGCCCTCGAAAAACCCGATGCCATGATTTGGTTGGGTGACAATGTTTATTTCCGGGAGGGTGATTGGGAAAGCATGGTCGGTATGATTCATCGCTACCGTCATGTGCGTTCCCTGCCGGCCCTTCAAAAACTTCTGGGGACCTGTCCTCATTATGCCGTTTGGGATGACCATGATTTTGGACCCAACGATGCGACAGGAAGCTGGCCTCTGAAACGAGAAAGCCTTGAAGCCTTCCAATTGTTTTGGGCGAATCCTTCCTACGGTATGCCTGAATTCCAGGGAATCAGTTCAGCTTTTCGTTTGAGGGATGTGGATGTCTTTCTTTTGGACAATCGCTTTCATCGAACGCACCAGGGCCTGGTTGATACTTGCGATCGCCAGATGTTGGGGACAGCCCAAATAAATTGGCTGGTGGATGCCCTCAAGTTCAGCCGTGCCCCCTTCAAACTGGTGGTCTGCGGTAGTCAAGTCCTGAACAGCGAAGCCGTTCACGAAACGTTTGCGAATTACCCTTGCGAACAAAATGCGCTTTTGGACCGATTGGCCAAAGAAAATATACAAAACTTGGTTTTCCTGACCGGTGATCGGCATCATTCGGAACGAAGTCAACGCCAGGTTCAAGGGGTCATGTTTCACGAAATCACCTCTTCTCCCCTAACCAGCGGGGTCCACCTGCAAGCCGAAGCCGAAAAAAACCAATACCGCGTACCCGGTTCACTGGGGCAAACCCGAGGATATGCCACACTGCGCTTCACGGGTCCGGCCAAGGAGCGACGCATGATGGTTCGCTTTCACGACCAAGAAGGTAAAATATATTACGAAACTTCCATCACCAGTCAAAAACCCTGAGGCGCGATGAAAAGACGTATCACACGTTTGATTCACCCGGATACCAAGAACCCCAAACCGGATGGCGCCGTCAAAATGCCGGTTTACGCCTCTTCTACCTATCGGTTTGAAAGCGCTGAAGCCGGCGCCGCAACCTTTGCATGGCAACAAGGTCGTGAAGTTCTTCACCCCCCTGCACCCTACAATTATGCGCGCTTGGGCCATCCCAACCTGGATACTGTCGAAGCTCAATTATTGGCCGTGGAGAACAGAGAGCCCGGTGCTTGGGATGCCTTGGCTTTTGAAAGCGGAATGGCAGCCATTACCACCACCCTATTGGCCTTGCTCAAACCGGGTGCTGTGCTCGTGACCACCACCCCACTGTACGGTGGAACGCGTCAGTTCATCCGGGATTTTTTGGAACCATGGGGAATCCGAACGTGGGGATTGGAACCATCCCATACGGCAGAACAGGTTCTTGAAGCCATGAACGGGGTCGTTCCTTCCGTCCTTTATGTAGAAACCCCGGCCAACCCTACCAACCAAATCTGGGATTGGGATTATTTAGGGAACCTCAAAAAAACCTGGGCTGCCTCCGGCTCCAGGGTTCTCATGATAGCCGACAACACCTATTGGGGACCTTGTTGGCAAAATCCTTTGGACCTGGGCGCCGACCTCACCCTTTATTCGGCCACCAAGTCCATGAGCGGTCATAGCGATTTGGTATGCGGAGCCTGCATTGGGGAGGCCTCGCTCATCAAGGTTATTCGTTCTTGGCGTAATAAACTCGGTAATACCGCCAGCCCTTTTACCTCATGGCTTCTTTCGCGCAGTCTTGAAACCGTAACACTGCGTATGCAGGCCTCACAACAAAACGCCCAAATCTTGGCCCCCCTCTTGGCTCGTCATCCCGCAGTGGAGCGTTTGGTTTACCCGGGCGCAGGATCCATGCTGTCCCTGTGGCTGCAAGGACCCGACAACCCCAAGAAAGCATGGGCTTTCCTAAACCAACTCAAAATCATTCAGTTAGCGGTTTCTTTGGGAAGCAACGAAAGTTTGGCCTGTCACCCGGCTTCCACAACCCACAGCGGCGTCGATCCCAAGGAACGTCACCAACACGGAATTGATGAACGTTTAATTCGACTTTCCATAGGAATCGAAGACCCCGAGGATTTATGGGAAGATTTAGAAGCCGCATTGGAAGCCTCTATGAACGTTTAATCCCCGGTTTCAGGCCTTGCGTAGCCGGGCGGTATACAAAACATCGCCACCAAGTGGACTTCCATCCAAATACGCATCACCATCCAGGAATGCGTCCGGGCTGTTTTCAAGGAAGTTCTTAATCACATCTTCATTTTCGGACGCATAGACCGAGCACGTTGCGTAGACCAGGTATCCGCCGTTTTGGAGGCGATTCCATAATTTTCTTAACAACGTGTTTTGTTGGAGGATATAGGGTTCCACCGGTTCAAGAGGGCGCAATTGTACCTGGGGTTGATTGCGCCAAGATCCTGAACCACTGCACGGTGCATCCAACAAGATCCCGTCAAAACGATCCGGAAAGGACCCCAAATCAGGGGGAAGGTCCTGGGTCCAATCCACCACCGCACGGCTGTAATTTTTCCAGCCTATTCGTTGAAATCGACGGGATAATTCCTGCAACACCAATTCCCGAACATCCGTAACAAACCATTGCAAAGCCGGGTATGCGTGATGCAACAACAAGGTTTTGCCCCCGGAACCGGCACAGGCGTCCAGCCAACGTCCCGTGGGGTTTTTGGGCAATTGAGCAGCCAAGGCCTGGGATGACCAATCCTGAATATCCATCCAACCGGCTTCGTAGGCCGGTAGCGTATGCAGCGGCAAACCCAAGGGCAAAGATGCCGTAACAAAGATGGACGTAAAGGGTGAATCATGAACCGAGGGTATGGGCCAGGATCGTTCCGTTACCTGGTTTAAGAATTCCGACCAGCGATCCGCATGAACCCGAATCCATGCCTTACCCGCTTGGCTCTGGGCTCTAAAAAAACGCTGCGCATCCAAACGCGGACTGACTAGGTCGGCACCCGGAAATCCGTTATGACCCAAACGTTCAAAGGCGTCCAACGTCCTTTCGGCTTCCGACCTTTTCAAAAGTAAGAATGCGACCCAAGGATGTTCTACACCGTAACTGGCCGCCAAGCCTTCGGCGAGGCAGGATTCCCACGGCTCGGACTTCAAGTATCTTCGGGCACGCAAAGCCTGATAAACCCCGTCGGACCATTCCCTGCGATCCTTGGATCCCATTTGGGGGTTTTTGCGAGCGATTTCTCGCAACATGTCCGGCAAGTCCTGGGGTTTGTTTTGGTTTTTGCGCTCCCAGGTTTCCATAAAATCCAAGACTTGCGAGGTACGCCTGGCCCAACGGCCTCCACTATTTTCTACTCCCATTCGATGGTGGCGGGTGGTTTTGAGGAAATATCGTAGACAACACGGTTAATTCCGCGGACTTTGTTGATAATCTCGTTGGAAATTTCGGCCAAGAGTTCATACGGAAGATGAACCCAGTCGGCGGTCATACCATCTACACTGTGTACGGCGCGGAGTGCCAAAACCCTTTCGTAGGAACGTTCATCCCCCATAACCCCTACCGACTTGACGGGCAAAAGAATGGCCCCAGCCTGCCAAATTTTGGCGTACCACCCACTTCGTTGGAGATGGCCCGTATAAATCGCATCGGCTTCTTGGAGCATGGCCACCGACTCGGCGTTCACTTCCCCCAAAATTCGAATTCCCAATCCGGGACCCGGGAAAGGATGTCGGTCCAGCAAAAAATCAGGAACCCCCAAAGCGCGCCCGACTTTGCGGACTTCGTCTTTGAAAAGGTTGCGAAGGGGCTCCACCAATGACAATTTCATTCGTTCGGGTAATCCCCCGACATTGTGATGGGATTTGATGGTGGCCGAGGGACCGTGGACCGATACCGATTCAATAACATCGGGGTAAATGGTGCCCTGACCCAAGAAAGCCACTTTGGGCAAAGCACCGGCCTCTTTTTCGAAGCAGGAGATAAACGAATGCCCTATGGCCTTGCGTTTGGCTTCGGGGTCCGACAGTCCGGACAAGGCCTGGTAGAAATCGGATCGGGCATCCACACCACGAACCGACAAGCCCAAACCACGGTAGGCTTCCAGTACTTCTTGAAATTCATTTTTGCGGAGCAAACCGTTGTCCACAAACAACCCGTGTAAACGTGGTCCGATAGCTTGATGAAGGATCACAGCCGCCACGGTCGAGTCAACACCCCCACTGATTCCCATAACAACTTCTTGATCACCCACTTGAGCCTTGATACGCTGAATGGCATCGCTGACAAAGGACTCGGCGGTCCAGGTCGCTTGCAGGCCGGCGATTCGGAGTACAAAATTTTGGAGAACACGGAACCCTTCCCGGCTATGGGTCACTTCCGGATGAAATTGAATGCCAAAAAGGGGACGATCGGTCCATTCAAAGGCTGCAAAGGTCACGGTTTCGGTGGAGGCAATAACCCGTGCACCTTCGGGCAATTCGACAATGGTATCCCCGTGAGACATCCAAACCTCAGAATCCTCGGATAAACCATCCAGCAATGGAGACGGAACGTCAGTCGATTGGTTGAGCAGGGCCCTTCCGTATTCGCGAATGACCGAACGCGCGACTGAACCACCGCGATTCGCTGCCAACCACTGGGCGCCGTAACAAATACCCAAAACCGGGACGCCATCGAACCAGGCTGGCCAAGGCACCACCGGAGCATCCGTATCGTGGGTCGAATAGGGGCTACCCGACAAAATCACCGCTTTCCAAGGGCCTTGCTCGGCAGGGCAACGGTGGAAAGGCCAAATTTCGCAATAGACCTCCATTTCCCGAATACGCCGGGCAATGAGTTGGGTGTACTGCGAACCAAAATCCAAAATCAATACCTGGTCCATGGTCAAAATTAAGGGTTGGTGGTTTACTTTGCTTGACTTGCATGGAAGAGACATCGTCAAAGAAACGTGCGGCCTTGTTTTTGGACCGGGATGGGATTATCAATCACGACCCCGGCGATTATACGTGCCGACCGGAGGACTGGTATCTCCTTGACGGCATACTGGAGGTCATGGGTGCTTATCAAAAGGCCGGGTACAGGCTGGTGGTGGTGACCAACCAAGGTGGAATTGGCTTGGGTAGGTATACCTTCAATGACTTGGATCGTATTCACGACAAGATGCTCAGAACCTTAAGCCAGCAGGGCATTGTTGTGGACGAAATCTACGCTTGTCCTCACCACCCCAAGGTTGAACCTTGTTTTTGTCGAAAGCCATCGCCCTTGTTCATCCAAAAGGCTCTGCATCGCTGGAACCTGGATGCCCCAAATTCCCTTATGATTGGGGACCGTGAACGTGATGTTGAAGCAGCCCAAGCAGCCGGTGTTCCGGGATATTTGGTGCCTGCGAATTCCGACCTCCGACGCGTGGAAGGGCCCTGGCAAAAGCTACTCCAGACACTGGGCATGCTGCTTTTGGTATGGTCGCTCTGGGCTTCCTCAGCCCAAGCCCAATCGGTGGTCGCTCAAGTTTTTCTGGATCCCCGTTGCCCTGCAACGGCCTTGGCCTTACCGGCTTTGCAACGAAGCCAAGAAAAATGGGCCGAACAAGTTCATTGGATCGCTGTATTTAGCGATTCCAGCCTAAGCGAGCAAGCCTGCCTCAAATATTTGTTGGAACACAATTTAGCGATGGCCTTGCGAAGGGACCCCAAGCAAAACAACCTTCGGGTGTACCGCATTCCCCTTCAACCCTGGATACTGCTGACCAACCAACGTGCAGTGACTTTGCATCAGGGCCCTTTGTTGGATGCCAAAGCATCCCCTAACTCATTGCAAAACTGGGAAAAATCCCTCGATACATGGTTGATCAAGCGAGAGGCCCAAATCAATCCCGCTACCCTGTCCCGTGGCGTACCGCGTGGTCAGGGTTGCCCTGTACGACTACCCAACCCCTAAATCCTTGAGTCTGATCTAGGCTACAATTTGCCCGGACCAACGGATTTCGTTACCGATTTGACGAAGTTGATTCAAATAGACAGGAACCACCGAGCCCGCCCATAACGGGTCGTAATCCGCTTCGACCCTTAGGTAATTCGGCGTATAACCCCGCATGGTGGATGGTCCTCCATCCAGACCCGGATAGGCTTCGTTCTCAAAAAGTACCGAGTGGGTTTGTTGCCCAAACCTTTCAGCAAAGGCCCTTTCTCTTCCCAGGGACCATTCGGTCAAGCATTGATTCCTTTCTGCCCGTAGCTCACCCGGTACGGCAAAACCGGTATCCATGGCATCGGTACCCGGTCGTTCGGAATAGGTAAAAACATGGAGGTAGGACAAGGGCAAGGTTTCCAAAAAAGCCAAACCTTCTTGGAATTCTTCGTCGGTCTCACCCGGAAATCCCACCATGACATCGGCACCCAGGCATACATCCGGAAAGGCTTGCTTCAAACGCTCCATCCTTTCACGATAAAGTGCGGTCCGGTAACGTCGACGCATGCGTCCCAAAACCGAATCCGATCCACTCTGGAGTGGGATATGAAAATGGGGTACAAAACGGGGAGAATCCAACAGAGCCTGAATCAAGCTATCCTCCATGAGGTTGGGCTCTACGCTGGAAAGTCGGAATCGTTCAACCGGCACCTCACGATGGAGGCGGCGAACCAAGGCATCCAGACCGAGGCGACCCTGAGCCCCGTTCAGGGCACGATCCCCTTTGCCCCTTCCAAAATCACCCAAATTCACACCGGTCAAAACAATCTCAACCGCACCGTTCAGAACCAAATCCCTGGCTCGCTGAATAACAGAATCCATGCTATCCGAACGCGAAAATCCCCTGGCTGCAGGAATGGTGCAGTAGGAACAAGGGTAATCGCATCCGTCCTGAACCTTGAGAAAGGCCCTGGTACGATCTCCCCAACTTTGAGCAGGCACAAAATCAACCGCCTCCTCCACCGAACGATGAACCACCCTACCCCCTGATCCCTCATGAATTAAATCCGGTAATCTCCATTTATCCACGGTGCCGGCCACCAAACTGACCCCTGGAATTCGGGCGATTTCATCGGGTCGTAATTGGGCATAACAACCTACAACCGCTACCCGGGCATGGGGTGCATATCGCAGGGCCTGGCGAACAACTTTGGCGCATTTACGGTCCGCTTTATCGGTAACCGAACACGTATTAATGATGTAAACATCGGCGCCTTCTTCAAAGGAACAAGCCTGGTAGCCACGGTCTTCAAAGGTTTTGCGTATAGACAAACCATCGGCATAATTGAGTTTGCAGCCCAAGGTATATACCGCAACGCGGGCAATTTTGGAAGGTGACTCAACCAACATGGGAGCCTACGATGACGCGATAGAACCCGATGCCGCGCCTCGTAATCGTATGGCCGTAATAATTTTCTTGGTATGGCGAGGGAAATCCCCGGCCATCATCCAGGAATAATACGAAGGATCCCGTCCAAAAACCTCTTCAACCGAATGCCCTTTGTATTTACCAAAACCAAAAACTTCGACCCCATGCTCATCGCGAACAATTCGACCCGCCAAATCCACCGATTTGTTGTTACGTGCGGTGAAACGATGCAAAAAATCGACATTAGATTGCAAATCGGGATAACGATTCAATTGCTCCAATAAAATTCGGCAAGTCGCCCGTGCGTCGGCCGCGGCAGAATGAGCATTTTCGAGTTCCTCACCGCAGTAATAGCGGAGAGCCGCCTTGAGATCACGGGGTTCTTTCTTGTGAAAAATAGCCTGAACATCCACCATACGGGCGGTACTCAAATCCAAATCCTGTCCTATTCTTAACATTTCATCCACCAAAAAAGGCAAATCAAAGTAAGCGCTGTTATAACCCGCCAAATCAGCCTGGTCAAAAAACTGGATTATTTTGGGAGCAAACTCTTCGAGGGTAGGCATACCCACCACATCTTGATCAAAAATACCATGGATTTTGGAAACACCCGGCGGTATGGGTATGCCCGGTTGAAGGCGCTGTTCCAATTCCTGTACCGAGCCATCGGGCTTCAACTTAACCCCTGCAAATTCCACAATTCGGTCTTTGCCAATCGATAAACCCGTGGTTTCCAAATCAAAAAAAACCAAGGGTCTTTGAAGGCTTAACCTTCCCATTTCGTACGTATTCATGAATTCATTCAACGGTTAGTTACCAATCCCCAATTTCTTTCTCCCAAGACCATGCGGACCACGAACCAGAACTCATCATAAGCAAAGGCCGGTAGGCTGATTGTATTCGAATCCAATCCTGAAGGGATTGCAAGTCCGCAAAAACCCGCAAGTCCTTACGCCCAAAAGCCTTCACCAAAAAATCTTCGTCCAATTGAATTCCTTTTTTGCGGCGAACTTCTTCGTCCGATACATAAACTGCGGCGACCCCTGCCCCATCCATACTACCCATGTATTCAGGAATAAACTCGGGGTTCAAACTGGAGAAACTATGCAGTTCCAGGACGGCCGTAAAATCCCCTCCGAATTGCTCATGAACGGCCTCAACCGAGGCACGTACCTTGGAAGGCGAATGCGCAAAATCCCGAATCACCGTTCGACCGGAGCCGGTGTGCATGCGCTCCAAGCGTCGTGAAGATCCAGGAAACGAGGCAATGGCCTGGTAAAAATCCACTTTCTCTAACCCGGCGACCGCGGTTAACTGCCTTGCAGCAGCAATGTTATGCATGTTATGACGACCAAAAATCTGCAAGGGTATTTTGCCCAAGCTGGTTTTGAGAAACGTATAACCATCTTCTACCACGTACGGAGCCGCTTTGTACGGCTTGAGCTCGAGGCCCAGTCCGAATTGCTGCACCAAACGCACGAGGACCGGGTCCTCCTCAAAATAGATGAGGACCGAACCGGGTTCCAGGGATTGGATATAGTCCGCAAAAACCCGCTCGTACGATTCCCGGGTCGGAAAAACATTGATATGATCCCAGGCAATTCCTGTGATCACCGTTGCGTGGGGGCGGTAATGGCTCATTTTGGGCCGGGCATCCAATGCCGAACTTAGGTATTCATCCCCCTCGAGGATGACCGCTGCCGCATTTGTTCCCAGTTGAACCATGCGCTCGTAGCCCGGCATGGCCGAACCCACCAAATAGTCAAAGCTTAGACCATGAAAACGCAGGGCATGCATAACCATGGAAGTCACTGTGGTTTTACCGTGCGAACCGGCCACCACCAAGCGCTGTTGGTTCTGGGACATTTCACCCACCAGTTCAGGAAAGGAACAAACGCGCAGTCCCAATTCCAGGGCCTTGAGCAATTCGGGGTTGTCCGCTTTGGCGTGCATCCCCAGGACAACGGTATCCAAATCGGGTTGAATTCGGGAAGGGTCCCAACCCATGGGTTCCGGCAAAAGGCCGGCAACCGTCAATCGACCCCTTGCGGGTTCATCGATTCGGTCATCTGAACCGGTAACGCGGTAACCGGCCGCCTGCAGGTCCAAAGCTAAATTGTGCATAACAGCCCCACCGATGGCAATCAGATGAATTTTGGCTCCTGGGCTTAATTTTGACATACGACAAATTTACGCAACCCCCGCACCCTTCCTTTTCAATGATTGTACAGATTTTACACACAGGCTATTTTAAATTGGATGGAGGCGCCATGTTTGGTGTTGTGCCCCAAACCATGTGGTCGGCTTTGAACCCTCCCGATTCCCAAAACCTTTGCACATGGGCCCTTCGTTGTTGGTTGGTAAGGGATGGGGACAGGAACATCGTGGTGGATTGTGGCATGGGTAACAAGCAGGATGAACGATTCCGGAGGAGGTACGGGGTTTCGCAAGAGGTTGATCTCAGCCTTGCGGTCCAAAATGCGGGTGTCAAGCCCGAAGAAGTGACCGATGTGGTTCTGACCCATCTTCACTTTGACCATTGCGGTGGGGCTACGCGCTTGGGATCGGATGGCATCACCCCGGAAGTCGTTTTTCCCAACGCAACCTATTGGGTGGGTGCCAAACAATTGGCCTGGGCCTATCCCCGCCCCAATGCCCGCGAAAAAGCCTCTTTTCTGCGAGAAAACATTGAACCACTCATGAAGTCGGGTCAATTGCAAGAAGTCGCCCCCGGACAGAATGCCGCAGGGCTTTCCTGCCTCCATGTGGATGGGCATACCGAGGGGATGATGCTTCCCATGGTTCCCTACCAGGGACGAACCCTGCTTTATTGCGCTGATCTTCTCCCATCAACGGCGCATTTGCCCCTTCCGTGGGTGATGGCCTACGATATCAGGCCTTTGCAAACCCTGATCGAAAAAGAAGAAATCCTGGAACAAGCCCTCAAAGAAAACTGGATGCTCTTTTACGAACACGATCCGGTTTACGCGGTTTCTTCCCTGCAACGTGATGCCAAGGGCGTTATACAAGCCTTGAACCCAAGCCAGGATTTACCGTAAAGGCAAATTCCACAAGGCGGCCATGCGTTTGGGGATATCGGTATTGTCCATCCAACCTGCAAAGCGTTCTGATCCAGGACCATAAGACATTACCGGCACCAAGACCGGGGTATGCTTTTTGGTGGTAAACGCGAATTTCATGTTGCTGCCGTCTTGGGATCCACTTTGAATGGCCATTCCCCCGGTTTCGTGGTCAGCCGTCAAAACCACCAGGGTTTGGCCGTCTTTTTGGGCGTAATCCAAAACGGCCCCGACCACCCGATCCAAGTCCAAGGTTTCGCTGAGAACATATTCACCGTCGTTAGCGTGGCCACCCCAGTCAATTTGAGATCCCTCGATCATCAAGAAAAACCCGGAATCCTGTTCAGCACGATAGGTCCGATCCAGATCACGACAGGCTCTGGCAGCGAGCAAGGCCATGAGTTGGGGATCCCGACCCTGAAGGATGGAGGGGGCTGGTCCGTCCCATAAGAGCGCAATCAAAGGGGTCGCAATAGGTCTCAAACGCGGTGACAAGATTTCTGGTGTGGTATTAACCGGGAGGACCCCGCTCGCTTCACTCATTTCGTACAATAAATCCCGCTGGTCCTGCCTTTCTACAAAATGATTCCTACCCCCACCGACCAACCAATCCAAAGGGGCTTGGCTCAAATCCAATGCTATCTCTTCCACGAGATCCCGGTCTTTGCGATGAGCCGCAAACGAAGCCGGGGTCGCATGGGTCACTTCGCAGGTTACCAGCATGCCTGTTTTTTTGCCTGCTTGGGCTGCCAATTCCAAGATGGTGGGCAGCGGCAGGGTATCCGTCCCTACCCCAACGGCACCGTTGTAGGTCTTGCGCCCGGTGCTCAGCGCGGTTGCCCCTGCCCCCGAATCGGTAATCAGAGCATCAGCGGATACGGTCGACACCAAACCCGCATGGGTAAAGCGACCCATATTCCATGGATCGCTGGGTTTTTTTTGGGTTTGATGCAGATAAGCGGAGGATATCTGGGAAAGACCCAGGCCATCTCCAATGATAAAAATGATGTTACGAGGCTTATCCTGGGCTTGTAGAGGGAGAACGGCCGTTAGGAGTAATCCCAAAAGACCCAAGGTAAAATGATTATTTTTCATGGCTTGAATTTTGAACCGGAATGGAAAGTGAATCGGGGTGTAAGAGTAACCAATGTTGAATGGCTGCTACCGAAATGGCATCGGTAATCACCCCATCCCTAACCATTTGCCATGCCTGAGATGGACTGACCCAGCGAATCCGAAGTTGCTCGGTGCCTTCGGGCTCGGAAGGTCCTTGGTGCAAGGAGCGCGCACAGTAGACCATTGCTTCTTCATTACTCACCGAATTGGAAAGATGCATGCGCATTAAAGGCTCCCATTGATCCGCCACGAGACCCGTTTCTTCACGTAATTCCCGACAAGCGGTCTCCCAAGGATCCTGACCCAGAGGACAACCACCTTCAGGAATTTCCCAGGAATAACAGCCCAATGGGTAACGCCATTGACCCACCAAAACCAGGTTACCCTCATCGTTGAGGGCCAGGACACCGACGGCCAGGTTTTGGAACGCCACCACCCCGTAAATCCCCGGGGCACCATCCGGCCGAATAACCTGATGTTCTGTGACTTGAATCCAAGGGTTTCGGTACACCTCCTTGGAACCGGTCGTTTGCCAGGGGTTGGTTAATTCTTCCGACGAAGGCAAAACTGGGTCCACGATTTGTTCTTTTTTTCAACCCTAAAAGTAAGGCACAACTTTCTCTTGGGCTGAACAAACCTTTCGTTTACTTTTGCGTTCTCTTATCTAAACCCTCTTATTTTATGTTCAAAAAGCTTTTTTCTCTTTCGCTCATCGGCCTGACCCTGGGGCTCAGTGCCTGCAACAACCAAGGTGGTGATGCCACCGATCCCATGGCCGAAGGCCAAGCCGGCACGGGTGCCGATACCCTTACGCTCACCGAAGGAATCGTTGAGTGGGTCGGTGCCAAACCAACCGGCAAGCACAACGGAACCTTCAAAGTTTCCGAAGGTACCTTCATGGTAGAAAACAACGGCATCTCTGCCGCTCAATTCACCATTGACATGAACAGCCTTACCGTTTTGGATTTGACCGATGCCAAAATGAACGCTGACCTCAGCGGCCATTTGAAGTCCGGTGACTTTTTCCAAACCGATTCTTTCCCTACCGCCACCTTCGTATTGTCTTCGGCAACCGCTTTGGATGCACCCGATTCCTTGGGAAATACCCATACGATTGCTGGTAACCTTACCCTCAAAGGCAATACCAAAGGCGTTAGTTTCCCTGCCAAGGTTACCCTTGGCGAAGGAAGCCTCGAAGCCGAAGGTTCTTTGAGCATCGATCGCACCCAATGGAACGTGGTTTACGGTTCCAAGAACATCTTCAAAAACTTGGGCGATAAATTCATCAACGATATGGTGGATTTGAAAATCAAAGTGAGCGCAGCCAAAGGCTAAGTTGACCAATCAAATTGTTCAAAGAAACCCGGCCATTGGCCGGGTTTTTTTGTGGGCTTTCGCCGCCCTTTTTCAACGTTTAATCAGGCGATAAAATTCCCGAACCCCGTTCGTGTAATCCAGGCGCAATACCCAGGCTCCCGATGGCCATGCTTCCAAAGGCAAAGCCCAAAAGGCCGCACCGCGGTACTTGCCTTCGTCCTGAATTCTACCCAAAGCGTCGACCAGGGTCCACGAAAAATCAACCGCACTATCCGGCCACTGCATCCATGCGGCATGGTCCATGGGATTGGGGTAGAGTCTGGCTTTAGCGCGCGCCTCCCAATCCAAAATCAAAACCGGGTTTTGGCCCCCGACGATTGGAGCTTCAGTGGTCACCATCATTCGGTTGAGCCCCGGTCGAGGTCCGCTGAGTGCTTGATAGATCGCATAACCAAAGGCATCGGTCCGCACTTGGCCGGTAAGTACCCTCAAGCCTGCCACATCATCCAAATCCCTAAACAAGGCCAAGGCCGTGGAATCCAGGCCCAAACCCTGTTGATCCAACAAACGAATTCGGTCTTGAAGGCCCCCCAGGGTATCGTTGACAGCACTAACCGATGTCCCGCCAGGAATCCGTAACAAAAGATACGGGTTGGGTCGGTGGTTGGGTCCGGTACTGGTGAAGGCCAAATTGGTATCGCTGGTCAAAGCAGACCTCCAGGGATACAGCGAACCCAGGCTTTGACGCATCCGTTGAACCTGACCCCAAGAAAATGAATTCATGCATGCATCGTCGGTGTAGTCCATGTAATTGGAAATCATGCGCGGTGGTGCCGGCGGACATTCAACGGGTGCCTGGTTTGGGCAACCAAACAGGGGACCATCGCAATTGGGGGTGTCTTCGATTTCGTCATCCACGGTACAGTCCCCATCCCCCCAGGTATGGTAAAGGTCCAGGTAATGACCCATTTCATGGGTTAACGTGCGTCCATAGGCATAGACGGGGTGTAGGTCAAAGGATGAACCGAGGGGTACCCAATCTTTGGAACCCGTGACCGGAGCGGAAATTACCACACCATCTGCTCGACTTGCCTGGGGATCCCCTACCAACATCGAAGGCAACCAAGCATAACCCAAAACACCCAACTGAATCCTCCCCACGACCCAAATATTAACATAACGATTTACCGGCCAACGGCTCAGGTCTTTCATGGCCAAATCCCCCCCCATGGGATGGGCCATAGAAGCTTCGTAGGGAACCCTGTTAATTCCTTTGTGGGCATTCCCTTCGGGATCACGACCGGCCAACACAAATTGCAGACAGGCATCGGCTCCGTTAGGTAATTGGTTGAAGCCACGGGTACCGCTTTTGCGACGAAAATCATGGTTCAGAGCCACCAATTGGGATTGAATTTGTTCGTCACTTAGGTTGGATCCCTGACCCACCACCGTATCATCGGG
Organism: Bacteroidia bacterium; assembly: GCA_049431025.1. Classification (GTDB taxonomy): domain Bacteria; phylum Bacteroidota; class Bacteroidia; order UBA7662; family UBA7662; genus SYHX01. The sequence goes on along the minus strand of JBMTCP010000001.1, from coordinate 176,021 downwards.
GGCGTGCATCACGTGCACCACCACCGGCAGGTAAAGTACCGGACCATCGCCCTCCGTTTGCAGGGTCAGGCCGGAATCGGACGCGCTTTGGTCCAAGGCGCGCCGGGAACGTTCTGCCTGAATTTGGACGAACCGTCGTGGGTCTTTTTGGACTTGTTCCAAAAGCACGGAATACCCACACCGCGAGGCATGGAAACTCTTTGTTGGGGACTGCGCGTACCCTTGCTTGGCCAAACCCACAAGAAGGAGGGCCATGACAGTCAGTTCTTTATTCCACGACCACATACTGGTACACGTCGTTCAAATGTTGTTCAAACAACCATTGTTTGCCGGACAAAAATCCCCGACGCATTTTGTCGGATTGGTGCATAAGGGTCCAAAGGGATAAACCCTCGGTCAAGCGAATATCAAAGAACCCGGACAGAACTTCTTGGACCGGAATTCTTTTGTGTTGGTCATTATCCACCACCAACCCAAAGGAAACCGCGGTATGTCGAGCCAAATTGGCTTTGAGGCCCTGCTCGTAGAGGGCTCTGTAGATAACCGATAGGCCTTCCTCGGAGATAAAGGAGAAATCACGGGCCACCAATTCCAAGAGGCACTGGTTTTTTTTGACAATAACACAAGAATGCCTGCGCTGAGCGTTCTCATCCCCACCAATTAAGGTACCGGCTGCCTCGGGACGAAGAAAGGATCGAACCCTAAGGGGAATACCTTTGTTTTGAAGCGGTTGTATGGTTTTGGGGTGGATGACGGTTGCTCCGTAATAGGTCATTTCAACCGCCTCCAAATACGTCAGCGAAGGCAAAAGGCTGGCCATAGGAAACAAACGGGGATCCGCATTCATTACCCCGTCCACATCCTTCCAAACCCACAATTCACTGGCATCCAAAGCATGGGCAACCACCGAAGCCGTAAAGTCAGAACCCTCCCTACCCAAGGTCGTGGTCCGACCACCCTCGCTCTCCCTTCCGATAAATCCCTGGGTCAAAACACAACGTACACCGTTTGTATTGGGCTTGATCTGCGCCTGGATTTCCTGAATATTGCGGATGGTGGGTTCCCATTGTATGCGGGCATCCCTCCAGGTAGTGTCGGTGACCAGCAAATCCCTGGCATCCACCCAACGATGACCCCAACCGTCGAGTTCCCATGTGGCCGAGACCAAAGCTGTTGAAAGCAATTCACCAAAACCCACGACCTGGTCGTAAAAACAATTATAGGGTAGGTCGGAACCCCGCAGAGCTTTGAGGTCCTCGATAAAGCGCTGCATCCATTTTTCCAATACCGGTTCCAACGTCGCTTGAATACGTTCCAGATGAGCCTCGCGGATCTGACCGCAGAGCTCCATGGCTTCCGGCCAACGGTCCTCTCGGACAGCCAGCACCACTTTTTCCAAAAGGTTGGTGGTTTTGCCCATAGCCGACACAACCACCCAAAGGGTATCCCCCCCGTAGGTACGAACGAGGCGCCCCAACCGAAGGATACCCTCGGCATCCTGCACCGATGCACCACCAAATTTGAAAACCAACACGCTATGAACCTTGAATGGCTAAGTTAGCGTTCCGCTGATAGGCTGCAAGGGCTGAACCACTGACCCGGTACGGCCACCATTCCTTCAAAAGTTCAGCCCCCATAGCCCGGTAAAAGGCATGGGCCGGTTCATTCCAATCCAGGACCATCCATTCCACCCGATCCATGCCCCGGTCCGCCGCCATGGCCAAGACCTCGGTCAAAAGCGCTTTACCCAATCCCTGCCGTCGGTAATCCTGGCGAATCACCAAATCCTCCAAAAACAAACAAGGCCCTCGCCAACTGGAATATTTGGTATAAACCATGGCCATCCCCAGGATACCTTCGTGGCCACCATCGGCTAAACAAACCTCAAACAAGGGAGGATTCCGCTGAAAGCCATGCTCCAATAAATCTTTTTCGGAAAGGATAAAGGATTGAGGCTCCTTTTCGTAGAGGGCCAATTCAGCAATCAAGGCATATATGGCCGGCACATCCCCGGCAACCGCAGGACGAACCTTAAATTCCATCAAGGCCAGGTGATTTCAGGCTCGTTCCCCAAAGCCGTTAAATAACCACGGGTATGGTCTTTGATATGCTCTACCCCAACCCCCGGAGCCCTTTCCAAGAGGACAAAGCCTAGGGAATCAAAACCAAATACACCCAACTCGGTCACCACTTTTTGGACGCAGGCCAAGCCGGTCAATGGCAAGGTGCATTCCGGTAGCAATTTGGATTCGCCGGCTTTGTTAACATGTTGCATGGCCACCACGATATTCCGGGCGGAGGCCACCAGGTCCATGGCACCTCCCATGCCTTTGACCATTTTGCCGGGGATTTTCCAATTGGCTATATCGCCATGCTGGGAAACTTCCATAGCACCCAGCACCGTAAGGTCCACCTTGCCAGCCCTGATCATCCCAAAACTCATCGCGGAATCAAAAAAAACCGAACCCGGGAGGGTGGTAATGGTTTGTTTACCCGCGTTAATCAAATCCGGGTCCTCTTCGCCTTCCCAAGGAAAAGGTCCCATGCCCAACAAACCGTTTTCGGATTGCAGTTGAACCTCCATTCCTTGAGGGATAAAATTGGCCACCAGGGTAGGAATACCGATTCCCAGATTAACGTAGTAGCCATCCCGTAGTTCCCGGGCGATGGTTCGGGCAATACCGTTTTTGTCGAGCATAATTCCCCTTAAGAACGTGAACGAACCGTCCGCTGTTCGATGCGTTTTTCGTAATTTGTTCCAACAAAGATTCGATGGACATAGATACCCGGTACATGAATATGATCCGGATCCAATTCCCCGGGCTCTACCAATTCCTCAACTTCGGCGACGGTAATTTTACCGGCCATGGCCATGAGAGGGTTGAAATTTCGGGAAGTCGCACGAAAAATTAAATTGCCCATGCGATCGCCTTTCCAGGCCTTCACCAAAGCAAAGTCAGCCTCAAAGGCCGTCTCCAGGAGGTAAGTCTTACCCCCAAAAACGCGGGTCTCTTTGCCTTCGGCGACCTCGGTGCCTACCCCGGCCGGGGTGAAAACCGCGGGCATTCCGTAACCCGCGGCCATACAACGGGTCGCCAGGGTTCCTTGGGGTATCAATTCCACCTCCAATTCACCGGAAAGCAGTTGACGTTCAAACTCGGCGTTCTCGCCAACATAGCTGGCAATCATTTTCCGGATTTGATGATTTTTCAGGAGCAAGCCCAGTCCAAATTCATCCACACCGGCGTTGTTGGAAATGCAGGTCAGGTTACGGGTACCTTTTTGGACCAAAGCGCTGATTCCGTTTTCAGGGATACCACAAAGGCCAAAACCGCCCAACATCAGGGTTGCCCCATCGTGGAGATCGTGCAGGGCTGATAAAGCGTTCGGGAAAACCTTATTCATCGGATTAATGGTCTAAAAATACACCCACATCAATCACCGAAGTCCACATAAGTCCAACCCGAACCTCCCTGTTCATCGGGGGCATCCCGCCAGGAACGGACCTGCTTTTGACGGCCCAAATACGTTCGTATGGCCTGCCTTAGGACACCCGAACCTTTCCCATGCAGGATATACAATCGATCATCACCCGCAACCAGGGCCTTGTCCAGCCTGATTTGAAGGGGTTTTTCCCATTCATGCATTCGAAAACCCCGAAGGTCCACGACTTGTTCTGAATCGAGGGTAAGGCTAGGATGCTTCAATTCCCGGTTTTCCTTGAGTTGGGAAATCCGTTCTTTACCCCACGTACGCGGTGGAGAAGGTGTATGCCGGATAAGAGGACTGGGATCCGCTGGACGAAGGAGGTGGGCTGCCGTTCTCATGCGAACGCTATCCACAGCCCATTCCACCTCCTGGTCTTCGCAGCGCAAAACCAAACCTACCGGCCCACCTTCTTTCAAGACGACCCGTTGACCTGCTACAAAAACATAGTCTTCAAGGACCGTCTCCCCAGGCATTTGGTCCGATACGGTCGATGAATTCAAGGCATCCAAGGCCTCGGTAAACGTGTCCAAGGCTTGAAAAGCCTGGGAACGAGGCGAAGCTTCCCCATTCGGTGTTGCGGTACGGTTCCGTAGTCGATCCAATTCCTCCACAAAGGATTGCAGTTGCCATCCGGCTTCGCGGCGCTTTTCCTCCAACTGACGGCGTAATTTGTTACGAAAATCCCTGAACGCCTCTTGGTGAGCTTGCTCGGCCTTGGCTTTGGCCTCGGTTTGTTGCTGGATTAAGCGGTCCAGGAGTTCTTCCTTGGTTTGACTAAGCGCCACCAATTCTTCGGCTTTTTGTTTTTGGTCCATCCATTGCACCAGGAGGGCTTCGGAACGGACATCGGTGGAATCCGCCAAGCCTTGAGCCCGTTCCATCACCCTAGCTGGCAATCCGGCCCTTGACGCCAATTCATTGGCGTACGAGGAGCCCGGAGCTCCAACCAACAAACGATACGTAGGTCGTAAGGTGGTTAAATCAAAGCCCATACGGGCATCCAAGACGGCGGGACACCGGGAGGCCAGGCGCTTGAGATTCCCGTAGTGGGTATTCAAAACAACGGTAGGGCCGGATTCAAACCATGTTTCCAGCATAGCCTCGGCCAAGGCCCCTCCCAAAGCGGGATCGGTTCCTGAACCAAATTCATCCAACAAAACCAAATCATCAGGGCCGGCATGGCGCAACGCGACAGCCATTAATTGCAAGTGGGCCGCATAGGTTGAAAGGTCCTGGTGAAGGTCCTGACGATCTCCCATTCCCAGGATGACCGAACGCACCAACGAAGAGGCGCTGCCTTCACCACATAACAAAGGCCACCCCAATTGAAACAACCATTGGGAAAGACCGACCGTTTTGAGAAAAACCGATTTACCACCGGCATTAGGACCCGAAACGACGAGGATACGCTGGGCCTGATCCAAGGTCCACGAAAAGGGAACGACGGTGGTTCCCCTGCTTTTGCATTCCTGGACCAAAAGCGGATGGCGTACATCAACCCATCGACGACCCGTAGCCCAAAAGTCAGGAAAACGTACGTTCCCCAAAGCAAGAGACCATGAACAAACGGCGTTCACCGCATCGGAACGGGACAAAAGCAGCGACCAACCCATCCAATCGGGATTGCATGACCGTATGGACTGGCTGAGCTTTTGAAGTATCCTGTACTTTTCGGCTCGAATAGCCCATTCCTGCTCTCGCAATCCGTTGTTAAGCGACCATACCTCGGAGGGTTCGGTATAAAAATGCTGTCCTGTTGCCGAGACGTCGTGGACCAAACCGGCAACGTGTTTACGGCCTTCGCTGTTCAAAACCAAAACATAGCGGTCATCGCGGAGGGTAACACCGGAATCGGTGGCCCAGCCTGCTTCACGGTACCGTTTCCACAACTGGTCCATGGTATCCCGTAGTTCCCGGGTTTTGCGCTGCTGTTGAACCAATAAACGTGCTAACACAGGACTTGCCTGAGGCAACAAAGCCCCATCCAGGCCCACCAAACCATTCAATGTCTTTTGAACTCCTTCCAACGAAAGCAAAGACCCGCGCTCTTGGGTCCAGGCTGAGGTTCCGTTTCCCATCGCTTGTCCAAGGGCTTTTTCCCAGGCAACCGCCGATTGTACCCCAGAAGCCATAACACATAAATCCTCTTCGGTCAAGACGTAACCATCTTTGGTCCAAAGAATTGCTTGATCCCTGTTGATTTCCCAGCGTAAGGCGGGCCAAGGACGACCCTGTTGCATGGCGGCCAAACACTCCCGGTACAAGGCCTGCCGATGGCCTAAGGATGCTTCGTCCTGCAAGGGATGCATCCAGGCGTCCAACGCTGCAGGTCCCCAAGGGGTATGGCATCGTTCGGCAACCTCTTCACGGATACGATCCAGCTCCAAGGTCGTCCATGCCGATGCCGGGTACAGCGAAGGAAGGGCGTTCATTGGGTGTTCAAAGGAAGTACCCGACGAATTCATCGCATTTACCATGTTTGTTGTTGCAACAGGAGATCACAACGCTCGTATACCTGTTGCAAGGCGATGGGATCCTGAGCCAAATAATGCCGATAACTGGTCTCCAATCGGGAGCTGCGTATCCCCAGGGGTGCCAAGGCTGCATCGTAAAGAGAGACCATGCCCAGGTTGGAACGAGAATCCCCGCTATGCATAACAAAATAGCGGGCCCGGTAAGCTTCGGCCAAGTGTATCCGCACCAAAGCAAGGGCCATGGAATCCGGAGGCAAAAGTGGTCCTTGATTGGGAGGTAGAATCGTCGAATCGCCCGGTGCTTGGGGGTCCGGGATATCGTGGAGCTTTGGCGGTTCCGAAGGACCTTGACACGAAGCCAGAACCAAAACAAGGCAAGGCCAAACCTTTAGTTTACCCAAAAAATCGAGCCCGAACATAAGGACGAAGGTACGGATGTTTTATTTTGTACCCATGCAAAACCCGCTAACGGCCCCTTCCTCCCCCAGGCCTTCCTCGGCCCTGGACCAGGTCCTCCAAACCCTTCGAGACTATCCGGGTACCACGCTGGTGGCGGTTTCCAAGACCCGCTCGGTGGAAGCTATTCGTGAACTATACGACCGAGGCATCAGGGATTTTGGGGAAAACCACGCCCTGGAACTCCAAGACAAAGCCCGTATCCTACCCAAGGATATTCGTTGGCATTTTATTGGTCACTTGCAGACCAACAAAGTCAAAACCATCATGCCTTGGGTGTCCCTGGTGCATTCGGTTGATAGCCCCCGATTGGCAGACGAACTCCAAAAAAGAGCGGCTGCATTGAACCGGCATGTGGACATCCTATGGCAATTGCGAATTGCCCGCGAAGAAACCAAACACGGGTTTGAGCCCTTTGCACTGATGTCGTTTTTGGACGATCAAAAAACGGATACCTACCCCAACCTAAAACCAAGGGGTATCATGGGTATGGCCACGTTCACCGAAGATCAAGCCCAGATTCGCCAAGAATTTGCCGAGCTTCGAACCCAGTATCTGGAAATTAAACAACGTTACTACCCGACCCATACGGATTTTGAGACCCGGTCCATGGGCATGTCCGGGGATTATAGGATTGCTCTGCAGGAAGGGAGCAACATGGTTCGCATCGGCAGCCTTTTGTTTGAACCCACAGCACCCCGCTAAGCCTCCTTGGACGGGACTCCAACCTTGGGCGATTCCTGGCCTTCCTGCCATTGACGCCACCGTTGAATCAACGCGTAGGTGGAACAATCCACGTCAGAAACTTCATCCTCCTTCACACCGTGATCCAACCATGGCAAGACCCGGTTGGCCAAAATTTTCCCTAATTCCACCCCCCACTGATCGTAACTAAACACATTCCACACCAAACCCTGTACCCATATTTTGTGTTCGTACATAGCTACCAAAGCCCCTAAAGCCGAGGGTGTTAACCGGGGGCACATGAGAAAATTGCTGGGGCGGTTCCCTTCAAAAACCTGGAAGGCCTCGGCACGGTTTTCGGCTGGCGAAACAGCCCTGACCTCCTCCAAGGTACGTCCCCGCATTAAGGCCTGGGCCTGAGCCAAGGCATTGGCACTCAGGTAACGATGATGGGGCCCGCCGGGGTAATGGGAATTGGCCGCCAGGATAAAATCACAGGGCACTTTGGTCGTGCCTTGGTGCAAAAGCTGATAAAAAGCGTGTTGGCCGTTGGTGCCGGGTTCCCCCCACAAGACCGGTCCAGATCCGTAAGTCAAGGGTTGTCCGTTGCGATCCACCGATTTTCCGTTGCTTTCCATATCGGCTTGCTGCAGGTAAGCCGGAAAACGCGACAGGCATTGGTCGTACGGTAGAATCGCCAGGGAATCGTAGCCCAAAAAATTGCGATTCCATAGGCCCACCATGGCCAAAAGCACCGGAAGATTATGCGCGGGTTCGCTTTCCCAAAAGTGGTGATCCATTTGGCGGCCCCCTTCCAAAAATTCACGGAAACGATCGAAACCGATGGACAGAGCGAGGGACATTCCAATGGCCGACCAAACCGAATACCGACCACCTACCCAATCCCAAAAGGGGAACATACGATCCTCCCCAATCCCAAATTCTTTGACCTTGGTGAGGTTGGTGGACAAGGCTACAAAATGCATACCGACATCCGCTTGATCACCCAAGGCGCTGATAAACCAGTTCCGGGCGCTTTGGGCGTTGGCCATGGTCTCTTGGGTGGTAAAGGTTTTGGAAGCAACCAAAAAAAGCGTGGTTTCAGGATTCAATCCGCTCAAGGTTCGCTGCCAATGGGCTCCGTCCACATTGGACACAAAATGAACCTTCAAGGGACCGGCATAGGGCGCCAAGGCTTCACATGCCATCAAAGGCCCCAAATCGGATCCACCGATGCCCAAATTGACCACATCCGTGAATTTCTTCCCGGTACAACCCCGTAATTTCCCTTCACGGACACCGTTCACGAAGATTTCCATACGGTCCAGGACCTCCTGCACCAAATGGCCCGGTTGAACCCCGTCCTCCATAACCAGCGGATGGGCAGGATCCCTAAGAATCGTGTGCAAAACAGCCCGGTCCTCGGTTTCGTTAATACGTGCTCCGGATCGGGTCGCCTCCAACGCCTGCTTCCATCCGCATTCCTCCAAAAGTTGAAACAAGAGTTCCAGAGTCGTTTGGTCCAACGCATTCTTGGAATAATCCAAATACCATCCCCCGCCCTCAGCACTCATCCGCTTGGCACGATCGCTATCCTTTTCCAATAAATCCCGTATAGGCTGCCCCTTCAAAATCTGGGCCTGGTGCATTAATTGTTTCCACGCAAAAGTTTCCGTGGGATTGATTCGAGGGAGGCTTTGGCTCATCTTGCAGGGGGTATGGCGATTTTCAAAGGTCAGCACAAAAATAAGTCCCTGGGGGCCCTGGGGGAAACCCATGCCGAAGCAGATCTGCTGCGCCGTGGATGGTGCATTCGGGATAAGAATTGGCGTTCCCATCCTTACGAAATTGACTTGATAGCCCAAAAGAACAACCTTTTGATTTTTGTTGAAGTCAAAAGCACGGCCGGTCCGCGAACCCGAAACCCACGATGCCAGGTGCGTTGGACCAAGGGCCGCTCCCTGCGTCGGGCGGCCTACCGTTATTTGAATGAACATCCCTTTCGAGGGGAAATACGTTTTGACCTAATTGAATGTTGGTTGGCCAAGGGCAAAGAAGTGCAATGCCGGCATTGGGAGGATTTTTGGACCTACGATAACCTGGGTCTCCTTCAAGGTTTCACCCATCGTTATGAACTCCAAAGAGGCTGAGGTCCTCTTATCCCTGCTTACTTTTGAAGCATGCGATACGAACACCTAACAGACCTTCGGGAGCGCCTTGAGGCGCTGAGGAGGTTTCTTTGACGTCGAAGCCAAGATTGCCAAAATCAAGGACGTAGAAACCCGTTCAACGGCCCCCGGTTTTTGGGACCAGCCTGAACAGGCGGAGCAATGGCTCAAATCGATCAAAATTCCCAAACAATGGGTTGAGGCCTACCACGGTCTGGCCGAACAAGTGGATGAGTTGGGTATTTACTACGAATTTCAGCAGGCCGGCGAAATGAGCATGGATGACTTGGACCATGCCTACGAACAGACCTTGACCTCGGTCGAAGCTCTTGAGTTCAAGAATATGTTACAAGATGAAGAAGACCCGCTGAGTGCGATTATCGAAATTAACTCTGGGGCGGGTGGAACCGAAAGCCAGGACTGGGCCTCTATGCTCGAGCGAATGTACCGAATGTGGGCCGAAAGCAAAGGGTATCGCATCCAAGAGCTGGATCGTCAAGAGGGCGAAGAAGCAGGAATCAAATCCGTTTCCCTGGAAATTACCGGGGATTTTGCCTACGGTTACCTCAAAGGCGAAAACGGGGTTCATCGCCTGGTTCGCATTTCTCCCTACGATTCCAACGCAAGACGCCATACATCGTTTGCCTCGGTTTACGCCTATCCGGTCATCGATGACAGCATCCAAATTGATATTCATCCATCGGAAATAGAAATGCAAACAGCCCGATCAGGAGGTGCCGGTGGCCAGAATGTCAACAAAGTTGAAACCAAGGTCATGTTAACCCATAAACCCACCGGTATTGTTATCACCTGCCAGGTGGAACGCAGCCAATCCGCCAACCGCGAAAGGGCCATGCAAATGCTTCGATCCCAACTCTACGAACTCGAATTGCGCAAACGAAACGAAGCGAGGCAGGTCATCGAAAGCAGCAAGAAAAAAATTGAATGGGGTTCTCAAATCCGATCCTATGTTCTGCACCCCTACAAATTGGTGAAGGATGTTCGAAGTGACCACGAAACGTCAAACGCCCAAGGCGTTCTGGACGGGGATTTGGATCCCTTTATCAAGGCCTATCTCATGAGCGAACAAACGCCTTCCCAACCTTCCTAACATGGATGCCTACACCAACCCAACTACTTTAGGTGCCCTGCCCGATTGGTGGACGGGAATGCAAGAGGCCGGCCAACGGATGGCTCAAGAAAATGCGGAAGCTCGAGTGGCACGCCTGAATCGCCTGTCGCAAGCACTGCAAGACCACGAAAAGGCCATCCTTGAGGCCTTGCAAACGGATTTGGGCAAACCCCTTGTTGAAACCCAATTGACCGAAATGTTACCGGTCTATTTGGAGATTAAACATTTCAAAAAAAATCTAAAACAATGGATGAAGGACCAAAAGGTCCGTCCCCACTTTCCCTACCTGCTCTCCCGATCCAAAATAACCTGGCAACCCAAGGGAACGGTTTTGATTATCGCGCCCTGGAATTACCCCCTCAATTTGGCCCTCATGCCCCTGGTCGCAGCCTGGGCCGCCGGCAATTCGGTGGTCATCAAACCTTCCGAATTTGCCCAAGCCACCGCAACGGTCCTTCAAAACGTCTTGGCCCCATTTGCCCAAACCAATGAAGTGCGCGTTGTTACAGGTCAAGCCGAGGTTGGTGCCTGGCTCAGCAGCCTGCCTTTTGATCATGTGTTATTTACCGGAAGTGATCGGGTTGGAAGGCTTGTGGCCAAAGCAGCCTCCGAGCGTTTGATTCCCTGTACCCTGGAATTGGGAGGCAAATCCCCGGTTTACGTTGACGAATCGGCATCGCTGGAATCGGCTGCCTCCAAAATCTATTGGGGAAAATGGCTTAACGGTGGCCAAACCTGCATTGCCCCGGATTATGTCTTGGTTAACCGCAGCATGATTCCCCTTTTGGTCGCGGCCCTCCAAAGAGCTGCCCTGAAAGCCCAAGACTCCCCCAAGGCCCCTGGCACGTCCTTATGCTGTCAGGTTCACCAAGCCCATGCGGACCGTATGCGCACCCTCCTCCAGGAGGCCCTGGATCAGGGTGCCCAAATCGAATGCGGAGGACGCTGGGATTCCAGCGGATTGAATCTGGAACCGACCATCGTTTCGGGTATTCGCCCCGAAATGCGTTTGATGCAGGAAGAAATTTTCGGACCTATCCTGCCTCTGGTTGGCGTGGACCATCTCGAAGAAGCATTGGACTGGGTCAACCAGCGACCGAAGCCTCTCAGTTTGTATGTATTTGCGAACAATCCGGAAGTTCAGCGACGTTGGATCAAGGAAACCTCTTCGGGTAGCCTCGCGTTTAACGATGTTATTGTTCAAATTTCTCACCCTCTCTTACCTTTTGGAGGGGTTGGCAATTCGGGCTGGGGATCCTATCACGGCAGGTTTGGCTTTGAAACTTTTTCGCATGCCAAGGCGGTTATGGTTCATCCCCAACGACCTACCATGGGCACCATGTTCTACCCACCCTATACCCCGTTCAAATCCCGGTTGGTGGAGCGATTTATTCGCTGGATGCGCTGAGCGGGTCATCGTCAGAATCCTCCTCTTCCTGCCCGCTTGCCCAGGGATTGGTTTCGATTAACAAATCCCGCAATTCCACAATTTCACTTACTGCAGCCTGTTTGCCGGCCTCCGAATACCCGTGTATGAGGTTGTTAAGAACCCGAATAACAATATCGTGATGGGTACATGGACTAAAATACCTGGGATTTGCGGGCAGATGAATCAATTCCAAAAAACGCTCTATTTCTTTCTCCCCAAAAACCATCCCCTTGTTAAAGGCATTGATATAAAAAAGTGCTTTGTTATTTCCCGAAATGGGAGACTCTTCGTCCAAATAAGCCAAAATAAAATGTTGGGGAAGGTTGACTCCCACCACCGGAAGGCCCAGGCGATTGGCTAACCAGAGATAAAGGCAACACAAAACAATGGGATTGCCCTTGCGACTTTCCAGGACCTTGTTGATGCAGGAATTTTGGGGATCATTGTAGTTGGCGGTATTGCCGCGAAAACCATGGAGCCTAAAGAGAACATGATTCATCACCCGCACCTTTTCGAGGGCAGTCATGCGATCGTTGACCTCCATCCAAATCTCAATACGAAGTGCCTCCATACGGTTACGCAAGGCTGCTTCGTCCAAATCGGGGTATCGAATTCGGGAAATCCAAATCAAAGCCGATAACAAATCACTTTGATCGCTTTGATTCCATTCCAGCAAAGCCTGCCGGCACTGGGACCATTGAATTCGGTGAATAACATCCTCTATCCTTTCCCTGGCCAACAAGGGAAGTTGACCTACCCAGGCCGATTCCAGCACCGGTACCACAGCCGGACCCCGCTTCAAAAGGGCCGACGTAATTTCAGCAATAACCTCCGGATCGGTATCGTCCAGTAGGCCAATCATGGCCTGTAATTCGCGATCGTTGTGGTTTGACATGGTAAGGCTGCGCAACAACGAATTTCGGAAAATCCTTGAAGCAACACCTCAAGTTTTGGGGAAGAGTTTTCCCCAAAATTCAAACCGGGTACCCTGCCCCCGCTCTTAACCTTTGGCTTTCTTAGCCTTTGCTTTGGAGGGTGCTGCAGTCGATTTTTTGGTCTGGGTCTTGCCCCGTGGGCCTCTTCGTGGTTTAGGCGGTGGGGATTGTTCAATCCATTGGACACATTGGGCTTCGTCTGCGCTCTCCACATCCTCTCCTTTGGGAATACGGTAGTTCTCGCCGTTGCGGGTCAAGTAGGGTCCGAATCGTCCTCGGAGAATCTGAATTCCGCTTTCCGGAAAATCTTGGATCAAGCGTTCGGCCAAAGCGCGTTCTTTGGCCTGAATCAAGACCACAGCCTCCTCATCGGTCAGGCTGAGCGGATCGTATTCTTTGGGAATGGAAACAAAAAGATCACCCCATTGCACATAGGGTCCAAATCGACCGGAAGCCACTTTAACCGGTTTCTCTTGGTACGGTGTTAATTGGCGAGGCAATTTGAAAAGATCCAATGCTTGCTCCAAGTCCAGTTGTTCCATACTCATCCCCGGCTTGAGCTTGGCGTATTGGGGTTTGGCCTCCGGATCGCTTAGGGAAACACGGCAAGCCACGACCCCGTAACGTGCCATGCGTACGCTGTACTCCAGATCACCGACTTGGCCCAATACCCTGGATCCGTTCACCCGATCCGATTCGGTACCGTCCAAAACCGCCTTATGAAACGGTTCGTAGAATTCATCCAGCATGCGGGTCCAAACCAGGTTACCCTCAGCGATTTGGTCAAAATTACCTTCAACTCCTGCCGTAAATCCGTAATCCATGACGACGGGGAATTTGGCCAGCAAAAAATCCGTAACAATCATTCCAATATCGGTAGGACGTAGCTTGCCTTTGTCGGCACCGGTGGTTTCTTGCATGACCTGCCTTTGCAGTTCCTGGCCCTTGATCATTTCCAAAACTGTGTAATCGCGCACGGTACCTTCCAACTGGGTACTCTCCACATAGCCACGGTCTTGGACCGTCGAAATGGTGGGGGCGTAGGTCGATGGACGGCCAATACCCAGTTCTTCCAATTTCTTCACCAGACTGGCCTCGGTATACCGGGATGGTGGTCGGCTGTAGCGTTGGGTGGCCAGCATCCGTTCAACAGGGGTGGAAGCACCCTGAACCAAAACCGGCAAACGAAGACCGTTGGCTTGTTGGTCTTCGTTTTTGTCGTTTTCTTCCTCGTCGTTCCCTTCCAGGTAAAGTTTGAGAAATCCATCAAAAAGCACAACTTCCCCTTCGGCACCAAAAACTTCGGGCAATTCTGCGGCACCAACCGTGATTTTGGTTTTTTCAATTTTGGCCTCGGCCATTTGGCTGGCTACCGCCCTTTTCCAAATAAGCTCGTAAAGTGCCTGTTGATCTTTTTCCAAATCATGGACCTGGGGTCGTTTGAAATCGGTAGGCCGTATGGCCTCGTGCGCCTCCTGTGCCGAGGCAGATTTGGTTTTGAACTGTCGCTGCTGGTGGTAAGAAGGACCGTAGGCCTCCAGAATAGCATCCCTGGCTTCGGCCAGAGCTGTCTGCGATAGGTTGACACTATCGGTTCTCATGTAGGTAATGTACCCCCCTTCGTACAAGGTTTGGGCAACCCGCATGGTTTTCTTGACCCCAAAACGAAGCTTACGGGAAGCTTCCTGCTGCAGGGTGGAGGTGGTAAAGGGCGCGGCAGGGCCTTTGGTCAACGGCTTTTTTTCGATGGCGCTGACCGTCCAGTTCAAAGGCATGGCCTTGTTCAACCAAAGGTTTACCTCTTCTTCCTTTTCGAAACGTCGGTTGAGCTCGGTTTTGAAGGAAGCCTTGTCCGCCTGAAACCACCCGTTAACCCGAAAAGCTGCCTGCGGGTTAAAGGCATGGATTTCACGTTCCCTTTCGACCAGGAGACGAACGGCTACCGATTGGACCCGACCCGCGGACAATCCGGGCTTAACCTTACGCCACAAAAGGGGCGATAACTCAAATCCCACCAAACGGTCCAAAATGCGACGGGCCTGCTGGGCCATCACCAAATCCACGTCAATTTTGCGAGGGTTGGCTACGGCATGGGTAATTGCAGGCTTGGTGATTTCATGAAAAACAATGCGCCTTACTTTGGTATCGGGCAGATTCAGGACTTCCTGCAAATGCCAGGCAATCGCCTCTCCCTCGCGGTCTTCATCCGATGCCAGCCAAACGAGGTCCGAGCTTTTGGCCAATTTTTTGAGTTCGCTGACAACAGCCTTTTTGTCTTCCGGAACCAGGTACTCCGGGGCATAGCCCTGGTCCACCTTGACCGCGTTATTCCCTTTGGCCAGGTCCCGGATATGCCCGTAGGAGGACTTCACCACAAAATCACTACCCAGGTATCCACCGATGGTTTTGGCTTTCGCCGGCGATTCCACGATTAAAAGATTTTTGGCCATGAGGGGAAGTTTGGGACGCAAAGTAAAGGCCAAGTGCAGCGGTCAAGGTATTCTTGCTTTGATTTGCGGTCAAAAGCAACCCTTTGACCTCTACCCCAACCTACCCCACCGGACTCAGTATTTTGGTTCCGGCCTACAACGAAGAAAAGACGATTGTTCGGATTTTGGACGTTTTGTTCAAAACGCAATTGCCTGATAATTTGCTCAAAGAGATCATTGTAATCAATGATTGCTCGACCGATAAGACCGGCATTCTTCTGGACCGGTATCAAGCCGAACATAGCGATAGCCCCCTGAGAATTTTGCATTTGGACCAAAACCGAGGAAAGGGCTATGCGCTGCGAACCGGCCTGGCGATGGCGTCCCTGTCCTATGTGGTGGTCCAAGACGCGGATCTGGAATACGACCCCGCGGAATTTCCGGTCTTGTTGGCCCCCTTGCTAAGCGGCAAGGCCGATGCGGTTTATGGATCGCGCTTTATGGGCGGCAAACCCCACCGTATCCTGTTCTTTTGGCATACCCTGGGCAACAAAGTGCTAACCTTTTTGAGCAACGCCCTGACCAACCTGAACCTGACGGATATGGAAACCTGCTACAAAATGATGCGAACCCCGTTGGCCCAGAGCCTGCGCTTGGAGGAAAATCGCTTTGGCTTTGAGCCGGAAATAACCGCACGCCTGGCGAAGGTGCCGGGGATTCGGATCTACGAAGTGGGGATATCTTATTACGGTCGTACCTACGATGAAGGCAAAAAAATCAACTGGAAAGACGGATTCAGGGCGATTTATTGCATTCTCAAATACAACCTTTGGTCGCGGTAATGCTTCGAAGCGGGAACCTGGGGTCTTGGTTTTTGGGCGTCTTGGCGGTCGTGGCCGTATGGACCGGCCTGAACGTGGATTTGATGGAGGTGGATGCCGCTCAATACGCCTCCATGGGGCAAGAAATGAACCTGGGCTCACCCTGGCTCGCCCTGGAAGAACACGGGGCTTTGTACCAATCCCGTGGATACCCCGATAAACCCCCTTTGGTTTTTTGGTGCGCAGCTTGGGGTACCCGAATTTTGGGGTCCACCGCCATGGGCGCCAAATTATTTTCGGTTTTGGCGGGGCTTTTGGGTTGTTGGGCCATTGGTCGCTGGGCTTCCGCCTTGATGGGCCCCCAGGCCCTCTGGCCTGCACGTTTTTTTTATGGCGCTAATCTGGGCATGGGCCTGATGCTTCAGGATGTGCGAACCGACACCTTGTTGGTGGCCATGGTGACCATGGCCGGTTGGCAAGCCCAGGAGTGGAAAAACCACAACCGCTCCTTCAACGCCTGGGCTGCCTTTGGTTTGACGGCTTTGGGTATGCTGGCCAAAGGTCCGCTCGCCCTGATGGCTTTGGTGGCCGTGCATGGAGGGGATGCCTTGTGGAGCGGACGATATCAATTACTGCGCCGACCTGCTTTTTGGTGGGGCCTTGCCTGGATGTTCTTGCTTTTGACCCCCTGGCTGTGGGCACTTGGAGAACAATGGGGTTGGCAAAAGGGCGTACGATATTACCTGTGGACCCAAAATTTTGGGAGAATTAGCGGAGAAAATCCTTGGGCCCAGCAAGCCGACCCCACCTTTGTTTTCCACAACCTGTTATGGTCTTTTGCCCCTTGGTCCTGGATGTTACCGGCTGCCCTATTACACGCCCTGCGGTATCGCCAACATCAAGCCGAGACCGTGCGTCAAGCCTTGACAGCCTGGGTACTTTTGGCCCTTGGACTGAGTCTGAGTCGCTTTCAGTTACCGCACTACGTTTACATACTTTGGCCTTTTCAAAGTTTACTTTTGGCCCGTTGGTGGATAGCCGGGAAGCGTAGCTCTACCTGGGCCTGGCCCTTGTTGGGCACCAGCCTCTTTTTTGTTATGGTCTCCATAGGCTTTAGCGTTGGGGTGATGGGCGCCTCGCCTTCGTTTTGGCTTACCGTTCCAGTTCTTGCTGCCGTACTTGGACTTTACTTGGGCAAACTCCCTTCCCCACGACGGTCAGCGGTTTTGGCTTGGTCGGCCGGCGTATGGATTTTGGGTTTAATCGTCCTCAATACCTGGGCATGGCCATCCCTTATGACGTACCAGGGTTCCTCCCGCTTGGGTCAATGGGCGCGCCAACATCAAATTACCCAAGACCTGTATCGATGGGACTGCGATAACGAATCGGTGCATGCCCTGCATTTTTATAGCGGTCGGGTAATTCCATCCTTGGGCCTGGATCAGCTCCAAACCGGACGGACTTACCGAGTTTACAGCGGGAAACCTTGCATGGACTCCCTCCGGAACCAAGGCCTCAAGGTCCGGGCGTTGAAGGAAATCCCCACCCATAGGGTCACCCGTTGGACGTGGACCTTTTTGAATCCTCAAACGCGACATCAAGTGACCGGCGTATCGGGTATCTACGAAATCAAACCTTAACTTTGGGCTGTGCGACTGGTCGGTATCGAAGAAATTCTCAATCTAGAGGCTCTGGACACGGCCATCGAAACCGCAGCCCTCACCCAAACACCTTGCTATTTGGTTGGGGGTGTGTTACGGGATGCCCTCTTGCACCGACCGGTCAAAGACATTGACCTTTTGGTTCTGGGTTCGGGCCCTGATTTTGCGGAGGCATGGGCTTCACGCTTACCCGGTCGTCCCAAGGTCCACGCCTTCAGAAATTTTGGAACGGCCATGGTGAACCATGCCGGATTGCAATTTGAAATTGTGGGGGCTCGCAAAGAATCCTACGACCAACAAAGCCGCAAACCGGTCGTTCAAGCCGGAACCCTGGAAGAAGATTTGGCCAGGCGGGACTTTACGGTCAATGCCCTGGCCTTTGAATTGTATCCCCACTACGGGCAATGGATTGACCACTACAACGGGA
Organism: Bacteroidia bacterium; assembly: GCA_049431025.1. Classification (GTDB taxonomy): domain Bacteria; phylum Bacteroidota; class Bacteroidia; order UBA7662; family UBA7662; genus SYHX01. The sequence continues at coordinate 157,916 of JBMTCP010000001.1, read as the reverse complement.
TTCGAGACCTGGAAGACGGGCGCTTGGTCACCCCCTTGGATCCAACTTTAACGTTTTCGGATGATCCCTTGCGGATGATGCGTGCCGCCCGGTTTGCTTCGCAACTTGGCTTTGATTTGGACCCGGAAACGGTTCAGGCGATGGGTAAGGAATCGGAACGCATACGAATCGTTTCGATGGAGCGTATCACGGAGGAATTGAACAAAATTCTGCTAAGCCAACGCCCCGCCAAAGGTTTAGGGATCTTGTTTGATACCGGAATTTTAGCCATTATTTTTCCGGAATTGGCCCGGATGCAGGGCATTAAGGTCATTAACGGCCAAGGGCATAAAGATAATTTTTACCATACCCTGCAGGTGGTTGAAAATCTGGTGTTACGTTCCGAGGACCTTTGGCTCCGATGGGCTGCTCTGTTGCACGATATCGCCAAACCACAAACCCAAAAATTCGATCCCGAACACGGATGGACTTTTCACGGGCACGAAGAATTGGGGGCGCGGATGGTTCCCAGGATATTTAGGCATTTCAAATTACCCTTGGATCAGACCATGACCAAGGTTCAAAACCTGGTCCGTCTTCATTTGCGCCCCATCGCCTTGACCAAAAGCAAAGTCAGCGACTCGGCCATGCGGCGCTTGCTCTTCGAAGTCGGGGAGGATATCGATGACCTCATGGAATTATGCCGAGCCGACATCACCTCCAAAAACGAAGCCAAGGTTCAACGCTACCTCCGCAATTTTGAAGACCTGGATCAACGGCTCAAAGCCGTTTCCGAGGCCGACCGTATGCGCTTGTGGCAACCGCCTTTGGGGGGGGCGGAGATCATGGCCTGCTTTGGTTTGGAACCCGGTCGCCAAGTCGGAATCATCAAAAACCGGATTCGCCAGGCCATATTGGACGGCGAAATCGAAAACAATACCGCCCAGGCCACCGAACTCATGCTGAAATTGGGCCTCGAAATGGGTCTCCAACCCCGTTCATCTCCTGCTACTTTTTCTGAGGGGCAGGGTCTTGATTGAATGCCATTCCTTGCGCAAATTAGCACCCTCCAAACAACTCCTCCCCACCCCCATGTCCGTATACCGCTTTAAGGTCATCATCGAAGATTACGAAGACCTCTCACGGGAAATAGAAATCAAAGCCAGTCACAGTTTTGAGGATTTCCATTTTGCAATTCTCAAGGCATTTTCTTTTGACCTCAAGCACTCGGCTTCGTTTTTTTACAGCGATGACCTGTGGCATATGGAAGACGAAATCGCCTTCAAGGATATTCCGTATTCGTTAATCGGGAATGCGACTCCCATGATCGCGACCAAACTCAGCCAGTTCATCGATGACCCCCACCAAAGGTTTATCTATGTCTACCGCTCGGAGGAAGATTCTTGGGCTTTTTTGGTGGAATTGATGGCCATCCAAGCCCTACCCAGCGGGGATGTGGTTTTGCCACGGGTGGTCCGAGCCGAAGGCGATCCGCCCAAGCAGTACAACCCGCGTCAGGTACAACCGGCCAAATCCGATAACGCTACACCGGTAACAAAGTCCGCAGCAACCGCCCTTCCTTTGGCCGATGACGAATCCGAACCGGAGAGCGATGATTTGGAGGAGGATCAACTCTTTGACACCATCGAAAGCATGGGAACTTCCCGGAAATCCTCCAGTTTGGATTTGGGTACTACCGCTGGTGAGGTTCCACCGGGATTTGTCCTGGACGAAGACCTCAGCACGGATAGCGACGAGGAATCGGATGACGACAACGAGGATGGCGATTTTGACGATGAGGAGGATGACGATTACGAAAGAGACAGCGGTCGTCGTTCCGGGGGTTATGACGAAGACGATTACTGAGAAAACAGGTACTCGGCCTCGCCTCGTGTTGGTCGTGGGCCCTACGGCATCTGGAAAAACAGCGCTGGCCGTTCAAGTGGCCCGGCATTTAAATTCCTCCGTTTTATCTGCAGATTCCAGGCAATGTTACCGTGAAATGCTGGTGGGATCAGCAGCCGCAACCCCAAACGAACAAGAAGGGGTTCCCCATTATTTCGTCGGCGATCGCTCCATTCACCAACACCTCAACGCCGGAGGCTTCGCAACCGAAGCTTTTGACCTCCTCGCTACTTTGTGGAAAACGAACCGTACCGTGGTGGTCTGTGGGGGTGCTGGTTTGTTTATTCGGGCCTTGGTGGAAGGTTTTGATCCCCTAACCCCTGCACGACCCGATCTGCGTCGACACTGGCACGATGTTTTCCAAAATAATGGAATTTTAGCCCTTCAAAATGCAATTCTTGAACGCGATCCCGAGTATGCTCGACAGGCGGATATGCAAAACCATCAACGCCTGATTCGTGCCTTGGAAATTATGGATGCAGAAGGTCGCCCCATCACCGAGTTATGGACCCGAACCCCCAGAGAAAGAACCTTTGATTGCTATTGGATCGGCCTCCAACCGGAACGATCCCGGCTCTATGCTCGAATTAATCAACGTGTGGATGCGATGGATGCCAAGGGCCTGGAAAACGAAGCCCGTACCCTCTTCCCCTACGGTGATCATCAGGCTCTCCAAAGTCCAGGCTATGCCGAATGGCCGGCCTATTGGGATGGAACGATAACAAGGGCCGCCTGCTTGGATTTGATACGACAACACACCCGTAATTATGCGCGCCGGCAATTGACTTGGTTTAGACGCAACCAAGAAATCCAATGGATTCCCCCAGAGTTTGAGGACTTGGATTCTCGTTGGGCTTGGATAAGCCGTAATTTGCCTGTGCTTTTGGAACGATGAATGCCGAATACTACCTGGATCCCGACCTGCCATTCGAAGGCTCCTTTGTCCTGCGTTCCGAGGAGAGCCGGCACTTGGTTCGGGTTCGTCGAGAGCGGGTAGGAGCCTTTGTTCAGCTAACCAACGGAAGGGGACGCTGGGCTTATTGCATTTTGCGGGAGGCCAGGGCGGACGGGGCAGTCTAGGGACTTGAATCCGTTCAGGAATACCCTGCACCCCAACCTTTGGAAATCGCGGTCTCGCCCCTGCACAACGAAAGCCGATGGGAATGGCTCTTGGAGAAGGCCACGGAATTGGGAGCAACACGCCTGGTTCCCTTGCATTGCGAGCGCACCGAACATCATCGTTGGAAGCCGGAGCGTCTGCATCGCATCATGGAGTCTGCGATGAAGCAATCCTTGCGTTTATACCTCCCCGTCCTGGACCATCCGGTCAAAGTCCAAGACTGGAAGCCCGACCCCCAATTGAATTTGTACGTAGCCCATTGTCACCCTCATAAAACCAGAATCCCTTTGAATCAAACCGACGTTACCCAACCGGCCATACTCGTCTTGGGTCCTGAAGGTGATTTTACCGAAAGTGAAATCGATCATCTTACCGAATTGAAGGGAACGGGATTGGACTTGGGCCCGCACAGGCTGCGTACCGAAACAGCCGCATTGGTTGCCTTGTCCCGCTGGACCACCCAACAAAGCCTACGAATGATCCTTTGGCTCGGCATGATTTGGATGATGGTCGGTGGCCTTGGTAAACCATCCTGGGCCCAATCCTCCTCTTCGGGCACCATCAGTTTGGGCCGATTGCAATACGGTGGAGGGGGCGACTGGTATGCCAACCCTACCTCCTTACCGAATCTGGCCCGTTTTTGCAACCGAACCCTGGGCACCACCCTCAAAATCCAAGAAGAAATTGCCGAGGTCGGTAGTCCGGATCTTTATCGCTTTCCTTGGCTGCATATGACTGGACACGGGCGGGTTTTGTTCAGCGAACAGGAAGCCCGAAACCTCCGCAACTACCTGACCGGAGGAGGTTTTTTGCACGTGGACGATAACTACGGCATGGATCCCTATGTTCGAAGCGAATTCAAAAAAGTTTTTCCCGAATTGGATTGGGTACGCTTGGCTTCCGACCATCCCCTGTACCAAGGTCCTTTTCGCATGAACGGAGGATTACCCAAAATTCACGAACACGATGGACAAGCGGCCCAAGGCCTGGCCCTCCTTTGGGAAAATAAGGTGGTGGTTTTCTATACGTACCAATGCGATTTGGGGGATGGCTGGGAAGACCCTGCCGTGCACCGTGATCCCGAAAATCTACGCACGCTGGCCTTGCAAATGGGCGCCAATATTATTCGTTATGCCTTTGAGCACTAGTGCTTAATCGCCTTAGCACATTCTCCAACCAACGAAGGGCCTCTGTACACCAGACCGGTGTACAATTGCACCAAAACGGCTCCGGACTCTTGACGCACGGCGGCTTCGGTTCCGTTCATTACCCCACCCACCGAAACCAGAGCCGGCTCGTACCCCTGCTCTTTTCCATAAGCCTTCATGGATTGCAACATTGAGCGGGATTTGAGCGTCAGGGGCGCTCCGCTCAAGCCACCTTCCCCCCGTTTGGTGACCTCATCATGCTGGTGTTTTAACACCGATCGGTCTACCGTGGTATTGGTTAAAACCAAAGCATCGACCCGGTGTTGGGCCAATACAGGCCACAGGCTTTGCCATGCATGGTCCGGTAAATCCGGGGCCAGCTTGACCCAAATCGGACGCCGCTTCTGTTGTTGGCAAGGCAATTCGTCGATGGCTTGTAGCAGGGAATTCAAAAAACCGGCCTCCTGCAAATCACGAAGTCCAGGGGTATTGGGCGAGCTGAGGTTCACGGTAAAGTAATCAACCCAGGGATGCAGGGCTTGAACACACCGAACGTAATCGTTGACCGCATCGCTGTTGGGAGTGTCTTTGTTTTTGCCAATATTGGCTCCCACAACCAAGCCTTGTGGCCTCTTTTGCAAACGTTTAGCCGCCGCTTCCACACCACCGTTGTTAAAACCCAAGCGGTTAAGCAAAGCCTGTTCCCGGACCAAACGAAAAAGCCTGGGTTTGGGATTTCCTTTTTGAGGTCGTGGGGTTAGCGTACCCACTTCGACAAAGCCCATTCCCATCGCCTTCCACACCTCCAAGTACCGGGCATCTTTGTCAAATCCGGCCGCTAAACCCACCCGGTTGGCCCAATGCAACCCCATGCCCTGCCAGGGATCCGCGACCTTGGGCCATAAGCGAGCCCAAAGCCTGTTCATTCCGGGGATATTTAGGAGTAGTTTGGAAAATCCCAGGGTCAAATGATGGGCCCTTTCGGGTTCAAGCAAAAAAAGTAAACCTTGCAACCAACGATACATGCCCCAAAGATGCAATAAAAATCAAGGTTTCTTTGCCCGTATCATCTCCCTTTTGCCGGGTGGACCGGGAAGCCTTTGGACCTCCCAACCCAAATTTTTGAGCGCTCGACCCAAAGCTCCGCTGGCCCCAAAGGTGACCATCACCGCCCCGGATTCGGTTACGCGATCCAAGGCAGACCAGGTAGTCCCATCCCAAAGTTCAGGGGCCTCGCCAGGCCCAAATGCATCCCAAAAAACCAAATCAAAACACTCGCCAAGGACCACAGGCCAGGGGTCTGTCCTCAGCTTGAAATGGCAAGTACCCTGGCCTGCGAACGGGCTCCATTCGGCCCATCCGTCTTGGCCCATGGATGCCCAAATTTGCGGATAGGCCTTGCTCCAATCAGTCCAGGCCTCCGACCTTAGATAAGTACCGTAGTTTATCGAAGACACCACCACCGGATCCAAGGGCTGAGGCTCCAAAGCGGTGTATTCAATCGCTAAATCCAAGAACGATTCTCGGCATGTTTCAAGAACGAGGGCCGCGTTGAGACCGGTACCCAAGCCTATTTCCAGCATTCGTAGTACCCCATTACCCCTTGCTCGCGATTTACTCCACCTCATCGTTTGCAATGCGTAAAGCAAACCGGCCCCCTGGTAGATGTGCCGGGATTCGGTGACCGCACCGTGCAGGCTATGAAAGGTTGGGCCATTGGGGCCATAACGCAGCGTATGCGAACCATCCCCGGTAAGGATCAACGTAGGGAGAATTTTGGAATTCACCACCCAAAAATAGCACGATGATGGCGGGAGAACCTGGTCCTAACTTTGAGTCATGGTTCATCCACCCCTTGCTGAACGCATGCGCCCTACCCGGCCCGAAGATCTCTTGGGGCAGGAAGAATTGGTTGGGCCCCAAGGTCTGTTGAGGCGTTTCTGGGACGAAGGCAACCTGCCTTCCCTGATTCTTTGGGGTCCACCAGGTTCCGGTAAGACCAGCCTAGCTCGGATGTTAGCGCAACATTCCAAACGACGATTTCGTTTTCTGAGCGCTGTGGACGCGGGGGTCAAGGAAGTTCGAGCGGTCATCGAAGAGGGTAACGGTCTTTTCAAACCTTTGCTGTTCCTGGATGAAATCCATCGGTTCAACAAAGCTCAACAAGACACACTTTTGGGGGCCATCGAAAGCGGTCAATTAACCCTGATTGGGGCGACTACGGAAAACCCTTCCTTTGGTCTCAATCCTGCGCTGCTTTCGCGCTGTCAATTGTTGATTCTTCAACCTTTGCGTTCCGAAACCCTGCAACAACTTGCCCAACAAGCCGTTAACAAAGACCCCCAACTTCAAGCCTTGGGCCTTGAATTGGTGGAAAGCCAGGCCCTGGTCCGCCATGCCCAAGGGGATGCCCGTAGAATGTATAATTTGTTGGAATGGCTTGCCGGTAGCCTGCAACCCGAACAGGGTGTACGGCGCATTACCGACGAGGCGGTCCTCGCTGTTCTCCCTCATTTTGCCATTTACCATGACCGCGATGGGGATCAACATTACCGCTTAATCTCCGCCCTCATCAAGTCGGTACGCGGTTCGGATCCCCAGGCCGCAGTTTACTATTTGGCCCGTTTGGTCCAAGGGGGCGAGGATCCCGTTTTTATCGCTCGGCGTCTGGTATTGCTGGCCTCCGAAGATATCGGTTTGGCCAATCCCCAGGCCCTGGTGCTGGCATCGGCCACCATGGAAGCGGTTGCACGGATTGGTTATCCCGAGGCCCGTATTCCCCTCAGCCAAACGACCTTGTACCTCAGCCTAAGTCCCAAAAGCAATTCGGCCTACCTGGCTATTGAAGCAGCATTGGATGCGGTTCGCCAAGCTGATCAACAACCTCCGGTACCGGAGGCCTTGAGTAATCCGGTGACGTCCATGCAAAAAGATCTTGGATACGGCCAAGGCTATCAATACAGCCACGAAGGAGCGCATCATTTTATCCATCAGAACTTCATGCCCGAAGCATTGCGTGGGCGTGTTTTTTACCAACCGTCCACGAACGAAAGAGAAACGGGGTACCGGCGTTGGCTGCAAGAACATTGGCCTGAATACCCGCTTGATCCGGAAATCCACGAAGATTCCCGGACTTAGCGCCAGCCTCCGTTGGGGCGCATCATTCCCGGATGACCCGTGGGGTTGCTGTTTTGGAGCGATGGCTCCCTTGACGGCTGACCAAAATTCCGAAAATTGTAAGTAAAGGTGAGCATCAAGAAACGCCCCAAGGCGGTGTTACGGTTATCGTCCACAAAGAGTTCGCTGACCGTTCGACTTACCGAGCGGTTCTGGCCCAAAAGATCAAAAACGGATAGCCTCCACTCCCCTAACTTATTGGGTAGAACCTTGGCTGCCAAGGATAAATTCATCAAATGTATATTGGCATTGAAACCTTGGTCAAGCCCACCCCAGTACGTCCATGCATAGTCTGTACCCAATACCCAACGTTTCCTCCAAGTATATTGCATACGGGCATTGGCCGAATGGGTTGCATAATTTAACCAAGTACCCTGCGTAGAGTTGGTGCTGTTGCGAAAGCGGTTGAATCCCATATTGAGGGTGATGTTATAATCCCAATGTTCGGATTGAGAACTGCTTAATCCCCATAATAAACCGAGATTTTGGGTTTTGACCCTCGAATCCAATCCGTTGTTACGAACCGGTTGGTCGAGATGGCCCAAGGTCAGGGTCCAGTTCATATTGGCTTTGAGCCAAGTAAAAGGATGCGCGTAGGTGCTGTACCATCGCCCGTTGATTTGATTTCCTAAATTTGTCGGACGGGTCAATTGTGCACCCCGAACAAGACGCAAGGTGCGCCAATCCACACCCAGATGCTGTGGACCATTCCAGGCCATCCAAACCTGATTCATCAGGTTCGTATCGGCGGGTACCACCAGGTTTTCGTTACCTATCGCGCCTTGGGTCAAATTCCCGTTGATAAATACAAAAACCGAACGACCTCCGGGTCCGTCGGACCAACGAAAACGACCGCCCAGGGTATGCATGAATGCCTGATTTAGATCCGGATTGCCTACCGACAACGAAAGGGGATTGGTATTGTCCAAGACCGGTTGCATTTGTTGGACCGATGGAGTTTGGGTGCTGGACCTGTAAAAAACCCGGTATTGTTGAAATTTGGAAGGGTTGTATCGCCACGATGCATTGGGAAGCCATGCGCTCCAAAGCAATTCTTGAGGTAAGGGTCCCCTAAAATCACCAAAGTCCTCAAACGTCGCGTTGTAATCCTGACGCTGCAGACCCAATGAAAATTCCTGACGTTCGTCACCCCAACGGTAACGTAGACCGTATTGGGCACCAATCATGTTTTGTCGCATGGTCTGGTTGTATAACCCCCAGGGAGAACCCGTATCAACCTGGGATGAACGTTGTTCGGCCAAACTTTGCTGAACCAAGGGAGATGCCGTCCATTCCAACAAACCTCGATCACCCCAGGGTTCGATATAATTCACGTCCCAACGGTTGCGCACCCATCCCCGATCCTGTTCGAACACCTGTATGGAGGTATCTCGACGCGTCCACCAAACGGGGGGCATTACCGGACCCTGCGTTGCTTCCAAAATTTCAGATTCCTGGTCTCTTGGTATGCTTTGGTCCTGAAAATCAAAAGCCCAATTCACCGAAAAATTGCGACGTGGTTTGGCCAAACGTTGTCGATACAGGGCCTCGAAGCCGCCTTGGGTTTGGAGGTTATCGTTGCGGCTGCTTAACAAATTTTGGGATAACTTGCGAGTATAGCGTTCCGCGTTATTCCCCGTTTCCCAGCTGCTATCAACCGAAACCGCCGATGCCCCAAGGGCTGTTCTTTGAGACCAAGTCAAACGAGGAGTCCAAATCACCGAACGGTTGCTGTCCGGATTCCATTCCAAACGGGCCGTCCATCGGCTTTGGATTTGATCCTGAACCTGCCGGCTGCTATCGCTTTGGGTTAAGCCTGGAATATTAAGCCAGGAACGTAAGGAAGCGGCGTTCTGAGCATTCACCGACCGGGTGAGCAGGAGTGAACTATTCAATTTCCATCCGCCGGACCATTGGTCGCTGTAGTTAAGGGCTGAGCTTAGGGTGGTGGTCAGGCCTCTTTGGCTGGGATTGAGCAAGGCGGCACCCGGGTCCGGCATACCACGGCCACCACCACCCCGCATACCTCCTGCCGATGACCCGCCCAAGGAGCCCCCACCACCCAAGAGTCCGCTCAATTCCGCTCCCGAAAAATTCTGTTGATTAATGTTGTTCATCAAAAGAGCGGCGCTGAGCCTTCGCTTACCCTTGAAATACGTGGCATTGCCTCCACTCATCCAACGTCCACCCTGCGTTGGTTCCAAAATACCTTCTTGCAGCGCCCCGGAACCAGAAGAAGGCGACGGTAAAATCAAGTTTTCAAAAGCCTGTTCATCGCGGGCGGTTGCACTGCCGGTAAAATCCCCAAGACCCCCGTATATTTTTCCGAATCTGCTGTTGTTAAGACCTGTACGCGTTATAAGATTAAGAGTTTTTTCGGTGTTACCGTCATTTATTCCGGTGAACTGTGCCTGGTCGCTTTGACGATCAATCAATTGAACTTTATCGATCACTTCGGCAGGTAAATTGCGCAAGGCAGCCGTTGCATCGTTACCAAAATACTCCTGGCCATCCAGCAATACCCTTCGGATTTCTTCCCCTTGGGCCTTGAGTTGCCCGTTTTCTACGGTGATACCTGGCATTTTTCGAATCAGTTGCTCGGCATCGGCATCGGGCGCAGTTCGGAAGGATGCGGCGTTAATCTCGGTGGTATCCCCCCGCTGTTCTACTCGTTTAGCCGTGCCTTGTATTTCAACTTGACCCAACGAAGTCATGGCAGGAACCAAAAGCAGTGTTCCCAGTTCGGTATCGGCGGTCCATCGGTACACCCTTTGCCAGCTCTCGTAGCCGACATAGGTGCAACGCATCAGGTAACCCCCTTGACGCGGTAGCTGAAGTTCAAACACTCCTTGCAGGTTACTACTTGCTCCCCATCGCCTGCTGCTATCCCTTAACGAAAACACCACCACATTGACCCCAGCCAAGCCTTCACCCGACACCGAGTCCACCACCTTGCCTCCAATCCGAACCGGAACCGAGGGTTGTTGAACGGCGGACTGAGCCTGCGCCAGGGAAACCACCTGCCACCAGGTCAAAAAGGTAAAAATCCACTTCATGCCCAAAAGAACGATAAAAACCTATCCCAAAAGAAGGAATGGCCCAAGTTTTTTGGGGAGGGAGCTGTTTATGAACGAACTTTGAGGCGTGAAAAGAAGCGCTATCCTCCTCCTCATGTTGCTGGGTACCGGGCTCGCCATTTTGGTGAGTACCCTAGGCGAAAGCAGCTCCTACGTTGATTTCGAAACCGCAGCCCAAGACCCTGGCCATAGTTACCACGTGGTGGGTACGCTGGATCGATCCAAACCGATGGTCTACGATCCTGAAAAGGATGCCAACCTCTTGGAATTTTCCCTTGTTGACCAAAAAGGCCTGAGCCGTTCGGTGATTTATTACGGTGCCAAACCCCAGGATTTTGAACGTTCCGAACAAGTGGTGGTCATCGGGTCAATCCAGCAAATGAAGGGTCAATCCACCTTTGTCGCTGAGCAAATTCTCACCAAATGTCCCTCCAAATACACGGAGGATACCCTGTAAACCCCTGAATCAACACCATGAAATACGAAGGAGAATGGCTTTGGTTGGGTAATCTGGGACACGGTGCCGTCCTTGTTGCCTTTTGCGCGGCCTTGCTGGGGGTTCTGACGTACGGTCATGCCTTATTCGGCCACCGTTTGCCCCACGGACGCTGGGAAAAATGGGGTCGTTGGGCTTTTGGATTGCATAGTGTTGCGGTTTTAACGGTCATTGGGTCTTTGTTTGCCCTTATCTTTTACCATCGCTACGAATACCACTACGCCTGGTCCCATGCCTCCAAGGCTTTGCCGGTACGGTATATTCTATCCGCTTTTTGGGAAGGTCAAGAAGGTAGTTTTTTGTTATGGATATTCTGGCATGTCCTCTTGGGTAATTTTTTCATCCTCAGCACCGGTCGTCGATGGGAAGCCGGGGTGATGACCGTCCTCAGCCTTGCTCAATTGATGTTAAGCAGCATGCTGTTGGGCACCTTGCTGGAGATCCCCGTTTGGGGTGAACTCAAAATCGGGAGCAGTCCTTTTGTCCTGCTTCGCGATGCCTTGGACGCTCCTTTGTTTCAGCGCCCGGATTATCTCCAGTGGATTACCGATGGCAACGGACTTAACCCTTTACTCCAAAACCCGTGGATGGTTATTCATCCCCCGGTACTTTTTTTGGGCTTCGCTTCCTGCACCCTGCCTTTTGGCTACGCCGTTACCGCTTTGGTTCGTGGGCTCTACCGGGAATGGGTGGGGCCGGCTCTGGCCTGGACCTTGGTCGCTGTGCTAACCTTGGGTAGTGGTATTGTTATGGGTGCGGCATGGGCTTACGAATCCCTCAATTTTGGGGGATACTGGGCCTGGGATCCGGTGGAGAACGCTTCCCTTTTGCCCTGGCTTTTCATGGTGGGTGCTTTTCATGGCATGCACGCTTTTACCAAAAGCGGATACTCCCTCAAATCCACCCTCATCATGGTAATGATGGGTTTTGTCCTTGTACTTTACGCAACCTTTCTTACCCGTTCCGGTATCTTGGGAGAAAGTTCGGTGCATTCCTTTACGGACCTGGGTCTATCAGGACAGCTGCTGGCCTTCTTAGGCTTATTCACCCTCCTCACGATAATTTTATTGGCCTACCGATGGAAGCATATACCCGGAAAAGAAAAAGGCGGTGAAGAATCCGGTACATCCCGGGAGTTTTGGCTTTTTGTGGGAAGCATGACCCTGGTGGTTTCGGCTTTTCAAATTTTACTGACCACCTCCATTCCGGTTTTCAATGCCATTGCCGGTACCAACATGGCCCCTCCCACCGATGCCGTATCCTACTACAATCGTTGGCAACTGCCCTTGGCCGTCTTAATCCTTTTGATGGGCACTACGGCTTTTCGATTGCGTTTTGGACGCAGTGAACCGACCAAAGTTCTGTCTTGGATGATGGTGGTCACAGCCATCGCTGTAGCCCTAACCTTGTTGGTCGGATATACGCAACAGATTGGTTATTGGTCCTACCTCCTGTTGGTCTTTGCCTCTTGTTATGCTCTGGTAGGCAATATCCACCAATTGTACCAGGCTCGCCAAAAATTGGCCACCCAAGGCGGACTTTGGGCCCATTTGGGCTTTGCACTTCTGATGCTCGGTGTTTTGGTCTCCTCATCCCGCAAAGAAGTAGTCTCCCTCAACCTCGAAGGAACCCCCCTGGGTGAAAATTTTTCACCGGCTCAAGCCCGAGAAAATGTTTTGTTGTACCAAGATCAAGGTAAAGCCATGGCCGGATATCAGGTGACCTATACCGGCGATTCTGTATCCGGGCCCAACCGATACTACCGTTTGCTTTTTGAAAAAAAGGACCCCCAAGGCCACGTTGTTTTTCAGAAAACCTTGTACCCGAATGCCCAAATCAATCCCAAGATGGGGCTCATTGCCTCACCGGCTACCCTACATTTTTGGGATCACGATTTGTACATGCACGTTACCCAAGTTCCGGATCCCGCAAATTTTGAAGTCCAATCACGTACGTATGCCGACCCCGTTTTGCATTACCTCGATGCGAGGGGAGATACGCTCATGCTCAAAGAATCGCTGGTCATTTTTGAAGGACTCCAGAAAGTCGTGGACCCCCAATGGTCCCAAGAAACAGCCGGTGCTGAAGTCGCGGTTTCCGCTCCACTACGAATTCGTGGCCTGAACCAGGAATTTCAATTGAAGCCGGTTTATGTACTTCGCCAAGGAGTGGAATTTCGTTACCCCGATCAGACCACCGAACCCGGCATGCGGGTTGAACTCCAAAAAATCGATCCCCAGTCCGGTCAAATCGCCGTGTCTATCCAAAGCCTAAAGCCTGCTCCTCGTGCCTATGTTGTACTCAAAATGCTCAGGTTCCCCTGGATTAATGCGGTTTGGTACGGTAGTTTCTTCTTGGTAGGAGGACTAAGCCTCAGCGTGATTCACCGAAATCGTCAATACCAACGTGAGCGCACCGCCGATTGATCAAGCAAGCCGAGAGCGTTTTGGACTTGAATTGGTTGGGGCCGGTCAAGCGGCCTGGGCTCTTGGGCAAGCCCTCCACGCCCAAGGTATTCCCATCTTAAGGGTCATCTCCCGACCTCAGGGTGGTGGTTCAGCTTTGGCTCAAAGGCTTGAAGCCGAATGGATTCCTTGGGATCCCAGCGAAAGGAGGCTTTCTAAACACGAACACCAGCCTTCAACCCCAGGCATCACCTTGTTCGCTGTATCGGACGACGCTATCCTGAATGTCGCATCCGCCATGGATCCTGAACGGAGTCTTGGATGGGTTCATTGCAGCGGAACCGCTAGCCTAGAAACCTTGGCGCCACATCCTGTTCGGGGTGTTTTCTGGCCCTTGTTGAATTTAAGCAGAGCCGAAGAAAACGCTTGGCAAGGGGCTTCTATCCTCGTTCAAAGCAGTGAGCCGAAATTGCGCGATACTTTAGTGAATTGGTCCCAACGACTGCAAGCCAACGCCCGAATCGTTAGCGAAGAACAACGTCAGAAGTTGCATTTGGCTGCTGTCATGACAGCCAATTTTAACAATGTGCTTTTGCATTGGGGGCATCGCCTAACACGGGATCTGGAAGGCCATCAAGACTTGATTCCCATTTTGTTACAACAACTTAGGGACTTTGAACAGAGCAATACAGATCCACTGAACCGACAAAGCGGACCTGCTTGGCGAAATGATCTAAAAACCATGGATTTACACCAAAAACTATTGCAGGATGACCCCGAAGGAACGGCCCTGTACCGATGGTTTAGTTCGTTAATTCGCCGCTTGCGCCAAAACACCAACCAAGATCGAAAAGGATGAGCACCTTAACCCCATGGGTTGTTACCTTCAAAGCCCTCAGACCTTTGAATCTGCTTTTGTTGATGTTGGCCTTGCCTTCTTTTCGTTACTTTTTGATGTTACCGGTACTGGAAACCCGATTACTCAATTTTGGACTTTCCGAAATGGCCTTCGGAGCTCTGGTTCTGGGGGCAACCCTCATCGCTGGGGCCGGTAACCTTATCAATGATTATTTTGACCAAGAGAGCGATCGCCATAACCACAAAAAACGCGGATTGCCAACGGAGCCTATTCTTTGGTCTGTTTATACGGCCCTCAACCTCACGGGCTTGATTCTTTGCGGCTGGGCTTCATGGCAAGCCGGCCTTCTCAACCTTACCTTGATTCCCTTCATGGCCGTTTTTTTGTTGTTTCGCTATTCGGAGCATTTAAAGGGACAAGGCTTTTGGGGTCCTGCTGTGGTGGTTTTTTTGTGCTTGCTTTGGATATCACTCCCCTGGCTTTACGAATTCAAAGCCATGGGTATCCTGTACCGTTACTATCCCGACGACGCCAAGGTTCTAAACCGAACCTGGATGGTTTACCTGCTGATGGTTGGTCTAGTCACCTTAAGCCGAGAACTGGTCAAAGCCCTTGAGGACCAAGGTGGAGATGCAATGGCCGGTCAACAAACCGTCGCTGTTCGATTGGGTTGGCCACGAACCAGCCGATTAGCCTTGATTTTTTGGCTACCGGTACCCTTAATTAATGCCATTGTCATCGTGCAGCAGGGCTATTCCGGGGCCTATGCCGAGGCCATTTATTCCACCATTGCGGGACTCCTGGCCGCATGGATTACTTGGCGGCTGCTCAAAATCCAAACCCCCAAAGGCGCCTCCCAACTTTCTGGGTTGCTCAAGGTTTATTTGGCCTTGGGCCTGAGTTCTCTTTTGGTTTATTATCTTTTGTTTCTCTACACATCCGCGTGAAATATCCCTCACCCCCTCTAAACCTACCCTACCGCTTGGTTCTGGGCTCTGCTTCACCCCGACGCCAAGAATTGTTACAAAAAACCGGTTTAGACTTTGTTATCCGCCTGATTCCGGTCGACGAAAGCTTGGATCCGCAATGGGAAAGTGAAAAGGTTCCTGAACACTTGGCTCGGCTTAAGTCCAGCGTCATTCCTTTGGCTGACGATGAATTGTTACTTACCGCCGATACCTTGGTCTTTCATAGGGGACAAATCATGGGCAAACCCCGCGATGAAGCGGATGCCATCGACATGCTATCCCAATTGTCCGGGAATCAACACGACGTCATCACCGGGGTATGCCTAAGAACCAACCAAAAAGAAATCGTCTGGCAAACCAGGACCCGCTTGGAATGGCTTGAATTGAATCCCCAAGAAATTCGCTGGTATGTCCAAACCTATCAACCCTGGGACAAAGCGGGTGCCTACGGTATCCAGGATTGGATGGGACTAAGGGCCATAAAATCCATCGAGGGTTGTCCTCTTAACGTGATGGGTTTACCGCTACCCCTCGTTTACGAAAAATTAGGTTCAGAATTTTCAAGATGAAGGGGCAGGCGGAGCAGCATGCCGGTACCCTTCTCATCTGAAAATTCCAGGTCTAGGGTTCCACCATGCAATTCGGCGATTTGCCTGGCCATGGACAAACCCAAGCCCATGCCATGGGATCGGGTACTGAAACTGACCTCAAAAATCCTACCTTGCCATTCAGGGTCGATGCCTGTACCGTAGTCGCGAATCCGGGTAGCGATCCAACCTTTCTCCAGCGTCACACGCACATCCAGTCGAACGCTTTCGTTAGCCGGATAGGCTTGACTGGCGTTTTGAAAAAGATTTTGAATGACCCGTTGAAGGCGACTTTTGTTACCCAAGACCAAGGGTCGTTGAGCCTCTTCCCAACGGGCCACCCAATGCAGTTCCATTTGATCTCGATACCACGAAACCACTTCATCTAAGGCGTCCGTCCACACAAAAACCTCCTTGTTCGGTTCTTTTTCCTTGGCAAATTCCCGGTAGGTATCGGCAATTTCAGTCAAAAAATCAATTTGCCTTAGGATTAAACCCGCATCCACCTCAAACTTTTGGATAAATACGTCAGGATTTTGAGCCTTATCACGGAGCATTTTTTGAACGCGTAACTTCATGGGCGTCAAAGGATTTTTGATGTCATGAGCAATGTTACGCGCCATTTCCTTCCAGGCCGTATTTCGTTCGGCCAAAGCCAGTTTGGCCTCGTTTTCAGTAAGGGACTGCACCATTTGGTTGTAGGATTTGAGCAAAAGCCCCAATTCCCCACGGCCTTGTTCTTCGTTGATGGTGCTCTTGAGCCCTGACTTGGTTTGCAGCATCGCTTTGGTCAGGTTATGCAAAGGTGCCGCGACCCCAATCGCCAAGCGGTAAGCCAAAAAAACCGCGAGCAAGGTGACCAGAATAAAAAACGAGAAAACGGCCGCCAGGTATTCACTTAGACCTGCACGATCGGTTTGACTCAAAAACGGCAACGCCAATACGGCGAGCAATTCCCCATCGGATCCCCGTACCGCTTGGTAGGCCATCCCAAAATCCAGGCGATCCAGGCGTTCTTCAACCGATCGGTAAGGACTATCACCGCGTTGTAAAGATTGCCAAACCTCAAAGGGCATCCAATCCGATAAGAGTTTCTGATCAAACCACAGGCTACGCGATCCCCCCTGAAAACGCCCCTTGTTATCGTATATATAAAAGTCCAAATCATTAACCGATGCCCATTCCCTGAGCGACCGGACATTGGCCTCCGATAATCCAGGATCTTGGTTCAATATATTTTGGGCCACGCGATAAAACTGGTTCATTTGAGACCACTTGGCCGATTCGGCTTCCCGGTCGAATCGACGGGTAATGAACCAGGTGGTAAATGCCACCAGCATGGCTATCACCCCAAAAACCAAAGCCGTCGAGGCCCATTGGACCTTGGTTTGAAAACGCAATTCCCCCCAAGTACCAACTCGAAACCAAAACGACCAACGATCCAACCTGCCCAACTTTTCCCATCGCTCCATCCATCCCAACAACAACCAAACCAAGGCACCAAAAGCAATAGGAAGAACCAATGAAGGCCAAATCAAAGCCTGAACGGCCCATTGACCCGAAGAATTACGGTACACCAACAAGGGTTGACCGCCATTCCAAACAACCTTACTGGTTTCCTCGTTGTTAACCGCGCGGAACCAATAGTCCGGAACCCGGTAAGGATAAGAGGACCAACCATCCTGGTAAACGAGAACCCGGTCTTGGTAAAGTGCCAAACCAGTACCCCAGGATGCCCCCCCGGTGCCTGCACCCGTAACCTTACCCAAAAGTGCAGGTATGGGTGATAAACTTGGGAAAAACTTTTGATAGAGTTTCACGGATAAGGTATCAGGAACGGATCCCAAAGAACCTAATGCCACACGGACCCGGTAGGCTGACCGACCTCCTTCGGGTTGTTCTTGGACACTACCTTTCCACTGAAGGCCGCCTTCCAAATCCGGGGCCAGGACCGAATCTCGTGCAGCCTGAAAGTCAAAGGTTTGAAAGTCAAAAAAGAGTCGAAGGCTGCGGGAATGGCGATCCAGCAAGGATTGTAAGCCGGATTCGCTCCGTACATAACCCGCATTACCCGAATTCACCAGGGTTGAATCGCTACGCAAGGCGTCAATCCAAGGCATCAAATAGGTGTAGGCCTCGATGGGTCTGGCCTGAACCAAGGCTTCCAATCGACTGCGGGCTTGGTCCAACCCAACTTTGACATGTTGACCGTAACACAAAACCGCCATCAGACCACCCACCAAGCCATAGGTACCTGCACGGGAAATCGTTGAACGTGCGGGGCGATCCAAGGCCCAGCCCAAAGCAGCCCAAAACAATCCGCCTAAACCCAAAAACAAGGCCCATTCATCCCAGTCCTGCCAAAACCACCCCAGGGCCACCAAGATCAAAGCCAAGGGCAACGTCCAGGCCCGGTAGGGGGAGGGGGTTCGGCTGCCTGTGCTATGGGCATGACCGGGTACCAAAAAAGAAACCAGGCCCAAAATCAACAGCAATCGAGCGGTATCATCCAAAGACCAACCCAAGGGATCGGCCCATCCCCACTTGCTTTGACCATCCTGCAGGGTGCATACGAGCAGGATATACGAAAAGAGTATGCGTCCAGGCCCCCTCCAAAACAAGGAATAGCGAGAGGCCATTGGAAAAACCCAGAGGGCCACAAAGGCCAGAACGGCTTGACTCCACGCCAAACCAAACGAGGTGGTGTGCATACCAAAAAAACCCGCCAATTCAAATGGCCCTCGGTACAACCACCACAAACCCGAAACCAAGCCAAGCAGCCAAGACGACCACATCCATCGTTTGGACCATGAATCACCTTGGGGAACCAGAGGTATCCATAACAAAGCCCACAAAAAAAGCCACAACACCATTCCGCGGTTGAACCAAGCCCTGTAACCGGGATGGGTGACCGGCGAAGTTTTTTTGGTCGCTACCCTAAAAATAACTTTACCCTGCCAACGCACTTCATGACCCGAAAGCGTATTCGTTGTTGTGTGCAGGGTCAACAAATTCCCCCCAACCCCCGGCCATTGCAAGCCATCGTACAAGGATGAAGAGGTTAATGAATACCGGTAGGTTAGGCGGTAGAACAAAATCTGTGTTCCCGAAGCAGAAGGGGTTACCCAAACCAAACCTTGTCCGTTTTGGACATCGACCGCATGAAATCCCCGCAGAGCACCTAAGTTTTTATCATCGGCCGTGAGCAAACCACGACCCGACCAGGATTCTCGTTGCCCTTTGGAATCAAGAGCTACGTACTCGAAACCTGCAGGAGGCTCCCCATCCCCTACCTTCCACGAGGTTGCGGCCTTGTGCAACGACGGAAGCCGGTCTTCCAGGTACGTTGCGGCTTCGGTCGCCAGTTCATCCGGTGTTAGCATTAGCCTGGGGTAAGTCCAGGCCAAGAACATCCCCACCAAGAGCAAACCCGCAATCACCCCTCTTTTCATACCAACCTATTGAGGATGACCCCATTCCCTTTGGACATACGATGCCACACCGGCTTCGAGCGGGGTAAATGAATGAGGACAACCCAAGCGAGCCATCCAACCCATATCAGCGCAAGTATAGTACTGGTAACTATCGCGTATCGAAAGCGGGGTATCCACAAACTCCACCTGCGGCTCTAGACCAAGGCTATCAAAGAGGGCCAAAACCAGGTCCAAAAAAGAGCGGGCTTGACCTGTACCCAGGTTATAGAGGCCGTTGGAATGGGGATTGCTCATGAACCACAGGCAGACGGAAACCACGTCATCCACCAAGACAAAATCCCGGCTTTGCTGGCCATCCGCTATTCCTGGACGATGCGAACGAAAAAGCTTTACTTTGCCCGTTGCTTGAATTTGTTGGTACGCATGCCAGACTACCGAGGCCATTCGGCCTTTGGGACCTTCTCCGGGTCCGTAAACATTAAAAAATTTAAGTCCCGCCCATCGGAGTGGCGTGCGGGTTTGCTCCCGAACCCAACAATCAAAACGATGTTTGGACCAGGCGTAAGGATTGAGCGGTTGGTAACGATCCAGCTTTTGAAAACCGTCATCAAAACCGTGTTCTCCCCCGCCATAGGTCGCCGCCGAGGAGGCGTATACCATTGGAATCCCAAATTCTGCACAGAGGGTCCAGATGCTTTGGGAATAATGGAAGTTCAAACGATCAAAAATCCCCTGATCAACCAGCATGGTATCGGTCCTTGCACCGAGGTGAAAAACCTGCTGTACCCCGGCTTGGTGATCCCGAAGCCAATCGAGAAAATCATCGCGATGCACCAAACGTCCTCCAAAATCGGGACCCATTCGCTGGGCCTTGCTCGTTTGGTTCCAGTCGTCCACCGCCACCAAATCGCGGTACCCCAACAATAACAAACGGTCCACCAAATGGGCCCCAATAAATCCTCCAGCTCCGGTTACGATTATCATTGCCCAAAATTAAGCCTTTGTATCTTTGGCCGCCTATGATTCTGGTAACCCGTAAAGCCCATTTCAACGCCGCCCACAAACTGTGGAACCCCCGCTGGGACGACGCCCGCAACGAGGAAGTCTTTGGCAAATGCGCCAATAAGCATTGGCATGGTCACAATTTTGAGTTGTGGGTCACTGTGGCGGGTGATGTTGACCCGGATACCGGTTTCGTCATTGACCTCAAAGTACTCAAAAAGATCATTGAAGCCAAGGTCATTGAACCTCTGGACCATGCGAATATTAACCTGGATGTGCCCTTCATGCAGGGCAAAATGGCCTCCACCGAAAACCTAGCCATCGCCTTGTGGGAAGAACTTTGGGAACCGCTACGGCACCCTCGTTATCGCTTGTATTGTCTTCAACTCTTTGAAACCCCCAACAATTCGGTCACGTATTACGGACCCGACGGACCTCCCACCCCTCCTCATCCCCAAAAAAAAGATTGATATGCACGCCTTTTTATTCCCTGGTCAGGGGTCCCAATACCCCGGCATGGGCCTAGACTTACGCGCCATGGGTCCTTGGGCTCAATCCCGCCTGGATTTGGCCGACCAAATCCTGGGTTACCCTCTTCAGGAAGTGCTTTGTAACGGCAGCGAAGAAGACCTCAAGGCCACCAAAGTCACCCAGCCCGCCGTTTTTCTTTACTCCGTGGTTTGGGCTGAAATTCTGGGGGAGCGATTTGCGCCGGACATGGTGGCTGGTCATTCCCTGGGCGAATTTTCGGCTCTTACCGCTGCAGGCGCCTTGACCTTCGAAGACGGACTGCGTTTGGTCGCACTTCGGGCTGCCGCTATGCAAAAAGCCTGCGAGGAGCAAGCTTCCACCATGGCAGCGGTCCTGGGATTGGACGACGAGCGGGTGGTCGAAATATGTGCGGGGGTCACCATCGAAAAAGTCGTGGCGGCCAATTTTAACTGCCCTGGCCAGGTGGTCATTTCCGGGGGACCTGCCGCCGTTCTGGAGGCTGGTCAGAAAGCTCTGGAAGCCGGTGCCCTCAAAGTAGTTCCCCTTCAAGTTGGCGGTGCCTTTCACTCCCCTTACATGGCCAGCGCTGCCCAAGCCCTTCAAGAGGCCCTGGCTCAAACCCCTATTCAGGCTCCCCGCTGCCCAGTCTACCAGAACATCGCACCCAACGAAGGCCGCATGGATCCGGAATTGATACGGCAAGGCCTCAATCTCCAGTTAACGGGGGCCGTTCAATGGACCCAAAGTGTACGGGCCATGATTCGCGATGGAGCCACCGACTTCAGCGAACTAGGACCCGGTAAGGTGCTCCAAGGCCTAATGCGCAAAATCGATCGTCAAGTCCAAGTGGTCCCTATCGTTTAACCACCCGTAACATTCGGGCTTGGCCTTGCATATCGTTGCGTATTGTTACATAACAATCCTCCCAAATGCCACGGCATTCCTCGGCCCAAATTGGATTGAGCTCCAACCAAAATTGTCGTGCATGCTCGTTTCTCAAAAAATGTTGAGCGAGGCGGCGGTAAACTATCAAAGGCTGACCCTGCGGGGCAAATAAGGCCATATGTGGCTCATAATCAATGACATGAGCCTCTAACGTTCCGGCTTCATCCTGCGCAATGTAGGGCGGGTTACTGATCCAAACCGGCGCGACCGGAGGAATCCATGCATCATCCATAAAATCGCCCCAAAGGCTAAGGAATTGGTCCTCCAGTCCCCAGGCTTTGGCATTTTCCAAGGCCGTTCGCAAAGCTTCTTGGGAACAATCCATCCCGTAAACCGGACGGCATGAGCCACGCCAAGCCAAAGCCAAAGCCAAGCAACCGCTGCCGGTACCGAGGTCCAGGCAAGCCTGTCCATGAACCGATGGATCCTCCAGAGCCCATTCCACCAATTCCTCGGATTCCGGACGGGGTATCAAAACCGAAGAATTGACCTGCAAGGTTCTACCCATAAACCAGGCTTTTTCGAGAACATACTGCAAAGGCTCACCGGCCTGTAATCGCAGCCATTGGGATTCGCTAGGCGCCCCCCCATACTCCTCCTTCCAAAACCGTCGCATGGCCGACAATTCCCCCTGATCGTAACGTTCTCCCAACCAGCGTGTCCACTCCGCCATCGTCGCTTCGTCCATACCAGCCATTGTGCAGGCAAGTTAATCAGAAGAACTATTTTTGACGTAATCAAAATGCAAGCCATCCTCCCCGAAGACCTGCCATGGATGCAGCAATGCTTAGACTTGGCCAAGTTGGCGGGTTCAGCGGTTTCCCCCAACCCCCTGGTCGGGGCCTTGATTACATGGAACAACCGGCTTGTCGCCAAAGGTTATCACCCCGCTTGCGGTTCGCCTCATGCCGAGGTCTACGCATTGGAGGCTTGGCGTACGTTCTTGCGCCAAGAAAACCTCAAGGAGAACAAGGCGGCTGAAGCCACCCTGTACGTTAGCCTGGAACCCTGCAATCACCACGGACGCACCCCACCCTGCACCGAGGCGATATTGGCTGCAGGTATCGGTACGGTGGTCTTTGCTTGTTCGGACCCCCACCCCCTGGTTCAGGGAAGGGGAATACAGCGCTTGCTGGAGGCCGGCGTCCGGGTTCGCGGTCCGGTATTCGAAAAAGAAGCCCGATGGATGAACCGTCGGTTTGAAACCATGGTCCATCAAAACCGACCCTATACCGTTCTCAAATGGGCCCGATCAGCGGACGGCTACCTGGACCGTGGCGACGGAGGTCCCGGACCAAAAATTACGGGCGGAGTATCCCAAAAGCACACCCACCGCCTTCGGCAGGAACAGGCCGCGATCCTGGTTGGGGCGCGGACCTTGGTACGGGATAACCCCCATTTGGACGCCCGCATCCTTGGCCCACCGCATCCGCGCGTTGTGGTAGTCGGTGACGAGCGTCCTTGGCCCCAAAATCTGCATGTACTCCACCGTGATCCACCCCCTTTGAAGCTCCCCTGGCCCAAATTGCCCCATTCCCCTGTTCCCTTATGGCAACAAACCTTGTTGGCAAACGGGCTTCATTCGGTCTTGGTGGAAGGAGGATTCCACACCCTCAACACCTTTCTTCAAAGCAGCCAATGGGACGAAGTCCATGTTCTGGAAAACCCCTTGCTTCGTTGGGGTCAAGGGACCCCCGCACCGATCGAACCCCAAAATCCGATATACAACGGAAAACTTGGTGATGACCTGTACCGGGTCTATCTCCATCCTGCCTGGGTTCCCGGCCAAAATGCCCCCGATTGGGACTATCTTCGCGACCACTTTAGCTCACTATAAACCATTCCCATGAATCACAAAATTCTTCATGCCGTCCTTTTGGCCACAGGGCTCTGGACCGTTTCCTGCAATGCCCAAAACAACAAAATGAAAAAAGAAGACCTCAAAACTGAATTGGATACCGTTTCGTACAGTCTCGGCGTCAACATTGCCTCCAACATCAAAACCCAGGGTATCAAGGAACTCAACCTCCAGGCCATGATGAAAGGCATGGAGCATGTCTTGGCCGGTGATAGTCCCTGGATGGGCGACCAGGAAGCCATGATGGCCATCCAGTCCTACTTCACCAAAATTTCCGAAGCCAAAGGTGCTGAAAGCAAAAAGCAAGGCGAGGCCTTCCTGGCCGAAAACGGCAAGAAAAAAGGTGTTATCACCACGGCCAGTGGTTTGCAATACGAGGTCATCAAGATGGGCAACGGTGATAAACCTTTGGCTACCGATGAGGTAACGGTTCATTACCACGGTACAACCACCAACGGTGAAGTTTTTGACTCCTCCAAGGACCGCGGCGAACCCGCAACCTTCCCGTTGAATGGCGTGATTGCCGGCTGGACCGAAGCCCTGCAATTAATGCCCAAAGGATCCATTTTCAAGCTCTACCTTCCGAGCAATCTGGCTTACGGGGAGCGTGGCGCCGGGGAGAAAATCCCACCGCATGCCGTCTTGATTTTTGAAGTCGAACTACTCGATATCAAAAAGAAATAATCTTCGGGGATAGGTTCCTGACTTATCTCTACCGATCCTTACCCTATGTGGATCGAGCTCTTGTTCATTGGAAAAATTCGTGAGCCGTTCATTGTGAACGGCTCCGATTATTTTCAGGAACGCCTTCGCCACTACTGCCGATTGACCCTTACCGAACTGGCTATCAAGGAACAAGGCTTGTCCCCTGAAGATCAGCGAATTGCCGAGCATCGTTTACTTTTAACCAAACTCAAGCCACGCCACACCTTGGTGGTGCTCGATGAGCGTGGACAATCGGTCAGCAGTCCGGGTCTTGCCGCCAACATCGAGCGGTGGGGGAATTCCGGCACCGATCGCCTCCAAATTGTCGTGGGCGGTGCCTACGGGCTCACCGAAGAAATGAGGCAAAAAGCACAGTGGGTTTGGTCCCTTTCACCCCTTACCTTTCCGCATCCCTTGGTGCGGTTAATTTTGTTGGAACAATTGTACCGCGCCTTTACCATTCTTCACCACCAACCCTACCATCATGGATAAACCCGGCACCCTTCATCGTCCCCAGCGCCGGGTCCTCTTGTTGGGCTACAGCGGATTGGTTGGTCAGGCCTTGCTTGAATTGTGCATCAAAAGCGACCAGGTCTACGAAATTACTTGTTTGGGACGTACCCAGCCTCCTTTCACGCATTACAAACTTCGATGGGTCGGTTCAACCCTCCTTGAGCCGGGTACCGACGCAGGACATTACCATGCCGTGGATCGGGTATTTTGTTGCTTGGGCACGACGCTGCGCAAAGCCGGTTCATTGGAAGCTTTCCGAAGAGTGGATTATCAAATGGTGGTGGATGCTGGGGTTTTGGCTCGCCAAGCCGGGGTCCCTTACCTGGGCCTGGTTTCCTCCGCAGGTGCCAATTCGCAGTCCTTGTTGCCCTATGCCCAGACCAAAGGCCAGGCCGAAGAAGCCCTCCAGCGCTTGGATTTTGAGCGACTCAGTATATTCCGGCCCGGCCTTTTGTTGGGAGACCGCCAAGAAAGCAGACCAAGTGAATATTTGGCCCGCAAAACCTACAAGCTGTGGGACTTTTTACTACCCCGCTCGGTTGCAGCCGTTTCGGCTGTTCAAGTTGCTTCAGCCATGCTCTTGGATAGTCTCAAGGATGACCGAGGATTGGATATCTACAACAGCCGTCAAATCAAAATCCTGGCGGATTTACTGCCCCGTTAAAGGCTTTTGGACCCACGCCGTTGCCGATGGGAGTTCGGTACGTGGAACCCAACCCTGGGTGGTCCACTGCCGTACTTGCAGGGAATATCCGTTGGTTACAGCCACCACGGGTGCCGGGATTCGGGTTCCGTAACCCAAAACTTGCCACCAAACTTCCTCGTTCAATGGAACATGGGGGGCTTTGCATTCCACCAAAACCAATGGTTCCCCGTTCTTGCTCAGAACAAGCAGATCAAGTCTAGGGGCTCCATCACCCTGCGATACCCTTTTTTCGATGACCAATCGGCTTTTGGGATAACCCAGACGTTGAACCAAATCATGGGCCAATTGCTGGCGCACCCATTCTTCAGGTCCAAAAACCAGCCAACGTCGGCGAAAAGCATCCCAAACCTGTTCTTGGCCTTGGTGCCATCGCTTCAGCAGAACGACCTCCCTAAAAACCAGGGAAGGTGGACCAGTTCCGTTATTGTTCATGGTTGTTCCGACAAATCTACCGCTTGACGTATTTTTGAAAAGTCGAAAATGAAAAGTAAAGAAGAAATTGTTCAGGACTGGTTGCCGAGGTATACCGGCTTATCGCTGGACGATTTTACCCCCTATATCCTCCTGACCAATTTCAACCATTACCTCGAAGTCTTTTCCAAGACCTACCAGGTGCCTATACAGGGCTTGGACAAACCCATCAGCAGTGTGCGAGCCGAAGGAATTACTTTACTGAACTTCGGTATGGGTTCCCCTATGGCCGCCACGGTCATGGACTTGCTAAGCGCCGTCTCACCCAAAGCCGTGCTTTTTTTGGGAAAATGCGGGGGACTCAAAAAGAAGAACGCCCTTGGGGATTTTATTCTGCCTTTGGCCGCTATACGTGGCGAAGGAACCTCCAGCGATTATTTTCCACCGGAGGTCCCCGCCCTGCCTTCGTTTGCCCTCCAAAAAGCCCTGTCAACCACTATACGCGATATGGGCATGGATTATTGGACCGGCACGGTTTACACCACCAACCGCCGGGTTTGGGAACACGACAAGGCCTTCAAACTTTACCTCCAAAAAATTCGGGCTATGGCTATTGATATGGAAACGGCCACCCTCTTTTCGGTAGGTTTTTTTAACGGGATCCCCAGCGGTGCCCTCTTGTTGGTCAGTGACCAACCCATGATCCCCGAAGGTGTCAAAACCGGAGCCAGCGACCGGAAGGTTACCGAACATTTCGCCCAAAAACATCTGGAAATAGGCATCCAAGCCCTTCGCACCTTAATTAACAACGGATTAACCGTTAAACATCTACGTTTTTGATGGCGGGGCTTAACGCACGCGATTGCCTACAAAAGCCACAGGATATCCTACGCTGGTCCGGTGTGGTTTTGGTACAAGGAGAAGAGCCTTATTTTACCGACTGCATTGGCGATCAACTGGAAACACGCTATGTTCCCGAACAAGCCAGGGATTTTAACCAAAATGTGTTATACGGCAAAGAATGCGATGCCGAACAAATTCTGAGTGCCGCCAAATTATTCCCCTTCATGGCGGAGCATCGCCTGGTTTTGGTTCGAGAAGCTCAACAATTGGCCGATAAGGAATGGGAAAAATTAACAAATTATTTACAAAACCCGCTACCTTCCACCTTGTTGGTTTTTTTGTACCGGGGCAAAAATTTCGATCGTCGAAAAAAAGCTTACAAGACCTTGGAGCAAAAGGGTTTGGTAGTCCAAAGCGATCCACTCAAAGACAAAGCCCTGGATGCCTGGCTGGACGAAACCGTGGTTCAACGTGGATATCGCCTTAATCCCAAGGCCAAAGCCTTGCTTTTGGAATTTGTTGGTAACAACCCTGAGCTTTTGGCCTCTGAAATCGAAAAACTTAGCCTCAACCTTAGCCAAGGACAAACTATTGAGCCGGAGCATATTGAGAAATTTGTAGGTATATCGCGGGAGTACAATGTCTTTGAATTGCAAGACGCCTTGGGCGAACAAGATGCCACCCGAGCCTTGCGCTTGGCGGTGTATTTGGGTCAACAACCCAAAGCCTCCAATTTCAGCCTTCCCCTCTGCGTGGGTACGCTCTACGCCTTTTACCAAAAAGTTGCCCTTGTCCATGACAGCCAGGACAGCGCACCCCAGGCATTGGCTTCCCTCCTGGGGGTTCATCCGTATTTTGTTACGGCGTACCGCAAATATGCCCGTACGCTCCGCCCCTCACGTATTCGTCGGTGCTTAAGAGTACTTATGGAATTCGATCTCAAAGCCAAAGGCGTAGGTCAGGGTGGCTTGGTCCCTGAAGCTGAACTAACGCGTGAAATGATCACCAAACTCCTGCTGGACTAAACAGCAGCTGTTTTGTGCCGTCTATTGACCCTCAAAGTACAAGCGGGCTCTGGATTCATCCAGACGGATTTGGCTTTGGAGCTCCTCCAAACTATCAAATTTGCGGTCATCCCGTAGTCGGCTCAAAAAGCGAACACTCATTTCGGATCCGTACAAATCCCCTTCAAAATCCATGATATGAATCTCAACAACAGAACGACCGTCGGTCTGAAGGGTTGGACGAGGTCCTATGTAAGCCATACTGGGCTTCCAGGATGCACCAACACGGGTGTGGACCGCATAGATTCCTGATTTGGGAATTAGCTTGTTGGAATCCTCCACCGAAAGGTTTGCTGTGGGGTAACCCAATCGACGTCCAACCTGGTCTCCGTGCACAACGGTACCGCTTAGGGTATAGGGATAGCCCAAAAACATTTGAGCCAGGGCTACATCCCCGCATTCCAAGGAATGCCGAATCTTGGTCGAAGAAACTGCCATCTGGTCCAAGGCTTGCCTTCCGATTTCTTGAACCGTAAACGGCCACTTTTGAGTCATGGCCTGCAAGAATTTATAATCACCTTCGCGGTCTTTGCCAAAGCGATGGTTGTAGCCGATGACCAGGTGGGCTACCCCCATCCGATGCACCAAACGTTCCAAAAATTCGGTGGCGGATTGGTTGGAAAATTCCCGATCAAAGGGGACCACAAAAAGAACATCCAATCCCAAGGCTTCCAAAATCTCCTGCTTTTCGCGGTTGGAGTTCAGTAATTTAAGCCGTTCCGGATCCTTGTTGAGCACCATGCGAGGGTGTGGGTCAAACGTCATCAGAGCCGCCAGGCATTGTCGCTCTTTGGCTTCACGAACCAAGGCCGAAATAATTTCGGCATGGGCCAAATGAACACCATCGTAGGAGCCCATGGTCAACACCAAGGGTGCCGATTTAGGGAATTCTTCGAGATTACGAACGACGATCATGGTCCAAGGGGGAAACGGACTGCAAAAATGCGTCAAAATCTTCAACCTGAAACGCTTGGTCCAAGGTTAACGAACCAACAGCCGTCCTGCGCAGATCGGCGAGGTAAGCTCCGCAACCCCAATAGGCACCCAGGTCATGGGCCAAAGAGCGGATATAAGTGCCTTTTCCGCAACGAATCCGAAGGTCCAAACGAGGGTTGGACCATTCCAAAAGCTCCAAGGCATCAATCTGAATGGTTCTGGCCTGCATTTCGGGATTTAGGCCCTGCCGGGCTTTTTTGTAGGCCCTCACCCCGTTCAATTTAACGGCCGAATGCGCCGGGGGTTTTTGTTGAATGGTTCCGGTCATGGCGCACAGACCAGCCTGGATGGCGGTTGAATCCAGGTCAACAACGACCCCGGTGCTTTGAACAGGGGTCTCCAAATCGTAGGAATCGGTCACCGCCCCAAAAACCAAAGTTGCCTCGTACTCCTTGGTCCCCCCCATCCAGGCCTCGATTTCTTTGGTTTTGGAACCCACACACAAAATCAATAAGCCGTCGGCCAGAGGATCCAGGGTTCCTGCATGGCCAATCTTGGCACCGCCTAAGCGATTTCTTATCCGTCGTACCACATCAAAACTGGTCCATGTTTTGGGTTTGTGGACCGGCAAAACGGCGCCCAATTTTATTTGGGCCAGCGATGGTAAGCCGCTGTCTTTAGTCCAAAGTCCATCCACCCCAAACATACCCTACCAAAAATAACAAACCCACCACAATTCGATAGTATCCAAACGCCTTAAAACCAAATCGTTGAATTAGCGCGACAAAGGTTTTAACCGCCAATAGGGCTACCCCAAAAGCGACCAAAGAACCGGTCAAGAGCATGGGCCAGGCATCAGCAGGAATGGAATCGTATTGTTTGAGCATATCGTAGCCGGTAGCCGCAGCCATGGTGGGCAAGGCCAACAAGAAGCTTAATTCAGCAGCCAATACGCGGTTAAGACCAACCGATACCCCACCCAATATCGTCGCTGCTGCCCTGGAAACACCGGGTATCATGCTAATGCACTGGATGAAACCCACCTTAATCAAGGCGGAATAGGGCATGTCCTCCACAGAGGCATGGCTGGATTCTCGGCGGTCGGACCAGCGATCCAGTAGGATCAAAACAATGCCACCTAGAACCAGGGAAAGGCTCACCGTCACGGCGTTAAAGAGGTAATCTTTGATGGTTTGGTAAGCCAGAAATCCAACCAAACCGGTAGGCAAAAAGGCCACCAACAGCTTAAGGTACAGGGTCGGGCCCCTCAAAAATCTTGGGTAATAAAGCGTGAGAACGGCGAGAATAGCGCCCAATTGGATAAAAACCTCAAACAATTCCAGGATGGGCGTCTGTTCCCAACCCATGAGTTCCGAAACCAAAATCATGTGACCGGTGGACGAAACCGGCAAAAACTCGGTCAGGCCCTCGACGATGGCAAGGACCCAAACGGCCAACCAATTCATCAGGACTTAGGCCTGTAAAGAATAGCCACCAATTCCACCAAATACCCCAAGGCAATCACCAAGGGAGCCAGGGTGATTTTGGTAAACGAATAAATATCCTCTTTCCCAATCATGAGAAGATTACCAACCAACAAGAGCACCAATCCCAGGATCATCAATCGATAGTTCATCGCGCCAAACAAAGGAGCACCCTTGCGACGAAAGGCCTCACGAAGGGTTGCCGAAGAAGCGACGGGGTTGGAATTTGTTTTTGGGGCCATAACAGGAATACTTAATGCAAATGATCCGATTCAAGGCGAAGATACTTGGTCAACGCGACATAATGGCTCAACCAACCTGTCAGCACCGAAAACATCAAAAGGACCATTGCCAAACCAAGAACTTGAGGCTCGGATCCCTGGTAGTGTAGTTCGGGTGCCCAATCCAGGATCCAAAAAATGGTAATGATCAAGAGGAGACATGCACTAATCCAAGCGATTAACGACCAACGCATGGCCCGCTTGAGGTAGGGTTTACGTATAAAGCCATCATCTGCGCCAACCAATTGCATAGAACGTATCAGATGCCGATCCGCAAAGAGCACCAAACGAACCGATTGGTCAATGAGCAGCCAGGTGACACCAAAGAGGGCAATACTCAGAGCCAGCAGCACCCCAACCAAGGTACCAAAATTGCGTTGAAGGGACGCGAGCAAGCGTACGGGATAAACCACATCGCCAACCCCTTCAAGGTTCCTCAAACGGCCTTTCAAGGCTTCAAAAGCCGGTTTCTCCCCAAAACGGTAATGAAGGTGAACTTTGATGGACGATAGCAATGGATTTTCTCCCAGGAAGTCCACGAAATCTTCCCCTAAGTCTTGACTTAAATCCCGGGCTGCCTGCTCCCGGCTTACAAAAGTGACCTCTTTGACCTCCGGGAATTTTTGAATCTTCTGTAACAATGATCGAACTTGAAGGGAATCCGTTTCCTGCTGCAGGAAAACCTGAATTTCGACATTTTCATGAAGGTACTGTATCCACCAACGGGCCTGCACCCCCAGGTATCCCAAGAAACCCAAGAGAAAAAGGACCAAACCCTGGGATACGAATGCTGAAACCCGGGAACGGGAAACCGAAGAACGCAACAAGCTCGGGGTGGATATCCTCATGCGCTGTAAAAATAAAACAAATACGCCCCGTAGCCTTGGCCTTGGCTTTGAACTAAATTCGCCAGCATAGAAAACCAAACCCTTGAACCCCTCTCCAACTTTTCAGGAAATCGATGCCCGTTGGCAAGCATTTTGGCAGGAGCACCAAACCTACCGAACCGTAGAACCCCTTGAGGGCCAACCCAAATCCTATATCTTGGATATGTTTCCGTATCCATCGGGGGCTGGACTTCACGTGGGCCATCCTTTGGGATACATCGCCTCCGATGTCGTGGCCAGGGTCAAACGCATGCAGGGTCATGCGGTCTTGCACCCTATGGGTTTTGACGCCTTTGGACTACCCGCAGAACAATACGCCATTCAAACCGGCCAACACCCACGCATAACCACCGCTCAAAACCGAACCCGCTACCGGGAGCAACTTAACC
Source organism: Bacteroidia bacterium (assembly GCA_049431025.1). Lineage (GTDB taxonomy): Bacteria > Bacteroidota > Bacteroidia > UBA7662 > UBA7662 > SYHX01. The sequence continues at coordinate 126,245 of JBMTCP010000001.1, read as the reverse complement.
GCTTGGGATTTAGCTACGATTGGAATCGCCAAATCGATACCAGCGATCCATCCTATTACCGTTGGACGCAATGGATGTTTTTGCAAATGTTTGATTCCTGGTTTGACCTGGACCAGCAAAAAGCCAGGCCCATCGCTGAACTCGAGGAAATACTGCGTTTACACGGTAACCAAACGGTGCGCGCCGTTTGCTCCGAACAAACTCCCCGATTAAGCTCCGAAGAGTGGACAGCCACGGACCCCCGCAGTCAGCGACAAATTCTAATGCACTATCGATTGGCTTATAGGGCAATGGCCAAGGTCAATTGGTGTCCTGCTTTAGGAACCGTATTGGCCAATGACGAGGTCAAGGATGGCTTTTCGGAGCGTGGTGGGCACCCGGTCGAACAACGCATGATGCCGCAATGGATGCTTCGCATCTCGGCCTACGCTGACCGTTTGCTCGATAGTTTGGATGAACTGCAATGGTCTGATTCGATTAAGGAACACCAAAGGCATTGGATCGGGCGTTCGTTAGGAGCTCAGGTACGCTTTGAGACCCCCTGCGGCACTTTGGAGGTTTTCACTACCCGACCCGATACCCTGTTTGGGGTCAGTTTTGTGGTCTTGGCCCCGGAACATCCTTGGGTTGAACGCTTAACAACTCCTGAACAAACCCAAGCGGTTGCCGAATACCTTCATCGCACCAAAAGCCGAAGCGAACGAGATCGGCAGGCCGATACCCGCAAAATCACCGGTTGTTTTACGGGGAGCTACGCTAAACACCCTTTGACCGGGGCCCAAGTCCCCGTATGGACCGCGGATTATGTATTGGCCGGGTATGGAACCGGGGTCGTCATGGGGGTTCCTGCCGGCGATCAGAGGGATTGGAATTTTGCAAGCCATTTTGGTCTGGACATACCCGAGATTTTTGTGGATCACGATCCTCGCCAAGGAGCCTGCGAGGAACGAACGGCAGTCCTCCAAAACTCCAGCTTTTTGGACGGCCTTCAGGCCGGTGAGGCCATTCCTTTGGCTATCGCTCACCTACAGCAAAAGAATTGCGGATGGCCTGTAACCCGTTATCGGCTTCGGGATGCCGTTTTTTCACGCCAACGTTATTGGGGCGAACCGGTCCCTATCCTTATGGATGGCGAGGACCCTCATCCCCTGCCGGAATCGGAACTTCCCCTGGTCTTGCCGGACATCGATCGGTATTTGCCCACCGCGGAAGGCGAACCACCCCTGGCCCGTGCCCAGAATTGGACCCGCAACGGCCTACCCCTCGAAACCACCACCATGCCCGGATGGGCCGGTTCCAGTTGGTATTTCTTGCGCTACATGGATCCCCATAACGCAACCGTTTTTGCGGACCCCAAAGCCATCGCTGCTTGGGGCGCTGTGGACCTCTATGTCGGCGGGGCCGAGCATGCCACCGGGCACCTTTTGTATGCACGGTTTTGGAATCATTTTTTGTTCGATCGCGGTTGGGTGCCATTTCGAGAGCCCTTCAAACGCCTGGTCAATCAAGGGATGATCCAAGGCGTTTCCGAGTACGTTTACCGATCCCACCCGGCCTTGCCTTTGGCCTGGTGGGAAGGTTTACGTTCGGGGCAAACCCCCGTTGAGCCGCCTTCAGCGCACCAAAGCACCCCCTCCCCCCCTCTGCTGATTTCCGAAGATTGGTTGCAGGAACAATTAGCGAATCCCCAAGTAGCTCAAATTTTGGAGCAATACCCCGGGTTTCGAACCTCGGTTGACGTGCGTTTTGTAGAGAAAAACACCCTGGATATCCCCGGGCTATTGCATGGCTCTCCCGAAACTTCCGAATGGCAAGAGGCCATTTGGATCGATGCCAAAGGGAATTTCGGTCCTTGGAAAAAGCCCAACCGTGAGCCTAACGATGAAGCCTTCCGCTCGGACCCTCCTCTAAATTTCAAGACCCGTCCCGAGGTCGAGAAAATGTCCAAATCCAAGCGAAACGTGGTCAATCCCGATACCGTTGTCGAGCAATACGGAGCCGATACTTTACGACTCTACGAATTGTTTTTGGGCCCGCTTGAGGATGCCAAGCCTTGGGATACCCAAGGCATCGAAGGGGTCTTCCGTTTTCTTCAAAAAATCAACCGTCATTTCCGCTCCGAAGCCGTTCATGACCAGCCACCCACCGAGGCCGATTGGCGGGTTCTTCACCGCTGTCTTCGGAAAGTGCACGATGGATTGGATCGTATGGCCCTCAATACATGCATATCGGCCATGATGATCGGAATGAATGAAATTCAAAGTGGAGGCCTGTACCACCGTTCGCTTTTGGAGACTTACCTCCGCATGCTGGCCCCTTTTGCGCCTCACCTCGCCGAAGAACTTTGGGGGGTTTTGGGTAATCCTCCATCGATACATCATGCGCCCTATCCCGGTTGGGATGCTGCTTACCTGGAACAAGACACCTACCTTTATCCGGTCCAACACAACGGCAAGGTCCGCTTACAAGTAGAACTTCCTTCCAAATGCAGCGCTGAAACCCTTGCACAATTGGCCCTGGAACACCCCAAACTCGTTGAATGGCTGGACGGACGTAAGCCCAACAAAATCATCGCGGTTCCCGGTCGAATAATAAATTTGGTTTTGCCCAATTAAACCTCTTCCTTAACAATACCTGCTATGAAAAATTCTTTGACTTCCTCTTGCGGACGACCATTCTCAACACGCGTAAGGATCTCCCGTGATTCAGCCTTAAGGGCATTGCTTTTCCTAACCATTTGGTTTTGGATGGCTTCTACGGGTTTCGCTCAGAACCCAATGGCCCAAAACACCGTCCTAAACGAAGAGATGTTATGGAAAATGTCCCTGGTACAAGCCCCCAAAGCATCCCCCGATGGGCAAAAAATAATTTACGGAGTCAGGACCACCGATTTGGCGCTTAACAAATCTCAAACCGATCTCTACCTCTGGGATTTTGGCCTTCAAAAGTCCACCCGGCTTAGCGCAACCCCCTCATCGGAAGTCGATTACCAATGGAGTCCCGATGGGGAGTGGCTGTATTTTTTGTATCCCGTGGAGGGGGCAATGCAATTGCACCGCATGCGGCCCGACGGCACAAACCGTACAAGCCTGAGCAAAATTTCCGGAGGGGTGGATGGTTTTGGTTTATCGCCCAAGGGGACTCATTGGTTTTACTTAGCCAAAGTCCGCTTGGAACCTACCCTTCAGGAACGTTATCCCGAATTGCCCTTGGCGACCGGTAAATTGTTTGATCAATTGATGCACCGGCACTGGGACCGTTGGCACGATGGAACCTACAGCCATGTTTTTGTACAGTCCCTACAGGACGGAACACCTCAAGGCCCAGCCTTGGACATCCTGGCGAATCAACCCTACCACAGCCCTCTTCCACCCTCCGGTTCTTCATCCGAAATCGCTTGGTCACCCGATGGGCAATGGCTTGTTTATCCATGCAAAAAAATGAACGGAAACCAAGCGGCGGTTTCGACCAATTCCGACCTCTACGCCTACCATGTACCCCAAGGTGAAACCATTAACCTAAGCGAGAACAACCCCGGTTACGATACCGATCCCGTATTCTCCCCGGATGGAAAGTACCTGTCTTGGCTTAGCATGGCCCGCGATGGTTATGAAGCCGATCTCAACCGGGTGGCTTTGTTGGACTGGACCACGCGAAGCCTACAATACCTCAATACGGAACAGGATTTATCTGCCTTTGAGATGTGTTGGGCACCCGATTCCAAAACCTTGTACTATTCCGTTTACGAAAAAGGCGCCACCAAAATTTACGCCCATGCGCTATCGGTGAAGACTACCCAAACCACTTCCAAGGCAACCCGTTCACTCAAAAATCGACCTTCGATCCCTAACCAAAATAGCGTCCTGCCTTGGACTCCCATCACCTCCGAAACGGCTCAGTACAACGGCTTGATGGCTATCAGCAACCCCAAAGGCTCATCGCGATGGAACCACCGTTTGGTTTTTCTCAAATCAACCCTTCTCAAGCCCTCTGAATTGTTCGTCAAAGAGCCCTTGCTTAATTCCCCAGAAACACCACTGACTTTTTGGAACGATAGCCTTTACCGCTCCATGCAATCCGCCACCTTCGAAAGCCGGTGGATTCGTTCATCGGATGGTCAATCGGTTCAAACGTATATCGTTTACCCACCCAATTTTGATCCGAAACGTCAATACCCTACCCTCCTTTACTGCCAAGGAGGCCCGCAAAGCATGATAGGCCAAGCCTTCAGCATGCGGTGGAATTTTCATTTGATGGCCGCCAAAGGGTATATCGTCGTCGCCCCAAACCGCCGTGGTCTGCCGGGTTTTGGCCAAGCTTGGAACGAACAAATTTCGGGCGATTGGGGTGGTCAAGCCATGAACGATTTGTTATGGGTAACCGATTCGGTTCGTAAGCTGCCCTTTGTGGATGCCCAACGGGTCGCGGCGGTTGGGGCCTCCTTTGGAGGTTATTCGGTGTATTGGTTGGCAGGACACCACGATGGACGTTTCAAATCCCTGATTGCCCACTGCGGGGTTTATAATTTGGAATCCATGTTTGGTCAGACCGAAGAAATTTTCTTCTCCCAATGGGATATGAAAGGTCGACCCTGGGATAGACCCAAACCCAAATCCTATACCTGGTTTTCTCCGCACCGCACCGTTGATCAGTGGACCTCGCCCATCTTGGTAATCCACAACGAGAACGATTACAGAGTGCCTCTTGCTCAGGGACTTGAAGCCTATACCGCCGCCCAGTTAAGGGGAATCAAAACCAAAATGCTCTATTTCCCTGACGAGAACCACTGGGTAATCAAGCCCCAGAATTCGGTGTTATGGCAAAAGGTGTTTTTTGGATGGCTCGACGAAACCCTCCGTTGATTCAGAAAGGTCGGGGCTCGCCTTGCAGAATTTGTGCATCGACCCCATCGCGATACTGGTCAAAATTCTTGATAAAGGCCGAAGCCAATTGCGATGCTTTGGCATCGTAGGCGGCTGAATCGGACCAGGTGAGGCGAGGGTTCAAGATTTCAGAGGGAACCTGGGGACAGGTCTTGGGCATGGAAACCCCAAAAACCGGATGGGTTTCGAATTCCACCTGATCCAACTGACCTTCGAGGGCCGCGGTAATCATGGCCCGGGTATAGGCTAATTTCATTCGGCTTCCTACTCCGTAGGGTCCACCGCTCCATCCGGTATTGACCAACCAAACCTGGACCCGATGTTCCTTCATCTTTTGGCCGAGTAAAGTTGCGTATTGACCGGGATGCAAAGGCAAGAAAGCCCTTCCGAAACAAGCGGAAAAGGTTGTCTGGGGCTCGGTTACCCCGACCTCCGTGCCAGCGACTTTGGCGGTATACCCCGAAATGAAATGGTACATAGCCTGGGCCTCGTTGAGGCGGCTAATCGGAGGTAAAACCCCAAAGGCATCCGCCGTCAAAAAGAACAAATGTTTGGGATGGGAACCCAGCGAGGGAACCATCGCGTTATCGATATAATGGATAGGATAAGCGCAACGGGTATTTTCGGTTTTGGAACCGTTATCATAGTCCACGACCCTGGTTCCCTCTTTAAAAACAATATTCTCCACAATGGACCCAAAGCGAATCGCTTTCCAAATTTCAGGTTCCTTTTCGGGGGTTAGGTTGATGCACTTGGCGTAGCAACCGCCCTCAAAATTAAATACCGAGGTATCGCTCCAACCGTGTTCGTCGTCCCCAATTAGTCGACGGTTGGGATCGGCGGACAAGGTGGTTTTACCGGTACCCGATAAGCCAAAAAACAAGGCCGTATCCCCCTGCTCCCCGCTGTTCGCTGAGCAATGCATGGACAAAACCTTCTTGTTGTGGGGAAGTACAAAATTCAAAACCCCGAAAATCCCTTTTTTCATTTCCCCGGTATATCCGGTACCGCCAATAAGAATTACCTTACGGGTAAAGTTCAAAATCGCAAAATTGTGTTGGCGGGTATGGTCCCTTTCCGGTACAGCCCTAAAACCCGGCGCACATACAATCGTCCACTCCGGCTCCCCAGCTTGGGTTAATTCCTCGGCCGTTGGTCGCAAAAAAAGATTATGACAAAAAAGATTGGAATAAGCCAATTCGGTAATGACCCGAATATTCAAGCGATGCTCAGGATCAGCACAGGCATAAGCATCTCGGGCATAGACGGTCTTCCCTGACAAGTACTGGGCAACACGCTCGTACAATGCATCAAAATGATCCGGTCCAAAGGGTATGTTGATATCCCCCCACCATACCGCATTTTCAGTAAGGGCATCCTTGACCACAAAACGATCCTTGGGTGAACGACCGGTAAATTCACCGGTATCCGAGGCCAAGGCCCCGTTATCGCAGAGTTGCCCTTCTCCCTTCGCAAGGGCAGCTTCGACCAACTCGGCAGGACTTAGGTTCCAAAAAATTTGTTCAACCCCGCTCAGACCGCTGCGTTCCCAATGCAAATTCAACGGAGGATGTCCCAGGTGTTTCATGGCTTAAAAAATTTAGGGGTGAGCAACATGGTTTTGGAACGGCAAAAGTAAGGCCCAAAACCCCAAGGGCCTACAACCCGATGACCGGTCGGTTGCGAAGGTGTTTGACCCGAAAACCCCATTCCAGGCTGCGTTGGGCTTGGGGCTCCAGGTTCAATTCCCAGCGAACCAGGCCGGGTACTGCAGTTTCGGGAGCTGAAGGAAATCGAGCCCCTTCGGCGGTTAAATCCAATACCTCCAGATCTTTTTGAAGACTCACAGGGTACTGATCTTCCACCCGAATCCGCACCGTCTGGGGTCGACTGTTCCTCAAATCCACCCGGTAACCGTAATGCCGAACGACCCACTGATCCAATCGAAAACGCTGGTTTTTGAAGATGGCTGCCGGCCGGTACTGGACCTGAATTAAATCATCGGTTCCCAAAGACAGGGCCACCGAATCCGCTGCATGGGCCCAACGAATTTGTTGTTCACCCACCCGGTTTCCATCCACCGAAATCATGCAAGGTCCATCCACCCAATCCATCAACGACGAATCCCTTAGGATACCCATCAGATAGACCCGGGGTTGTTGACGGGGTGCAGCATAGCGCCATAATTCCACCTCAACCGTCCGAGCATCCAAGGGCTGCCAAGACTTTCCACCCGAAACCAAGCGAAAGGATGAGTTTGGTTTGTAAACGAATGCAGAACCCTGAATCTGCCGTTCGACGATAGGCAGACCGGAAGCTTCCAACTCGTTCCAAGTCAGGGAGCTGGCGGGCTCAGATGCCTCCGAGGCGGCCCGGGATGGCTGGGATCGTCCTTTGGACTGTGCTGAAATCGTTTCCACTCGGTCCATCGCGCCCATAATCGGCCGGTAATAGTCCAAATACCAGGGGTTCAAGACGGGCAATTCCAAACCCATCGACGGCGTATGGGTCAAAAATTCCACCGGTACACCCTCCCAGTCCTGTCCGCTTTGCTGGAAGGATTGCGCACCCAATCGCAGGGCCACTTTGGATTGGTTGACATCCACGTCCATTTCATAGGACGGGTTCCAACCAGCCTGAGGACAAAAAACCTCCAGGGCGACCTGACCCGTTTTGCCCTCCAAGGAGGGTATCGCTTCCAATTGCAAGACCAGGCCTTGTTCCGAAGCCTGGATTTGGTTACGCCAATAGGCAACCCTGGACTCCAATTCCCCCGAACGCCGGGTCAAGGAATCCAAAACCCGCTGGCAATGGAGTTTGGCTCGCCCAACCTGGGCCATCCGCTGACGAAATTGGTCCGAGCCCTTTAACCAATCCAGAGCAGAGCTGTTTTCGGACGAGCCGGACGGGGATAGGCCTGCTGGTCCTTTACCTTGTACACTTGTTCGACCCAGCAAAACCATCATGTATTGTTCTTCGGCTTGCAAAGCCACCATATCCACCTGCTTTTCTTCCAAGGCACGCTTGAACTCGGCCCATGCATTTTGGGCGTTGTTCAACGAGTCCGACCAAGCATCGGGAGCCGGTAATTTTTCCCAACGGTAATCGGTCATCCTCAGTCCTGAAGAAGATTTGACACGGAGTGTTGAGGCATCGAAAGCCTTCGCCCAGCCACCCAATACCCAACGCTGCGAACCGTTGACCAATTTGCCGCTTACGGCATAGCGAAGCACAGCCCCGGAACGAAAAAGCTGCACCTGCTCGAGGCGGATTTTTTTGGTTTCCTGGGCGCGCAATGGCTGGGCCGTGAGAGGGAAACCTCCACACCAAATTCCCAATAATCCCACGAGGGTCCCTAGTCTTAGGATAGTTTTGGACATGGTTTTATTCGGTTAAAGAAAGGCGGATAACAAATCATGCTGGGTGAGAATATGCCAGGAATGATCCGGCATCCTTACCATAATAGCCTCAGAATCAGGCTTAATTAGCGGCAAAAGGCGTTGAACCTTGGTCGAAGCTTCAACTTCCGCAAAAGGCGCCTCCATATGATTTTCGATCTGTTCTGCAGAAAGCTGAGGATGGGATAATAGTTTTTGTAACAATTTTCGTTCAGAAAGCGATCCCACCCATGTTCCTTCCGCGTCCTTAACCGGGACCTGAGAAATTTGGTGTTTGCGCATTTTGGCCACCGCCTCTCCCACGGTTTCCCAATAACCTACGTTGACCAGCGGTAGCTGCCCCCTCCTCAAAACCAAACCCGCAGCATCCTCGGCCGTATCACTTAAATAACCGCGTTCCCGCATCCATTCATCGTTGAACATTTTGTTCAGATATCGGGTCCCGTGATCGTGAAAAATCACCACCACCACGTCCGTTGGCTTCAGGTGATGCCCCAATTGCAACAAACCCGCCATGGCCGAACCTGCGGAATTGCCTGCAAAAATCCCTTCTTCCCTGGCAATTCGTCGGGTCATCAAGGCGGCATCGCGGTCGGTAACTTTTTCGAACAGATCGATGAGATCAAAGTCCACGTTGGCCGGCAAAAAGTCCTCCCCTATGCCTTCGGTCACGTAAGGGTAGATCTCGTTCTTGTCAAATACCCCGGTCTCCTTGTATTTTTTGAAGACCGAACCGTAGGTATCGATCCCCCAGACCTTGATGTCTGGATTCTTGGATTTCAAATAACGTGCTGTACCGGAAATGGTTCCACCGGTTCCAACGCCCACCACCAGATGCGTAACACGGCCCTCGGTCTGTTCCCAAATCTCCGGCCCCGTTTGTTCAAAATGTGCCTGCCTGTTGGATAAATTATCGTATTGGTTAGCCTTCCAGGCGTTGGGGGTCTCCTGGGCTAATCGGGACGAGACACTGTAATACGAGCGTGGGTCTTCGGGATCCACGTTGGTGGGGCAAACGATCACCTCCGCACCCAAGGCCCGCAGGGCATCCACTTTCTCGCGGGATTGTTTGTCGGTGGTGGTAAAAATGCAGCGGTAACCTTTGACCACGGCAGCCATAGCCAAACCCATACCGGTATTTCCGGAAGTACCCTCGATAATGGTGTATCCGGGTTTCAAGAGTCCGGCAGCTTCGGCATCCTCAATCATTTTGAGCGCCATTCGGTCTTTGGTCGAATGTCCTGGATTAAAGGTCTCCACTTTGGCCAAAACCGTGGCCGGCAAATGAGCACAAAGGCGGTTAACTCGAACCAAAGGCGTGTTGCCTATGGTTTGTAAAATATTTTCAACCCACATGGTCCAAATTTAGAACCGGTCTTAGGCCTCTTGGTGCTCCCCATCACAAAGTGTAATTTTAACCATGCTTTTCTCCAGATCGAATATCCTCCTGCTAGGCAGGGCCTTTTTGCTAAGCCTCAGCTTCATTCCAATTGGTTTTGCTGAAAATACCCCCCTATGGTCCCCCGGTGAAAAAACCTGCCGGGTTTACCGCATGGATTTGGTGGAGTCGGTGGATGCTCCCATGTGGCGTCGGGTTCAATTGGCGATGGAGGAAGCCACCTCCACCCAAAGTGATCTTATTTTGATTAGGCTGAATACCTACGGCGGGCGGGTGGATTACGCCGACAGCATCCGCACCAAACTGCTGCAAAGTCCCCTACCCATCGTGGTATGGGTCGATAACAACGCGGCTTCGGCGGGGGCTCTGATTGCCCTCTCCGCGAACCGTATCTTAATGAACCCCAGTGCCAGCATTGGGGCTGCCACGGTGGTTAATCAGACGGGTGAAGCGGTACCCGACAAATACCAATCGTACATGCGCTCCACGATGCGGGCCACCGCCGAAGCCCGTCAACGAAACCCACGCATCGCTGAATGCATGGTGGATCCGGATTTAGGCTACCCTGGCCTGGTGGACTCCGGGAAAGTCCTCACGTTGACCGCTTCCGAAGCACTCCGTTGGGGAATAAGCGACGGAACGGCCTCAACAGCCCAGGAAGCCCTGACCATGGTTGGCGTGAATCGCCTGGTTATGGTTCAACAAAAACTTAGCCTCTTGGATCGCTTTTTGCAATTCCTTCTGCACCCCGCGGTGCAGTCCATACTCATTTTGCTCATGCTGGGCGGCCTGTACCTTGAACTGCAAAGTCCGGGACTTGGGCTTCCCATCGTGGTTGCTCTATGCGCGGCAGCCCTGTATTTTGCTCCCTTGTACCTGGAAGGCCTGGCCACCAACGCCGAACTTTGGTTGTTTATCGTCGGGTTGATTTTGCTGGCTGTGGAGATTTGGGTGGTTCCTGGATTTGGTTGGGTCGGCGCCCTGGGTCTGGCCGCCGTCTTTTTGGCCTTGGTCGCCTCCATGTTGGATAACCAGGGCCTGGAAATGGCTCCTGAATCCGCCAACCAAGGGATCAGCCTCGCAACCGCGGTTTTGGCTGTTTTAGTTCCACTTTTGGCCCTGGGTACAGCCTTTCTCTTGTGGGGTGAACGCCTTTTTAGCCAAGGACCCTTGAGCCGCATGGTTTTGGGAACCCCTAAGCGTTCGGATGCCGAGCAGGAAACCCTACCGGAAGTCCGTACAGCGGTTGCTCATACCCGACTCATCCCGGCCGGCAAGATTCTATTCCAAAATCGAATCGAGGAAGCCCATGCCGTGGATGGTTGGATCGAAGCTGGAACCACCGTCCACATCCTCCGTCGGGAGCAAAACCGTTGGTACGTTCAAAAGGCGGACTAAAACCTGCCCGCAGCGGTATCAAAAGGTCTTACCTTTGAATCCCGTAAACAGACCATAGTGGCCAAATATGTATTCGTTACGGGCGGTGTAACCTCTTCGCTGGGCAAGGGTATCCTGGCCGCTTCCCTCGCCAAATTATTGCAAGCCCGCGGTTTGCGGGTAACCATCCAAAAACTGGATCCCTACATCAACGTGGACCCCGGGACCCTCAACCCCTACGAACACGGTGAATGTTATGTTACAGAAGATGGGGCTGAAACGGATTTGGACCTTGGTCATTACGAACGTTTTTTGGGGATACGCACATCGCAGGCCAACAACGTCACCACCGGTCGCATTTACCAAACCGTCATCGAAAAGGAACGTCGGGGAGACTATCTGGGTAAAACCGTACAGGTCATTCCCCATATCACCGACGAAATCAAAACCAGAATTTTGACGTTGGGTAACAGCGGCGCCTACGATGTCATCATAACCGAAATTGGTGGCACGGTTGGCGATATCGAATCCCTTCCCTATGTAGAGGCCATACGTCAACTCCGATTGGATCTGGGCGAGGGCCAATCCATGGTCCTTCATTTGACTTTGCTACCCTACCTGCAAGCTGCCGGGGAACTCAAAACCAAGCCAACCCAGCATTCCGTCAAAATGTTATTGGAAATTGGTGTTCAACCGGATGTTCTCATTTGCCGAACCGAACACCCCATCACCCATGAAATTCGACGCAAAGTTGCCTTGTTCTGCAACGTGACTCCGGATGCCGTGATCGAGGCCATGGATGCCAGCAGCATCTACGAGGTCCCGCTCAACATGGCCCGCGAAAAGTTGGACCGATTGGTTTTGAAGAAACTCAAACTCCGCCCCACTCAGAGCGCCGATCTTTCCCGTTGGAAAGCCTTTTTGCGTCGATTAAATCACCCCCAAAACAGCGTACGCATCGGTTTGGTCGGCAAATACGTGGAACTCAAGGATTCCTATTTGTCCATTGCCGAAGCCCTCAAGCATGCCGGCGCAGCCCTCGAAACAAGGGTTCAAATCGAGTGGATCCACTCCGAAAAATTAGAGGAAGGTTCCATCGCCGATACGTTGCAAGGCTTGGACGCCATCCTGGTTGCCCCAGGCTTCGGAGTCCGGGGTTGGGAAGGCAAAATAGAAGCGATACGCTTCGCCAGAACAAGCGGTCTTCCTTTTTTGGGCATATGCCTGGGCATGCAATGCGCAACCGTCGAATTTGCTCGCCATGTCGCCGGGCTCCGTGGTGCCGACTCAACCGAGATGAATCCCCGAACCCGATACCCCGTGATAGACCTCATGAACAGCCAACTTAAAGTCGCGAACAAAGGGGGGACCATGCGACTTGGGGCCTACCCCTGCCGACTTACCGCAGGGACTTTGGCCTACAAGGTTTATGGCAAAGCCAAAACCATCCACGAAAGGCATCGGCATCGTTTTGAATTGAACAACAAGTTCAGAAAACAACTGACCGACGCAGGTTTGCGGATGAGTGGCCTTAATCCGGAATTTGATTTGGTTGAAATGATTGAATTGCCAGACCATCCCTGGTTCATAGGGGCCCAATTTCATCCCGAATACTCCAGCACGGTGGATCAACCTCACCCGCTTTTTGTTTCCTTTGTCCAAGCCGCTCTTCAAAACCATACCCAGCGTGTCCACTAAATCCAGCATTGATCGTAACACCCTTACCGGCCTGTTTTTGATGGGCCTCATTTTGGTCTTGTATTCCCTTTGGTTTCCACCGGCACCGGCACCCAGCGAAAAGCCTGGCCAGGAACCCACCCGCACCGAAACCGTAGCTGAGCAAAGAACGGATACAACCAAACCCTCTTCAAACCCATCGCTGGACACCGCTATCGGTACAGGACCCTGGGCGATGGCAACCCGCGGTACAGAAACCACCCACACCCTAAGCAACGGTGACCTTACCCTGGAATTCACCAGCAAAGGAGGGGTTGTTCGCCAAGCCACCTTGAATGAATTCAAAACCTACCGTGGAGAGGCCTTGCGTTTATTTGATTCCCTCGGCTCGAGGATGCAATACGCGTTGGTCACCGACCAAACCATCATCCGTAGTGACCAATGTTATTTTCAAGCCGTACCCGTTTCAGAACCAGGTCGATTGGACTTTGTGCTTCAATTGGGTGAAGGACAACGTATTATACACCGCTATCAACTGGATAGTAGCGGTTATCGTTTATCCATGGGAATTCGTTTTGAGGGACTTCAAGGTTTGATACGCAACGATTACACCACCTTGGAATGGACCGGAACCGGCCCCAGTCAGGAGAGGGATCTTAGCGAAGAGCGCAAAACCCTGGAAATGGTTTATCGCTTTCGGGATGAAGACCCTGAGTCCATGGGGCTATCCTCAGAAAACCAAGAAGATCTTCGTAACAATTTGCAATGGATCTCGTTTCGTCAAAAATTCTTTTGCGCGGTCCTGGGAGCCGACCAGCATTTTGACGGCGCCAAAATCAGCGGTTCAGCCGAGGAAACCCCGTCCCAAACCGGAAAATTCCGTGCCGAAATTACCTTGGATTTACGGGCTACCTCCGACCAAACCTTTGGTATGTGGATGTACCTGGGCCCCAACCATTTTCAGACTCTTAAGTCCCTGCAGGCTGGACTGGAGCAACAAATTCCTCTGGGTTGGGGTTTGTTTGGCTGGGTCAATCGTTTTTTGGTCATTCCCGTTTTTAATTGGCTAGACACCTTTGGCTGGAATTACGGTTGGATTATCCTGGCTTTGACCTTGATTATCAAAATATTACTCTTCCCATTGACCTACAAATCGTTGGTGAGCGGAGCCAAAATGAAGGTCCTCAAACCCGAAATAGACGAGCTCAAAACCAAATACGAAAAAGACCCGACCCGCATGCAAAGCGAGCAAATGAAGCTCTTCCAAAAAGCCGGGGTCAACCCCCTTGGAGGTTGCCTTCCCATGCTCTTGCAATTGCCTATTTTGATTGCTTTATTTAATTTTTTTCCGGCCTCCATCGAGCTGCGTCAACAGGCATTTTTGTGGGCCGATGATTTATCCACCTACGATTCCATTTTGGATTTGCCCTTCAGCATTCCTTTTTATGGGGCCCACGTTAGTTTGTTTACGCTGTTAATGACCGCTTCGACCTTACTCTACACCCGTTTGTCCAATCAAATGAGCGGTGTTACAGGTCAAATGAAAGTAATGGGTTATGTAATGCCCCTCATGTTTATTCCGGTACTCAATTCCTACTCGGCAGCCTTGAGTTATTACTATTTCTTGGCCAACATGGTCTCCTTCGCACAACAATGGTTGGTGCGCCGTTTTGTGATTAACGAAGAAGCCTTGCTGCGTCAAATCGAAGAAAACAAAAAGAAACCCCTCAAAAAATCTTCTTTTCAGCAAAAAATGGAGGATTTGGCCAAAAAAGCCAGAGAAAACCGTAACACCCCAAATAAACCACGCAAATCCTAAAAAATTTGCTAACCCTTGGATTTGATGCCAAAAGGGCTCTTTACAACGCCTCGGGTTTAGGGAATTATTCCCGTACCCTGCTGAGTAATCTTCTGACCTATTTCCCTGAACACGCTTACCACGGTTTTGCTCCCTCCCAAAACAAAAGGGAACCTTTATCGGCCTCCACCCCCCTTGTGCACCATCCTTCGATGCATCTGCACCTGGATTCCCGTCCTTGGGCCAACCTGAGCCGAAGCCTGGGCCTTCGCAACCAACTACGAAGAACGGGGGTTCAACTCTACCACGGACTAAGCAACGAAATTCCCCTGGATCTGCGAGGTTCCGGAATCACCACCGTGATGACGGTTCATGACCTTCTGTTTTTGGATTATCCCCAAACGTACCCCTGGATCGACCGGCAGATTTATCGCCTCAAAACCCAGGCAGGATTATCCAGGGCCGATCGTATTGTTGCCATCAGCCAAACAACACGCGATCGAATGGTGCATCATTTTCCCACTTTGCAGAATCGAATTCAGGTAATTTATCAACCTTGTTCCACCTGCTATTACCGGGACCCGTGGACGGACCCCGAAAACCGGGATGGGCTACCTAACCACCCGTATTGGCTTTATGTAGGAACCATCGAAACCCGCAAAAATCTCTTGGGACTTCTTCAAGCCCTAAGTTCCTTACCCAAACAAGACCGCTTACCGCTGGTGGTTATTGGTCGCGGTGGTCATTATGCCCGGGTTTGCCGAGAATTTGGTGCAAGACATGGACTGGACCTTCGATGGATCCCTAATCATCGTGGCGACCTACGCGCTTGGTACCAGGGTGCAACCGCTCTCCTGTACCCATCCCTGTCCGAAGGATTTGGATTACCGGTAGCCGAAGCTCTCCTCTCGGGATGCCAGGTGCTGACCTCCGAAAAAACTTCCATGGCCGAATTCAGCGAGGATTGGTCCATCATCGTGGACCCCAAGTCCATTTCATCCATGGCGGAAGGCCTTAGAATTAGTCTGAAGCCTTATCCCCACGAACGCAGGGTTCAAGCCCGTTCGGCCATGCTCCAAAACCTGGATCCTTTCAAAATCACCGGTCAATGGCTATCCTTGTATCAGGAAATAGCTTAATGAACGTTTTAGGGTAAATTTGTGGGATGATACTGATCAAGATTTCACGTTCTCCGTTGCCTGTCTTGAAGGGGATTTTGGGGGTCTTGCTATTCAGCGTTACAGCTTGTACACACGAGTCGTTAGCGCCACCCAACCTGGACCCTGACTATACCAGTAGCCCTTGTTCCCCGGATTCTGCCTACTTTGTGCGGGATGTTTTGCCGATTTTGACCAGCAATTGCGCCATGAGTGGCTGCCACGATGCTGTTACACGAGCGGAGGGAATTCGCTTGGACCATTACAAAGCGGTTATCCAAACCGGTGAAGTCCGGGCAGGAGACCCGGATCATAGCGAACTTCTGGAAGTTTGCTTGGAAACCCGTCCCGACAAAAGAATGCCTCCCCCACCCCGATCCCCCTTGAGTCCATTGCAAATAGAGACCTTACGGCGATGGATCGTGCAAGGCGCTCGTAACAATGATTGTACCGACCTCTAAAGCATGAAAAATCGTTCACTCTTGGTGGTGTTGGCCATCCTCATGGTGGGTATGGCCGCATTCTACGCCTACCTGCGTTGGAACCAAGCTCCGGAGTCCATTGTCCAAAAAGACACCGAACATCGCCTGAAAGCCAACCAACTCTTGGAAGCCTTCCAAACCCAAGCCCAAGAGGCTCAAGGCCTGTATCTTAACCGGGTACTCGAAATTAACGGTCTCTGTCAATCCGTTGAAAACCAAGGTGATTCTCTTTATTTTGTTTTTGTAGGCAACCAAAACGGAGGCTCAGTTTTATGCCAACTCGAAGTAGCTGGACCATCGCTACCCCAAGTTGGAGATCTCGTGCGTTGCAAAGGTGTTTGCACCGGATTTGATGATTTGACCGGAGGTGTATCGATGGACCGTTGCATCCTCCTAACCCAACCCTAAAACCCACCATCGTATGTTCCAACGTTCCCTTGTTTGGAGTTATGTCATGCTCCCCTTGCTGGCCTTGTCCCTTGATTCACAGGCCCAAAACAAATTCATGACCCGCACCGGTTCTGCTCACTTTGTAGCCGACGGTGTGATCAAAGACGATGTGCAAGCCCGCAGCAATACGGTGACCGCCGTCATGGATGCATCCAATGGTCAGGTGCAAGCCCGCATTCCGGTGAACTCCTTTGTATTCAAAAAGGCTCTCATGCAGGAACATTTCAACGAAAATTACCTGGAATCCCATCGTTTTCCCAACGCGAGTTTCAAAGGTCATATTCAAGGTTGGAGCGAAGCCATGCTTCAAAAAACCGGTTCCCAAAAAATTCGCTTTGTGGGATCGCTCGAAATTCACGGTATTGCCCGGGAAATTAACGAAGCAGGAACCCTGGAAGTCCTCAACGGTAACCTTCATTTGGAGACCAAGTTCAACGTGGTTGTCGCTGAATACGGCATCAAGGTTCCATCGCTGGTACGCGACAAAATTGCCAAAGAAGCTGAAGTGCACGTCGAGGCCACCCTCAAAGGCTCAGGGCAATAAGAATCAAGGCCTTACCGCCTGCTTTACCCGGTCAACTTACCGGGACTTCCCGGTCTGTATCACCACGATTCGGTGCCAGGGCTGTCCCCAATCGTTGTCGTAACTGGCTGGATTCAGCCAATCCATGGCTTCGGCCAAAGCCTGTGGGCCTCCCTGCGATAACATTTTCCACATACCTTCGCGGCGTTCCATTGGTTGCCCCCCGGGGCTAATTCTTTCGATTACTCGCTCAGCTTCTTCCAATCGGTTACGGTATTTTTTTCGAAAACTTTTGCGGTCCATTTGAAAGAGACGTTCCAATTCCTGCTGAATACGGTGCGATGCAGCCCCTACAGCGGGCCCCATGGAAGCATCATGATCCACCAAGGCCATACGAATCGGTCCGAGTAATTCCTCCACGTGGGCTTGGCGTAATTCTTCGGTCCAAAGCCATGAAGGCAGTGGATTGGACCGCTCGAGCATACGTTGATTCAGCCAGGAATCGAGTAAGTTGCGGGATGGGGTACCGAGGTC
Organism: Bacteroidia bacterium; assembly: GCA_049431025.1. GTDB lineage: Bacteria > Bacteroidota > Bacteroidia > UBA7662 > UBA7662 > SYHX01. Next base: position 108,567 of record JBMTCP010000001.1, on the reverse strand, counting down.
ATCGGAAGTCCATCCCATGCTTTGCCAATGGTCCCAATCCTCCGCCGTGAGAACCGTCAAGGAAGGCCTCAAAAAACACAGAGGCATCGTCACGTTGTATCGATCAAAGACTGGACGCAAGAGAGACCAATAGCCTTGTTCGGCTCCACCTCCCAACCAAGCGACCCCAGGTAGAACGATTTCTTGGTACAAAGGCCTCAGGGCTGCTCCAGGACTAAAATTCGCCCATCCCTCTTGTTGGAGTTTTTCACCTTCTCCGCGATTTTCCACCCTTTTCCTATGGTTGCCCTCCAAGGCAAAAAATGGAAATTCCCTAACCTGAAAATCCACAGGGGAACCGCTACGTTGGGTCCATTCGCGTTGGGCCTGCTCCACGAGGGAGGCCGTGAGCCCCGGATTGTTCAACTGATCCTCCCAAACGGAACCCATCAATGCCTTGAGGGAAGCATCATCCCCATCCACGATAAGGAGCGTCGGTTCTCCGGGACGGACTTCATCCAACCACCCGCCAGGCCCTAAGAGGAAATGTGCCAAACGTCGGGTTGCTTGAGCCACCGAAATCCCCGGTAAATACGACCTTTTGATCAAATCCACAACGCGATTGGTATGGGGAGCATGGCCCAGGATTGCGCCTAGGGTGTTAACCAACGTATGAATCTCCGGGACCTCCAAGCGCCCAAAAGCAAACGGACCACGCTGTCCAGGCCATTCCAAACGTTGATGGCCAACCTCACAAAAACCCAGTTCATCCAAATCATGGTCTTCGGAGCCCATCCAGTACACGGGGACCCAACGGTAGGAAGGGCATGCTTTTTGCATTGAACGAGCCAGGGCCATGGTGCTGAGCATCTTATGCAACCAATAAGCCGGTCCTCCCAACCAATTGGGCTGATGGGCCGTGCTTATAACAACAGCCTGATCCATCGCCAAGGTTTCCAAACCCGATTGCGTAGCATCCAGGCCGGATGCCCGGTATTGGTTCTCCAGGGCCTGGACCAAAACACGGCGTTGAGCCGAAGGATACGACGCCAACCGAAGGGCGGCTTGTTGTTCCATGCGATCAAACGGAAAATCTGTTGTTCCTAACAACGGATTATAGGCTGTATCCTTCAGCCAAAAACGGGCTGTATTGGACAACCAGGGCTCTGCCTCAAACGGCCTTTGACGTATCAGGGATAGCACGAGCAACCAAATCAAATTCTTCGGCCCGCGTTATCCGGACCTTGACCATAGACCCCATTTTCCAATCGTTCATCGCCTCTTGGAGGGGTATCAATACCTCGTTATCAACTTCCGGGGAATCGTACTCCGTACGTCCTACCCAGTGGGACGACTCCTGACGATCCAAAAGCACCGTGAACTCCCGACCTATCTTGGCCTGATTCGATTCCCAAGAAATACCTTGCTGCAATTCCATCAAAACATCCGCCCTTTCTTGCTTGGTTTCGGCAGGCACATCGTCATTCAACAAATAGGCTGAGGTATTCTCCTCGTGGGAATAGGTGAAAACACCCAAACGCTCAAATCGATGGAGGGCCACAAAATCGTAGAGTTCCTGAAATTCCTTTTCGGTTTCGCCTGGAAAGCCAACCATCATGGTTGTTCGAAGATGAATGCCGGGAACCGTTTCCCGAATTTCACGAACCAATTGATCCGTAGCCCTGGCTGAAATTCCTCTGCGCATCCGTTTTAGAACCCCGTCCGATGCATGTTGCAAAGGCATGTCCAGGTAATGGCAAATATTTTTTCGGTCCCGTATCAGCGGCAAAATATCCAAGGGGAATTGACCGGGGTACGCGTATTGAAGGCGAATCCAATCGGCACCGGATTCGGCCGAAAGGCGATCCAACAAGTGGGCCAATTCCCTTTGCCCGGTCATATCCAAACCGTACCAAGTCAAATCCTGGGCGATCAAAACCAATTCACGTACCCCACCCTGGACCAGGTGCTGGGCCTCTTTTAATAAATCCAAAACCGGTACCGAACGATGTTGACCCCGCATTAAAGGAATTGCACAAAAGGAACATGGACGGTCACATCCCTCGGCAATTTTGAGGAAGGCGGTATGAGAGGGCGTACTTATGCGTCGTTCACCTATCAATTCTTTGCGATAATCGACGCCGAGAGCCTTTACCAAGGATGGCAATTCCATCGTTCCATACCATGAATCGACGGCAGGAATTTCGGCTTCCAATTCGTTACGGTACCGATGGGCAAGACAACCCATTACCACCAATTTCCCGATACGGCCTGCCTCCCGGGCTTCCGCATAATGGAGAATCGTGTCAATGGATTCCTGTTTGGCGTTTTCAATAAAACCACACGTATTGATCACAACCGTTTGCCGAGGATTGTCCTCGATGGCATCCTCCGCCAGGACCTGAACCCGGCCACCGGCCAATTGCGTAGCCAAACGTTCCGAATCCACCGTGTTTTTGGAGCAACCCAAGGTCACAAGACGAACAGGCGTGGAGCTAAGTTCCTTGGTTTTCATGCGATGGCTAATTGACCCGTGTACGTGATTCGTTAGCAGCAGGTACGGTGGAAGAACCCAATAAAGCCTCCACAAAAGCTTCTTTATCAAAAACTTGCAAGTGCTCCATGCCTTCACCCACCCCTATAAACTGAATGGGAATACCCAATTCCGAACAGATACCCAACGCAACACCCCCTTTGGCTGTGCCATCCAATTTGGTAAGGATGAGCCCCGTAACATCAGTCGCTGCTGTAAATTGACGAGCTTGTTCCAAGGCATTCTGCCCGGTTGAAGCGTCCAAAACCAGCCAAACATCGTGCGGTGCACCCGGAAGAGCCTTGTTCAAAACGGTGCGTATTTTGGTTAATTCGGCCATTAGATGTCCTTTGTTGTGCAATCGACCTGCGGTATCGATGAGCACCACCTGTGCCGAGGAAGCCAAAGCCGATCGGAGGGTATCAAAGGCCACCGATGCCGGATCGGAGCCGCTCTGTTGATGGACCACCCGAACGCCGGTGCGTTCTCCCCAAAGGAGCAATTGCTCTACAGCTGCTGCCCGAAACGTATCCGCAGCACCCAGAACAACCTGCTGCCCTGCTTGCTTAAAACGCCAAGCCAACTTGCCTATGCTCGTTGTTTTTCCCACCCCGTTCACTCCGACTACCAAAATCACCCGGGTTGATAGCTCTTGATTCGAATTCCTAAGCTCTGCCTTTCTTTCGGGTTCCCCCAATAAATCCAGCATACGTTCACGCAGCAATTGCTGCAGATCCGTAGGTTGGAGGTCTCGACGGCGATCGATTTCACTTTGAAGACCTTGCATAATTCGAACCGTGGTGTTTACCCCCACATCCGCCGAAAGGAGGATCTCTTCCAATTCCTCCAGCAATTCATCGTCAATCCTGGTTTTGCCCGTAACTAAACGGACAATTTTAGAAAAAAAACCTTCTTTGGTCCTTTCCAAGCCCTGAACCAAGGCCTCTTTTTCCTTGCGTCCTTTGAGAAAATCAAAAAATCCCATAATTAACAAAAAAGGCTTTCCTGTCGGAAAGCCTTTACAAAATAAAGCGTGACGATTAGCGTGAGAAAAAATCCTTGACCTTGTCGGCGGTCACAAACTCTTCACGGAAGGTGTAGGCGCCCGTTTTTTCGGAACGACGAGCACGGATAACCTTCACGATTTTTTCTTGTTCGCTGGCTTCTTTTTTCAGGGTTGCAACTACTTTCTTGGCCATGATTTAGGGTTTATGGGGTGAGCACGATTCGGTTAGAAACGTACGGGTTACTTGATCTCTTTGTGGACCGTTACTTTTTTGAGCACCGGGTTGTATTTCTTCAGTTCCATACGGTCCGGGGTATTCTTCTTGTTCTTGGTGGTGATGTACCGGGACATACCGGGCATCCCACTGGTCTTGTGTTCGGTGCATTCCAAAATGACCTGAATGCGGTTACCTTTTTTGGCCATGATAGGGTAGAGATAAAGGGTCTAAACGTAAATTGGAGGTAAGGGTTAAATGCGGCCCTTGGAGAGGAAATCCTGGACGACTTTGCCCATGCCGTTTTTGGCGATGGTCCGGATAGCCGAAGTAGAAACCTTCAAGGTAATCCACTCCCCGGTTTCAGGGATAAAAAACTTCTTCAATTGCAGATTCGGATTGAACCGACGCTTGGTTTTGACATTGGAGTGGGAAACGTGATTGCCTTTGATGGCGCGCTTACCGGTTAAATCGCAGACCTTGGACATGGAATTAGGTTTTGGTGACCTTGACTTTGGAGGCTACTTTTGGGGTATCGACTTCCCGAAACATTACCCGGGGAGTCCAAAAAATCCAACCAAAACGCCTTTACGACCAAGGGACTGCAAAGATAGGGGCCTATACCCTTTTTTCAGCCCGTTTTAGCCCAAAACCTATGCCCAACAGCCCTATGACGACTCCTCAAGCCTTGCAACTGGAACAAAAATACGGTGCACAGAATTACCACCCCATTCCGGTTGTCGTAAGCAAAGCCTTGGGTTGTCAGGTCTGGGACCCCGAGGGCAGGGTTTACCTCGATTTTTTGTCCTCCTATTCAGCCGTTAACCAGGGCCATGCCCACCCTCGTTTAGTTAAAGTAATTCAAGAGCAAGTAAGTACTTTAACCTTGACTTCAAGGGCTTTTTATAATGACAAGTTGGGGCTTTACTGCGAAACCATGTGCCGACTTTTCGGTTACGATCGTCTCCTTCCCATGAACACCGGGGTCGAAGCCGCAGAAACCTCGGTCAAATTGGCTCGACGTTGGGCCTACGAAATCAAGGGGGTTGAACCCGACCAAGCGGTGGTGATTTTTCCGGAAGGGAACTTCTGGGGACGCTCCATCGCTGCAATTTCAGCAAGCACCGATCCGGATTCACGAGGAGGCTTCGGCCCCTTTGTCCCGGGTATGCAGACGATCCCCTACAACGACTTGGAGGCTTTGGAACAGGCTTTTCAAAACTTCAATGTAGCCGCCTTCATGCTGGAACCTCTGCAAGGGGAGGCCGGTGTTATTGTTCCGGACCCCGGGTACCTCCGTGGCGTACGGGAACTCTGCACCCGGTACCGAGTTCTTATGATAGCGGACGAAATCCAGACCGGCTTGGGCCGAACCGGCGCCCTGCTGGCCTGCGATCACGAAGAGGTACGTCCTGACCTATTGGTTTTGGCCAAGGCCCTCGGCGGCGGTATGCTACCGGTCTCCGCGGTTTTGGGGTCGGACGAGGTTATGCTGCGTATCCGCCCGGGTCAACACGGTTCCACGTTTGGCGGCAATCCCCTGGCCTGCGTTGTCGCCATGGAAGCCGTTCAAATTCTATTGGACGAAAAACTGGACCAAAAAGCAGCCGAAAGAGGCCAACAACTCCAAAAGGGCTTGATCGAATTGGTCTCCAAGTACTCCATACTCCACAGTGCCCGAGGGAAAGGCCTTCTTCAGGCTCTGGTTTTTGACCATGATCGGGCCGAAACAGCTTGGGACTTTTGTTTAAAGCTCAAAGACTTAGGTCTTTTGGCCAAACCAACTCACGGCCATATTGTACGACTTGCACCACCGTTGGTTATTAGCGAAACCCAGGTCCAGGAAGCCTTGGGTATCTTGAACGAAGCCCTTCACCAAACCTCGGAAGGACTTCGTTAAGCTCGTTCAAATCTTTTACCCGCGGGGAATCATTCGCCATTACCCGCGGCGAATCAAGGGCCACCTGTCGTGATAAGACGACAGCAGCCAAAAACGAAGGAAGGAGATCCGACTAGAGAACCGACTGAACCACCTTACGGAAAGCCTCCGGGTGATTCATGGCCAAATCTGCCAGGACTTTACGGTTCAAATCGATGGATGAACTGTTCAATTTGCCCATCAACTTGGAATAGGACAAACCTTCCTGCCGGGCTGCTGCGTTGATACGGGCTATCCACAAATTGCGGAAATGACGCTTTTTGGCTTTGCGATCCCGGTAGGCATAAACCAAGCCCTTTTCAACGGCGTTTTTGGCGACGGTAAAAACGGTAGAACGGGTGGTGAAATAACCCTTGGCTAACTGCAGTATCCGCTTCCTGCGGGCTAATGCTGCAACATTATTGGACGACTTAGGCATGGGGCTTATTTACCGATGGTTAACAGACGCTTGATCAAGGCCTCGTTGGTGGTGTCTACCAAGGCCCCGTGACTGAGGCGGCGCTTTTGCACGGTACTTTTCTTGGTCAGAATATGACGCTTGTAGGCGTGCTTACGCTTGATTTTGCCTGTTCCGGTAAGGGCGAACCTCTTTTTGGCACCGGAATTGGTTTTCATTTTGGGCATAACGCGGTTTTTTGGGCCCCGAAGCTATTTTATCAAACCAACGGGGAGCGCGAAGATACGCCCAAAACGAGCTTCTGGAGCCCCTATTTTTTAACTCCTTTGGGAGCCAAGGAAATGAACATCCGCTTGCCTTCCAACTTGGGCATGCTTTCCACTTTACCTAAATCTTCCAGTTGCTGGGCAAAGGTGAGCAAGAGCAATTCCCCCCTCTCCTTGAAGACGATTGCCCGACCCCGAAAATGAACATAGGCCCTGACCTTGGAACCTTCCTGAAGGAAATTGCGGGCATGCTTGAGCTTGAATTGAAAATCGTGGTCGTCGGTATTGGGACCAAAGCGTATTTCCTTGACCAAATTTTTGGCCGCATGCGCCTTGATTTCTTTTTCTTTCCGCTTCTTTTCGTACTGGTATTTGCTGTAATCGGTGATTCGGCAAACCGGCGGTGTCGCTGTTTCGGCAATGAGTACCAAATCCAACCCCAGCCCTTCGGCCATCTGAAGAGCCTTGGCCAATGGATAGACGCCTTGTTCTACATTTTCACCAACCAAGCGCACCTGCTCAGCACGGATATTTTCATTGATGGGGTCAACCGGTTTTTGGGGCCGGCGATTAAACTGCGGGTTACGTGTGGGCTGATTGATGGGGACCTCCTGGGTTTAGAGCGAAAATAAATAGATTTATTAGGGGCGAGTTATTCGGGTTACCTCATTGAATAGCGGCCAATTCTCCTTGGAGCATGGCCACAAAAGCAGGAATCGTCAAGGTTTCCCCTTGACCCTGGCCGTGGCGCCTGACCGCTACCGTACCGGTTTGAACTTCCTTTTCGCCGATAATCAGCATGTAAGGAATCTTCTGCATTTCGGCATCCCGGATTTTGCGGCCAATTTTTTCGTCACGATGGTCAACAGTACTGCGAATATCGGCAGCCGCAAGCTCCGATTGCAAATGCTCGGCGAATTCCTGAAATTTTTCGGAAATAGGCAAAATAGCGACCTGCTCCGGAGCCAACCATAGCGGGAAATTTCCGGCACAATGTTCGATCAACAGGGCCACAAAACGCTCCATGGATCCAAAGGGTGCCCGGTGTATCATCACGGGCCGGTACCTTCCGTTATCAGCCCCCACATACGTTAAATCGAAACGCTCGGGCAGGTTATAGTCCACCTGAATCGTACCCAATTGCCAGGAACGACCCAAGGCATCGTGAACCATAAAGTCCAATTTGGGTCCGTAGAAGGCAGCCTCTCCGGGGACCGTTACCGTTTTCATACCCATTTCGGCGGTGGCTTCGATAATGGCCTGTTCAGCCTTGACCCAGGCCTCGTCGGAACCAATGTATTTGGTCCGATTTTCGGGGTCTCTCAACGAAATCTGCGCGGTGTACTCTTCAAATCCCAAAACATCAAAAACCTTCAAAACCAAGGATATAACTTTTTTGAACTCATCCTTAACTTGATCATCTCGGCAGAATAAATGGGCGTCGTCCTGGGTGAAGCCGCGGACCCGGGTTAAGCCGTGCAATTCCCCGTGCTGCTCGTAGCGATACACCGTGCCAAATTCTGCCAATCTCAAGGGTAAATCCCGGTAGGAACGAGGCTTAGAACGGTAAATCTCGCAGTGATGAGGGCAATTCATGGGTTTGAGCAGGTACTCTTCCCCTTCGTGCGGTGTCAAAATTGGGCGAAACGAATCCTGCCCGTATTTATCCCAATGGCCGGAGGTTTGGTACAATTCTTTGTGCCCGATATGCGGCGTAACCACCTGAACATAACCGGCTTTGGTTTGCTGACGTCTCAAAAACTGCTCCAAAACCTCGCGTACCATGGCGCCTTTGGGCAACCACAATGGAAGCCCCATCCCCACTTTTTCGCTGAAGGTAAATAATTCCAACTCTTTACCCAATTTGCGGTGATCCCGCTTGCGGGCTTCTTCCAGAAGGTGCAGGAATTGCTCCAATTCTTTGGACTGGGGAAAGGTGATACCGTAAATCCGGGTTAATTGCTTGTTTTTCTCGTTCCCGCGCCAATACGCCCCGGCAGTATTCAATAACTTAACTGCTTTGATGGTCGAGGTATCCCTCAAATGCGGCCCCCGGCACAAATCCGTGAACCCACCCTGGGTATAAAACGTTATGCTCCCGTCTTCAAGACCTTCCAGCAATTCCAATTTGTAGGGGTCTCCTTTGGACTCAAAATAGGCTACGGCTTCGGTTTTGGAAATTTCTTTGCGTTCAAAAACCGATCCCTTGGCAGCAAGTTCCAGCATTTTCTTTTCGACCTTCTCAAAATCATCGCTCGAAAAGGCATGATCCCCAAAGTCAATATCGTAATAAAAGCCCTGATCAATGGAAGGCCCTATTCCCAAGCGAATGCCGGGATACAATGCTTCCAAAGCTTCGGCCAGAAGGTGGGCACTGGAATGCCAAAAAGTCGAGCGAGCTCCTGGCTCATCCCATTTGAGTAAGCGTAAGTTGGAAGATTCAGGAAGTTGACGGGTTAAATCCCAAACTTCTCCGTTAACCTCGGCGGCAAAAACTTGTTTGGCTAGGCCTTCAGAAATTGAACGGGCTACATCCAAGGCACTGGACCCTTGGGGGAAACTACGGCCGCTACCGTCAGGAAGTTGTACGTGGATGGAATTGGAGGTCATGCCAAGAAGACCGGGAAGTAGGCAGAAATCATGAGCGCTAAAAAAACGCGAATATACATCATTTAAGACGGTTAAGGCCCTGCATGGCCGGGGCGTACCCCTTTTGCAAACGCAAACACTCCCGGTAATCCTCGGAGGCCAGGTCACCTTGGCCTGTCATTTCGTAACACAAACCACGGTTCACCAAGGCAGCAAGGTCCCCGGGACGCAGGGCCAGAACCCGGTCAAAGCCTTGTTGGGCCTGAGGGTAACGTTGGTCCATCAAATCCAAATAGGCCAGGTTAAAATGGGCATCCCTATGGCTTGGGTTACCTTGAAGCAAGGCCCGGTAATCTAGCCTTGCCGAATCCAGCAGTCCCTGGTTTTGCAAGAGCATGGCCCGAGCGTACAAGGCCTCGGTATGTCCTGGACGAATCGCCAAAACATTGGAAAAATACCGATGCGCCAAGCGAGGATCGGGTTCGCGAAGTCCCAGTTCCAGGTAGGCCGAATAGAGGTTGGGGTCTTGCTCGATGGCGGTTTGCCAAGCCGAACGAGCAGCCACCGTATCTTTTAATTCCCAATGCGTCAGACCTTTGAGGAGATACGCTTCGGCCAAACGCTTATCCCTGCGCAGGGCCTCGTTCAAGTATTTGAAAGCGACCGCATGTTGTCGATTAATCAAAGCCAATTCACCGCGCCGAAGGTATCCCCTCACCAATTGAGGATTACGCGCCATGGAGACCCGCAAGGCATCGTCCGCCTCGGATATTAACCCCAGGCGGGTATATATTTCTCCAAGTATGCAATAAAAAAGCGCATTCCCCGTGTCCAAAAGCAAGGCAGACTTGATGTCCTGCAACGCTTTACGCAGGGCATCGCGCGGTTGGTCCGGCGTTGCCGGGTTGATCTCTTGGAAGGCCGAATCAGGTTGATTTATCGAGTATTCCCGGTCACGGTTCAGCCACCAATCGGCCCTCTCCCCGTAGGCAGAAGCATCCGAAGCATTCATTGCAATTCGTCGGTTGAGGTCCTGCAAGGCTGCTTCGGTGTACGGAGCGGATTGACGTTGTTCCTGACTCTTGGACTTCGAAGAACGATGATCACAGGATCCCCAAAAAACCAGAAGCAGGAGCACAACCCAAGGTGCAAACCAACGATGCAAGAACCTTACCATTACTTTTGCCAAAAATAGGTTAACCATGCGTATTCCATGCTATTCTCAATTGTTCATCCTTGGGCTCTTGCTCTGGGGATTGGGTATCCGCCAAAATGTTCAAGCCCAGGCTTTGAAAACGGACCAAAGGCCCGAAGATTCCCTGCTTTATGCCGGCGAAACCTTTTTGCGCAACGCCCGTATGTTGACCCGTGGTGGGGACAATGCCGAAGCCTATTGGAATAACGCCTCCAACCAATTGGTTTTTCAAAGCAATAACCCTGCCTGGGGCTTAGAATGCGACCAGATTTTTATTTTGGATTCATCCCGCGTACTCCACGCATCGGGCCACGATGGGGATAAGCGCATCACCCAAAAACCGGTTATGGTATCCACCGGCCAAGGACGTACCACCTGCGCCTACTTTGTGCCCGGTGACCAAAGGGTGGTCTGGGCCTCTACGCACGGTCAGCAAGAAGCCTGCCCACCCCCACCTGCCCCGCGACCCGACCGCAAATACCTCTGGTCCATCGATCCGGCCTACGATATTTACCTAAGCGATTTGCAAGGAGGACAACGCGAAGTTTTGGTTGGTGCCCCGGGTTACGATGCCGAAGCAACTTTTTCACCGGATGGCCGGTGGATGGTTTTTACAAGTACCCGGGACGGGGACCTGGATCTTTACCTCATGTCCTGGCCCGATCGCAAGATTACTCGGGTAACCCATGCCTTGGGATACGATGGAGGGGCCTTCTTTTCGCCGGATAGCAAAAAACTGATATTCCGGGCCTCGCGACCCCAAACCCCCGAAGAAATCCAGGAATACAAGGAGCTTCTGGGGCAGGGGCTGGTTGCTCCGACCCGTATGGAGCTTTTTGTATGCAACCTGGATGGGAGCGAAATGCGGCAAATCACCCAATTGGGGGGAGCCAATTGGGCCCCCTATTTTCATCCGGACGGTCGTCGGGTAATTTTTTCTTCCAATCATCACAGCAAAAGGGGGTTCCCTTTTAACCTGTTCCTGATTAACATGGACGGGACGGGCCTTCAACAAATCACTTTTGATCCCACCTTTGATTCCTTTCCGATGTTTTCCCCGGATGGGCGGCGATTGGTATTTGCCTCCAACCGCCGTAACGGAGGCAACCGGGATACGAACCTTATCCTCGTAGACTGGGTCGACCGTCCTTAACTTCGCCTAGAATACCCCAAAGCCCATCGCTTATGCCTGTTTACCATCGCTTAGGAAAAATCCCTCCCAAAAGACATACCCAATTCCGCAAAGCGAACGGGGAACTGTACTACGAACAATTGTTCGGTACCGTAGGCTTTGACGGGATGTCCTCCTTAATGTACCACCTGCATCGCCCCACCATTATTCGTTCCGTTGGCGAACCATTGGATTGGAGACCTCAGATTGCTATCCAACATAACATAACACCGCGTCGCTACCAAGGCTTTCAGGTCGAACCGGTGAGTGATTACCTCCAAAGCCGGGTTCCTCTTTTTGTGAACCACGACATCACCATGGGACTTGCCGCCCCTAGCGGCAGCAGCCAAGATTATTTCTACAAAAACGCGGATGCGGATGAATTGATTTTTGTCCACCGCGGAACAGGGACCCTGCGGACCCAATTGGGGAACATTGCCTTCGAAAAAGGCGATTATCTCTTGATTCCTCGAGGAATGATTCATTGTTTTGAATTTGAAGGACCGGACAACCGTCTCCTCTACCTGGAATCCAACGACCCCTTGTACACCCCCAAGCGCTACCGCAATTGGTTTGGACAATTGTTGGAACATTCCCCGTATTGCGAAAGGGATTACAAACTCCCCACCGAACTGGAAACCCACGACCAGGTGGGTTCCTTTGAAATCAAGATCCGCAAACAAGGCATACTTCATTCGGTGATTTACGCCAGCCATCCGTTTGATGTGGTGGGATACGATGGGTATAATTTCCCTTACGGATTCAGCATCTACAATTTTGAACCCATTACTGGCCGGGTACACCAACCGCCTCCTGTTCATCAAACCTTTGAAAGCAAAGGCTTTGTGGTCTGCAGTTTTTGTCCCCGACTTTACGATTACCACCCGCTTTCCATACCGGCTCCCTACAACCACTCCAACATTGATTCCGAAGAAATTCTGTACTATGTGGATGGGGATTTTATGAGTCGCAACGATATAGGGCCCGGTCAAATCACCTTACACCCCGGGGGTATTCCCCACGGACCACATCCCGGAGCCTACGAGCGCAGCATTGGCAAAACCTCGACCGATGAATACGCTGTCATGATTGACACCTTTAAACCCTTGGCCATAACCCAAAACGCGATGGCACTGGACGACGGAAAGTATTACCGCTCTTGGATGGAATCCGCCTACGAATAAACCCTATACGCAATTCTTTCAACAAATTATGAACGAAACCTTGACCCAACCCCATACCGCCTCGGTCAACGAGGACTTTCTTCCCCTCCTGGGCACGGACCACTTGGAACTGTATGTCGGTAATGCCAAACAGTCGGCCTACTATTATCAGGCTGCCTTTGGCTATGAACTGATTGCCTATGCGGGCCCGGAAACCGGTCTCAAGGATAGGGCCTCGTACGTTTTACAGCAGAATAAAATTCGATTGGTCCTTACCTCTTCCCTGCACCCGGGTACGGAAATCTCAAAGCATGTCGAAGAACACGGTGACGGGGTTAAATTTCTGTCACTGTGGGTGGACGATGCCGCAGCGGCCTTTGAGGCCACGGTAGCCCGGGGTGCCCGCCCCCATCAAGCCCCAAAGGTGCTCGAAGATGCTCATGGCACGGTGGTGATGGCTTCCATACATACCTACGGGGATACCGTTCATCGCTTTGTTGAACGCAAAAATTACCACGGGCTTTTCATGCCCGGTTTTGACCAGCCCCGATGGAAACTGGCGGTTGAGCCTGTGGGACTCCAATATGTCGATCACTGCGTGGGGAATGTTGAACTCGGGGCCATGAACACCTGGGTTGAATTTTACGAGAAAGTCATGGGCTTTCAGTTACTCATCACGTTTGACGACAAGGACATCTCCACCGAATATTCGGCCCTTATGTCCAAGGTGGTTTCGAACGGCAACGGGTACGTCAAATTCCCCATCAACGAACCGGCCGAAGGCAAGAAGAAATCACAAATCGAAGAGTATATCGAGTTTTACCGAGGCGCCGGTGTTCAACACATTGCCGTGGAAACCTACGATATCGTGCATACTGTTACCGAGCTTCGCCGCAGGGGTGTGGAATTTCTGTATGTTCCGGAAACGTATTACGACGATTTGACCGAGCGGGTTGGTGAAATTTTGGAGGACATCCAAATTCTCAAATCCCTGAACATCTTGGTGGACCGGGATGAACACGGTTACCTTTTGCAGTTGTTTACGAAACCGGTTCAAGATCGACCCACCATGTTCTTTGAAATTATTCAGCGAAGAGGGGCTAAATCTTTTGGAAAAGGGAATTTCAAAGCCCTGTTCGAGTCGATCGAACGCGAGCAAGCACTGCGAGGTAACCTGTAATTGATGTTAAGAGCCGTTGTGCGGGCTTAAGGGAAAACCCCCAGGGACTCGTACGAGCGGGCTATTTTGCGGATGGCCACCACGTAAGCCGCTGTTCGGAAATCCGGTATTTGAGGAAACTCCTTTTTGACAGCCCGTATTTGTCGGTAGGCTTCAACCATGGTTTCCTCCAAACCGGAATAAACAAAATCCAATTCCTCGGCACCACGTCCGATTAGATTCCTGCGGGTATGATCCAAGGTTTGCCCGGTCATGCTCTCGACCGCTTCGATGATATCCTTGTGCATTCGCTCATCAAATCGCTTTCCCAAACGTCCAAACCGAACATGGGATAAATTCTTGAGCCACTCAAAATACGATACGGTTACTCCTCCGGCGTTGAGGTACATGTCGGGCATAACAACAACGCCCCGCTGATTGAGGATTTCCACCGCCTCCGCAGTCACAGGACCGTTAGCCGCTTCGGCTATCAATCGGGCACGGATACGATGGGCATTGCCGGCATGAATGACATTTTCCAAGGCGGCTGGAATAAGGATGTCGCAATCCAATTCCAAGGCCTCTTCGCTGTTCGCCATACTCACCGCTCCCTCAAAATTCAAGAGGCTTCCGGTGCGGCGGCGATGATCCATGACAGCCTCTAAATCCAAACCATCTTCACAATACAAGGCCCCCTCGCGTTCCGCGAGACCGACAATTTTGGAACCACCGCGAGCAAAATACAGAGCGGCATGGTAACCGACGTTCCCTAATCCTTGCACGACCACCCTTTTGCCCTGTAAACCGGGGGTCAAACCCCAAGACTCCATATCCTCTGCGTAGGAGCATACTTCACGCATTCCATAAAAAACCCCCAAACCGGTGGCTTCCTTGCGGCCAACAATACCGCCTTGGGTTACCGGTTTACCCGTAACACAGGCCATCGCATCAATTTGACCGGAATGAAAGGTGGCGTACGTATCCATAATCCAACTCATTTCACGTTCACCGGTACCGTAGTCCGGAGCCGGGACGTCCACCCCGGGACCTATGAAGTTCTTACGGATGAGTTCGGTGGTGTATCGGCGTGTAATACGTTCCAATTGTCCTACTGTGTATTGGGTAGGATCAATCGCTACGGCACCCTTTGCTCCCCCAAAAGGAACGTCCACAATAGCGCATTTGTAGGTCATCAAGGCAGCCAATGCCATGACCTCGTTTTCGTTAACGTGCGGTGCATAACGTATTCCTCCTTTGGTCGGTAAACGATGATGCGAATGCTCAACGCGGTAGGCTTCTATGACATGCATATCCTCCCCAATCCGAACCGGAAAGCGCATTTTGTATACACTGTTGCATTGCCGGATTTGCTCGGCCAGACCAGGCGAAAGGTTCAAAAAAGCGGCAGCCTTATCAAAATTTCGGACGACGTCCTCAAAAAATCCAGAGGTTTCTTGGTTCATAAAATTTAATTGGGGTTGTGTTTGGATGAATTCGAAGCCTCCCAGCGTGACAAACGACGGTCCAGGGTCCATAGAAACGCGAATAACCCCACCTGTATGATAAGGACTACCGCCAAAACGACATAAATTTTTCCGTTGCTTCGCATGGCATCGGCCATCTCAACCGAAGTAGAAGAAGGCGAAGCCTCGGCAGCCAGCGTGGTGAGGCTCATCAACAACGAAAACAAGGCAAAGGGAATCATTCGGATCAAAGCCATAAAAAAAATTAGAGCGTTACGTTGGAGGGTGGTTTCACCGTTTCCAAATGGCGGAAACGGGCCCATAAATTCGCCATCCACCAACCGGTGAGGGTCCAACCCAACACGGCAGGATAAAAGACCCAGCGCATACGGCCATCCAAATCATAGGCCGAAAATCCTGGATTACCACCGTTACCCGGGTGCAACGAGTCGGTAAGTCGGGGCAGAATAAAAAGGAGCGGGATCAGACAAAAAAATGCTAACACATTATAAACAGAGGCCATCCTCGCCCTACGCCTAGTATCCTCAAACGAGGAGCGCAAAACCAAATAAGCCAGGTACAAAAGAAGACCCATGGCCGAAGCGTTTTGTTTGGGGTCTCCACTCCACCAAGCTCCCCACGTAAATTGTGCCCAAACCATGCCGGTGAACAGACCCAAGAATCCAAAAACCAAACCCACCAAGGCCAAGGCATTCGCTTGGGTATCGTCCTGAATTTGTTGCAACAACAAATAACGAACCGAATAAACCGCCGACCCCAGCAACATCAAAAGCATACCAAACCACATGGGAACATGAAAGTACAGGTTTCTCACCGACTCGTTAAGGATCACTTTTCGAGGTACATCACCCAACCAGCCCATACCAAAAGTATAAGCAAGGAGCAGCACGGCCATGCCTTTGAGAAGGGGGTGTAGAGGTCGTGGCGCTGGGGATGAAGGCATGGTCCAAAGATATCAATCCCGCCAAAGAAAAGGGAAAAGCAAAACCCCCAAGGCCAGCATCATGAGGTTCAACCCTACCAAGCCACCGGCATAGGTCCAAACCAAATCGCGCGATAGTCCATCCAAAGCTAATTTGGAAAGCCGATGTACCAGCAAGAGTCCCGGCACCAGCAAGGGAAAGCCCAAAACAGGCATCAATTGGGCTGGCTGGGAGGCCCCCTGCGACAGGGCCGAGACCAGGGTCAAAATGGTCACCAACAAGGGTGAACCCAAGACCAAGGTCAACAAAAACAAGGGGGTGTCTTGGAGGGGATAGCCCATCCAAAAGGCCATAAGCAAGGCGCATAGCCCCATGAGCAACCAAACTTGTAGGGTCCCGGTCAATACCTTGGTCAACCACCAGGCAACACCGGGCACACTAACACGGTAATACAAATGCAAGCCCCGGCTTTGACTCAAAAAACTACGTGATACGGTATAGACCGAAGCAAACAAGACCAAAAGCCAAAAAAAGGTCAACCAAGCGTTTGGCCCTACAGGCTTGAGCAAAAGCTGCGCGGCAAAGACCCCCGCTACCACATAGAGGAGCGAGCCGGCCAAGGCCTGAGCCTGACGGTACTCGCGCCGCATTTCGTGCTCCCAAAGCGCCTTACCCAGGGTCCAGAGATCGTTGAACTTCATGAAACGCGGCTAAATTAACCTAGGTTCACGAGCATCTTTGCATTATGAGTTCTGTCTTTGCCCATTCCCCCATCCCTTTGCACAAAATCCTGGTGGCCAATCGGGGTGAAATTGCTTTGCGCATCCTGCGCAGTGCCCGTGAAGCAGGCCTGCAAACAGTCGCTGTGTATTCCGAAGCGGACCGTCATGCACCCCATGTCCGTTGGGCGGATGAGGCCTATGCTATCGGGCCTGCTCCCTCGTCCGCCTCTTACCTCCGCGGTGATGCGATAATTTCTTTAGCCTTGGAAAAAGGCTGTCAGGCCATTCATCCCGGTTATGGTTTTCTTTCCGAAAACGCTGACTTTGCCGAGGCTGTCGAAAAAGCCGGTTTGGTCCTGATTGGTCCCTCTTCCCATAGCATTCGAACCATGGGCAACAAAGTTGCTGCCAAACAAGCCGTGGCTGGTTTTGATATCCCGTTGGTACCCGGCACCGATCACCCGGTCGCTGACCCCGGCGAAGCCCTGGCCATTGCCCAACAAATAGGCTTTCCTCTTTTGATCAAAGCAGCAGCGGGTGGAGGCGGCAAGGGCATGCGAATCGTTCAACGTGCCGAGGATCTTGAAGAATCTTTGAACACCGCAATTTCAGAAGCCCGCAGCGCTTTTGGGGATGGTTCGGTTTTTATTGAAAAATACCTGGAAAATCCCCGTCACATCGAAATCCAAATCTTGGCGGATGCGGCGGGTAACACCGTCCATCTTTTTGAAAGGGAATGCTCTATTCAGCGACGTCACCAAAAACTCATTGAAGAAGCCCCCTCCTCTTGCCTTGGTCCCGAATTACGCGAAAAAATGGGTCAAGCGGCCGTTCGGGTTGCTCAGGCTTGCCAATACCGCAATGCCGGGACGGTTGAATTCCTCCTGGACCGTAATCAATCGTTTTACTTTTTGGAGATGAACACCCGCCTTCAGGTGGAGCACCCGGTGACCGAATGCATCACGGGCTTGGACTTGGTTCATCTGCAACTTCAAATTGCAGCGGGTGAAGCCCTGCCTTTTGAACAAAAAGACCTGCGTATTCAAGGGCATAGCTTAGAGCTTCGCCTCTGTGCCGAAGATCCCCGCCATCATTTTTTACCGGACCTGGGAACTCTAACCCGGTTCCGCCCTCCCCAAGGTCCGGGGGTTCGCCTGGATTCCGGATACGAAGAGGGCATGGAAATCCCGGTGCATTACGATCCCTTAATGGCCAAACTCATCGTGCACGCTCCGAATCGTCCTGCGGCTTTGGCCAGAATGCGCAGGGCTTTGGACGAATTTGAACTGGAAGGTCTGGCCTCCACTTTGGAATTCGGACGCTGGGTGATGGACCAACCCGCTTTTGTCGAAGGGCAATTTGATACCGGTTTTATTGCACAATATTTCCGAGGAGCCGAGTCCCTGGATAGTACGGTTGAGCCCTCCGATTGGTTGGCGCTGAGCGCCATGATTTTACAAAAACAACCTGTCAACACCCCGACTAACCTTCCTTCGGAACCGGACCTGGCCTGGGATCGGCTTTGGAATCATCGAACCCACTAAGGGTTGGTCATGGCTTATCTTTGTCCTACGGGGCTGAACGGAATCGACAGCTTGTTTAGATGACCCGGTAAGCATGCCGAGCCTGGAACCGTTGCTCGTTAATCCGATGGTTCAAGCCTTAAACGGCAACTACGACTACGCACTCGCTGCTTAATTCTAGGAATTAGCAAGAGTTGTCTCCGGGCAGGTGAGCTCACAGGCCTGTCCTACGGAGGCATCGACCACTATGAGCTGGTTCTAAGGTAGGCTTGACCAAGGAACGAGAAACCTAAAGCCCAAGCGAATACTTTGGCCCGCCTCCCGCCTGGTATTCGACCAAAATCAAGGGAACGCTAAGCATGTAGAAAGTCGGGGATCGGCTTGACTGGACCAGGGTTCAACTCCCTGCAGCTCCACACCAAGGGTATCTGTTCTGGGAACAGGCCCTTAAGGCAAGGGTTGTCGTACCACTTCCAAGGCCACTTCGTTACGACGACCTACCAGGGTCCAAGGGGCATTGTAACCCATGTAGAGCAAGGGTCCCTGCACCTTCCAGCCTTCTTGGGCCAATATTTTTCGCAATTTCTGGTGTTTGCGATTCACGACCTTGTTGCGGGCATATCCCCCAAATCGCAAAACGGCCAAGGTGCGCGCAGGTTGGGTTTGAAGGCGTACACTGCTGTCGACAGTTGCAGGCAAGGCCTCCAAACTTCGATCAAAGGGCATAAAGAAATACAAAGCCGGTTGTTCACCCATTTCCATGACCACAGGAGCCGTCATAGCCATGGCCTCACGATCCCGATTACCCCCAAAAAGGTACCTTGCCACTCGTCGAAAACCCTCGTTGGCGCTTTGACCCAAAGAAGCATCCCGCATGGTGGTTTTGGCAATGTTCAAGGGGGGATAAGCCCGGATTTCTACCCCATGCGGTAAAACGGCTACCTTTTGAAACGTAGGTTCAGGAACTCGCTCGGCTATACCCAGCTTCAAGAAGGCCCAGACAAGCAAGACCACCACCACCAAACCCAGACCCACAACGTATTGATTCATTCTACTTAAACGTTTGGAAAGCATAATGGATTGCATTCCCATGATTTTTTGATTCCTGGGCCTGGCCATGCCTATTTTCGGGACTCCGTGGACCTCTCGAAAGTCCACCATCCTCTTGCGCAATTGTTGACCCCATGACCCCTAAACCATCAACCGCCAAGGCCTCTTTGGTCCTGTCCTGGCTCTTGGGTTGGTTGGGCACCCCGGTTTATTTGGTGTTTTTTGGATTAACCGTTTTGTGTTTTGACCCTATCCTGCGTTTGGCTTACCGGTGGCGAGGGTACGAAGCACATCAGCAAGGCATTCGGGTGATGAACCTCTTGCTTTACCAAAGCCTGTTGGTCAACGGCTGTCGTGTGGCTTGGAAGAAAAAAAATCCTTTCCCTAACCCCTCCTTCCGTGGTATCACCCGAATTTTTGTGGCCAATCACCAAAGCCTTAACGATATTCCTCCCTTGATTTGGAAGCTAAGGGCCTTTAGACCGGTTTTGGTTTCCAAAGCCGAATTGGCCTCCGGCGTTCCATCCATTTCCTACAATTTTGTGACCGGTGGGGTTATTGCTTTGCAACGCAAAAATCCGAACCAATCCCTGGCGGCTATGCGTAGCCTGGGACAGCGAATTCAGTCCAGCGGCGAAAGTGTACTCTATTTTCCTGAAGGAACCCGATCCCGAGGCGGAAAGCTAGGCACTTTCAAAAGCGGTGGGCTGGAACAAATTATGCAGGAAGTTCCCAACATTGAGTTAATTCCCATCGCCGTTCAACGATCTTGGGAATTGGCTCGGTGGAAATTTTTGCCTTTGCCCTTTGGGGTAACCTTGCAATTTGATGTGTTAAAATCCCTAAGATCCTCCGATTTTGAAGGCCCTACCGACCAAAAAGCCCGCTCCATGATGCAGGCCGCTCATCGCTTGATTCTTGACAACCTACAACAAAACTAAATCCATGCCCCGAATTGTTTTTTTGACGACCCTTCTGTTTATCCATGCTTCGTTCCTTGGCCCCGTTGAGGCCCATGCCAAACCCGACGAAGGCATGTTTCCTCCCACTGCGATTCAACGAGAGGCCCTGAGAAAGGCCGGTCTGCGCTTGGATCCGGAGCGTATCCTCAGCCTGAGCGATAGCGGAATTTTACCGGCCTTGGTACGGGTCGGCGGATGTTCAGGGGCCTTTGTTTCATCCCAAGGTCTGTTAATGACCAACCATCACTGCGCCTTTGACGCGGTAGCTACGGCCAGCACTCCCGACAAGAATCACTTGCAAAACGGTTTCTACGCCCAAGAATTGAAGGATGAAATCCCTGCCAAAGGGTTAAGCCTTCGCATCACCGTGGGCTTTGAAGATTGCAGCCCGGCCGTTCTGGCGGATTTACCGGGTCCAGAACAACCTTTGGAACGCCAAAAGGCCATACGTGAAAAGATGTTACGCCTCGAAAAAGACGCCTACGCCCAAGATAGCAGCCTTGTCTACGAAGTTGCCGAAATGTTTCCCGGTAAATCTTACCTGCTTTTTCGGTACCGGATCCTACGAGATCTACGCCTCGTTTATGTTCCTTCGAGGGCCATTGGGGAGTTTGGAGGGGAATCGGACAATTGGGTTTGGCCGCGACATACCGGCGACTACACCTTTTTGAGGGCCTATACCGGACCGCGTGGAGAAAATCGGGGCTATCACCCGGACAATATCCCCGTGGTACCTACCGCTTTCCTTCCGATTGCGAGCCAGCCCCTGAAGGAAGAAGATTTTGTTATGGTCATGGGTTATCCCGGTAGAACCTTTCGGCATTACCCGACCTCCTACCTGCGCTATCAACAACAAAAATTATTGCCCATTACGCAACATAATTTTGAGTGGCTGATTCAAACCCTCGAAGACCAGAGCCGGATTTCCACCGCCGAAGCTTTGCTTTGGTCGTCCCGCATTAAATCCCTGGGCAATACCGCCAAAAATTACCGAGGTAAAATTCAGGGTCTACAACGTACTCCCATACTGGAACAATTCGAGGCCAAAGACCTCTTGGCTAAATCTTTAGCCAATTCCCAACAACGCTCACAATTGGATCAATTGGACTCCCTCTACGGCCTTATGGCCCAGCATGCCGATTTGCATTTGAACATGGGACCCATGCAATCCCAATCCCGTACCCTGCAATGGTTGCTCAAAAATGCGGAAAGCCGCCAAAAGCGGGCGAATCACACCAATCGCTCGTCCTTGGACTCCTTAATCAAAGCCGAAGACCTCGCCTTGGAAGCATGGGCCAAGGCGAACAAGGCAACATGGAGGCCGGCCTTGGAAGTCAAGGTACTGGCCTATTTTGTGGCTATGCACCCGGACCTTCGGCCTACGCCTTCGGCCAAGGCCTGGGATTCTTGGTTGCAACGTCTCCAGAAATCCGGGGATTTTCCGGCCTACAAAGGTCAAAACGTCGAAATAGGTGCTTATTGGTGGTCGCTCACGCAGCGCATCAAAAAGGATCAAGCTGATTGGAATGCCCGCATTAACACGTTGTTACCGACCTTCATGGATTTACGCCTGCAAGCCTCAGGGCAGGATGGTTTTGTGCCGGATGCCAACGGAACCCTTCGACTGACCTACGGTCGGGTTCAGGGCTACCGGCCGGATGATGCCGTGTACCATGAGCCTTTCACTCACCTTTCGGGTCTCTTCCAAAAAGCAGCCAGTGGTCACCCCGATTATGCTTTGGACTCCGCCCTTTGGCGCGCCACTCGACGTACAGGGGTTAATAGCCAACCCTTGAGTGAAAACCGCTTTGGGGATTTGGGACTGCAAGCGGTTGCCGCGGAAGCGGATCAAACCCGCACCAAAGTCGCCATGGAATCCCCTTCTTCGATTCCGGTGGCCTTTTTGTACAACCTGGATACAACCGGGGGGAATTCGGGTTCGCCGGTGATGAATGCAGACGGTGAATTGGTCGGCCTGAATTTTGATCGCGCCTTTGGGGCCACGATTAACGATTTTGCCTGGAACAAAGATTACAGCCGCTCGATTGGGGTTGATATTCGTTTTGTGTTGTGGAATCTACGGCACGTTGTACCGGGTCATCGTTTGTTGGATGAACTCCTGCCCCAAAACCAGGCGAAACCTAAGGTTCAGCCTTCCGACCAACCAAGCCAACGATAAACCAAGCCAACGATAAACCAATCCACCATACCCCTACCCATGAAGACCCTGCAATTGGGAATCCTGCGCGAATCCAAAACACCACCCGACCTCCGTACACCTTTGGTACCGGAGGATTGCCGAATACTGTTGAATCGCTTTGAAGGATTGCGCATTGTGGTACAGCCCTCAACCTTACGATGCTTTACCGACGAGCAATACCAGGAAGTCGGTTGCCAGATTTCAGAAAACCTGGAAGGCAGCTCCTTGGTTCTGGGGGTCAAGGAGGTGTCCCTGTCCAGCCTTGCACCCGGTATGGCTTATGCCTTTTTTTCGCATACCATCAAGGCCCAGCCCTACAACAGACCCATGATGCAGCACATGGTTCGTGAAAACATTACCCTGTTTGATTACGAACTCATGACCGATGATAACGGTCGAAGGACCGTTGCCTTCGGGCATTGGGCCGGAATTGTGGGTGCTTGGCATGCACTGCGTATGCGTTGCCTTCGAAATGGTGACCATCAAATTCCTTCCGCAGCGCAGGTAGGCTCCTACGAGGGCCTGCAATCCTGGGCCAAAAAGCTCACCTTGGATCCCTGCTTATTGGTTTTGTGCGGCAGCGGAAGGGTGGGTCAGGGGGTTTTACAAATGCTTCATGATGCCGAAATTGAGGCTGTGGAACCTTCCGCAATTCTCAAATTACCCGAGCAGCCTTGGTCCTCCCTTCACCATAAGCCGGCCTATGTTCTGCTGGAATCCAAACACATGGTCCAAAGCCTTGACGGAAGTCCTTTTGATGAAGCAGCCTTTTACCAAAACCCGGGGACCTACCGATCCGCTTTGGCTCCTTTTCTGAGCCGTGGTGATGTCTTGATCAATTCCATTTATTGGGATCCCCGAGGCCCACGGCATTTTGAGGTTTCGGATATCCAACAATCCTCGTTTAGGGTGAGCCAGATAGCCGATATTTCCTGCGATATCCAAGGCTCGGTTCCCATCACCACCCGCGCTACCACCATTCAGGATCCGTACTACGGCGTTTCCCGTTTGGACCTGTCCGAAATTCCTCCGTTCTTGAGTTATGGTGTAGACCTGATGGCTGTGGATAATTTACCTTGTGAATTACCCCGGGAAGCTTCGGGAGAATTTAGTCGGGCGCTTTCCCAACATTTTCTCCTCCCCTTCATCGCATCGCAACAAAGCGAACCCCAAGCTGAATTACCCCTCAACCTTAGCAAGGCGCGCCTCCTAGACCAAGGAACCCTGCATCCCTCACTGAGCCATTTGACAACCTACGCCGAAGCCTAAATCCCATAGACGGCTCCTTATACGTACTTTTGCCAAGGAATCGAAACGTCACCTCCCATGGACGAATACGACGAAAAGCCCTATATACCCCTTTGGACCTCCGCCGAGCAGCGGGCCCTTATCCTTAACAACGCTTGTTTGGGCATCATTGGGTATTACCTGGTTCGGATTCCTCTTATACTCATTTCGTATATTTTGGCCCAGCTCGAAGGTTTACGGCCTGAATTGCATTATTACGGCTTGGTTATTGACCAAATTTCAGAGGACTCGGTCATTCAAGGTGCGGGTTGGTCCGGTGGTTCTACCATTGGTGCGTATTTTATAGGTCCCTTGCTTTTTGCCTTCGCCGCCTTCTACCTTCTCCAACGCTGGGAATTTTTGTGGATGAACGGTATTTCTTTGGGGCTTATCATCTGGACCAGCCTGCATGGTTTTAGTCGTTTGTTATGCGGCGCCGTAGCGGGCCTTTTTATTCCCCAATACGTTGGACAAGTTTTTGTTGCCACCGGACTCAACCTGGGTGTCCGGGTCGTCTTGGGCATTTTCGCTTTTGTTGGATTTCTTGCTTTGGCACGCTTTTTTCTCCCTCCCCTATTGTTTAACGGAAGAGAACAACGGGTCGCCGAAGACGAAGAATCCCGGGCTGAATTTGTTCGTTACAGCCTCTTTTTGCCTTGGTTGATTAGTTCAGCCTTTATTGCTCTTATCCACGGAATTCGTGGGCACTTTTACGAATTGATTGTTCAGTTTTTGTTAGGCCTGGTGGTGCTTCATATCTACCACCAGTTCAGACCCCAAAAACCAGAATACAACGTTCCCATTCCCGAACAGGGTAGGCCCAAGGTGGATTTCAAACTTTGGTTCGCCACAGCCGGGGTGTTTATCCTGATTTTTATTTTGTTTTTTTGAATTTTTCTTCCAGCTTTCTGAATTTTTCTTTTCTCTTCTTTTTTTTACCCATCGATTTCTTTTTGTTCCTTCCGATTTAACCATGACCACCCAGCCCCTAGAATCCATCCGATCCGGCACCTACGCTCTGATTGATGTTCGGACCACCGACGAGTACCAACAAGACCATATTGAAGGCAGTATTCATATCCCTCACCAAGAAATTTTGGATCATAGCGACCGGATTGCCGAATTGCCCGAACCTCGTTTCCTGTATTGCCGTAGCGGCGCCCGCAGTGCCATGGCCATGCAAATGCTTCAGCAGAGCGGTGTAACCGGTCTCTTCAATGCCGGCGGCATCGAAGATATGCGGGAATTGTTACGGGACGCCGCAGTTTAGCCCATACCTCCGGCCCAACGTAGCGACTGCACTCCAAAGCGATTTTTGATGCGGTCCAGGGCTTTGTGCAAAGCGCCCTCCTGAGCGGGATCCCCAAACAAATCCATCTGAGCCCCCACCCTGCTTAATTCACTCAAACGCAGGCCAACCAAACGAACCCTCATTCGCCGGGTGTACAATCGTTCAAACAAAACACAGGCCGTTTCCATAATCACCCGATCCGACGCCGTGTAAGGTATTTTTTGTTGCCTACTGACCGTTTCAAAATCGGCGTAACGCAGCCGAACTGTCAAGCACCCCACCACCAAACCCTGTGAACGAAGATCGTGTCCCAAACCTTCGGCAAGGGCACGAAGTTTGGTTTGGAGAAACACCCCATCCGCGCTATCCTGCTCCAGCGTCCGCTCTGCCGAAAGAGACTTTTGCTCCCGGTAAGGGAGTACCGGCTGATGATCCACACCCCGGGCTTTCTCCCAAAGCATGATTCCGTTTTTTCCAAAAAGACGAACCAGATAATCGCGGGGAACCTCCTGCAATTGGCGAATACGCCCCAAGCCCAACTCCTCCAGTTGGGATGACCAGACCGGACCTACCATCGGAATTTTGCGAACCGAAAGTGGCGCCAAAAAACGAGCCTCGTCACCACGTTGAACACAGCGTTGATTATCCGGCTTGGCCTGCCCGGTGGCAACCTTGGAAACGGTTTTGTTGACCGAAAGCCCCAACGAAGAAGGCAAACCGGTTTCACGAGCGATGCGGGTTCGCAGTTCCGTTGCCAATCGAAGACAGCCCATGTACTTGTCCATTCCACTCAGGTCCGCATAGAATTCATCCACCGAAGCCTTTTCGACCACGGGCAATGCCTCCTGAACCAGCGAAGTCACCATACGACTGTATTCCCCGTATTGCTCGGCATGACCCCTCACCAAAATCGCTTCCGGACACAAACGCAAAGCCATGCGAACAGGCATACCCGAAGAAACCCCCATGGAACGGGCTTCGTAACTGCACGACGAAACAACAGCCCGATCTCCTCCTCCCCCAATAATCAACGGCTTACCCCGCAATCGATCATCCATAAGACGCTCAACCGAAACAAAAAACGTATCCAAATCCAAATGCAAAACACAACGTGCCCCGTCAAAGGAGGCCGACGTTACGCTCTCGGAATCAGGCGGCAAAGGAGGCGGATTCAAGGGAGACATAGGCCCGCTTGTGCATGGATGAAACCTCAACAAAACGATAATCGTACTCTACGCGAAGGATGCCGCTAAGACGATAAATACCGCGCCCTTTCCAAGGCCACGACCTCAATTGGGGCGGGAAATGAACCGTATCCACCCAAGAACCCGAGGGGTCTCTCCAGGTTCCAAAAGCCATTCGCTCACCCCGAACCGTTCGTACATTCCGAAGATGCACCGCATACAAATCCAGACTCACCAAGGCCCCCGCAGGCAGGGTTGAGTCCAAACTCAAAAGCGGACCGTAACCGGAGCAATCCAACAAATCAAAAGGATGAACCAGCGGAAAACCCAACAACTCGATTTCGTCGTACGCCTGACGAAGCCGATCCTCTGAGAGCGATCGCGTTCCCTCATCAGGATCCTTGGCTCTTACCGGCAAAACCAAAGGCTGCAAGGGTTCCGATGCAAACAAAGCCGAGAACGGAGACCCCCTACGAGGGACCTGAACACCGCTGCTGTAAAATAACCGCATAGACCACAGGGCCAACGAACGAACCGGTTGCAAGCAACGCAAAGCGCCAACCCTCCAGACCAAAATCGCCTGCTCCAAACCCAATCCCGAACGCCAACAAAAATCTTCTATACTGCGGTACAAACCTCCGCTGCTGCGGGCTTGGAGTATACCTTGAATACTGCGCTCTTCCAGTCCACGAATCCAACCCAGCCCTAAACGTATACAGGCACCCTCCAGCAAAACAGCATCCCCGCTGTATTGCACACAGGGCCCCTCCACAACGGCACCCAGACGACGGGCCTCCTCCAAATACTCCTCGGCACTGTAAAAACCTCCTCCGTTATTCAACACCGCGACCATGTAGGCCAAAGGAGCATAAGCCTTCAAATAAAGGCATTGGTAACTCTCCACCGCGTAGGATGCCGAATGGCCTTTGGCGAAAGCATACCCGGCAAAACCCTCGATTTGCCTCCAAAGCTCTTTGGCCAAATCTTCCCCGTGTCCCAACCCTACAGCCCCGGACACAAAGCGTCGCTCCAAATCCTGCAACTCGGAAAGCCCCCTGTGCTTACCGCTCATGGAGCGTCGAAGCACATCAGCTTCGGCCAGATTCAAGCCTCCCAAAACATGCGCTACCCGAATCACATCTTCTTGGTAAACCATCACACCATGGGTTTCCGGTAACAATTTTTTGAGGGCATCCGGAGCCTCGGAACGTCGCTCCGGGCATCGTTCTCTTTCGATATAAACCCTCATCATACCCGATGAAGATACCCCAGGCCGAATAACTGAACTTGCCGCAACCAAACCCAGGTAATCGTGAACCCGTAATTTGGTTAACAACATCCGCATGGCCGGCGATTCAATATAAAAACACCCGACGCTTTGGCTTTGCTCCAACAGGGCGCGAACTCTTGGATTACGCTTAATACGAGGGATATCACGCAAAATCCTATTAACCCAATTGCCCCGAACCGACCCCATCAACAACAACGTATCCTTGATTTTGGCCAAACCTCGCTGACTAAGCAAATCAAATTTGTGAAACCCCAGATCCTCAGCCGAATGCATATCCAACAACGCGGTAGGAAAGCCCTTGGGTGGAAAAAAACAAGCCGTGTACTGCTCAACCGAAGAATCCGTAATCAATACACCGCCGGCATGAATACTATGGTGGGAAGGTAGACCCTGCATGCGTTCGGCATAATACAAAACCAAACGCCCCGTTCGATCCAAACCCTCCGAATCAGGATTTAATCCCCGCATACCGGCAAGAGCCTCAATTTCATCGGCGGGGAGGCCAAAAACCTTGCCCAATTCCCGGACGGCCGAACGATGCTGATAACAAACATGGGTTCCCAGCAGGGCCACATGAGGAAAGCGCCCAAAAACATAGCGCAGAACGGCATCCCTATCCTGCCATGAAAAATCCAAATCAAAATCCGGAGGATTGCGCCGGTAGAGGTTGATAAAACGCTCAAAAAACAAATCCAACTCCAGCGGATCCACATCCGTAATAAAAAGCAGGTAGGCGACCAAGCTATTGGCTCCACTGCCCCGACCCACATAAAAGAAACCCGATTCCCTGGCAAATTTGAGAATTTTCCAGTTAATCAAAAAATAAGCCACGTAACGCTTTTGACGTATGATACTCAACTCTTTATCCAAACGGGTCTGCAATTCATCGGGAGGATTTGCATACCGATTCCTGATTCCGGCACGAGCCAGGAAACACAAAAAACGATAATCCAATTCTTCGTTACCCGTGTATTTCGAAAGGTTCTTGTGCGGAAACATCGGGCCTATCTCCCAATAAATACGGCATCCCTCCAATAAGCGGGTGCTTCGGTAAAGCAGATCCGGATAGGTCTGGAATCGTTCAAAAACAAGGGTGGATGATTCCAATACATCCCCGGAAAAAGCCTGATCGTACGAAGAATCCAACGATGATAACAACAAGTTGTGATGAATGGCTCGTAACAAACGATGCATCATACGATCCTCGGACCTCAACAACGTAGCCGTTTCCATGGCCAGCATGCGATCCCAGGTTATCCAAGATGATAAATCCCCCAAACGATGCAAATCCCTCGAAGACAAGCCTACCCACTCCCCTTCCCGAAGACGATGTCCGGGACCCCGTGGACCCTCATAAATTACCCATAGATCAGGATGAGGCTCGGCAGGGCAGGGCCATACCCCGTCTTCCCTCAAAAAAGCCGTCAAACGCCGACATATCTCCTCGTACCCCCTGTTATTCCGAGCAATTAGCACATAATCCCTACGCTGACCGCTACGGCAATCCAATCCCACCAAGGGGCGTATCCCGTAGCGAGGAGCCAGACGCATCCAATCCGCAACACCAGCCGTGGTATTGATATCCGTCAAGACCAGCGTATCCCAACCGCACTCCGAGGCTCTTGCAAGAATTTGCTCCGGAGAGCAAACCCCGTAGCCCAGACTGAAATGGCTGTGAACGCGCAAATACATCGTTCATTAGGCCTTCATGCTGTAAACTAAACCCTGCAACTCCGCCGCAAGGGACTGCAGGCGAGGAAGCATCGCGGTATCCTTTAGCGGATCATGACCAGACAAATCCGGCAACCGAAACGAGAGATACCCCAACGCCCTCCAAACCTCCATAACCTGATCCAGCGATACCCGGTACGGCTGGTACGCAGGATGATCGGAACGCAATTCCAAGGCATCCTGCTCCAAGGCAGGGTAAATCCGCTTGTAGACCAAGCCATCCCCCCGGGATAAAACCACAGCGCATTGACCGGCGCGTAAGCTGCGCCAATCGGGAACAAATTCTGCAACGACATAAGACCCATCGGGAACCGGCAGCATGCTGTCACCCTTAATTTGAAAAAGGCGGTAGGTCCTCTCAGCACTCAGCTCCGGAACCGGCAAGCGAAAGGCCGGCAAGCGAGACACGTAATCGGCATCCCGATGGCCTTGCAAATAACCAGCCGCCGCCTGCTCCGGGACCAGACTGATTCGCTCTTGGAGATCCGAGTCCCCCACCCCAACTGTAAGCACCCTCAGGCTATCCCCGGCTGCTCTGGACGAAAGCGAAGGACCCCAGGCCCCCGACTCCCCGTCCTCCTGCAATAAGTCCTCCAACGTACAATCAAATAAACGGGACATGGCCAGCAAAACTGTAGACCGGGGTTCAGCCCTCCCCTCCTCGTACGATCCAATCACCGAACGACCCACCCCCAAACGCTCCGCCAATTCCTCCTGGGTCCAACCCAGGCGCTTCCGCATCCAACGCATATTCATAGCCAAAAAAGTCATCTTTTGAGAATTTAAATTAGACCATAAAGTTAAATACTAATTTTATTGGTTTTTCTATTTTTTTTAGCATTAAAATAAAAATCCCCTGCAGTCCGCCAACAAAATTCCTCCTGTGCCTTCAGAAGCCTTATATTTGCGACCGCTCAAAGGTTCCGTAGCTCAATTGGATAGAGCATCTGACTACGGATCAGAAGGTTTGGGGTTCGAATCCCTACGGGACCGCACAAGCGATTACGATCAACCTCCAAGGGGATTACGTCCGCAACCGTAATCCCCTTTTTGATTTCAGGCCAAAACACAACCCCATGACCCAAACCGCCAACAGGCTACGAATCGGTCTAGTCCTAGCCATCATCTTGGCGTCAAACATCGGGGCCTTTGCCCAAAACACCCCCAACCTCATCGATTCATTTGAGGGCCCAACCAGTTCATGGTCTTGGTTTGGCGACCAATGCCAGATTCAGTACCCGTTCAACAACCCCTACCCTCATCCATTCAATCCATCCAGCGGAGTACTTCGATACCACGACCAAGGCGGAACCTACGCCAATACACGGCTAGACCTGCCCTGGAACCTCAACCTCCTTGCGCATTCCCGATTCAAACTCAAGGTATATATTCCCTCCAGCGGGCTCAGCGGGAACCAAGCACCTCGAATTTCCCTCAAGCTCCAAAACAACGGATTAACCATGCCCTGGAGCACTCAATCCGAAATCATCCAACCCCTTGGCATCAATCAATGGCAAGAGGTTGTTTTTGATTTCCGGAGGGACCCGTGGATTAATCTCAACGCAAACTCCCTACCACCACTTCAACGCCAAGATTTTAACCGCATCGTTCTCCAAATCAACGGCGAAAACAACAACGACCAAGTCCTCGCCTACCTGGATGATTTCCAGCTTGATACGAGCGGCTATTATGCAGGAGGGCGGGCTTTGGTTTGGAGCGATGAATTTGACGGGGACGCCGGAATTGATACCAACAAATGGTTTTTTCAAACCCTGCTCCCCAACGGCAACAGTTGGTATAACAATGAATTACAACACTACACCAACGCACCCGGCAACGCATACCTTGCCAACGGCGCCCTGAATCTTGTCGTCCGCAGACAAAACCACACCCAGCAAGGGGTGACCAAAGCCTTTACCTCGGCAAGGCTAAATTCCAAGTTTGCCTTTCGGTACGGCCGCGTGGAGTGCAGGGCCCGCTTACCCATGGCCGCAGGCACTTGGCCGGCCCTGTGGACCCTGGGCCGCAACATTCAAGAACCGGGTGCCTTTTGGCAACAACAAGGATTCGCCGGCGCAGCCTGGCCCGCTTGTGGTGAAATCGACATCATGGAACATTGGGGCAGCCAACCCGAAATCGTTCATAGCAGCGTCCATACACCGTCTAGTTTTGGAGCAACCGTGAACACCGCCACGCGCCGGGTGCAGGGAGCCGGCAGTCAATTCCAAACGTACAGCCTGGACTGGAGCCCTCAACAACTTACGTTTGCGATCAACGGCCAAACCCTCTACACCTACCAACCATCTCAACGGACGTCAGCCAACTGGCCTTTTGATGCGCCCCAATATGTACTGATGAATGTGGCCATGCTGGCCGGATCATCGCCCCTCTTTCAGGCCGATAGCTTGCAAATCGATTATATACGAATCTATCAAGACAGCCTGGATCTCCCCGGACCGAACCGTCTATTAGGACAAGTGCTTTATGCCAACACCCATTTGGATACCATCAGCCAAGGAAAAGTTCAAATTCTCCGACGAAGCCAATGGTACAGCGATAGCTCCATCAACCAAAACGGGTTCTTTGGTTTTCATGGTCTGGCGTCCGATCTCTACCAGCTCCGCGCTTTACCCGACAAGATTCCCGGTGGTCTAAATGCCTCGGATGCCCTTGCAGTGGCCCTGCATTTTGCCCAAGTCCAACCCCTCCAAGGCCTGGCCCAACGGGCGGCGGATGTAAATGGCAACGGGGCAATTAATGCCAACGACGCCCTCCTCATTACGCTCCGGTATTCCGGACAAATACAAAGCTTTGGCGCAGGGGATTGGGTCAGCGAAGTTCCAACGGTCCAAGTCTCCGGAACGCTAACAGGGCGGACTATTTTAAAGACCCTGTGTACCGGGGATGTCAACGGAAGCTACAGGCCCGGTCCATAAGGTTGGGGAATACCGAAAAAACCACCACCCACCCCCAAAAAAAACGGCCTCTCCAATCAAGGAGAGGCCGCATGGACACAGAATCCAAAAAGAAATTACTTCTTGGACGCGGTGATGGCCATTTGATAAACCACCAAACCAAAACCGATTTTGTTAACCGCATCACCGATGTTGTACAACAAGTCGATATTGAAAGTCCCGCTGTATGAAGCCAAAAGGTTACCTGGCATCAACATGTAGCCGATAGGATAGATCGCCCAGCCTACCAAGACAAAATTGCGGAGCAAACGAATAGCGTTCTGGAGATTGGCATCACCGGATTCACGGGCCATACCGGCTACAGAACCTGCTGTGGCTTCGTAAACGATACCAGCCCAGCCCAACGTAGAGATCACACCCCAAAGGATGGTGGACTCAGGCTGCACAGCTTCGCCGATATAACCGGCAACCAACATGAGGACGGAGTAACCAATCATCTTCCACAAAAGACCTTGCTTAGCACCGTAAGGCTTCAGCAACAAGTAGAATTCAACGCACATCAAGGGTACCGTTAAGGTCCAGTCAATGTAACGGAATTGTGTGGGCGATGGGTTTACAAAACCATCCATGCCAAAGCTTAAACCTCCGGCTGCATTGTGGGCCAACGCATTGAGGTAGTAATCGCGCATGTAATAATAGTGCGCGGCGGCAATCATGGTAATCAATCCCGAAACCAGGAGGGATGTTTTCCATTTGCCATCCACCTGACTTCTTTCAAAGAAAAAGAAGACGGATGCGGCAAACATGGCCATGAGTCCCACAAAGAATGTGAAACCGGTGACATCCCCCGGTTGGAGGGAAGCCATCAAAAAGGTGTTGTTTGGTACCATAAATGGGGTTTTAAAGGTTAATACTCTAAAAACAACTGTTTTTACAAAAAGTTCACATTCAACGACTTTCAACAGACAAAACAGCATTTGAAGCGCTAAAACGGGTTTTTTGTGCAAAACTTTGGGTTTCTTCTCGGGAGTTTTTGAATAGGAATCGGCCCAAAAGCAAAAACCCCGGCTCCTTGGAGGAACCGGGGTCTTTGGGACTACGATTAAAAAGAATTACTTAGGCCTAGGTGGCTATAAGCAACTTAGCGGACGAAACGTGTGCTATGGAGGATAGTTCCCTCAGCACCGTGTTCCGAAACTCGCAACATGTACTGACCCTTGGCCAAACCTTCTACAGGTACTTCCTTGGCAAAAACACCGGCAGAAGCCTCAAAAAGTTGACTCAAGACCACACGACCCGTAGCATCCAAAACGTCCACTTGAAGACGAGCTGAAGATGCCAAAGGCATGCGAATACCTAGGTTTTGCACAACAGGGTTAGGATATACACTGAGTGTCGAGTTACCTGCCTTCAAAGAAGGAATACGAAGCGTTGCACCTGCAAAGGCCTGGGCCCATACATCGGTCAACTCCGTTTCCTCGCCCAAAGACCACTCAGAGGCTTTAACATCCCTGTTGGCTTTGATTTGAAGTTCTACCAAGGTTTGTCCAGCCTCGGCCATGAAACCTTCGGCATGATACCAACCCAAACGAAGTTGATTACCTACCAATTGATAATCAAGGTTTCCTCCATTCAGTTTGGACTGAACCCCGACCACTTCAACGCCGGCAGGAACATTCAAGACCAAAGAAACAGAACCCAAGGCAAGCGACTGTTCACTGGAGATTTCCAGCGTACGGCTGAAGGACCAACCGCCATCGTTTAAGGACACCGAAGCAAGACGGGTTGCGGTTGAAGGGCTGTACGATCCGTTGATATCACCAAAACAAATAGCTTGGATGTTCTGAGTTACGTTGCTTGATCCAACGGTGACAGCTGGGTCACTATTGGCAAAATTGCCTACGCTGAATGTAGCGATGCCACCGGAGAAACGACGGTTAATCAACAAGGCATCACCGGAGGTTACGGTATTGGAACCGTTCACATCACAAGCCTTAAGGCGTAAACCGCTCTGAACCAAAGCACCAACAACGTGACGGGTTGCCAAGAGGGCATCGGAGGCAGTAACACCACCCCATGGCTTGCTGGTTACAGCGCTCAGGGTATACGAACCGGGGGCAACACCCGAGATGAGGTAATCACCCATTGCATCGGTGCTATCGGTAGCCACAACCGTAGTTCCGTTCATCAAACGAACGACTGAATTGGTCATTGGGGTATTGGCGGTATTGTTATAGCTATAACGACCACTCAAGTTGGCCAATACCGGCGCAGGTGGGTTGCAAGAACCAAAGGCCACCGCAGGTAAGGTGGTTGGTAAAGCAGGCACAACATAGAGTCGGTTGTACGAACCAAAACCATTAGGCTGACCGCATGTAGAATCGTTCAAAAGCTCATCATCACCCCAGGCATCGCCGTTAATAAACTTGTAAAGTACCGTAGTACCCGTAGCCAAAGGCGTTGAATAGGTCCAAATATTGGGGTCGGCAGGATCCTGAGTCATCCGTGTGGATGCTGGATTCCAACCGTTTAAGGTACCTGCAATACCCACACCAGCCGAATCGATGGTAAGACCAGTCATGTTAACTCGGAATGTAATGATGGGATTGGAGGCAGAACAAGAGCCAAAGCCGACAAGGCTTAGTGTTGAGTTCACCAGAGGCACAATCAAGAAACGGTTACCGGTACCGGGGAAAACGCAAGAACCACTAACCGATTCGTCTTGACCCCAGGCATTCCCGTTGATAAACTTGTAGTAAATGGTATCACCAGACATCAAGCCGTTATGGGTATAGGACCAAACACTTGGATTTTGAGGATCTTGGGTCAACGGAGAGGTTGATGGATTCCATCCCTGGAAAGAACCAGCAATGTGAACACCGTTGGCACTCACCGTTTGGCCTTGCATGCTGAGCATAAAAGTCACATTGACAGGAACTGGCGTAAAGACGGCGCAAGAACCAAACATTACAGCCGGTAGGATGTTGGTCCCGGCAGCAACCGTGTAGGAACGGTTACCCCCGCCCTGACCATTGATGGCACAAGCACCTGGTACAAATTCCTCTGAACCCCAGCTGTTACCATTAATGTACTTCCACTCCACCACATCACCCAATGGGAGGTTGGTGGTATACGTGTAGATATTACCGTTGTGAGGTGCAGGAGTCATCGGAGTACCACCAGGATTCCAGCCTTGGAAAGAGCCGGCAATATGAACACCGTTAGAACTAACCGTCAGTCCGGTCATATCCACTTGGAAGGTAACGGATTGCAGAGGTACGAGACCGCTTTGGCAAGATCCGAAGAAATACAGCGGTAGGGTATCGTTACCGTTACCGGAAACGGTATATCCACGGTTACCACCTACTGCGCAGGCCGAAGGAATACTCTCGTCCTGACCCCAGCTGTTTCCGTTGATAAACTTGAACTCCAGGTTATCACCAGGAGTCAATTTAGTGGTATAGGTCCAAATATTCGCATTGTTAGGATCCTGCGTCATGGCCGTGGTTCCGGGACTCCATCCTTGGAAATTACCCGCAATGTGCATACCCGTACTGCTAACGGTCAAGCCGGCCATATTAACACGGAAAGTAACGTTGGTGGCCAAATCAAGCGTATGGACGATACGAGGATGGATATATTGTTGAATGGTATCAATAAAGGTCAAACCTTTGATACGCGACATGCCTGGATTACCCAACAAACCTTGTTGATGCAAAGACTGAGCATTGTAGGTACCACCGGTTTGAGCATTGGTTGCAGCAACCACAAAAGTGAGGGTCGTGGAATCCCACCAGGTATACGGATCGGTTTCGTTAAAGAAGGTCGTGATAGAACCATTTGGACCTAAAGGCAAGTTCCGAACCGGACGAATAATAGGCCACAAACCTTCACCGGAGCCCGTGTTGATTTGATCATTGGGCGCAGGGTAGATATAGGGTATCGTTTGGTTGTAATTGGCACGGGCTACATTGGACACCGGGTCCCTGAATTTGTTGACATCAGCAAAAGGAGCATTGTTACCGTAGGCATTCACCAAAGCCTGGAAAATACCGGCACCCTGAACCTCAACCACGTTTTCGTTGGTCGTTGGAACGACGACAATCCCTTGACGATAAGGCGCAAAAGGATCACGTACCGCTTGGAAAGAAACCATGGGAACTTCACCACCATCCAACCAAGACGTATCGGCCATTGCACCACCCACATTGATGGCCATGCTAACGGCAGAGGAATACCCTGGCCAGTTGTTTTGGTTAAGCAAGCCGTTGAAACCATCCAAATTACCAACGACGTTGGAATCAATAACCGACTGACCGTTGGGCAATTGGAATTTGGGAAGGCTAACCTCAGCCCATTGGTTCATCGTCGCATACGCCAGCGCAACATAACCTCCGGATCCAACGCCGAACAAAGCGATTTTGCTTTGATCAATTTTGTAAGGATTACCGTCAATTGCCACGGTTTTGCGCATGTAACGCACCGAAGATTTGATATCGTTGATGGCACGGTACACCGCGTTCAACAACTGAGCGGTACGCTCGAGCTGGGTGGCTGCCAATGGATTCCAGCCAACACGGTATTTGGGTGCGATGACCACATAACCACGCTTGGCCCATTGTCTGCAAAAATTAACCGCAGAAGAGTCATCGATGCTGCCGGTGATTCCACCATTGATGACAGGGGGCAGGAAATTACCGGTGTGGATGTACACCATAACAGGGCGTGCCTGGTTTGCTGTATCGACAGCCTGGGATGGCTGATAGACCCGCATGGTCAAATTAGCAACAGGATACGTGGTCGTCGGAGGGAAGAAGTGATTATTCGCACCATACACCACGTTGTTGGTCACGGTAATCTGGGCATCCGTGAAGACCTCAGAGAGGTAACGATTACCCTGTGCCATGACCCATTGCCCCATTCCCACAAGCAGGAATAAAGCCAAAAGAAGGGTTTTTCTCATACTGAAAATTTTTAGTTTGTTCAAATCTAATGAAATCTTTCCAATACTCAAAGCGATGTTAACGTTTTTTTAATCCACTTTCTTGGCCTGATTTACGCCTCCGGCTAGGCCTTGTTTTGGATGGGTCCCTGGCCGATCGAGGTCCCTGAATTGGTCCATTCAAACCAAGTCTAGAGGCCATTTCTTTCCAGGGACCTGCATAATCACTGCTTTCCCTGTTCTCTCGAACAACCGAGGGATTGGCTTGAAACCGCTCACTGAAGCGGGTCGAAAAGTACGATAGGCTCTTGAAACCTGTCCAGGAGGATACCTCAGATACGTTGCCACGGCGATTAGCCAATAAATCAAAGGCCGCATATAAGCGGTGTTCCGATAAAAATTGCTTGGGACTCATGCCCAATAAGCGATCCAGCCTCCGGTCCAACTGCGAGCAGCTCAAGGATAGGGCATCGGCCATATCGGCGACTTGTAGGTCCACTTTATGCATGTTTTTGCGGGTGTATTCATGCAAGGAACCCAAAAAAAGCTCATCCTCCGAGGCTAAGGGCACTTTGTTATGGTCATAGAGGTATCGCTGGTAAGAATATTTGCATATCGAGTACCACTGGTCCACCAAGCGGCGGCAGGCCGTTTGAAACAAGGTTCGAGGACTCTCGGTGGGAATGACCATGTCCACACCGGCCTCTAAGGCTTGTTCCACGAAGGAAGGTTCGGATGGGTCGGCTAAACACAAAATGGGTAAATGCGCTAATCGGTTATGAAAACGCATATGACGCACCAGGCCCCAAGGCTCCGGATAAACACCGCGAATGACCAAAACAAGCAATTGAGGGCTCATCCGGTGAACCTTGGTCAAGGCGGCTTCATTACTCGCAAATTCTTGGACTTTGAAATAAACCGAAAGATGACTTTTGAGGCGATGGCGACCTGAGTACAACGGATCAACCAACATAGCAAGGTTTTTGGTGGACATAAGGGAAGGCGTGGGGGATTAAGGCCACCCAACAAATTTCAAGTACTCGATGGGTAGTTAACTAAATTGTATGGCTATACAAATTCATAGACAATTCCAATTCTACCGCCTACAAAAAACCATACACCCCCTACAAATCACCATACATTTCGCTACCAAACGCTATTTACCCCCGACAAATAGCTATACACCTACAATTTGATTCAATTATTGACCAATAGACGACCTGCGAACCAAACCGATAAAACCGGTACCGAACCCATGCCTCCGGCCACATGTTCAGGCTTCCAATCGGACGATAAAACCAAAAAATGGGCATCCATCCCCGGCTTCAAGGAACCAACCTGGTCTTGAAAACCCAAAACTTGGGCAGAATGGTGAGTGACTGCCTCCAATGCTTGCACCGGACTTAGACCACAACGCAATATCCCCAAAGACCACGTCAGCCAAGGATTACCTGAAGGAGCCGAGCCAGGGTTCATGTCTGATCCCAAGGCTACCCGCTGACCTCGGGCGACCATGTCGCCTAATGGTGCAAAAGGTAGTTTCAAATACAAGGAACAAAGGGGTAATCCAACCGCAACAGGGGCCTCAGGACCCAAATAACCCCAATCCTCCTCCCCCATCACCTCCAAATGATCCATGCTCAACAACCCACCCTGGCAAGCCGCCTTGATGCCCCCAAAGGCATTAAATTGGTTTACATGAGCCCTGACAGGCAACCCTAAGCGGTCCCCGGCACCGACCAAGGCCTCCAGGTCCCCGAGATCAAAATACCCTTGTTCACAAAAAATATCCACCGCATCCACCAAGCCCTGGTCCACCAATCGCGGCAACCAATCCTGCAAGACGGTTTCCACGTATTCGTTTTTTTTGTCTCGAAATTCAGGTGGTAAGGCATGCAAGCCCAAAAAGGTGTTCGCCACCCGAATCCCGTTTCGACGACCCAATTCCCTCGCAACGCGAAGCATTTTGGCCTCAGCATCCAAAGACAAACCGTACCCGCTTTTGATTTCAAGGCTGGCCACCCCTTGCTTCATCAGCCTATTTAGACGCTCTTGGCTCAGCTCCAGCAATTCCTCTTGATCCAAAGCCCGTACGGCGGCAACGGTGGATAAGATGCCCCCTCCGGCCTCTGCAATCTGGGCGTAGGTCGCACCGCGCAGGCGATCCATCATCTCGGAGGACCGATCCCCAGCCCAAACCAGGTGGGTATGGGGATCGCAAAAGGAAGGCACAAGGCCTTGACCGCGCATATCATATTGATCACATTGACCTTCATTCATGATGGTCAACCATGCCGTCCAATTGGCCTCAACCTGAGGAGTACCACTCAAAAGTACCGGCGCTGAACCCGGAACCCAAGTCCCCACAGCCAAAATCCGTGGGCCCTCCACCAACAACCAAGCATTCTTTAGCGGCTGATCCTTGGGCAGCCCGGGTAAATCATGACCCCAAAGTGAGCCAATTGATGTGAACCAGGTGCATGTTGAATGGTGAGGCATACAATGCGGATTTTGAGGGAAAATTAATTCCAAGAACAATTTTCAGGTCAAAATCTCGTGTTCTAATCGTTGAATACCGGCTCCAAAATCGAAGGTTTCCTAATTTTGTTCACTCAATTTATTGAAAATGCTGACCAAATTCCTTGCCCTTTCCAAATACAAACGCTACCTCCTACTCCCTTTGGCTTTGGTCCTTTGCGCTTTGATGGCCTGGTCCGGAGCACAATACGCCCTGTGGCAATTTCGCCAGGAACCGTTAACCACCGCGTGGAACAGCGGCCAGAACACAGGCGCTTCGCTTTGGACTGCCTCTGCCAACAGTCTTCCCGATTTCGTGGAGGCCTGCGAAATCAGCACCCCCGCGGTGGTTTATATCAAAACGACCTCTACCCAAAACATGCGAAGTTTTAACGATTGGTTCTTTGGGGACTTTTTTCAGCAAAATCCACAGACCGTCCTCAACTCGGGCTCAGGGGTACTTCTCTCGGCCGATGGCTACTTGGTGACCAATCATCATGTGGTTCAGCAGGCCCAAAAAATAGAAGTGGTGCTCGCCAACAAAAAAACCTATACCGCCGAGTTGGTGGGCGATGACCCGGCCTCGGATTTGGCTCTGCTCAAAATTCAAGGCAACGGACTGCCCTTTCTTCCCTTTGCCAATTCTTCGGAACTAAGGGTTGGTGAATGGGTTTTGGCCGTTGGAAATCCCTTCAATTTGACGTCCACCGTTACCGCCGGAATTGTTTCGGCCAAAGGTCGCAACTTGAATTTGCTTAACAATATGTTTCCTATCGAAGCCTTTATCCAAACCGATGCCGCTATCAATCCCGGAAATTCGGGAGGTGCACTCATCAATACCCAGGGCGCCTTGGTAGGCATCAACACCGCCATACTTTCCAAAACCGGTTCTTATAACGGATACGGTTTTGCTATTCCGTCAAACATTGTTCGCAAAGTCGTCGAAGACCTCAAAGAATACGGCAAAGTTCAAAGAGCCTTCATGGGCATCGAAGTGGCTGATTTGGATGAAAAACTAAGATTGGATGCAGGAATCAACCGCTTAAGCGGAGTCCTTATCACCTCGGTGAGTACGGTAGGGGGAGCAAAGGACGCCGGTCTGCAAACCGGTGACGTATTGGTTGGTATCGATAAAATGACGATACGTTCCAAAGCAGATTTTGACGAACAACTGAGTTATCACCGACCGGGTGAGACGATCGAAGTTCTCTTGGAACGTCAGGGAAAACCAATGACCAAAAAGGTTAGGCTCACCAATTTGAACGGTGATACCGAGATTCAAAAAAATCAAGTGGTTCGCTCTACGGATTTGGGTTGCGAATTGGAGCCCCTAAGTCAATACGAGTTGGATCGGCTCAAGACCCCCAACGGAGTTCGCATTGCCTCGGTTCAGGCAGGAACGCTGAGTCGAATGGGACTGCGAGAGGGTTTTGTTATCACCCACATCAACAAAAAAGCGGTGCAAACACCCCTGGAAGTTATCGATGCCTTGGCCAATGTCCGAGGGCAAACCGTTATTGAAGGATTTGACAAAAACGGAGGTCGGGCGGTTTATTCCTTTTACGGGTTTTAGGATAAACATCGATCAAAACATCGACCGATCTTCAAAATTATCCTAACAAGTTTCCTTAACCTTGAGCTTCTGTTGCTCCAGGTTTGGCAATGGATTCCCTCATATCGGTGTCCGCTTTGATGTTTTGCATGCGGTAGTAGTCCATAACGCCCAATCGGCCTTGGCGGAAGGCATCGGCCATGGCCAACGGAATTTGGGCTTCTGACTCGATTACCTTGGCTCGTGCCTCTTGGGTTTTGGCCTTAAATTCTTGTTCAAGGGCAACGGCCATTGCACGCTTCTCCTCGGCACGGGCCTGGGCGATTTTTTTGTCCGCTTCAGCCTGATCCGTTTGCAATCCCGCACCAATGTTTTTGCCGACATCGACATCAGCAATATCGATGGATAAGATTTCGAAAGCCGTACCTGCATCCAAGCCTTTGTTCAGGACGACTTTAGAAATTTTATCCGGATTCTCCAAAACTTCCTTGTGGTTGAGGGCCGAACCAATGGATGACACAACCCCTTCCCCTACCCGGGCCAAAACAGTTTCTTCGCCAGCACCACCAACCAGTTGCTTTATACTTGCTCGTACAGTCACCCGTGCCCGGGCAATTAATTGAATCCCATCCTTGGCTACCGCGGTAACCGGCGGGGTATCGATAACCTTGGGATTCACCGACATTTGAACAGCTTCAAAAACATCCCTACCCGCCAAATCAATGGCCGTTGCTGCTTTGAAATCCAAGGGAATATTGGCCTTTTCGGCAGAAATCAAAGCCCTAATCACATTGTTGACGTGACCACCGGCAAGGTAGTGGGTTTCAATTTCGTTGGCTGTTACGTGAAGCCCTGCCTTGGAAGAGGTTATCATGGCATTGACCACTACGGCCGGAGGCACCTTACGAATTCGCATCAAAACCAAATCCATAATTCCAATTCGTACCCCCGAAAAAACCGCTGTGATCCAAAGGTTAACGGGCACGAAATAGAGTAAAGTAAAAAAAGCAAAGGCCAGACCACCGGCAATTAGAAGGAGAAACATCAAATCACTCATACATATAAAAGATTAAGAATTGGAAAGTTACGCTAAATATTGGCGCAAATCACATGCGCTCTGGGGCAGCAATACCCAACAAGGCCAGCGATTCCCGCAATAAGGAACGGGTTTGACGACAAAGTCCGATACGAAACGAACGCCGTTGATCATCCTGTTCCTGCAAAACTGGACATTCATGGTAAAATCGGTTAAACGCGGTGGCTAGTCCGTAGGCAAAATCTGCTACATGGGATGGGTTGTTCTCTTCCGCCGCCAAGTGAACCGAAACGTCCCAACGCGAAAATTGACGAAGCAGGTTGCGTTCGGTGGAATGCCACTCGGTATATTCCGAGCTCAGGCTTCCGCCACCCAGGCCCTCATCCGGTCCAACCTTGGACAAAACCGAGGATAAACGAGCGTGGGCATACTGGACAAATGGTCCTGTATGTCCCTGTAGATCCAGGGCATCAACCGGGTTGTACACCATGCGTTTAGTCGGGTCGACTTTGAGTAAATAAAACTTAAGGGCTGCCAAACCAATTTGCAGGGCCAAGACGTCTTTGTGTGATGCATCAAGGTCCTGGAGCTTATCGGATTCCGCTAATTTGGCCGAGGCCAAGTTTTGGACCTCATCCATTAAATCATCAGCATCCACCACAGTACCTTCGCGGGATTTCATGCGCCCATGCGGTAAATCCACCATACCATAGGATAAATGGTAACATTGTTTAGCCCAGGTATAACCTAGGCGATCAAGGATTGCGAAAAGCACTTTGAAATGATAATCCTGTTCGTTGGCCACGGTATAAATCATGCGGTCAAAACCCCAGTCTTTGTGGCGTTGCTCGGCTGTCCCCAAATCCTGGGTCATGTAAACCGAAGTACCGTCACTCCGTAACAATATCTTGGAATCCAAACCACTATCCTGGAGATCAACCCAAACCGCACCGGATTCATCCCGTCGAAACAAGCCTTCTTTCAAACCGCGCTCCACCAGATTTTTGCCTAGCAAATAAGTTTCAGATTCGTAATAATTTCGATCAAAACCTATGCCTAGTCGTTGGTAGGTTACCTCAAAACCATCGTAGACCCAGGTGTTCATTTTTTTCCAAAGGGCCACTACATCGGGGTCACCTTGCTCCCATTGTTGAAGCATACGCCTGGCCTCCAACAAGATGGGCGCTTCGTTTTCGGCCTCTTCTTGGCTTCGACCTTGACCGATCAGTTCCTGAACTTCGGCCTGATAAGCCCGTTCAAACTCGACATAAAAATGCCCCACCCAATGATCCCCCTTGATACCAGCGACTTGAGGGTCTTTGCCTTGACCAAATTTCTGCCAGGCTATCATGCTTTTGCAAATGTGTATACCCCGGTCGTTGATCACTTGAACCCGGACCACGCGATGCCCCAGAGCCTTTAGGATGCGGTACATGGAATCACCCAACAAATTGTTACGAACATGCCCCAAATGCAAGGGCTTGTTGGTATTGGGCGAGCTGTATTCCAACACAATCGTTTGGGGAGAAATGGGCACCGATGAGTCTGTTCGGCCCAATACATAGCCCTGATTCCAGCGCCACCTCCAATAGGTTTGGCTGAGCGAAATATTGAGGAATCCCCCTACCGAAGTCACCGAACGAACCAAGGCTGAACCGTCTTCCATAGTCAAACCTAACAAGAG
The DNA here is from genome assembly GCA_049431025.1 of Bacteroidia bacterium. Lineage (GTDB taxonomy): Bacteria > Bacteroidota > Bacteroidia > UBA7662 > UBA7662 > SYHX01. The sequence goes on along the minus strand of JBMTCP010000001.1, from coordinate 64,662 downwards.
ACCTTGAAGACGCTCGGCCAATGATGCAGGAGAAAGACCCGCCTGTTTGGCCGGACCAAAAAGCACCAACGTCAGTTCCCCTTCAAATTCAGGCCGGGTTTCTTGCCAAACCAAACGTGGTGGGACTTCTTTCCATTCTTCCTGCGATACGAACCAGGTCCTAAGGGGTTCATCCAGCCTTTGGGCTAGTAAAGTGTTCCATTCCATGGGGCTGCAATTTAAACATCATCCTCCTTACCGGAGGGCAATTGTTGGTCAATCGCATTAGCCACTTTGACCAAAATTTCAAAGGCCATTTCGGCCATAAGGTTTTCTTTGTCCAACGTCGGGTTGATCTCGACCATTTCAAAGCAACAAACCTTGGGATTACGCACCAGGTTTTGCAAAAGTTTGCCGGCTTCCCTTTCGTTGATACCCCCCGGAACCGGTGTCCCGGTACCCTGACTGAGCTTGGAGTCCAAACTATCCACGTCAAATGAAACATAAATCACATCACAAGACGATAAGGCTTCCAACGCATCCAAGGCAACCCGTTCAACCCCTTTTCGTCTTAATTCAGCCACCGTAAAGACTTTGACCCGGTTTTCTCGAATTAACCCGGATTCCTGGGGTTCCAAATCACGAAGGGCGATGTAAACCAGGTCCTGGTAACGGAGCATCGGCGCTGTTCCGGCCATCTGCTGTAAGGCGCGCCATCGTTTCACGGTCGTCGGATCGGGTTCACGGACGGCCGCAGTCGTATGGTCCTCCCCCAAGGCCAGAGCCAAGGGCATGCCGTGCATATTGCCCGAAGGAGTTGTCCACGGAGAATGGAGATCCGCATGAGCATCAATCCAAACGACACCCAGACGCTGGTCCGGGTAGGCTTTGCGGATTCCCGCCAAGGACCCGGCCGAGGTACTGTGGTCTCCAGCCAGAATTAAGGGGTAGGAACCCTGCTCCAAACAAGCCTGAACAGCATCTCGGACGGACTCCATCACCTCCCCTACCCCTTTGATGTAACGGGCAAAAGGAGAACCTTCAGGACCGTAAAGCAAATCGTTGCGGTTGGGGACCTCGGTTCGGGGTAATTTGTGAAAAAACCGGCTGGCAAAGTCGTGGGCTGCAATTTTAACCGCATCGACGCCCAGGCTAGCACCCCGTGTACCCGCCCCAAGTTCCGATTTGACTTCCAAAAGATGCAGACGAGACATGGAATACGGGTAGGTGGTTAAATAAATACCAAAGTTTAAATACGAGGCCCAAGGGTGTAGGGGGGCAGGAAATCTTTAAATTTGCGGCCCTTCAATCCCAAAACGCCCTCAATTGCAAAGTTACGCAGAATTTTTGGACCTCAGCGTGGGTTTTCCCCAGGATGGTTGGAAATTGCTGGATGACGAATTGTACTTCCGCGATATCAACCTCATGGAATTGGCCGAGACCTTCGGCACACCCCTGCGTTTTACCTACCTCCCCCTGATTTCGCAAAAAATCCAGGAGGCCAAACGTCTTTTTGCACAAGCGATGAAGGAACACCAGTACCGTGGTTCTTACACGTATTGTTACTGCACCAAATCCTCCCATTTCAGGCATATTCTCGAAGAAGCCCTTTCCAACGATATTCAGCTGGAGACCTCTTCGGCTTTTGATATCCCCATTATCGAAGCCTTGGAGCGTAAAGGATTAATCGGTAAGGACATTATGATTGTTTGCAACGGTTTCAAAAAGGAACTGTACAAGGAAAACATCGTGGACCTTTTGCACGATGGTTTTCGTAACATCATACCAGTTCTGGATAACAAAGAAGAATTCAATTACTACGACAACGAAGTTGAATCCGAAATGCAGGTTGGCATTCGCTTATCGGCCGAAGAAAAACCTGATTTCCCCTTTTATACCAGCCGATTGGGTATACGGGCTGACGAAATTGTGGATTTTTACCAACACAAAATAAAAGAAGACAATCGATTCAAGCTCAAGCTTTTACACTTTTTTGTTTCTTCGGGATTCAACGATACGCCCCATTTTTGGAACGAACTCGAAAAATTAGTTTTGACCTACGCCAAATTGCGCAAGGTTTGTCCGGACCTGCACATGCTGGATATTGGCGGTGGTTTGCCCTTCAAGAATTCCTTGGAATTCAAGTACGATTACACGTACATGATTGGGGAAATTATAGGTCGCATCAAAACGATCTGCCAGGAAAATGGGGTACCGGAACCGGATTTAGTCACCGAATTCGGCTCCTATACGGTTGCCGAGGCCTCGGGCATTATCTTCAAAGTTTTGGGTCGAAAACAGCAAAACGACCGCGAAAAATGGCTTATGGTCGATGGTAGTTTAATTACCATGCTACCGGATGTCTGGGCCATGAACCAGAATTTTATCATGCTCCCCCTGAACAATTGGGATGCCGAGTACGAAAAGGTGAACATAGGCGGAATCACCTGCGATAGCCTGGATTACTACAAAACCGAACCCAATAACGCCTCAACCTGGATGCCCAAAACCCGAAAAGCCCAGTACCTGGCGTTTTTTCATACCGGCGCCTACCAAGAAACCTTGAGCGGAACCGGGGGCATACACCACTGCCTCATCCCGACCCCCCGGCATGTACTTATCCGCAAAACCAAAGACAACCAGGTGGATTACCGCTTATTCCAAGAAGAACAAAGCAGCAAACAAGTCCTCAAGATATTAGGATATTAAGGCGTTAAGCCTATCTTTGCCGTCCTTAACTTCAGACCATGGCCGTCAGTACCCTCAAGCGCAAAGCTGCTAAAAATCGCATCAAATCTGCCCTGAGAAACCAAAAACTCAAGGGTACCACCCTGGGATCCTATGCCAACCCCAACCGGGTTGCCCGCGTTTCTTTGTCGGATTCCATTGCCCAGCAGAACCAAGAAAACGAGCAGGCTTAGAGCTCAAGCAGGTAACTTTTACCTTCACACCTGCAAAACGCCCATATTGAACCGTTCGGTAACGGGGGCATGATTGGCTGCGGCCAAACCTAGCGATAAGGCTTCGCGGGTTTTTACCGGATCTACAATACCATCGACCCACAAACGGGATGCCGCATAAATGGGTTGGGTTTGTTCCGAATAACGGGCTTTGATTTCTTGAAGCAGGGCTTGCTCAGCCTCGGGATCCGGTGCTGTTCCCTGGGCCTTGCGGGCGCTATTTTGAATTTGCAAGAGGACCTTGGAGGCCTGTTCACCACCCATAACGGCCAATTCGGCACTGGGCCATGCCAGGATGAGCCGAGGATCGTAGGCCTTACCGCACATGGCGTAGTTACCTGCTCCGTAACTATGACCGGTAATCACGGTGAATTTGGGAACCACGGAATTCGCAACTGCATTGACCATTTTGGCCCCGTCTTTGATGATGCCGCCATGTTCCGAACGCGAACCCACCATGAAGCCCGTAACGTCTTGCAAAAAGACCAAGGGGATACCCCTTTGGTTGCAGTTGGCGATAAAACGTGTGGCTTTATCCGCTGAATCGGAATAAATCACGCCCCCAAACTGCATTTCACCGTGGGCGTTTTTGACGACTTTGCGCTGGTTTGCGACCACACCAACGGCCCAGCCATCCAAACGTGCATAACAACAAACGATGCTTTTGCCGTAGGTTTCTTTGTAAGGCACGATGCTACCCTCATCCACAATACAATTCAACAAATCCATCACATCGTAAGGTTTGTTGTTGCCGGCCGGAAAGCGATGGTAGAGTTCCTGCGCATCATGAGCCGGAGGTACCGAAGCCACCCGATCAAAGCCAGCCAAGGTTGGCGCCGACAACTGCCCTACCAATTGACGAATACGCTCCAAACAGGCCGAATCATTGGGCATTTTATGATCCGTAACCCCGCTGATATCGCAATGGGTATCGGCACCACCCAAGCGTTCGTTGTCTACATCCTCCCCAATCGCTGCTTTGACAAGGTAAGATCCTGCAAGGAAGATACTTCCATTACCCTCAACGATCAACGCTTCATCGGACATAATCGGTAAATAGGCCCCTCCGGCAACACAGGAACCCATAACGGCGGCGATTTGAACAATACCCATCGAAGACATGCGGGCATTGTTACGAAAAATGCGGCCAAAATGTTCTTTATCCGCAAAAATCTCGTTTTGCATAGGAAGGTAGATTCCGGCGCTGTCCACCAGATAGATAATGGGCAGACGGTTTTCCATGGCAATTTCCTGGGCACGTAGGTTTTTTTTGCCGGTTATCGGAAACCAGGCTCCTGCTTTGACGCTGGGGTCGTTGGCAACAATAACACAAAGGCGGCTTTGGATACTCCCCAAAACAACCACCACCCCGCCCGAAGGACAGCCACCTTCCTCTTCGTATTGACCCCAACCGGCCAGCGCACCGATTTCAAGACGGGGGCTACCTGGATCCAACAAAGCCTCGACCCGTTCACGGGCTGACATCTTGCCCTTGGCCTTGAGTTTGGCCATAGCCTTGGGACCACCCCCTGCCGCAACTTCCTCTTCCATCCGGTGAAGTCGGGTCAATAAATCTTCAAAATAGGCTCGGTTTTCGTTGGACATACAAGGGCATGGGTGAGTTAAGCGTGGAAGGCAAAGGAATACCTCCAAATTTAGGCAAGACCGCCCGCATCCCCTATCTTTGTGGCGAGGGTAAGTCTTGTACGACCAGCTCCTGCTTAATCCCCCAGGGTAGGAATGCAGCAAGGGTAGGCGGTTGTAGCGGTGCGATGCAAGTAGCTTACCCTTTTTTTATTGAATTATATGGAATTTTTTGTCGATACCGCCAACCTGGACCAAATCCGTAAAGCCATGGATTTGGGCGTTCTGGATGGCGTCACCACCAACCCAAGCCTCATGGCCAAGGAAGGCATCAAGGGCCACGATGCGGTCATGGAACATTACCTGACGATTGCGCAGATGGTGGGCCAAAACGTGAGCGCCGAAGTCATCGCCACCGATTACGAGGGTATGATTCGGGAAGGTCAGGCTTTGGCTTCCCTCCATCCCGCTATCGTCGTCAAGGTCCCCATGACCCGGGAAGGTGTTCGTGCTATCCATACCTTCCACAAGGAAGGCATACGCACCAATTGCACCTTGATTTTCAGCGCTGGCCAAGCCCTCTTGGCCGCCAAGGCCGGTGCAACCTACCTTTCGCCGTTCATCGGTCGTTTGGATGATTTGAACATGGACGGTTTGGAACTCATTGCCCAAATCGTTCATATTTACCGTACCCAGGGTTTTAATACCAAAATTTTAGCTGCCTCCATCCGCAGCAGTCTGCATATCGTAAAATGTGCCGAAGCGGGAGCCGATGTGGTCACTTGTCCCTTATCGGCCATGGAGGGATTGTTCTACCACCCCCTCACCGACAAAGGCTTGGCCCAATTCCTGGAAGACCACGCCCGTAACAACGCTTGAACCCTCCCCTAATCGGCCAATACCGATTCCGCAAAGGGACGCCAGGCGTATCTAGCCGCTAGACGATGAACCGCAGACCGGTAGACAGCAGGCTGGGGTTCTGAACAAAACCTCTGAAGCGCTGACGCCAAGTCCCCTGCTTCCGGTTCACAAAGTTCACCCGCCCCGCTTCCCTCCAATTCCTCGGCCAAGCCACCAACCCGGGTCACCACCATAGGCACTCCAAAATGCAAAGCCGCTTGTGTTACCCCGCTCTGGGTAGCATGCCGGTAAGGCAAAACCAAAGCCTCGGCCAAACCAAAATACGCTGATACCTGATCATCCGGAACAAAGGCTGGACGCAAGACCACCCGCTCTTCCAGACCAAGTTTTTTGACCAATTGCACATACGGTTCGACAGGCTCGTAAAATTCACCTGCGATCACCAAGGTCCACGGCTTTCCTTGGTTCGAATTCCAAGATGAGAAGTTTGGATGAACCAAGGCGTGCAACAAGAGGTCCAATCCTTTGTAAGGACGAACCAAACCAAAAAAAAGGAGGTAGCGGCGATCCTCGGATAATTCCAAGACCCGACATGCCGTTTCGCGTTCCATGGCCGGTCCAAAATGATCGTAAACCGGGTGGTGAAGGACCTGAATCGGTCCCTTGAATTGTAGCCTTTGGGCCTCCTTGGCCACCGAACGGGACAAGGTAATCACCCGATGGACCGTTCCCAGTACCCAACGGTTCAGAAACGAGGTCAAAGGCACTTTTTCGTGGGGCTTCAGGTTATCCGCTAACAAAACAACCGGGGACGACAACCCCAAACGACGAGCAAAGCGAATCAAAAATCCAAGGGCCGGTGCCATCCAAGGGGTCCAGTAACGAAGCAAAACCAAGTCCGGCTTCTGGGCTGTCAACCAATGCGCCGAACGTACCCAAGACCATGGGCCCATAGAATTTAACAAGCGATACGAAACCAACCCGGTAGGGCAAGGCTCGTTGGTGAATTGGGTGGTACCCGGAAAAAGCCAGGATGGGTATTGAACACTGTAATTGAGAACGGTTACCCTATACCCCATGGCCTGCCATTCCTGGACTAGCCTTTGGTTAAAGCTGGTCATCCCTCCGGGTCGGAAGGGCCAAACCGGTCCAACCAAAACAAGATGTTTCAATCCAAAATCGCTTGAATAAGGTAACGGTTGCGCTCGGGGTTGTTGCGTGCCACCAATTCCGCCAAGAATCCCGTACAAAACAAAAGAGCCCCCAACAAGACCATGGTCAAGGACAAATAAAAGAGGGGCTGGTCGGTAACATCCCGATGAGGTGCACCCATCGACACCAAATACAATTTCCTGACAATGAGCCAAACCGTCGAGATAGCGCCCATAACAAAAGCCAAACTCCCCATAGTTCCAAAGAAATGCATGGGCTTACGACGGAATTTCGAAATAAAGTAAATCGATAACAAGTCCAGAAAACCATTCACAAATCGCTCGAGCCCAAATTTGGTATGTCCATACTTGCGGGCACGGTGTTGTACAACTTGTTCTTCGATTTTTCTAAAACCGGACCACTGGGCAATCACCGGAATGTAACGGTGCATTTCTCCATAGACCTCTATGCTTTTGACCACCTGCAGGCGATAGGCTTTGAGCCCGCAATTAAAATCATGGAGATTACGTACCCCGGATAGGCTGCGCGTTGCCGCATTGAACAGCTTGGTAGGGATGGTTTTGGAAAGAGGGTCATAGCGCTTTTTCTTCCAACCGGACAAGAGGTCCAAACCTTCGTCACGCATCCGCTGAAGCATGCCGGGTATTTCATCGGGTGAATCCTGTAAATCCGCATCCATCGTAAAAACTACCTGACCTTGAACCTGTTCAAACCCCACCTGCAATGCCGCCGATTTTCCATAGTTGCGCTGAAAACGTACTCCCTTGACCCTGGTGTTCCGCTGCCTCAAGGATTCAATCACCTCCCAGCTACGGTCGTTACTTCCGTCATCGATATACCAAATTTCATACTGCAATCCCTCCCTTTCAAGTACAGACTCCAGCCAAGCGTTCAGCTCCGGTAAGGACTCCGCTTCGTTAAGTAATGGAATAACAACAGAAATATCCATCACGAGCCGGTTGAAGTTTCATGGGGCGTATCCCCGAACGGGTCTTCCTTGCGCCGAACAAAGAGACCAACGATCAGGGCAAAAAAGATATTCATCAGCGAGGATAACAAAAAAGCAGAGCCAAGGGAACGAAAATCCTGCTTGAAACTACGTTTTTCGAAGGACTCCATGGCTTTGGCCGCATCGTCTTCATCCATGCCAAAGGATTCAAAACTCTCCTCCATCTTGACTACCATAATTTCCTTCACCCGTACATGCAATTCCGGATCGACAACATTGTACAAAATAGCCGTGAACAAAATACCCACCAAACTTCCCAAAACCGCCGTCATAAACGCCTGCACAACCGCCCTTCCGTAAGGGTAGCCCTGTGCAAAATCTTTGCGGTCTTCGACGCAGGAAAGAATCATCGCCAAAAAAAGCATCGCAATGGAAATCAAAGAATTCCATCCCGATACCAGCCAATTCAAGTTTATCATATAAGCCAGTAGCATCAACAAAACGCTTACCAAACCCAAGAGTAAACCAAAACGCAAAACAATGGATTTATTCATAACCTAGTTTTAATGTGGAGTTCGAAAATAGACGGCAACCCAGCCCCCTGCCAGCAAATGCCAAACCCAGCGAAAAAACGATAAACGCAGTGCGAGGGTCGCCGGGGTTTGGTTTTGAATTTGTGCTTGCAATTGACTCAAAGTACCCGAAGCATAGTTGGTTTCCAAAAGCCCCGTGGCCATGCCCAGATTCCGAAGTTGATCGTTGAGGTAATCTTGCCAAAAAACGGGGCTAAACGTACCCAACAGCCAAACCACCAAACCGAAGGAAAGCGAGGCCACCAAACCGCTACCTGCACTAAACAATAAACCATGTGTTACCTTCAGGTCTCCACTTTGGATTTGGTATTTCAGATGTCGAACCCCGGCAACCAACCATCCCAGCGTTACAACACCCAAAAGAAGGCGAAATTGACCCAGGGGGTGTACCGGTGAAAAAAAGTACACCGCTGCCGATAGCAGGATGGTCGTGAGGGTATTGCCCAGACCGTAAAGTAGAATGATGCGCTTCATTTCAAAGAGTCAACCAATTCAAATTCCAATCCATGAGCCGAACAGACCTGGAAGAAGGCGGCTGCGTTTGGTAAGCCTGAACACAAGCCAATAAGGGCAAAAAATCCGAAAGATCCTCCGAAGGCAACCAAACGGAGGATAGCCAAGCGATATCGGTGGACTCCTGACGCAAGTACACAAAAAGCCCGGTAAAAACGGATTCTATTGCCGAATCGGGTGCCAAAGCTCTGCACTCCGCTAACATATCCCGCAGAGGCTCTAGGACCAAATCACGAGAAGCAAGCACTTCTTCGTAAGCCATAAGGTGCTCTTGGTCTTCCAATTCGGGACTTATAACAAAAGATTCAACAAAGTCATCCATGCTCGGTTCTACACCTTCCTCCCTACACTCGTCCACGTAATGCAGCAAATGCAAAAGATCGGTACCCAAACCGGCACAAGTGTTTTCGAATCGATCCCAAGCCGACTCGTCCCATTGATCTCCAGCTCCTTCGCTGGTCAAAAGGGCAAGGATATACAAATCCACCAAAAAAGATCCTGAAGCACCGGGCAACCAGGCTGAACGTCCGTGGTCATCAAGGTAATTTTTGAGCCGTTCGACGTGATGAAGGGATTTTTCTAAACCACCGGACGTTGGCAATACCAAATCTCTAAGTTCATCAAATCGCTCTTTCCACACGCCATCCGGCGCTAGATTGGTTAGCGAGTCCAGAGGTAGGCCTGACTTGTGTTGCTCGCAGAGCCAACAGCCCATGACCAAGCCTCGAAGCGCTGCTTCGACCGATGCCGGTGAATTCATGGGCTAAAATTAAACCTTCGAAGCCAAGAGCGTGCGTTTTGGCGCAATAACCGCCAAAATGGAAGCCTTGAAGGGGTACGATTGATAGGCCTGGGATACCCCTTTGCTGTAGGTCGTGATGGGCTGCCTCGACTGCGTTGCTAATACCGAACCCGGAGCATAGCCGGGGTCAAATACAACCCATCCGTTGGGTTGTCCCTTTTCCATGGACTCCTGAACCTGTTCTTGAAGACCCAAAACTTTTTCGGGACCTTCGGTTAAGGCCTGAACAACCCGGTTCACCCAGCGAGAACGACGTCGGGAATCCAGACCCTGGCCTGCTGCCAAAGCTGCCAAAAAAGCATGCTGCAAGCCCGCCTGCCCAAAGGCAGCAGCCGGAAATTCCACGTCCTTGGACTCGCTATCGCCGGGTTGATGATCGGAACAAAGGACAGTGATCGTGCCGTCCAGAATTCCCTCCATCAAGGCTTTGCGGTCCTCCTCCCCGCGCAGTGGAGGATAAACTTTGAATGCTGTTTGAAATCCATGAACGTCAGCCTGGGTGGACATCACATGATGCGCAGCCACCCCGCAACTGAGTTTCAAACCCTGGGATAAGGCATCGCGTACTTTGGCGACCGACTCTGCGCTGGAAATCTTCGAGAAATGGAGTCGGGCAGACCCTTTGAGGTAGCGAAGCAGGGCCAAATCCCTTTCGATCGCCATGGTTTCAGCTATCGTAGGACTACCGGTCAAACCCCATTGAACCGAAAGTGGGCTTTCGTGAACCTGAGCCCCTCGACTCAAAGCGAGCTCGCTGGGTACGACCATCAAAGGCAAACCGGTCATACCCCCGTATTGCAAAAGGCGAAGCATGGAACCGGCATCAGGGACCGGGGCATTCGCATTCGAAAAGGCAGAAGCTCCGTGATGCTGCAAATCAAGCATATCGCTGCAAGCTTGACCCGCCAAGTCCTCGGTTAAAGCAGCAGCTATAAGGACTTCAACGGGCAATTGAGCAGCCTGCATCCGCAGAGATACCACCTCCCCTCCGCTTTGAAGAATAGGCCGGGTATCGGGTTGTAACAAAACCCGGGTGAAACCTCCGGCCAAAGCCGCCATGCTTCCACTTTCCAGAGTTTCCCTGTTTTCAAAACCAGGGGTACCAAAATGAGCGTATAAATCCGTGAATCCCCTACTGAGGTGCAAATCCGGTGATGACAAAACGACGGCACCCGGGGCTTTGAGGTTGGTGCCCGTTTTGGTGAGGACACCGTCTTCGATCAAAAAATCAGCCCTTACTCCTGGCTTGGCTTTGGACCGCAGGTGGGCTGGCAGAGGGCCATGAAAGTTGGCGTGTCGAACGAGGATTTTCATGCTTTGCGCCACCCAAGCAGCGCTGCTTCTAAGGCCAAAAATACCAAGCAAGCAGCGATTAACCACCCGCTCAACGAATTCCGTGACCCGGAAAAAGCAAGGGCACTCCCCGTGGAGAGTCCTTGGTTGGCTGTAATTACGGTTGCGTCGGGGTAGGATTTCATCAATTCTTCCTCGCTCATGCAACCCAAATCCGATTCCAAAGGCTCCCGATTCAAAGCAAACCAAGGAGGCATGGGATGAAATGACCCGGGATCCAAGCGGTAAAAACCTGGAGAGGCCTGCTCCATGGCCATGCGAAGTAGACAACGCCCGTTCGAAACCCGCGGATACGGCCGCCAGGCTTTTTGATGATCCAACAAGGCATTCAAGGGCCTCATTTTCCATTCCGAGGGGTCTTTCCAGGTCGCAGGCAAGGGCAAAGACCATTCCTTTTGACCTCCCAATGTCCCCGTCAAGGCCGGAGAACGCAAAGAATTCAAAGCCAATTGGTACCATACCGGCAAAAAAAGATCATGGCGCACGAAATCGGTCCATTCATCACCAAGGGGGACGGAAAAGCAAAAAATATCCCCCTCCCCCCGATTTTTTTGGAGCAGAAAGGGATCACCACTAGAGAGACCCAGGAGTACCTGGTCACCCGGTTCGGTTGGCATGCGGCGATAAGCCCGCACCTCAGGCAAAGCGTCGGGTTGGGGTTTGCGGGTTAAGGCTGGTCCCAAAAAAGCCTGGGATAATTCGAGGTTTTGCATTCGAAAACGACCGCGGACCAAAGACTCCGTTCCTGACCCTTGCTGAACAAGCGGGGCAGACTTGCCGTCCTTGCGGATAGTCGGATCAGGTTCCAGCATAACAACCGATCCACCGTTTTGAACCCAGCCCTCGATCGAAGAACGCATGGCTGAATAAATCGAAGGGGGTACGTCTTCTATAACCAGTAAATCCACCGAATCCAAATTCGGAATGAACGGTTGGCGAACAGGATAAACCTCGCTTTGAACCAGGGTATCGGTAGCCCAAACCGCCTGCACAAAAGGGTTAGCCACTTCATTCACCAAATGCAAAACCCTGACCTTGCGATGCATAGGCAGGGATACGTAATGAACATTATCCGAAGTATATCCCGGGTCATTGAGACTCAGGGTCACCAAACCGGCCTCCGCCGGTCCCGGAACAAAATCAAAGGTGTCCAGGCGCAAGGGTTGACCTTCATCACGAAGACTCATGAGGCTTTTGCGCTGTTCAAACCACCGCAATTCGGCTTGCAAAAGAAGACCCTGGGGCCATTCACCGTAGATGCGGGTTCGAAAAACCAGGCGATTACGTTGCCCCGGACGAATCGTGCTTTCAAGGAGCCATGCAGAGTCAATGACGGCGTTAAAGTAGGAACCTTGCCCCAAGGAAACCAGGTTGACTTTGAGGCCCTTGGCCGCTCGGTCAAGGGCCATTTGGTTTTTCTGGAAATCCGAAAAAATCCAAGGCTGAATTTCCTTCAAACCTTCCGCACCTTCCTGATCCATCCGTCTTAGGATATCATCCCGAATGGCGCCCCCCCTCCTGCGCTGATCGACCACCTGGACCTGGTCCAAGGCTTCCATGAGGCGTTGTGAGCTCATCCATCCCCCCGACCACGGGGTGCGGTCGTTGGTGATCAGGGCATACCGCGCGTCCAGTGGATTCCTCTTGACGAGTGCGCGTACAAGGTTCTTGGCTTGTTCAAACAAAATGCCTTCACCACCTTCCCATAACATGCTGGGGCTATTATCCAAATACAGCAGGTGACGCTGGCCCGCAGTTGGACCGGAATATGGCCTGTTCCTATCCCAACGAGGTTGAGCGAATGCCAAAACCAAGGCCGAAACCGCCAGCATACGCATGGCCAATAACAACAAACGAAACAGTCGTTCGCGGCGGCGTACCGGGATTTGCTCTTGAATAAGCCAATCCAAACGGGTAAACAAGGCTTTTTTGCGAAGCCTGAAGCCAAAAAAATGAATGTATAGGGGTACAAGGAGCAAGGTCAGCCCCCATAACGCCGACGGTTGACCCAATACCATGGGTAATTAGACGGTTTCAGGCCAAATCCAGGCCTCCTTAATGACCTGTTCGCGTACGCTTTCTAGGAAATTCATGAGGTAAAGCCCCCGATATTCCAAACATACAGCGGTAAGCCAACGCCCACGGACCCAACGCGGGGTAAGTCGGGCGGTATACCCTAGGTCCTTGAGTTCATTCAATTTGGATTCCGCCAAGGCTTTTTGGGAATAAAGTCCCACCACCACCCGGTGAACAGGCCAGGATGATGGGAGGGTACCGGATCCTGCAAGGTCCAAAGGCGATTCCAGGTTTCCTTGCCGCAGGCAGGGGTCAAAAGGATCGGTACTTCGGGTAAATGGCACCCCTACGAAGACCTGTCCGGGGTATCCGGCCAACGACAGCGGCTTGCCGTAGCCCGGATCGGCGCCATCCGCCGTAAGTCCTAAGCGAACGAGGCCCACGACCAAAACCCAGGCTATAGTATAAGCCCACGCCATGCGTCGATACCTAGACGGGGATTTTGGGCTGACACCCTTACGATGAACTGGATTCTGTTGCGGTAGGCTCTGCATACGAGCTTGAATCGGAAGCCAACCGTAGTGTGGATGATCATCGGCCAAAGCCCCGGAATCGGCTAATAACTCAACACCACCCTCAACCTGACGCAAAAGCCCCCAACCCTCCACATGCAAGGTTCCTCCCTGCGTTCTTACCGTAGCCAATGCAGATACCAGAGGTTCCTCAAGGGAAAAGCCCTCGTGATGGTTTGGATCAAGTTCCTTACCGGGCTCAAAGACCCAACGGTAACGGGGAGGACGCAAACGACGATCCGATGCCTGCCACCGCGAACCCTCAATCGTATAGACCACTCGACCAAACCCAACAAGGGTGGCTGCACTTCGAAGGTGAAGCAATTGCTCAGGATTCAAAGGCCTTGGACCAGACATGCTCAAATTTACATCAAAGTTGCCGTCTCCATTCCAATTGCAAGAGGGCACCGCTGTACAATTCTTCGGCCCAACGAAAAGCCAGAGGGCCTTGACGGTTTCTAAAGACCAAAGACCAAACACCCGATCGCTCGGTTTTTTTGTCCAAAGCGATATCCAGAGAGGCGGGCCAACGAAGATCGGATGAGGCCGCCAAGCCTGAACCCAATCCGTAAAGCATACCGTCACCTCGCCAGGACCAGGATGAACCCAATTCACCTTTCCAATGCAGGCCACCGTAAGCCCCGGGTTGAAGACCAGGCATCGCCTCCCAAGTGTTATCAACAACCAAGCCCCTCACCCCGCCCTGCAAAGTCAGACTGAACGAACCCAAGGCCCTTCGAGTCCATTGGGTATTGAAATCCCAAGCGTAGGTTGAAGCAAGGTGGGTGGTACGTACCCCAAAAACTTCCTGATCATCGGCTTCAAAAAAACGCCAATTGTTCCATCGCCCAAAAGCCAGTCGATGTTCCCCCTTCCACGATTGGAGCAGGCTGTGCTGCCACCGAAGAAAAACTTCCCAACGATTGATGGCCGCCCCGTAGGACTGCAACCTGAAAAGGGTGGGGTGACGCATGGTCCAATCGTATAAAGAAGCTTGTTGAATCCTAGACCCAATTCCCCCCTCCAAAAGGCTGGACGGTGTGCCTTGGGCTCCCCAGGTCCGCTCCCAGCGAAAATTGGGCAAGACGACCCAGCGGCTTTGGAGATCATCGTTAACGAAGGCCAGCGTGGGCGCCAAAACCCAACGGTTCTTGCGGCCAAGCTGTTCCCAGCCAAGTCCCAGCGTTCCTACCTGGCGATGGCCTCCCATGGAGTCGGTGCCCCACAAGGCCGCGACCAAGGAACTTGATCCACTAAAGGTGCCTTTTTCGAATCGATACGAAGTACGATGCGAGAGGTTGATCCCCCATTCGTTCAAGCCATTACCGCCCGCATAACCGCTGACCAAAACCCGGTTTTGGGTCATCCAGCCTTCCAAACGTTTGCTTTCGCGATCCTGCTCCCATTGTGGTTTGATCCAAAAGTGCAAATAAGGGGAACTGGCCTCCATAACCTCCGTTTTCATGGAGCGTAGTCGCGTTTCCATGGACCATAGACCACCGTTTGGATGGGGTGCGGATTGTATCCAAAAAGATGGTAAAAATGTCCGCATGCGGGGAAATTTATCAGAGCCTGTGTACATAGCCCCCGCAGATCCTTGAACGGAAGACAACCAATGCCAAGATCGGGATGCCATCAACGCAGAACCCGACCCGGTCCAACCCAACATACCCCTTGACCAAGGCCAAGCGCCAAGGGTCCACTGACGATGCGACTTCTCAACCGGTTCAGAGGCCTTCAAAGTCCAGGATGGAAAATCGGTATTGGGGTTCCAGGCACGTTCCGGTATGGGTTCCGGTGCATACTGGAAATATCGTAACACAGCCGTGGAACTGTCTTCGCGCAATAGCAAGGGATCGGTGCTGTACCTAAACCACTCCGGCAGATGGGGATCGTAGGATCGAACGATACGAACCGGAGTGCCGTTCAACAACGAATCTTGACCCTGGCTCGTTGAGAACCCCAAGAGGCTCAACAAGACCCCCATACCCCAAAAACCCGTTCTCATAATTTCCATTCTTTGAGCCGCATTTCGGCAGTTCGTGTTATTTCGTCGGGCTCTCGGCCTTCAATCAGGTTCTGAAGGACCGCTTTGGCTTGTTCCTTTTCTTTGACCGCAACCAAGTTTTCAGCCAATAGCAGGAGACCACGTCCGTACCATTCGTTAAACTGAGGCCAGCGATCGGTCAAATCAAACAAAAGGTCCTGAGAACCACTGTAGTCTTTGCGTTCAAAAGCGATGGTAGCCAAATCATAAAGCGAACGGGCAGCCCACTCGTTGGTTGAAGAATCGGCAAGGTTGCGTAACAAACGTTGAGCAGCTGAAATCTGCCCGCGATAACGGGTGGCGTTGGCAGCATGCCAAAGCAATTCATCCCGGTTATTCTGTCCCCATTCCGGACCTGAACCGTAGCGTTTGACCAGCGAATCCACCGTAACATAATCTTTTAGCAAGGTGCTGGCCCGTACCAGGCCCATTACCGCATCCAAGCGCGAGGACTGCGAAAATGTACCGCTCATAAGTTTACGGTAAACATCCACGGAACCTTGTAGGTTCTTGATACCTAGGTAAACCGTGGCTAATTTGAGCATGGCTCGTTCGGTAAAAAGGTTGTGAGGCATATTCAACAAGGCTTCCAAATCACCCCGAAGCATCTCGGGATCCCCCACCTTTTCGGCGGCCACAGCACGGAAATACAAGGCGTTGGCCTTAAAAGACCCTCCGGGGTATTCCTTGAGGTATTGGGTATACGCCGCCAAAGCCTCAAAAAACTTCCCCGCATCCAAACTGTACTGGGCAGACTCAAAAAGTATGGAATCCCGAGGGTCATCTTGCAAAGCCAACAATCCGTTCTTACCGGCAATGTCCAGGTATTTTTGCGGCTGGTTGTTGCGAATACACCATTGCCTTAATTCAAAGAGGGCATCTTTGGCTTCGGGCAAACCGGCCGCCTCCTTGATGACGTCTTCAAAGACCATCATCGCAAGGCTGTCTTTTTGCTCCTCCAGGTAAACCGAACCCAGCAGGTTCATCGCCACAAATGCCAACCGATGGCGCGGGTAATCCTGACGGATTTGACGTATGCACCAAACGGCGGAATCAAAAGAAGATTCCTGGTAGGCCGTCATCGCCAATTCCATGAGCGCGTACATGCGGTAATCCGAAGGCGGATTCTGTTCGATGAGCGAACTTAATTCTTGGCGCTTGCGTTCGTTGTTTTTAAGAATTCCATAACAAATTGCAATTTGGTACCGGGCATAATCGACATCCCGCTGAAGTTCGTTAATGCAAAAATTAAACTGACGAATGGCGGCTTCAATTTGTCCATCCCGGAGATAGGCATCCGCAAGGCGGGCATACGCATCACGATGCATCGCGGCTTCAATATCACTGAGTTCCCCCATCGTTTTCCCTTCCTGGACCGCCTGTTTCAAATAACGAACTGCTTGCGATGGACGTTCCAAACGAAACGACAAATGACCCAACTGGTAATTGGCCGCCAAAAGGTGGCAGCCCCATGAACGAAGGGTAACATTGAAGGTGCCAGCATCCACAAAATTTTTCATCCATAACAAGGCTTGGTTGTATTCACCCACCTTATGGTATAGCTCAGATTTCCAAAACATGGTCGCTGAACGCAGATTGGAGTCCACCGGATACGATAGAGAAGAATCCAGATAAGGTAAACACTCCACATAACGACGTTGGTTAAACCACGTCAAACCCTGTTGATAATAAAGTCTTTGCAATAAGCCCTGCAAACGTTTGGTCTTTTGGGATACCGAACGTAAAATCCTCAGGGACTCCTGGTAATGATGAGCCCGCATCGCCAAATCACTGAGATACTCGCTCAATTCATCGCGGTGTATACTCTGTGGGTATTGCTGAAGAAAGGCGGCCAGTGCTCTGAAATTGGAAGGGGATTCGCCAACCTCATAACTCAATTTAGCGTAGAGATAGAAGGCTTGTTCACGCTGACTTCCCTCCAATTCGCGTTCAGTAATTCGTTGAAATGCGGCCCTTGCCCTGGCTTTGTAACGATTCGGCCCACCCTCGCCAGCTTTGGACAGCCAAGCCCAGCCCATGATGCCATAGGCATTGGTTTTGAGGGAATCCGGCCAAGACTCCAATCCTTTGACCAAGCTCAAAACCGTGTCCCAAGAACCCTCGAGCGATAACATGGAACACCATCGCAAGGTATCTTCTACCGATGGTTGATATCCCGCATCCACGGACGCTTTGAAGAATGAAGTATAGGACAATGCTTGGGCCCAGGAATAAGCCAATCGCAAACCAAGTCGCATTAAACCTTGAGTATCCGCAGTCTTCAAGGAAGATTTTCGCAGGCTATCCAGGCTAAACAAAACCCCCAGGGTATCGCCTTGCCATACCCGGGCCCATGCCGAAGGATAGAGGCAACGCTCACGATAAACAGTATCCGATTCCAATTCCTTGACCAAATCCAGAATTGCTACGGCTTGGCGTTGTTGGAGACGCAAGACCATAAGGGCATACCGTGCAGCATTGCGGTAAGGTCCCTCTGAACCCATCGCTTGCAGCCAATGGCTTGCTGCTGAAGCCGTGTCGGAATTAACCTGCAAAAAACCCAGGAGATAATGGTATTGTTGAGCCTCATTAAAACCCAAATTGTACCAATTCATGGCATCCAGACAGGACTTGGCTTCCATAAATCGCTCTTCGTGAGCAAGGTACGAGGCGTAAGCCAATTGAACGGTTTGCACCGAAGGATTCGTCGGATAAAGTCGAATAAAATCCTCGCAGAGTCGATCAGCCTCTGCGCGGCGATGTGCCACCGCATGCAAACACTGAGCCAAAGCGTTGACTTCCCCGCTGACCCCATCGGAATAAACACCGTCCACCTTGGTGACCGGGGCCGAAGCCCGGAGAATTAAACCCGAAAGAGCGTGTTCTTGACGAAGCGACCAAGTCATCACATCGTCCCCAAACCATCGATCTTGGGTCAAAGGCTCCCAACCTTGAGCTTTGAGTAAGTTGGCTTTCAACAATAGCAGGAAAACCAACCACCCTATGCCTCCTCTTGTTCTTCGGTAACGCATGGGATTACGGGAATTCTTGCTCAAAAATGCAACACCAATCCGAGGGCGGGTAATATGGGTAACTGATCCACCCTGGTATAACGGACCCGATCGAAATAAAATATATTCCGGCGATTGTACGCGTTGGTTAGGCTGAAATTTAGATCCATGGAACGGTCGTTGGACCATTCTTTGCGGTAACGCAAGGCCAAATCCAAACGATGATACGTTGGCAAACGACCCTGGTTAAAATCAGCAAACAAAACCCCAAGTTCTCCGCCTTGGTTGATATAATCCGTCCCGGCACCGGCACCAAAATCCACCTGGGGATAAAATCCCTGAGTCTGCGTAAAAGGAAAGCCGGTACCAAGGTTCCAACGACCCGAAAACTCCCATTGCAATTCTTTCCCAAACGTATAGGTGCTGACTAAATTGATGTTATGACGACGGTCAAAAACCGGGTTATAGGTTCGAATCCCGTCAAAACGATCCACATAGGTCCAGCTGTAGGTCGTCCATAGGTAGAACCTTTTGATATCGTATTTGACTCTAAAATCAAAACCGTAGGCCTGTCCTCTCTCCAAAATGAAATCTTTTTTGAGGACATCAGGTTTGCCAAAATTGCCCTCGA
The DNA here is from genome assembly GCA_049431025.1 of Bacteroidia bacterium. Classification (GTDB taxonomy): domain Bacteria; phylum Bacteroidota; class Bacteroidia; order UBA7662; family UBA7662; genus SYHX01. The sequence goes on along the minus strand of JBMTCP010000001.1, from coordinate 45,618 downwards.
TATCATCAAAAATCTTATCCCGGTTAATGTTGGTCAGCTGGGTGAATTGTTTGATATAGGTTTCGGCATTGATTTCTATGCGAGGACCCAGATCGATTTCAACTCCCCCCACGAGATGGTTGGCCTTTTGAAGTCGCGATGTAACCGGCTCACCATCAAAGGTTTTGGGTAAATTATCCGGACCCGACAAAAAACCCAAGAAAAGATTAACCACATCCCGATCGGAAGTTGCACTGATCAGGTTTTGGGAATATTTACCGGCGGCTACCTTGAAACGTAGGTCGGATCTGGCGTTATACTTAGCGCTAAAACGAGGCTCAAGTGACATTTCCGTTAAGCTGGAATAGTAATGAGCCCTAAGGCCAGGCTCCAATACCCAATCATCAAAAACCAAATTGTACTTACCGAAAACGGCTAACTCGGTGGTGCTCTCTTGTTGACGAATAATCTTGCCAACGGTATTGGTGAAATTAAAATCGGTACTTAGGCCTACCAGATCAAAACCAAAATTGGCTTGTCCCGAATTGAGGTACTGGGTTACCGCAACCGTACCGTTAAATCCGGTGATGGAAGAACGGCGTGGTCTTCCATCGGCTTCGGTTTGACCCGAAACAAAATTGGAATAGGCCAAGTTGCCCGAAATGGTATTCCCCGCACCCTCAGGTATCAGAACAAATTGGGTTCCGGCCCCGGTGGATACCCAGTCAACCTCGGCAATTCCCCTGAAATTGGCACGATCTCTCATGTTGAAACCAAAGAGTGAAAACTTGGAACCCGAATTGGATTTGAAGGTCGTTTTCCCGTAAACATCCAAAAACGAAAATGGCAGACCTTGAGGTCCTGCATACGAATAGAGAGCTTTGGAGGTTTGATCCAGGTAGGATCCTTTGGCACTAAAAATAAACGTTGGGTTGGAACCTTCCTCGTTCTTGGATTTCCACAAGGGACCCTCGAGGACCAAGCGGCTCAAAAAAGGACTAACGCCTATTTTGCCGGAAAGCCTCTTTTGGTTACCATCACGGGTCGTGACATCCATTACCGCCGAAATACGCCCACCATGGTTGGCGTTGTAGGCGCCCGTAAAAACTTCGGCATTTTTGATAAGATCCGTTTCAAAAACCGAGTACAAGCCAATCGAGTGAAAAGGGTTGTAGAGAAGCATCCCATCCAGCATGACCTTGTTCATCACCGGTGAACCTCCGCGTATATACAATTGTCCACCCTGATCTCCCGTAAAAACAACCCCCGGTAGAACTTGCAAATACTGAGCGATATCTGCTTCTCCTCCCACCGAAACGACCTGGGTGATTTGTTTGGGGGTGACCGTTTCAACCGAAACCCGGGTATTGGTCAGTTGCTCTTGTTTAGCGCCCAAAACCTCAACTTCCTTTAAGCCAATTGAGGATTTGTTGAGCATAAGCCGGAAGCTCAAAGTCGCTCCGGCACTCAATTGAACGGGAACCGAGGCGGTATCGTAACCCAGGTAGGTGCTCGTGAGCTTGTACTTCCCTGCAGGTACATTTTTGATGGTAAAAAAACCGTTGACGTCGGTGCTTGAACCTATCGTGGTTCCGGCCAAAAAAACATTGGTAAACAGGATAGGCTCACCGGTTCCTTTGTCGTAAACAAAACCCCGAAGCGTACCCGTTTGTCCCCAAGCCTGACCGGAACAAAGCCCCAACAAAGTGAGCAGGATCCAAGTCCGAAAGACACGGCTTAGGTTGCTAAATCGCCACATTAAGGCGAAATTAAGCGAAAATTGAGGGAATGCAACGTCACGCCAAGGCTGAGGCCACCGCTGATGCAGCATCTTCGAGCGTCACGGCCGCGCGAATCGGCAAACCGGAAGCCTCCAGCAGCGCCTTGGCTTCGGTGGCGTTGGTCCCCTGCAGGCGGACTATCAAGGGAACCCGAAGATCGCCCAACGATTTGCACGCTTCTACGATTCCATTAGCCACCCGATCGCAACGAACAATCCCCCCGAAAATATTGACCAAAATGGCCTTTACGTTGGGATCTTCCAGAATTATGTTAAAGGCTTGGGCAACCCGCTCGGCCGAAGCCGTACCACCAACATCCAGAAAATTCGCCGGACTACCACCGCTGAGCTGTATCATATCCATGGTGGCCATGGCCAAACCAGCGCCATTCACCATACAACCCACGTTACCATCCAACTTAACATAATTCAAATTGAAGGATGCGGCCTTGAGTTCGGTGGGGTCCTCTTCACGGTGGTCATGCATCGCTGCAATTTCAGGAACGCGCATCAAAGCGTTATCATCAATATTGACTTTGGCGTCAACCGCCAAAATGCGGTCATCCGACGTCTTGAGGACAGGATTGATTTCAAATAAAGAGGCTTCAACGCCTTCAAAGGCTTTAACCAGGTTTTGACAAAAAGCTACCATTTGTTTAAAGGCCTGTCCCTTAAGTCCTAAATTCAAAGCGACCCTGCGGGCTTGATAGGCTTGAAAACCAATGGTGGGGTCTATCCATTCGCGGTAAATTTTCTCGGGGTGTTTTTCGGCCACCTCCTCAATGTCCATCCCACCCTCGGGTGAATAAACCATCACAAAACCTCCCTTGGCCCTATCCAACAAAACCGACAAGTAAAATTCTTGGGTAGAAGAAGGACCGGGGGCGTAAACATCTTCTGCAATCAAAACCGAATGCACGGTTTTGCCGGCTGGACCGGTTTGCGGGGTCACCAATTGCATCCCCAGGATTTGCGAACTTAGTTCTTGAACCTGTTCCAAGGACTTGGCCAATTTGATACCACCACCCTTACCCCGACCACCGGCATGGACCTGAGCCTTGACCACCCACCAGCCTGTTCCGGTCTGTTCCTGCATGGCCGTTGCTGCTTGAACAGCTTCGTCGGGTGTAGAGGCCAGCAAGCCCCGTTGAACGGTAACACCGTATTTCGACAACAATGCCTTGCCTTGGTATTCGTGGATATTCATGGTAGCAGTATTAAAAGGTTATAATCAAGACAAATCAAGGCGATTAACCCCCAAAGTCATCAAACGCGACATGTTCCTTGGGAATACCCCAATCATCGCACATTTTCAGGACGGCAGCATTCATCATCGGGGGGCCGCAGAAATAAAATTCAATTTCTTCGGGCTCTTTGTGCTTGCTCAAATAATTATCGATGAAGGATTGGTGGACAAAACCCAGGAATCCATCCCCCTCACGATCCTCCAGTCCCTGACAAACCTTCCAATTATCTTCTGGTAGGGGCTCGGAAAGGACTACATGGAAACGAAAATTGGGAAATTCTTTTTCGATAGCACGAAACTCGTCCACATAGAACAACTCACGCTTGGAGCGACCACCATACCAGTAACTTACCTTGCGACCTGTTTTGAGGGTGTGAAACAAATGGAAAATATGGGCACGCAATGGAGCCATACCGGCACCACCTCCGACATAAACCATTTCTTTTTGGGTATCCTTGATAAAAAACTCTCCGTAAGGTCCCGAAATAGTCACCTTATCACCAGGTTTGCAATTAAAAACAAAGGATGAACAAACGCCGGGGTTCACCTTCATCCAAGCATTGCTCGCCCGGTCCCATGGTGGTGTGGCTATACGAATATTTAACTTGATGATATTGCCTTCGGCCGGGTGGTTGGCCATGGAATAGGCCCTGAATATGGGCTCGGGATTGACCATTTTGAGATCCCACAATTTGAATTTATCCCAGTCTTCCTTAAACTTTTCCGGTCCTGCAGGATCATCGGGGGACGGAGCGATATCGATGTTTTTGAAATCAACCGTACAGGCAGGGACATCCACCTGTATATAGCCGCCTGCCTCAAAATGCAGGTTCTCGCCTTCGGGGAGCTTAACCGTAAATTCCTTAATGAAGGTGGCCACGTTGTAGTTTGAAACCACTTCGCATTCCCACTTTTTGATTCCGAATATTTCTTCGGGAATCTGAATTTTCATATCGTTCTTGACCTTGACTTGGCAGGCCAAGCGCCAGTTCTCGGCTTGTTCCCTGCGGTTCAAGTGACCCTTCTCGGTCGGCAACACGTCCCCTCCACCTTCCAATATCTGGCATTTGCACATTGCACAGGTTCCCCCACCCCCACAGGCCGAAGGCAAAAACAATTTGCGTTCCGACAAGGTGGTTAACAAGGTGGAACCCGCCGCAACTTTCATGGGATTTGCGGTATCTCCGTTAACGATGATTTGTACATCCCCGCTGTTAACGAGCTTGGATTGCGCGTACATCAAAACAAAAACCAACAAAAGTATGACCCCTGAAAAGGCCAAAACCGAATAAAAAATAATGGATAAGGCTGCCCCGGTTAACATGGTAGGTTTAGTTTATAGCGTAATTCCCAAAAAACTCATGAAAGCAATGCCCATCAAGCCTGTGATGATGAACGTGATGCCCAACCCACGCAATGGAGCAGGCACATCCGAATAACGCAGTCTCATCCGGATAGCAGCAATAGCAACAATAGCAATTAACCAACCCACACCCGATCCCAACCCAAAAACTGCCGCCTCAGCCAATTCATAATCCCTTTCCTGCATAAAAAGTGAACCTCCCAAAATAGAGCAATTCACAGCGATCAGAGGCAGGAAAATCCCAAGGGCACCGTACAATTCAGGGGATATTTTTTCGACCAACATCTCCACCAACTGAACCATGGAGGCAATTGTCGCGATAAACATGATGAAGGCCAAAAAACTCAAATCTACTTTGGCAAGCGAAGGGCTAATCCACGCCAAGGCGCCTTCCTTAAGAACTTTGTTGAGCAAAAGCCAGTTCAAGGGGACTGTGATGGTCAAAACGAAGACCACCGCAACACCGAGACCCAAGGCTGTCTTGACGTTCTTGGAAACCGCCAAGTAGGAACACATGCCCAAAAAATAGGCAAATATCATGTTATCGATGAAAATCGACCGCACGAAAATGGATACCAGATCCACGGCTAAAAACAAGGTACTCATTCTTTTTCCTCCAAATGTTTAGCAAAACTTCTTTGAACCCAGATGTAGCAAGCCACGACAAACAAAGCTCCAGCGGGAATTAACATCAAACCATTGTTCACGTATCCTGCCGCATAAAGTGCATCGGGAACAACCTGAAAACCAAAAACTTTACCACTTCCCAGCAATTCACGAAAGAATGCGACCACCAAAATGACCACACCGTAACCAAAACCATTACCAAGTCCATCGAGCACAGAAGGGAAAGGCTTATTGCCCATGGCATAGGCTTCGAGACGCCCCATAACAATACAATTGGTAATAATCAAACCGACAAAAACCGATAACTGCTTGCTGATATCGTAGAGGAAGGCCTTGAGAATTTGGTCCACCAAAATAACCAAGACCGAAACCACGGTCAATTGAACAATGATTCGGATTCGAGGCGGTATGGCATTTCGCATGAGCGATACCACCAAATTGGATAGGGTCACAACGGCCAAGACCGACAAGGCCATCACCATGGTCGGCTTCATCTGGGTTGTTACCGCCAAGGCTGAACATATCCCGAGAACCTGTATGGTTACGGGGTTATTGTCCGACAAGGGGTCGGTGATCAGTTTCCTCTCTTTCTTGCCGAGAAGAGGCTTTTTTTCGATGGGACTCTGAACTAAAACGTCGCTCATAGTTGAGTGGATTGTGTGGACTGTTGACGGATATATTTTAGGTAGCAAGCCAGGTCTTGTTCCAGCATTTTGCTAACACCATTCGAAGTAATCGTTCCACCACTAATGGCATCCACCGTGTGGGGCATACTCGCATCGTGCTTTCCTTTTTCGACTTTGACGGAAACAAAGTCACCTTGTTCATTGAGTAATTTCTTGTTAATGAACTGTTGTTCAAAGGCGTCGGTATTGATTTCAGCCCCAAGGCCTGGGGTCTCGCCTTTATGATCAAAGATGACCGAACGTAGGGTATTACCGTCTTGGTCCAAGGCCAAATAACCCCAAATCGGTCCCCATAATCCGGTTCCGGCTACTTGAAGCATGTACGTCGTTCGGCCGTTGGGATCCGTATAAACGTACATGGGGTAACGAACCTTGTACTTGGGGTTTTTGGAATTAAGTTTTTTCTCCAAAGCCAAATCCAAACCAATGGCCGCAACCCCCTGAACAAGTTGACCGTCTTGATCAATCACCATGGATTGCACGAGATTATCGAATTTCTTGTAATCGTTTGGGCCATTCAAACCCACGAGGGATAGAATGTTTTGCTGCTTTTCTTTGAGGATATTTTCATCCTGCGCAGGCTTGAGCAGGGTAGCTGCAGCCGCCAGCAAGGCAGCAGAAAGCGTCGTCACCACGAGGGCGAAGACGATGGTAGCGGAATTTCCTTTGGATGCCATACAAGGTATAAATAAAGGTTAAGCGATGGACGTGCGGGCCGCAATGCGTTTGTTCCGACGGGCAATATTGGCCTGAACGACATAGTAATCGATAAGCGGTGCCATCACATTCCCAAAGAGAATCGCCAACATGATTCCTTCGGGATAGGCTGGGTTGAATACCCGGATCATCACCGCCATCATGCCGACCAAGAGACCGTAGATCCATTTGCCGGTGCCGGTATGGGCCGCCGTCACCGGGTCGGTAGCCATAAAGACGGCACCAAAAAGCAAACCACCCATGGCCAGGTGCAGATAAAACGGCATACTCATAAACGGTGTCAATCCGATGCCGTTGAAAATGAGACCCATCAACAAGGCTCCCAACACGACGCTGAGCATAATGACCCCGGAACCAATCCCGGTAATCACCAAGAAAGCTGCACCCAGAAGAATCGCAATTTTGGAGGTCTCGCCTATGGAACCCGGAATCAAACCAACCACCATATCCTGCAAGGAATAATTCCAGGTTTGGTCTGCGTTGACTTGGAATGGCGACCCGGTCGCAGCAGCATTGGCCAGGGCCGTCGCTCCGCTGTAAACATCGGGTTTCTCGGAAATCCAAACCTGATCCCCGCTCATAAACGTGGGGTAAGCAAAAAACAAAAAGACCCGAGCGGTTAGGGCTACATTAAGGACATTCATCCCGGTTCCCCCAAATACTTCTTTGGCAAAGACCACCGCAAAGGCCGTGGACAAGGCAACCATCCACAACGGAATATCCGGCGGAAGAACCAAAGGAATCAACATACCCGAAACCAGGAAGCCTTCGTTGATGGCATGGCCCTTTTTGGATGCTACAAAAAACTCAATTCCCAAACCCACGGCGTAGGATACCACAACAACGGGCATGACCTTGAGGGCTCCGTAGAAAACTTTATCCCATAGTCCGTTGAGGGGAGAGCCTGCAAATTCTCCCAAAGCCAAGAAATGCTGGTGACCCACATTAAATATTCCAAAAAGCAAGGACGGAACCATCGCCAGGATCACAAAAAACATGGTCCGTTTGAGGTCGATTCCGGCTTTGATATGCGTACCACCGCTGCTAACCCGGTCCGGGGTAAAGAGAAAAGTGGCAAAACCGTCAAAAAGGGTGTGAAACTGCGAATATTTCCCGCCTTTTTCGAAGTCGGGACGCAATTCCAGTATTTTCTTTTTTAGAAATTCCATGGGGGCTCAGAATGGATAACGATGGGATTATTTAAATAGTAGGTCTGCTGTTATTGCTCTTCGGATACCAGGAGATCCAATCCGTTCCGTACCATTTGCTGAACGGGAATTTTGGATGTACAAACAAATTCACAAAGGGCTACATCTTCTTCGTCTAACTCGTGAAGACCTAATTGCTCCATCTCCTCAACATCTTGGTAGTGAATAGCTTTGAGAAGATAGGTGGGCAATAAGTCCATGGGCAAGACTTTTTCGTATTGCCCCGTCATCACAAAAGCCCGCTCTTCGCCGTGGGTATTGGTGTTGACTTCATAGGTTCGCTTGCTCATCCAACCCGACAAAAAGGATTTGGAGATATCAGGGCGCGCATACGATGGCAAGAGCCAACCCAGGAATTCCAGATCGCGCCCTTCGGGGATAACACTTAGCTGGTCGTGGTAAAAACCCAGGTATCCGGCTGCATCCACCTGCTCCCCGCTCAACAAATCCCCGGAAACAGGACGATGTTCCCCGACTTGAAGTCCGGAGGCCTTCAACAATTCCTGGACGGATCCTCCAACCAAGGATTGCGCGTATCCTGGCTTGTTTAAGGATGAACCTCCAACCGAAACCCAACGCCTTGCATCGTAATAGCCGGTGAGGAATAAACGCCCCAGGATGATTACATCGGCCGGAGTTATCGTCCAAACGCAGTCGCCTTTGGCGATGGGTGCGATATGGTGCATTTGAATCCCCACATTTCCGCTGGGATGGGGCCCGTCAAATTGATGGTGTTGAACACCGGAAGCCTTGCTAAAATGCGAGGATTTGGTTCGGGTGGCATGGGTATGCAGAAATACTTTACCTGGACAAAGTTGCTGGAGGGCCTGAAGGCCTTCGGCAAAAGCAGCCGGGTCCTGATCGACCTGGTAATCCCGGTTGGTCCCCATCGGGGCGGTATTAAAGGCAGAGATGACAATACAACGGGGCTTGGAATCGGGCCTGGCCATACGGTTGTACGGACGCTGACGCAGGTGGGCCCAGGCTCCCGAGATGAGCATTTTGGCTTTGACCCCTTCAGCGCCCAAATCCTGAGGACGGGCCGAGCCAAAGTCCATGTACTGCATCGAATCACCGCCTTGAAGGACGATGGCTTCCAGCACTCTTTTGGGTCCCCTTTGGATCGCCTTGACCTGTCCGCTCATGGGGCTGCAGACATAGAGGCCCGGGTAGTCTTTGTCTTCCAACAAAGGCGTACCGGCAAGAACGCTACTACCCTCCTCGACCAGAAGCCTAAACTTTTGGTATCGGAAGGCGGTGGGGCGTACCGCACAGTGCTTGTTCTCCAGAGGGAGTAAATTTTGGGGGGAAGGGGTGCCGGCAAGATGGATATCGTACCCCCGGCGAAGTCGGATGGTTGGTGCCATGGTCATAGTGCGCGACAAAAATACATGAGCCAAGGGCGCAGAAACGAAAATTCCAATCACAATTCCAAAGTATTTTTAAGGAAAATTGGGATACCAATGCCAAACTTTGGGGGACCATTCTATTCTTCGTGATGCGCTTCCTTTTCTGCTTGGGTTACCTCCTGGTTTTGACCAGCTTTTCTTGGGCCTCCGTTGGTTCGGCTGTTTCGGAACCTTACCAAGACCAGATCTACAGCTCGACCTTGGCGGGTATTCGTTTGCAAACCGAGTCTGACCCCTTTGCTTCACCGGTTTGGGAATTGGGCTCAGGCAACCCGCCCTTGATTTTGCATTTTGACGATTTGGACGCGGGTTACCGCCCCTACACGGTGCGCTTGGTTCATTGCCGAAGGGATTGGACACCTTCGGACCTCTTTGAATCCCAAGCCTTTGAAGGCCTAGACCGCGAGTTGATTCTCAAGCATCGCCCTTCCTTTAACACGATTCAACGCTATACCCATTACGAGCACCCCTTCCCTTCCGAATCCCTACGACCCAAGGTATCCGGCAATTTCGCTATTCTGGTTTTTGCCGATCAAGACCTCCAAGAGCTTGTTCTGGTTCGACGCCTGCTGGTTTTGGAAAATAAATTCTCGGTTTCAGCCTTGGTACGCCGCGCTTACCAGGGGGGCCAAGGCGGCAGCCATCAGCAGCTGGATTTAGAGCTATACCCCGGACAAATGCTCATCCAACAACCTGCCACGGATCTGAGCCTCTACGTTTTGCAAAACGGCGACTGGAACAGCCTACGGGTTGGACCGACCTTCCCCACGTTCATGGGGCCACAGCAATGGACCTACCGAGGTCAAGCGGAGCTCAGCTTTGAAGGAGGCAACGAATACCGTGCCCTGGATTTACGAACGGTTCGAGCCCCCGGGCGAGGAATAGAACGCATCGTTCGGACGGTCGAGGGCTACGAGGCTTGGGCCCTCACCGACCCAACCCGCGGCCGGGGACCGCATCTCAGCCAAAAAGACCTCAACGGTCGCTCCATGATCCAAAATTTTGAACAACGCTTACCCCATACCGAATCCGAATACGTTTGGACCACCTTTGCGCTGGAACCCGGGCCAGACGAAAACCTCCACGGGGTTTATCTCCAAATTGATGCCGGCCTTACGGCCTGTGATAGCCGAATGGCGATGGAATGGCAGGCTGAAACCGGCTTTTGGGTCAAATCCCTTTACCTCAAACAAGGCTTTTACGATTACCGATACCTAAGCGGCCCGAAACCCTGCTCGGCGGTGTTGCTGGAAGGCTCCCATGCGGATACCGAAAACGATTACGAAGTCCTGGTTTATTACCACCCCCCGGCCGGTATGGCCTACGATCGCTTGGTGGGTTACACCAAAATCAATTCCATGGGCCAGAAAAGCCGTTAGTCAAACGCCCCTCCCCCACCACCTCGGGTAATCAATTTGTTGTTAAAGTAGTTCGTTGGCCAAATTGGCCAATTCGGAGCGCTCCCCCTTTTCGAGGGTGACGTGGGCAAAAATCGATTGACCCTTGAGCTTATCCACCAGGTACGAAAGACCGTTGGAATGGGCATCGAGGTAAGGGGTATCAATTTGGTTGATATCCCCGGTGAAAATGATTTTGGTTCCTTGACCTGCCCTGGAAATGATGGTTTTGACTTCGTGGGGGGTCAGGTTTTGAGCTTCGTCCACAATAAAACAAATGTTGGAAAAACTCCGACCGCGGATATACGCCAAGGGCACGATGCTGAGCTTTTCTTGCTGCTGCATTTCGGTAATGCGCTGGTAATCCTTGTCGTTCTCCGGAAATTGTTGCTGAATGAATTTGAGGTTATCGTAAAGCGGCTCCATGTAGGGATGCAGTTTGGACTTGATGTCCCCCGGCAGGTAACCAATGTCTTTGTTGCTCAAAGGCACGATGGGTCTGGCCAGGTAAATCTGCTTAAAAAGTCGCCTGGACTCCAGGGCAGCGGCAAGGGCCAAAAGGGTTTTACCGGTTCCGGCCATGCCTTGCAGCGTCACCAAACGAACCGATTCGTTAAGCAGGGCATGCAGGGCAAAGGCCTGTTCCGCATTGCGGGGTTTAATGCCGTAGGCTAATCGCTTATCGACCCGAACCATTTCTTCACGGTACGCATCGTAACATCCCATCACCGAGTCTTTTCCGTTCCTCAGAATAAAGTACTGATTGGCCTGAGGAATGGGCTGACCCATCTCTTTGATGGGGCAAAAGCCGTCTTTGTACAGACGATCAATCACTACCGAGTCCATGCCCGTCCATACGGATTTGCCGGTATAAACCTCGTCCAGATTTTTGATTTTTCCGAAGCGGTAATCCTCCGATTCCAAACCCATGGCTCTGGCCTTGATCCGTAGGTTCACATCCTTGGTTACCAAAACCACGGTGCGGTCGGGGTACTGTTCTTTGAGATGCAAGGCGGTGTTAAGAATCCGGTGGTCCGCCTTGAATTGACCAAAAATCGTTTGGGCATCCATCGAAGCATCTTCGCGCATTTCGACCCTCAACCGCCCGCCCGATTCGCCGGGCAAGGGAATCCAATCCTGAAGGCGGTTGGCCTGTGAAAGCTGATCCAAAAAGCGAATAAATTCCCTGGCCTCAAAATTCAGGCTGTCGTTGCCTTTCTTGAATTGATCCAACTCTTCGAGGACCGTGATGGGCAGGGCAACATCGTGCTCATGAAAATTATTGACCGAATGATGATCATGAAGAAGAACCGAAGTGTCGAGAACAAAGATTTTTTGGGGCTTGGGCTTGGCTTTTGGCATACCCCGAATTTACGCCCCAGCGCCCGCTCTTGCCTATCTTTGAAGCTCTCCTTCACCATTTAACGATAAGTTCATGCAACGCCCCCTTTCCCCCAACGACCCTTGCCTAGTCGCCGTAGCCCGCACCCCCATCGGCAGCATGGGTGGCTCCCTTGCCGGCCTATCCGCAACGGCTTTGGGCAGCATCGCCATCGCCGCCGCTCTGGAAAAGGCGGGACTGAAAGCCTCCGCCGGAAGTCCTGATAGCACCCATGGTGAAGAAGGACGTATTCACGGGATTGACGAGGTGTACATGGGCAATGTCATCAGCGCCGGTTTGGGGCAAGCCCCGGCCACCCAGGCCGCCATTGGTGCCGGGATTTCCCGTCATACCCCCTTTACCACCGTTAACAAGGTCTGCGCATCGGGCATGAAGGCCGTGATGCTCGCTGCCCAATCCATTGAACTGGGTCAAAACCGGGTGGTGGTGGCCGGGGGCATGGAAAGCATGAGCCAGGTTCCTTATTACCTGGACAAAGCCCGCAACGGCTACCGCTTTGGCCACGGGCAATTGGTGGACGGCATCCTCAAAGACGGACTCTGGGATGTGTACCACCAATACCACATGGGCAATGCCGCCGAATTATGCGCCCGGGAATTGAACATAACGCGCGATGCGCAGGATGCCTACGCGGTTGAATCCTACCGCCGGGCCGCTGCTGCCTGGTCCAACGGCAAATTCGCCTCCGAAATCGCCCCCGTTACCATCCCCGGACCCAAAGGCAGCAACACCACCGTCACCGAAGACGAAGACTATACCAAAGTCAATTTTGACAAGATCCCAGGCCTCAAACCGGTCTTCGAAAAGGAAGGCACCGTCACCGCGGCCAACGCCTCCAACCTCAACGACGGAGCCTCGGCCCTGGTCCTCATGTCCTACGCCGAAGCCCAGGCACGTGGTCTCCAACCCCTGGCCCGTATTCTGGGCTATGCCGACGCCCAACAAGCTCCGGAATGGTTTACCACCGCTCCCTCCAAGGCCATTCCCTTGGCCATGCACCGTGCCGGTATTACCCCTGAGCAAGTGGATTTCTACGAAATCAACGAAGCCTTTTCGGTCGTCTGCGTAGCCAACAACCAGCTCCTGGGCTTGGATCCTTCCAAAGTCAACGTGTACGGTGGCGGTGTTTCCATCGGCCATCCCATCGGCAGTTCCGGCTGTCGGATCCTGGTGACCCTGACCTCCGTCCTCCACCAGGAAGGCGGACGCATTGGCGTGGCCGGTATCTGCAACGGCGGCGGCGGCGCCTCCGCCATGGTCCTGGAGCGACTCTAAACCCAGCCCACCGAAGACCAACCCAAATTGGCAAGAAGGAGGTATCTTTGCCCGCAGCCCCAAACACCCAAGGTCGGGTGGCCGAGTGGCTAGGCAGAGCTCTGCAAAAGCTCCTACAGCGGTTCGAATCCGCTCTCGACCTCCATTATCCGTTCATTTTTTTACTTCGAAACCTGCCCCCGACCCGGTAGGTTTTTACCACCCCTCGAGCGACTTCATGGTGCTTCGAGGGATTTCATCTAACGACTTCCTTATTCGTAGCGTAGCGCCTCAATCGGATCCAGGGCGGCTGCTTTGGCCGCAGGATAATAACCCGACACCAACCCCACCAGGAGGCATAACACAATTCCTCCAAAAATCCAGGCCCAGGGCACGATAAAACCGGCCCCTACCAAAAAAGCAACGGCATTGCCCATGGCCATGCCCAAAACAATTCCCATCAAACCGCCCAATTGGCCAATCACCAAGGCCTCCATCAAAAATTGTTGTCGAATCGCCGATTGGGTGGCCCCAAGAGCTTTGCGGGTTCCTATTTCACGGGTACGCTCCGTCACGGAAACCAACATAATATTCATCAATCCTATAGCCGCCCCCAACAGGGTAATTAAACCAATGGCCTTGGCCGCCATGTCCACAAAAGCCAAATTTTCGATGAGACTACGGGCAAAGCTATCGGACTTGGTCACCGAAAAGTTGTCCGGATCTCTCCTGGACAAGCGACGAATGTTACGAAACAACCCCACGGCTTCTTGCTCAGCATAAGCCAATTGACGGGCATCCTTCAAGGTAAAGGAGACCACGTGCGATCGCTCCGAAGAAGGGTATGCGGATTGGACATGGGCCAAGGGCATCAAGGCGGTTCGGTCGGCATTGTTCCCAAATCCCGAACCCTTGGACGCCAAAACCCCCACGACCCGGTAGCGCGAGCTACCCACCGAAACTTGTTGCCCACTGGCCTTAACTGTTTTGAACAATTTGCGGGCCACCTCCTCGCCCAGAATAATCACCGGAGATCCGTTTTGCAATTCACGCACCGAAAAATTTCGGCCATCGGCCAAGGTATAGGCGCCTACCGTTAGGTATTGCCCATCGCTACCCAAAAGGTTGACGTTCGGGTTGGTCTTGCGGCCTGCTCCCTTAATCACCGCGGTCCAGGTTACGTTACCGCTTACCGAACCTTGACCAGGAAAACCAAAGCGCTCCACGAAGGCCAGCGCCTCGCGGTATTGAATCGGACGGTATTGAATCCGCCGACGGCGATTTTCGAAAGCTCCTCGCGGTTCCCTGTTGCGAATCACCAGGGTATTGGACCCCATGCTCGAAAACGTATCCGTCAGGGATTTTTCGAGCGCGTCTATGGATGTTAGGATACCCACCAGCGCCGCAATCCCGATGGCGATGATTCCGGCCGTCAACGAAGTGCGTAATTTGTTTCCTCCCACCGCATTCAAAGCGATCCTCAGGTTTTGAACCCAGCCTATGGCAGGGCGATGTTCAGAACGGGGGCCCAAGAGGTTGTTTTTTTGGATGGAAATGCCCTGCAAGATAGACCCCTTGGGGCTTTGTCTGTATTTTTGGGCTAGTCGTCCCGTTGGGGCGAACGCATGCCTCCAGAACCCTTTTTTGACTCCAAACCCCTGACCTCCTACCATGACTTTTGACACCACCATGCTCCGCCGCCACTACGCCGAATGGAAGACCCGATGCCAAACCGTAAGGGAGCAATGCGGAAGACCTTTGACCCTCACCGAGAAAATTCTTTTTACCCACCTGTGGGATGCCAACCGCCAGCAGGGCGACAACCCGGGCAACGGCGAAAGCCTACCCAACCCATCCACCCTCCAGAGAGGGGTTGATTACGTGGATTTTGCCCCCGATCGGGTGGCCATGCAGGATGCCACCGCTCAGATGGCCCTACTCCAATTCATGCAGGCCGGAAGACCTTCGGTGGCCGTCCCCAGCACGGTTCACTGCGATCACTTGATTCAAGCCAAGGCCGGTGCCGTTGCCGATTTGAACGAAGCGGTGGACAAAAACAAGGAAGTCTTTGATTTTCTGGCTTCGGTTTCCAACAAATACGGTATAGGATTCTGGAAACCCGGTGCCGGCATTATCCACCAGGTCATTCTGGAGAACTATGCCTTCCCTGGTGGACTCATGATTGGTACCGATTCCCATACCCCCAACGCCGGCGGACTCGGCATGATAGCGATTGGCGTTGGCGGTGCAGACGCCTGCGATGTCATGGCGGGCTTGCCCTGGGAACTCAAAATGCCCCGATTAATCGGGGTACACTTGACCGGACGTCTCAGTGGATGGGCTTCGGCCAAAGATGTTATCCTCAAAGTGGCCGGCATCCTGACCGTCAAAGGCGGGACCGATGCCATCCTGGAATACTTTGGGGAAGGGGCCCGACAGCTGTCGGCCACCGGCAAGTCCACCATCTGCAATATGGGCGCTGAGATTGGGGCGACCACCTCCTTGTTTGGTTACGATGCCTCCATGGCCGCCTATCTGCGTGGTACAGGCCGGGAAGATTTGGCCGAATGGACCGAAGCCTTGGCCGAGGAGCTCACCGGCGATCCGGAGGTCTATGCCAGACCCCGCGATTATTTTGACCAAGTCATTGAAATCAACCTGGATGAATTGGAACCCCATATCAACGGGCCTTTTACCCCGGACTTGGCTTGGCCCCTCAGCCAATTTGCCGAAGCGGTTCGGACCAACGGCTGGCCTTCCAAACTGGATGTCGGCTTGATTGGTTCCTGCACCAATTCATCGTACGAGGATATCAGTCGTTCCGCCTCCATCGCGGCGCAGGCCGCATCCAAAAACCTCAAAGCCCGTTCCGAATTCACCATCACCCCCGGTTCCGAAATGGTTCGATACACCGTGGAACGGGATGGCATGCTCGAAAAGTTTGACGCCATTGGTGGGGTGGTTTTGGCCAACGCCTGCGGGCCCTGCATTGGACAATGGGCCCGTCACAGCGATGACCCCAACCGCAAAAACAGCATCATCACTTCGTTTAACCGAAATTTCGCCAAGCGCAACGACGGCAATCCCAATACCCATGCCTTTGTGGCATCACCCGAAATCGTTACCGCGATGGCCATTGCGGGGGATTTGACCTTTAATCCCCTTACGGATACCCTCCTGAATGCCGAAGGGGTCCAGGTCAAATTGGATGAACCCCAGGGTCTCTCCTTTCCTCCCCGTGGTTTTGCGGTCGAAGATGCAGGCTACCAAGCCCCAGCGGACAACGGGGCAGACGTCAAGGTTCAGGTCCGTCCCGATTCAGACCGACTCCAATTGCTGGAACCCTTCAGCCCCTGGGAAGGCCACGACCTCATGGACCTGAGACTCCTCATCAAAGCTCAGGGCAAATGCACCACCGACCATATTTCCATGGCCGGTCCTTGGCTCAAATTCCGTGGCCACCTGGACAATATTTCCAACAACATGTTGATTGGCGCGGTCAATGCCTTCAATGGCCAGACGAACCATGTTTACAACCCCATGAGCGAAACCTACGGTCCCGTCCCCGATGTTCAGCGCGCCTTCAAAGCCGCAGGCATTGGAACCGTGGTGGTCGGTGACGAAAACTACGGCGAAGGGTCTTCCAGGGAGCATGCCGCCATGGAGCCCAGGCATTTGGGGGTTCGGGTGATTCTGGTCCGTTCGTTTGCCAGGATTCACGAAACCAACCTCAAAAAGCAGGGGATGCTGGCGCTGACTTTTGCCAACAAAGCCGACTACGATCTCATCCAAGAACACGATCGGATGGATTTGTTGGGACTGACCACCATGCGTCCGGGACAACCCTTGCAAATGGTGTTACGACACCAGGACGGCAGCACCCATACCATTACGTTGAACCACAGCTACAACGAAACCCAGCTGGCCTGGTTCCGTGCTGGCGGTGCTCTCAACATTATTCGACAAAACGCCGGTAAAGTCTCGTAGACCGACAACAGTTTTATGAATTTCCTGGATGCTGTCGCGGAGCGCGTTCTTGCAGCGGGGCATCCCCAACTGCACCGGGTAATGGTGGTTTTTCCATCGGTACGACCGGTGGAGCCTTTTCGACATGCTTTGGGGCGGCGTTTATCCACCCCGTCTTTATCTCCTGTTTGCCGATCTATGGACGAATGGGTCTTCGAACAAAGCGAAAAACACCGCCCAAACCGGCTAGCACTTCAGGAAATTTTGTACCAGGCGTACCAAACCTGCGCAGAACAAGCAGGAATAACCCCCGATAGTTTAGAAACCTATTTGAGCTGGTCGGGAGGACTACTCCAGGATTTTGAGGAAATCGATCGCCACCTGCTGGACGCCAACCAGGTCTTTGGGCACTTGCACCAACAAAAGGCTATCGAACTCTGGAGTCCTTCCGAAGGCCGCCTCAAAGAAAAGGAAGAGGAATACTTAAAGTTTTTTGAGATTTTGGGGGATACCTACCGGACTTTCCGCCTTATGCTGGACCAAAAAGCCTGGGCCTATCCCTCCCTGGCTTTACGGGCCTGGTTGGAAAAAGAAGCGTTTCCAATGGAAGGCCTCAAGCATGGTTTTGATGCGGTTTATTGGGTGGGTTTTGCCAGCATTTACCCAGGCATGCAACAACTCATCGAAAAAGGTTCGCTTTCCCTGCCCCAAATCTGGATCAACGATGCGGATACCTATTATGCCGACGATGCCTTGCACAGCGCCGGACTTTTGTATCGCGCCAACCCCCTCAGGCCTTCGTCTTCGATCATCATCCCCAACAACCCAAGCCAACGACTCTTCCAAGGCCTGCCCATCGTGCATACCTGCGCTTGCCAAGGGGTTACCGAACAATTGGAGGAGGGACTTGCCACCGTTTACCGTTGGCTGAACGAGGGCATTGCACCGGAGCGTATCGGGTGGGTCCTTGCGGATTCTTCCCAGGTTTGGCCCTTGATGATGCGCTGGAATACCGAATTCCACCCACCGGTTTGGAACCTGCCCCTGGATTTGCGCTGGACGGCAACTTATACCTGGGCGTCAACGGCCATCGAGTTGATTCAAAGCCTCCATTTCACCGGCAGAGTTTCTGCCCTTGATTGGAACGCCTGGGTCCAAAACCCCGTATCCCATCCGGATTGGGTCGCTTCGAAACCACCCGCCAAGGGCCAGGTCTTTCGCAAAGAGGCCCTAACCTGGTGCTGGAAAGGAAGCCCTCTCCTTTCGCCCCATCCATCAGCCAAAGAAAACTACCTGCACTTAGCCGATCTATCCCAAAGTCTTGCCGCTGAGCATCCCGGATTGATGGAAATGGAAAAACAGGCGTTGATGGCTTTGGCCACGATGATTCGGGAAATTGCTCCGCATGTACCTGAAATCGATAACCCCTGGAACCTGTGGCGTAAACTGTGGGCCCAGCATCTGAGTTCAGCTTCCTTGAATCCAAGCCCGGTGGAGCGGAACAGCGTGCGCATCACGACGTTGGACCGGTCTCAGGCATTGGATTTTGACTACCTGGTGGTGAGCGGAGCCAACGAAGGCTTGCTCCCCAAACCTGGGCGCTACAGCGGTTTACTTAGTTTTGATTTGCGTCGCTCCTTTGGCCTTCCCGATCCGTGGGTAATGGAAGCCGAACAGGCCTATTCCTTGTATCGTTTGTTACAACACAGCCAAGAGGCAACCTTACTCTGGTCAACCACCGGAACAGACGGCAAAGCTGCCGAAAAAAGCAGGTATATTCAACAACTGGATTTGGAATACCGGGGAACCATGAAGCATCGAGTCCGCAAAACCATACCCGGTGTTGGTGATACCCCCTGGACCCTACTCCAAATACCCAAAACTCCAGCGGTCCAACAAAACCTGCGCGATCGTTTGCTCCAGCGCCCCTTGAGTCCCTCCACCATGGCGGCCTACCTGGAATGTCCCTTGAAATTTTGGTACGGGTACGTTCGTAATATCCAAATTCCCGAAGAAGAATCGCCGCAATTAAACGCCGCGCAGACCGGAAATCTTCTTCATTATACCCTGGAAAAACTCTTCGAACCCCACCTGGGAACTTTATTAACCCCGGCCCTGCTCCAATCCTTGGAACCCCTGGTTGATCGCCATTGGAAGGAAGGCCAAAAAGCACTTTTTCCCTGGCATTCCTTTGAGGAAGGTCTCAACGCCATGATTGACCGCATGGGCCAAGACTTTATAAAACAATACCTGCGTACAGAATCCAAAGCCGCCGTACGAAATCCCGCAACATTGATCGGACAAGAAAAAATCCTGAAAGCCTCCTGCACCGTGGATGAATTTGAGATACCATGGAGTGGGCGCCTGGACCGGCTTGAAAATCGCAAAGGGATTCCACGTATTGTCGATTTCAAATCCGGAATACTCAAGGACAACGGCGCCGAGTTAAAAATCAAAAGTTTGGAGTCCTGCATGGACGGTGAACACAGCAAAGCTTTTCAATTAATGTGTTATGCCTGGATGGCGTACCGTGTAAACCCCGGAATATTCGATCAAGGCTTGGAATTGGCTATTCTGCCCTTGCAACAGGCCGAAGGCGGGCCTAGGCTTTTGACCGTTGATGGCCAAAGCCGATTAACCCCCCAAGTCTTGGAGGAATTTGAGGAATTACTTAAGGGAGCCTTGGGCCGCATCCTTTCCACCGAAATCCCCCTGGAAGCGACCCCTAACGTGCGTCTATGCGCCTATTGCAACTTTAACCGCATTTGCCAGCGGCCCCAAGAAGACTAAGGTCATTTGTTTGTATTTTGGTCAGGTAAACGGATAACATTATGGCCCCTGTTGCACCTTTTAACCTGACCCAATGGCTGGCCGAAAACCGGCATCTCCTCAAGCCCCCGGTTGCCAACAAAAACCTTAGCCCCCAAAGCGAGGACTATATCGTGATGGTGGTCGCCGGACCGAATGCCCGCAAAGACTACCATTACAACGAAACCGAAGAAATTTTTTACCAGCTTGAAGGCTGGATTACCGTCAAAACCCAACAAAACGGGCAATGCGTTTCTTACCGTCTTGGACCCGGGGATTTGTTTCTCTGCCCCGCCAAAACACCGCATTCTCCGGTACGCGAAGAAGGCTCCTTGGGTTTGGTCATAGAACGGGTTCGGGCCGGCCGCGGTTTTACCGACGGATTGCTTTGGTTTTGCGAGTCCTGCAATCACCCCTTGCACGAAGCCTATTTTGAATTGCACGATATCGAAAAGGATTTCCTCCCGCATTTCAAAGCTTTTTACACCAATCCCGAGCGCCTACGTTGCCAAGCTTGTGGTCATACCATGGAAACCGACCCACGCTTTGTCTAAACATTCCGGTTTGCGCTCCATCGATATCCACACCCATATCCTGCCCAAGGACTTACCGGATTGGGCCGCACGCTACGGCCCCGGTGATTGGATTTCACTTCAGCACCAGGAGGGTTCATGTCCCGCCTGTGCCCTGATGGTCAAAGGGGACCGTGTTTTTCGGAAAATTGAAGCCAATTGTTGGGACGAAGACGAACGCATACGGGAAACCAACGACCTGGGCGAACATCTCCAAGTCCTCTCCACCGTTCCCGTGCTTTTTCATTACTGGGCCCCGGCGGAGAATGCCCACGATACCGCCAGGTTTTTGAACGATCACCTGGCCGAAACCGTAAAAAGGCATCCCGGTCATTTTTTGGGTTTGGGGACCTTGCCGATGCAAGATCCCGATAGGGCCTGTCTCGAATTGGAACGATGTGTTAGCGAATTGGGTTTGTCGGGTGTCCAGATTGGTTCCCATATCAACGAATGGAATTTGAACGATCCTGCCCTTCATGGTTTTTATGCGCATGCCGAGGCTTTGGGAGCTGCAGTTTTTGTTCACCCCTGGGATATGGTTGGTCAAGAAAAAATGGATCGGTATTGGTTGCCATGGTTGGTGGGGATGCCCGCCGAATCGGCCTTGGCGATATGCTCCATGATTTTTGGGGGCATTTTTGAGAAATTCCCTCGTTTGAGGGTTGCTTTTGCCCACGGGGGCGGATCCTTTCCCGGAGGATTGGGACGAATTGTTCGGGGTTACGAAACCCGGCCCGACTTGGTCGCCGTCGATAACCCCCACCACCCCACCCAGTATTTGGGTAAATTTTGGGTTGATTCCTTGGTCCATGACCCCCAAATGCTTCGTTACCTTATCGAAATCGTCGGCTCAAACCGCGTTGCCTTGGGAAGCGATTACCCTTTTCCCTTGGGCGAATCACGGGCAGGTACCCTGATACGTTCCTTGAACCTGGATGCCGATCTAGAAAAAGATTTGTTATACCGTTCGGCTTTGCAGTGGCTTAACCTTCAAGAAGACCAATTGTGGGCCCCTTAGCCATCTTTGATTCCGGCCTTGGAGGGCTCACCATTCTTCACCAAATCCAAAAAAAACTCCCCGATATTGATTTGTGTTATTTGGGGGATAACGCCCGTGTTCCGTACGGGAATCGTTCCTTTGAGACCGTCTATCGATTCACACGCGAAGGGGTTTATACGTTGTTACAAAGAGGGGCTCCCCTGGTCATTGTGGCCTGCAATACGGCCTCAGCCAAAGCGCTTCGGAGCATACAGCAGGTGGATTTACCACGTTGGCAAAAGGAATGGGGACAGGATGGTCCCGAAATGCGGGTTTTGGGCGTCCTTAGACCCACCACCGAAAGAGCCGGCGAACTGACCCGTAGCGGGGTGCTTGGTTTGCTGGCAACCCGGGGGACGGTGGAATCCGGATCCTATGCGAGCGAATTAGCCCATTTGTTTCCGCAAATTCAATTGGTGTCTCATGCCTGCCCCTTATGGGTACCCCTTATCGAGGAAGGCATCACCCAAGGGCCCGTAGCCGAAGCGATCGTTCAATCCGATTTGGATCAATTATGTGCCAAAGCCCCGGCCATGGATGCTGTCCTTCTGGGATGCACCCATTATCCTTTACTGGCCCCCCTGATTCGACGCCTATTGCCCCCTAGCATTGGAGTCTTTGAACAAGGCACCATGGTGGCCGATGCCTTGGCCCTGTACCTGGACCGACACCCTGACCTGTCTGCGGTGCTGAGTCGTTCGGGGACCACCCAGTACTTTACCACCGAAGATCCCCGGCATTTTGATCAAAAAGCCGCCTTGTTTGGGGCTACGCACGTTCAATCACAGGCCTTGGAGCTTTTGGAACCTTGAATTCCCACCTAAAACTCACCCAAGCCTGGATTCGGGACGTTCAGGCGTTCCGTAATCCCTCCACCGCATGGGGAATGTCCGCCTACATGCGGCATCAATTTCCGTTTATGGGTTGGCCTCAAGCTCTGAGGCGTCAGCATCAGGCGTCCTTGTGGGATGCTTTGGAACCTACCCATGCAATCGATTTGGCCTCGCTCAAAACCCTGATGGATGCCTTGTGGAAACAACCGGAACGAGAATTTCAATACACCGCCATGGAATTGGCTTTGCGATGCCGAGAGGCTTGGACCGAGGGTTGGCTGGATCTGGTTTACGGCTGGATTCAATCCAAAAGTTGGTGGGACACCGTGGATTGGTTAGCGCCCAAAGGTTTGGGCTGGACCCTACTCCACAAAAAATCCAACGCTTCCCGTTCGATGGACGTGGACCAGGCTCTCCTGGAAAATGTACTGGCCCGGCTCCATGCTCACCCCAATCTTTGGATGCAACGATCGGCTTTGATTCTTCAACTGGATTTCAAGGATCAAACCCGCTTTGATTTACTCTGCACCATGTGTTTGGAAAAAGCCGGAACCAAAGAATTCTTTTTGGCCAAGGCCATGGGTTGGGCTCTACGCCAATACGCCCGCCATGCCCCCCAACATGTTAGGGATTTCGTTCACCAAAACCCCCAACTACCGACGCTCACCCGCAGGGAGGCTCTCAAGCACCTGGCTTGATTCCCGCCACAAAGGGATAGGAGGCAAAGGGCAATGGAGCTGCATGGCTTGTCCACCCACCGGATGCTCAAAGGCCAAACCGTACGAATGCAAAGCAATTGAATGATCCTTGAGGGCTACCGGGTAGCCGTATTTGACATCCCCGGCAATGGGGTGACCCATGGCCGCCAATTGGGCCCGGATTTGATGGGGACGCCCGGTTAAAGGGTGCACCTTGAGTAAGGACTGACCTCGTAAATGAGCCAAAAGGGTATAGTCCAGGACCGCCTCCTTGGAGTCCCTCACCTCGTGATCGTGGGCTTGTACCCGGTTCTTTTCGTGATTCTTTTTGAGAAAATGCCGGAGGCTACCCGTTTCGCGGTTGACCTTATCACGAACCAAGGCCAGGTAGGTTTTGCGAACGTTCCTTTCCCGGAATAAGCGGTTCATGCGCTCCAGAGCTTTGGAGGTTTTGGCAAAGAGGACCAATCCCGAAACCGGCCTGTCAATTCGATGCACAACCCCCATAAAGGCCTCGCCTTTTTTTTGGTGGCGAACCGCAAGGTCTTCCCGAACCAGCGAGAAAAGATCCGGATCGCCACCGGGATCCGGCTGGGTCAGCATACCCGCGGGTTTGAATACTGCAATAAGGTGATTGTCTTCGAACAAAATGTGCCAATGCATGGGTAGGGTGGGGATCTTAGTATTGTTCCGAAGCCGAAGGGAAATCACCGGAACGAACATCCCGGATATACGATTGGACGGCTTGGGTGACCAGGCCATCCAGTTGAAGGTAACGACGCAAAAAACGTGGCGAAAATTCGCTGTTCAATCCCAACATATCATGCATCACCAAAACCTGACCGTCCACCTGCGATCCTGCCCCGATCCCGATAACCGGAATATGCAGGCTGGAGGAGACCTTTTGGGCTAATCGCGATGGAATTTTTTCGAGGACCAAGCCAAAACAACCGGCCGCCTGCAAGGCGAGGGCATCTTCCAAAAGGCGCTCGGCCTCTTCTTCCTCGCGGGCTCTAACCGAATACGTTCCAAATTTGTAAATGGATTGAGGGGTCAAGCCCAGGTGGCCCATCACCGGTACACCGGCCGTGAGGATGCGACTTACCGATTCCACCACTTCCCTGCCCCCCTCCAATTTGACCGCATGAGCCCCGGATTCTTTCATGATACGAATCGTGGACTGCAAGGCCTCCTTGGAATTGCCTTGGTAGGAACCGAAGGGCAAATCCACCACCACCAGGGCCCTTTGAACAGCCCGGACCACCGAGGAAGCGTGGTAAATCATCTGATCAAGGGTAATCGGAAGGGTGGTCTCGTGACCCGCCATGACATTGGATGCCGAATCACCCACCAACAAGACGTCCACCCCGGAACGGTCCAGAAGACGGGCCATGGTAAAATCATAGGCCGTTAGCATGGCGATTTTCTCGCCAGCTTGCTTCATTTCAGCCAGGGTATGGGTGGTAACCCGTTTAACTTCACCGTGTACAGACATGGGTTGGAATTAAAGATGACTTAAAAGTGGGAGGAATCCCCAAAAACCAAAAATTTCATGGTTGAGGCCACAAAATACGCCTTATTTTAGCCCCCTGTCCTATCCTTCCTTCCCTTGAATTCTTTTCTTCGCCACAACGACCTAGGCCGTAGCCTAGTTGCCTCCCTAATTGGTTTCATGGGAGTTCTTTTCCTGATCCTCTTAGGCTCCTGCAGTACCGAGGTGGATGTCAACGCGCCCTGGAAAGAGCAAACCATCGTGACTTGCCTGGTGGACCCCAACCAAGCCGTACACTACCTGCGCATTCACAAAGCCTACCTGGACCCCACCCGTAATGCTTTGGTTGTTGCCGCCATCCGCGATTCTCTCTACCACGATACCAGCCGAACCAAGGTATGGATCGAAGTCTGGAAGAACGGTGTCTTGAGGGACAGCCTCGTCTGCAGCCCCATGGATTCGGTACTGAGTGGCGGGGGTGGACTTTTCCCCGATACCCTTCGGCTCTATCGATTCGCTTCGCCTTTGGTCGCTGGTCAACCCCGATTGGATAGCAGTGCCGAGCACCGCCTACGCATCATTACCCCGGCTGGGAATTCCCTCAGCGCCTCTCTTTTTCCCATCGGTCGTAACAATTCCCTTCCCGGTGGCTTACCTCCGGGAGGTAATTTGCCGCCCAATTTTGGGGGACTCAACTGGAGCGCCAACCAAGGGCACCAAGTCGCCTTTACCTTGCCCACCAATACATCCCGTTACAATTTTAGCATACGGGCTTACTACGATGAATGGAGCGCTGACTCCGTTCCTCCGGGTCCACCACCCCACCCCGATACGCCAGGCCTTCGATTACGTTCGATTGAATGGCCCATCACCACCAACGGGATCAACCCCGGACTTGGCTTGATTACTCGGGTTTACGGAAGAAATCTATTTGCCCTGCTCAACGCCTCGCTGGCCAAGGAGCCCCGAACCCACCGCCGTCTTCGCGGAACTTTGTTCCATTTTTATTGGTTGGATGAACCCTTTGGTACGTACCTCGAAGTCACCAATTCCAGCCCTTCGATGTCGGACGTTAAGCCCACCTTCACCAACATTACCAACGGCTTAGGTCTTTTTGCGGGTCGCAGGGAATGGCCTGACCCGATTACAGACGCCAGGACACCCGGTTATCCATTCACCAGCCGTTTTTACCGCCAGGCCCTGGGCGGAACGGGGACGGATAGCTTGCGCCTCAAATACCCTGACCTTAATTTTCAGCCATAGTTGCCTTGGTTTACGCTGTTTTAGGGACAATTTGAAGGCGAGGTCTGCCAAAATGTCTTGATTTTGGATGCTTGGCTCGTCGCTTCGTCTTTGGCATTGTTCTTGGAGTAGAACGAGAAAACTTAACCGAATTTTATGAAAAAGATCATCGGCATTGACCTCGGAACCACCAACTCTTGCGTATCCGTCATGGAGGGTAACGAGTATGTGGTCATTCCCAACAGCGAAGGTCGCCGCACCACCCCGTCTATCGTCGCTTTTTTGTCCAACGGTGAAATCAAAGTTGGGGACCCCGCCAAAAGACAAGCCATCACCAACCCCGAAAAGACCATCGCCTCCATCAAACGGTTTATGGGACGCAAACATTCGGAGGTAGACCAAGAGCTCAAATACGTTGCCTACTCGGTGACCAAAGGCGATAACGATACCCCCCGTGTCAAAATTGACGACAAACTCTACACCCCTCAGGAAATTTCGGCCATGACCCTTCAGAAAATGAAGAAAACCGCCGAAGATTATTTGGGCTACGAGGTCAACGAAGCCGTCATAACCGTACCCGCCTACTTTAACGATGCCCAGCGTCAAGCCACCAAAGAAGCCGGTGAAATCGCGGGACTCAAAGTGGCTCGTATCGTGAACGAGCCAACCGCTGCTGCTTTGGCCTATGGTTTGGACAAAAAAACCTCCGACCTCAAGGTTGCTGTTTTTGATTTGGGTGGAGGAACTTTTGACGTCTCCATCCTGGAACTTGGCGACGGCGTATTTGAAGTCAAATCCACGAACGGAGATACCCACCTGGGCGGTGATGATTTTGACCAAGTGATTATTCAATGGTTAGCTTCGGAATTCAAAGCCGACGAAGGCATGGACCTGACCAAAGACCCCATGGCCTTGCAACGGTTGAAGGAAGCTGCCGAAAAAGCCAAAATTGAATTGTCTTCCTCTTCGGATACCGAAATCAACCTGCCCTATATCACGGTGGTGGACAACGTACCCAAACACTTGGTTCGCAAATTGACCCGCGCCAAATTTGAACAATTGGCCGATACGCTGGTCCAACGCACCCTGGAACCCTGCAAACAAGCCTTGAAAGATTCGGGCTATTCCACTTCGGATATTGATGAAGTGATTTTGGTTGGCGGGTCAACCCGTATCCCCAAAATCCAGGAAGTCGTGGAATCGTTTTTTGGAAAAAAACCCTCCAAAGGGGTGAACCCCGATGAGGTCGTTGCCGTGGGTGCCGCTATCCAAGGCGGGGTCTTGACCGGGGATGTGGAGGGCGTGCTTTTGTTGGATGTAACACCACTTTCCTTGGGTATCGAAACCATGGGCAATGTGATGACGCGATTAATCGAGTCCAATACCACCATTCCCACCAAAAAGAGCCAGGTTTTCTCGACCGCAGCCGATTCCCAACCCTCCGTTGAAATCCATGTACTCCAGGGGGAGCGCCCTATGGCCGCTGATAACAAAACCATTGGTCGTTTTCACTTGGATGGAATTCCACCTGCTCCCCGCGGTGTTCCCCAAATTGAGGTCACCTTTGATATCGATGCCAACGGAATCCTGAACGTATCGGCCAAAGACAAAGCCACCGGCAAAGAGCAAAAAATCCGTATTGAAGCTTCCTCGGGTTTGAGCAAGGAAGAGATCGAACGCATGAAGCAAGAGGCTGCAGCGAATGCCAGTTCGGATGAACAACGCAAACAAGAAGCAGAAACCATCAACGCCGCTGATTCCTTGATTTTTTCTACCCAGAAGCAACTCAAAGAATACGGTGACAAAATTCCTGCCGAAAAACGCAGTGCCATTGAAGCGGCTTTGCAGACCTTGCAAACAGCGCACGCCTCCAAGGACCTGGCGGCCATAACAACAGCCACCGCTGAACTTAACCAGCAATGGGAAGCGGCTTCGGCCGATATGTACCAGGCGAGCCAGCAGGCCCCCAACACCGGTAATGCGGAAGGCTCTGCCGGTTCCGGCGGGGGTCCCGGTGCAACCGAGGACGTTACCGACGTCGACTACGAGGAAGTTAAATAATTCCGGTGCGGAACGTCATCCTCCAGCCAACCTTGTGGTTCATCGCCTTGGTGATGCTGGCAGGATGCCGCTCCGATTGGATGGGTGATCTTCGACCCAACCTGCCTCCCGAAACGTATGCCGTCGTCGATAGCATACAAAGGAATGGACCGGATCGCTTACCCACCACCGTTCAATTGCATTGGTGGGGCTTGGATCCGGATGGTGTGATATCCAAGTTTGAAATTCGTATTGGGACGGCTCCATTGACCAATATTCCCTGGTCACTAACCCAGGCCAACGATACCTTGGTGAGGCTCAATCTTCCTCCCGGTCCGGATTCGGCCGACTTCATTCTGGAAATTCGTGCCACCGATAACCTGGGTCTAACCGACAGCACCCCGGCCCGCCTCAGGTTACCTCTTCGGAATACAGCCCCCACCGTAGAATTTGTTTATAACCCGGATGGTGGAAGTCCCTTGGCAGGCGCTTTTCCCCAGGTTTCTTTCCCGGTTCTGGGCTACCGATGGAAAGGGAGCGATGCCGATGGAGATTCCACGGTCTTGTATTACGAAATCTGCCTCAACGATACCACCAGCGGAGATACCGTTCGAATACCCGCCCGCTACGATGAATGCCTCCTGGATTGGGCCCCCAATTCAGGATTGTGCGAAGTTTTGGCCGGAACGTCCGATTGGCCCCTTGCGAAACGATTGGCCGGTTTGGTTCTCAACGATACCAACCGACTTTACCTAAGGGCCGTTGATCAGTCCCTTGCGGTATCACCCTGGGTGGTCAGCCGGCCTTGCATGATCCGACCCGCCGTCGCTACCGTCTTGTTGGTCAATGCTTACGGCAACGACCCCAACCCTGAGCTCAATATCGATACCCTTTCCAACCGCTACCTGGGTTGGCTGAACAGTTTGGGGGTAAACAGTACCGCTGAACTTCGCCTTTTTCAAAAAGCAGGCAATCGATACACCCAACTTTCGGTGAACGAGCGTGTTCAGTCCAGGGTTTTTGCTCGGTTTGGTCGAATACTATGGATAGCGCCGGATTTTGAATTGGCCATGCAATTTTCCTCCAAAACATTGGGTGCATTCTTTCAAAACGGAGGACACCTTTTGCTAGCGGCCAAGGCCGACGCTGGTACGCCATCCTGGTCTCCTTCGTACGAATCATCCCCCATCGACTCCGTGCTTCCGATTCCTGCTGGATTTAGCTTTTTGCTCACCGATACCTCAACACTGAGACCCTTATCCAGCCAATGGAATGGCCAAAACTGGAGCCTCCCTACCCTCTCGCATTTGGGATTTTCCTCAGGAAACCGACCTTTGGTTCCCGGTCCCGCTTCCACCCCCTTGTACCGAATTCATTTATTGCTGCGCGACGATAACAACCCCGCACCGCCCTTTCCCCTTTATTCCGGTACCTCGACCTGCATGGTAGTTCGCCAGAATCCCCTCAACGGCAGCACGTATACCTTATCCTCCATCGAACTGCATCGCATGATGCCGGCGACCTCCCGACTCACCTTGTTGCAGAATTTGTTATCCAAGGTATGGCAGCTTCCGTAACCCGCCTTGCGGTTTGGGCCAGCGGAACCGGGAGCAACGCACAGAACCTCATCCAATTCTTCAAAAATCATCCCACCATCAGGGTGGCTTTGGTGGTGACCAACAAGCCGGAAGCTCCCGTTGTTGCCAAGGCGTCTGCCCTCAAGGTACCTGTTTTGCTGCTGGGTCCACAGAGTTGGCGCAGTGGTCAAGAACTGCTCCAACAACTGAATGCCTTCGAAATCGATGCCTTGGTGCTGGCCGGTTTTTTGCGTAAAATACCCGAGTACCTCCTCGAAGCCTTTCCCCAAAAAATCGTCAACCTCCATCCCTCGTTGCTTCCCGAATTTGGAGGCCAGGGCATGTACGGCATGCATGTTCATCGCGCCGTTTTGGAGGCCGGGAAACTTACCTCCGGAATAACCATTCATCTTGTTGACCGCGATTACGATACCGGCCCTGTTTTGGCTCAGTTTCGTTGCGATGTGCTACCCGGAGACCAACCCGAAACCTTGGCCGAAAGGATCCATACCCTGGAACATACCCATTACCCCGAGGTAATTGCATCCTGGGTCGAGGGTTGGCGCAGGTCCTAAGCGGGTTATCTTTGGGTTTGGACCCCAAAAACCCACAATTTATGCCTAAAATTCAACAATTCCTGGTATTTCTTGGCCTTGTTCTGGCCGGCGTTGGGGTTCATTTTCAAGGCCTGGCTCAAGCCTGCCCTTCCGGTACCACCCAGTTAATTATTTCTATTCGGACCGATAATTACCCCCGAGAATCCTCCTACAAACTTCAAAACCAATTGGGTACGGTCATTATGTCCAGGGATACCGGTTATTTCACCCAAACCAACACCACGTACCGGGATACCCTCTGCATCCCCAACAATTCCTGCCTATTGTTCACCATGCAGGACTCCTACGGCGATGGACTTTGTTGCGGTCACGGCAATGGTCAGTACCAGTTGTGGTGGAACGGCACCTTGACGGCTAGCGGTGGGCAATTCACCCACAGCGATGTACGCAGTTTGAACTGCGCCCCTACCCAAACCTGCTCCACGGCTTTGGCCATTGATACCGGTAACTATTCAGCTCCCGTACGAAATTCGTGGTACACCTACCAACCACCGGTGCGGGGCAGATATAGGATCAGTACCTGCCCTGCAACGCCCGGTTTCAACACCAAGATCTGGGTTTACAATACCTGCAATGCACCCTTGTTATCCAACGATAACCTGGGCACCGTCTTCTTTAATGATTCATCGTCGGCATGCGGTCAGCGTGCCGAGGTCATGGCTTTTTTGGATACCGCTACCGTGTACAAAATCCGCATAGGCGGGGATGCGTCCTGTACGGGTCCTATTGCTTTTCGTCTTCAATACGACGGCCCTATCCAGGGTTGCATGGATTCGACCGCCTGCAATTACGATCCCATGGCCACCATCGCAGGGACCTGCTATTACTACCCCCATCCGCTTTGTCCTCCGGGACCGGATTTGGAATTTGTTCAGTCGGTCTTTGAAAATTCCCTGCAACGCTCGACCATCACCGCCAATGTAGGCAATTGCTGGGTTGCGGAGAACTGCCTCACCGGTTACGGTAACCGAACCTTGATACGCTTTACCACCGACATACGCAATGTTGGAATTACCGATTATTTCATCGGAAGTCCTTCGACCCATCCCGGACAATTCAATACCGTCAATTGCCATGGTCATGCCCATTACGAGGGCTATGCAGAGTATGTTCTTTACCCCACGGTTGGAAACCGTATCCCGGTGGGATTCAAAAATGGTTTTTGTGTTATGGACTTGTCCTGTCCATCCGGAATCCCGGCCAAATACGGTTGCAGCAACATGGGAATCACCGCCGGATGCGGAGATATTTATTCCCGTAGCTTGGATTGCCAATGGATTGATATCACCGACGTCCCCACCGGGGATTATATCCTGGCGGCCAAAGTGAACTGGGACCAATCCCCCGATGCTTTGGGCCGAATGGAAATGAATTACCTGAACAATTGGGCCCAGGTTTGTCTGCGCATATTCACCGATAACAACGGTCTCAAACAATACAGCAAATACCCCAATTGCACACCTTATGTGGATTGTCAGGGGGTAACGTACGGGAATGCCGTTCGCGATTGTCGGGGAATCTGTGGCGGTAGCGCAATACGGGGCGATATGAACCAGGACTCGGTCCGCAACAGCGTCGATGTTCCGTTCTACCTCAATGGACTTGTGCAGCAGACCTTACCCTACAGCGAATGTGCCGATTTGAGCGGGGACAGCACCCTTAATACTTGGGATGCGGTCCTGTTGGGCAATTGCTTAATGAACAACAATACCGGTCAAGCCTGTAGTTTTCCTCGAGGTTTGCAATCGGCCCAAACCCATACCACCAAAATCCTTGCCATCGATACTGTACAACGTTTTGTGGACATTGGGGTTCGTAATCCCCAACACCGCTTGACCGCCTTGGACTTGGAAATTCACGGAATCCAACCTTTGCAGATTACGTCGTTGACTGCTCCAGGTTCCCCAATTTGGCAATACACCTGGTCCACCAACCAAAGCCGCCTTGTGAGCATGTCCCAAAATCTAACCCAAAGCTTGGCCAGAGATTCCCTTTTTCAACCCTTGATGCGTGTGTTTTATAGTCGGACCACCGATACCGCCATCTACCTCAGCCAGACCCATGCCGCCGTCAACGAGTTCTTCGAAAATCTTATCACCCAGACCGATAGCACCCGCTGGAAGGTAACCTTGGACCGTAGTTCCATCGACCATTTAAACCAAAGACCCGCACTGCGTTTGTACCCCAACCCAACGCGTGGTTCGCTGACCCTGGAATTTCCTGCTTCGGAACGTACCGCAACCATTCGGGTTATGGGAACAGACGGCAAGATTTATCTCTCAAAGGAACTTCTTCACAGCACGTTAGGTCAAGAAGAATTGGATTTTAGTGACTTGCTACCGGCCGGTCTTTACCTCTTGGAATTCCGCGGACCTCTTGGTCGCAACCTCATTCGATTTGTCAAAAACTAAGGAACTGACCATGGCAACCTCCACAACCAGCACAGCCAAAGCAGAAATCGCCTGGCTTGATTTCGAAAAACCGATCCAAGAACTGGAAGAAGAATTGCACAAACTTCGACAGATTCAAGACAAAGGGAAAAGTGATGTTAGCGGCCCCATCCGAGCTTTGGAAACCCAAATTCTCAAAACCAAAAAACAATTTTACAGCCAATTAAACGGATGGCAGAAAGTGCAGTTATCCCGGCATTTGGACCGTCCTTATACCTTGTTTTATATAGAACAAATGACCACCGATTTTATCGAACTGCATGGCGATCGGTGTTACGGGGACGATAAGGCCATCGTCGGTGGTTTTGCGCAATTGGATGGGCAATCGGTCATGTTTATCGGGCACCAAAAAGGTATTAACACCAAAATGAGGCAGTACAGGAACTTTGGGATGGCCAATCCGGAGGGCTATCGCAAAGCAATGAGGCTCATGAAATTAGCCGAAAAATTCGGTAAGCCCATTGTGACCTTGGTGGATACGCCCGGGGCGTTTCCTGGCATTGAAGCCGAAGAAAGAGGCCAGGCCGAAGCCATTGCCAAAAACATACGAGAAATGTTTCAACTCAAGGTGCCGGTCATTGTGGTCATTGTAGGGGAAGGTGCTTCGGGTGGAGCCATAGGATTGGGTATAGGCGACCGGGTTTTGATGCTGGAGAACACCTGGTATTCCGTAATCTCACCGGAATCATGCAGCAGCATCCTCTGGCGCAGTTGGGACCACAAAGAAAAAGCAGCGGAAGCCTTGCAATTAACCGCAGACGCCATGCTCAAGCATGGACTCATTGACGGTATCGTTCCGGAACCTTTGGGAGGAGCTCACCGGGACCGTGAAGGCATGGCCAAAACCCTTCGCTCGGTTCTTTTGAAAAATTTGAAGGAACTGCAGGCCATGGATCCTAACCAGCGAATTGAAAAACGCATTGAGCGTTTTGGTTCGATGGGGGTTTACGGTCTCGAAGCCTAATTCTTTGCCCTGCATTGTCGCTCTTGAACAAAAAATCAGGTTCGGTGCAGACCCGAATGGACGAATTGGTTCGACAACTCAACGAACACAACCGGGCCTATTACATCCTTGATCAGCCCCAGATAAGCGACGAGGAATTTGATGCCCTGCTCCGAGAATTGGACGAACTGGAACGTCAGTTTCCCCAATGGGCTGTTCCCCATTCGCCTACCCAGCGGGTAGGAGGCGGCGTTTTAGAAAACTTCATCCAGCGCAAGCACCTTAGGCCCATGCTTTCCTTGGGCAATACCTACAGTGAAAGCGAAATTCTCGCCTTCCATGAACGCTGCACCAAAAGCCTTGATCAAGAAATACATTACGCCATTGAGCTCAAAATTGATGGCGTTGCCCTTTCCCTTCACTACGAGAACCGGGCATTAAAATATGCCGTAACACGTGGCGATGGGGTTCAGGGAGACGATGTTACCGCCAATGTCCGAACGATTGAGGCGATTCCCCTGCAATTGCCCGACGAGGCGCCAACGGAAGCTATCGAAATTCGGGGAGAAGTCTATTTGCCACGAAACTATTGGCATCAAATCAACCAAGAAAGAACCGCTGCAGGCGAAGACCCTTACGCTAATCCTCGAAACCTGGCATCCGGAACGCTCAAGCTTTTGGATAG
This sequence comes from Bacteroidia bacterium, assembly GCA_049431025.1. Lineage (GTDB taxonomy): Bacteria > Bacteroidota > Bacteroidia > UBA7662 > UBA7662 > SYHX01. The sequence goes on along the minus strand of JBMTCP010000001.1, from coordinate 11,588 downwards.
TAGCCTGGTACGAAAACGACGTTTATCGGCCTGGTGTTACCAACTGGATGGCGAAGGCCCCGTTTTGTCAGCCCATCGTACCCATCACCAGCGCATGAATCTCCTTAGGGACTGGGGATTTCCTGTATGCGAATACCGGGCCGCTCCTGTGAAATACGAGGAAGTTCTTGCCTTTATTCAAGTTTGGGCATCCCGACGCCATGCGTTGCCCTTTGATATTGATGGGGTCGTCATCAAGGTTGATGATTTTGGTCAGCGCGAAGAATTGGGATATACCGCCAAATCCCCACGTTGGGCCATTGCCTACAAATACCCTGCGCAGAGAGTACGTACTCGTTTGATTGATGTCCTTTTTCAAGTGGGTCGAACCGGAGCCATTACACCGGTAGCCTGTCTCGAACCGGTTGAAGTCGCAGGGACCCTTGTTAAGCGGGCTTCCCTCTATAACGAAGCTGAAATCCGCCGCCTGGACTTGCATCTTGGGGATACCGTGAGCCTCGAAAAAGGTGGGGATATTATTCCCAAGGTCATCGAGGTTCATCCAATGAACCGCCCCCCTGCATCACAAGCTGTTCTTTTTCCGGTGAATTGTCCGGACTGCCATACCCAACTCCTATGTGTTGAAGCGTTGCATTATTGTCCCAACCATCGGTATTGTCCACCCCAGGTTCTGGGCAGGTTGGAACATTTTGTTTCCCGTAAGGCCATGAACATTGAACATTTGGGTACAGAGACCTTGCTTCAGTTGTTGGAACAAAAATTAATTACCGATCCGGCGGACCTCTACGAACTCCATGCCGATCGACTCGCCACCCTGGATCGTACCGGTGTCAAAAGTATTCAACGCCTTTTGGAAGCCCTGCAAACTTCCAAAGCCGTGCCCTTTGAGAGGGTCTTGTACGCTTTGGGCCTGCGAGGAATCGGTGAGGTGGCTTCCAAGACCTTGGCTCGTCATTTTGGGAGCTTTGAGCGGCTTTCCTTGGCCACCAAAGAAGAATTAATTCAAATTCATGAAATTGGAGAGAAATCAGCCGATCAAATTTTGGCTTGGTTTGCCGATCCTCTAAACCAAGTTCTGGGTCGCCGGCTACAAGCGGCCGGTTTATCCATGGAAGTGGCCCGTCACGACACGGCCCAAGGTCATCGTCCGCTGACCGGTTGCACCTTGGTCGTCAGTGGTCGCTTTGCGGGCAAAGACCGCGATACTCTAAAAGCCCAAATCGAAGCCGCCGGCGGAACCATCCTGTCCTCCGTAAGTCCCAAGCTGACCTACTTGGTCGCCGGTGAAGAAGCCGGTCCTTCCAAGCTTGAAAAAGCCCAAAAACTAGGCATCACCATCATCGACGAAGCTTACCTGATGGACTTGCTGAACAAGTCCAACCTTCCTTTGTAATTTGCGTGCATGGTTTGGGATGCTGAGCAATGGCCCTTTAGGCCCCCGATGTTCATTCGTCAATGGTTGTTTGAACAAAAAGTCAAGCAATTTGCGCCCAATCCAGCCGCCAGCAACCTTTCCGGCCGCCAGGGTACGCAAGGAGCTTGGTTGGTTCTTTACGATGGAAAAGACCCCTGGCAGGCCGAGCTGGCCAAATACCTCGCCCAATACCGTAGACCGGATTATTTCTGCCAAACTTTGGGTTTGGTTCGCCATAACCAAGCTGATCTGAACAGTTTTCATGCGCAGGAACTCACCCATGCCCTGCTTCCTCCGGACCGTATTCTGTCTTTGGCTCGTTCCAGGCCATTTGACCTTTGCGTCAATTTGTGCCCTGTGGATAATCCCCCTTTGGAATACCTGGTTCTTAGCGCCTCTTCCCCCACCAAGATTGGCGTAAACCGTCAAAAAAGCTCTGCACGTTATAACCTGGAATTGGGCCTCAAATTAGCCGGTGCCAAACCCAGCCTACGCGCATTTTTACAACACCTGGCGAGTTTAGGCCTCCACACGGTTCAGGAAAACAAATTACAAACCATACACCCCCAACCCATAAAGCCATGAACCGCTCCTCCCTGGAACACGCCTTGCCTCGTGGAACCGGAATTGCCTTGGTGACTCCCTTGGATGCCCAAGGCCAGCCCGATGCCAGTGCATTACAACGTGTTATTGACCATGTGGTGAATCATGGGGTTGAATTTGTGGTGGCCCTGGGAACGACCGGCGAAACGCCAACCCTCAGCAAGGAGGACCGGATGGAAGTCCTCCAGATGGTCAAAGAAAGCGTCAACGGTCGTGTGCCGTTGTGGTGCGGAATGGGAGGCAACGACACCCGTGAACTGTTGGAACAATTGCATGCCTTTGATTTGTCGGGGGTTGACGCTTTACTTTCGGTAACACCGTATTACAACCGTCCCTCCCAAGCTGGATTGTACGCTCATTACCGTGAATTGGCTTTGGCCACCGACAAACCCATCGTCCTTTACAATGTCCCATCCCGAACAGGGTGTTCGCTATCAGCCGAAACAACCCTTCGTCTGGCCCGCGATTTTGATAACATTGTGGCAACCAAGGAAGCCTCCGGGGACTGGATGCAAATCATGGAAATAATGCGTTCCAAACCCGCTGATTTCAAGGTATACTCAGGGGACGACGCCATTTCCCTACCTCTACTGGCCCTGGGCTTGGATGGTGTTGTATCGGTGGTTGGCAACGCCTGGCCAAAATCATTTGGGGATTTGGTTCGTTATGCCTTGCAGGGCGACTTCAGCAAAGCCAATGCCCTTCATTACCAAATTCTGCCCCTGATGAATGCCGTGTTTCGGGAAGGAAGTCCCGCCGGCATCAAATATGTTCTTCGAACGATGGGCTTGTGCGAAGATCACCTTCGCTTACCCTTGGTCGGTATTAGCAATCGACTTCAAGAAGAGATCAAAGACCTGCGCCAGCAATGGCCTGAACAGGCCTAACCCAAACGCTGTTCCAAATCCAAGCCGTGTAGGGCGGCCGTTTCCTTGGCCAAAGGATAGCCTGCATCGCTGTGACGAATCACACCCATTCCGGGATCGTTGTGCAGGACTCTCCGCAATCGGGCCTCCGCAGCTTGGGAGCCGTCCGCAACAATGACCATGCCGGAATGTATGGAATAACCCATCCCTACGCCGCCACCATGATGCAAACTCACCCACGATGCCCCACCGGCGGTATTCACCAAGGCATTCAGTACGGGCCAATCGGCCACGGCATCCGAACCATCCATCATCCCCTCGGTCTCCCGGTTGGGTGAAGCCACCGAACCGGTATCCAAATGATCGCGGCCAATTACAATAGGCGCAGACACCTTCCCTTCACGAACCAGGCTATTAAAAGCCAAAGCGGCTTTTTGACGTTCCCCTTGGCCTAACCAGCATATTCGTGCCGGTAGTCCTTGGAACGCGATGCGTTCCTTGGCCATGGTAAGCCAACGCTTGAGCCCCGTATTTTCCGGAAACAAATCCAGCAATAACCGATCCGTTACTTCAATATCCTTGGGATCACCCGATAGAGCTACCCAACGAAAGGGACCCTTGCCTTCACAAAACAGAGGCCGTATATAGGCCGGTACAAAACCCGGGAAATCAAAGGCCTCGGTATACCCGGCCTCCTGGGCACGCGCACGCAGATTGTTACCGTAATCAAAGGTGACGGAACCTTGACGCTGAAAATCGACCATTAATTCCACATGCCTACGCATTGCATCGTAGGCCAACTTGAGGTATTGTTTTGGATTTTCCTGCCGCAGGGCATTGGCTTCATCGTTACTCAATCCCTGAGGTAAGTAACCAACCATGGGATCGTGAGCCGAAGTTTGATCCGTGAGTACATCCGGAACGATACCCCTTTCCTTGAGCCTTTCCAACAAATTAACTGCCGTCGCAATAACCCCAATGCTAACCGCATTACCCTGCTGACATGCGTCCAATGCCGCATCGATCCCTTCATCCAAATCGTGGTAAACCCTGTCCAGATACCGTGTTTCTACCCTCTTTTGGGCTCTCCAGGTTTCCACTTCGGCCGCCAAACAAACCCCTTCTGCCAGGGTAATTGCCAAAGGCTGAGCCCCACCCATTCCACCAAGACCTGCCGTAACACACAACTTACCGCGCAATGTGCCGCCAAAATGTTGCTGAGCCACGGCATTAAAGGTTTCGTACGTGCCCTGGACTATTCCCTGAGAACCAATATAAATCCAAGAACCCGCTGTCATTTGACCGTACATCATCAAACCCTTACGCTCCAATTCATCAAAATGTTCCCAATTCGCCCATTGAGGAACCAGCATCGAATTGGATAACAATACCCGGGGTGCATCGGGATGTGTTGGCAAAATCGCCACAGGCTTACCGCTTTGAATTAACAACGTTTCGTTATCGTTCAAATCCATCAAGGCACGTTGAATTTGATCAAAGGCTTCACGATTTCTAGCCGCCTTACCCCTTCCACCATAGACAATTAAATCCTCGGGGCGCTCCGCTACATCCGGATCCAAATTATTGAGCAGCATACGTAAGGCAGCCTCTTGAACCCAGCCCTTGCAATGGAGTTTTTGACCCCCAGGGGCCCGGTCTCCCGGCTCAAAAAGTCGGGGCATTTGTTTAATTGTATTCATTGTTAATTTATTTTACCAATCAAGAGTGCACGATTTCACCATTCCAACAGAGTACAGGATTGAGGATCCAGGACTATTTCATCTCCTATCACTTTGGATTCGCCGTAAGGCTGCATGCGAACCTTGCCTTGAGGCCAATGCCTGGCGTATCGGTCTCTGGCGACCCTTTTAGGAGTTTCGGAGGCATTCACCAAGACCAACAGCCGCCGGCTCGAAGAGCTCACCGAACAGGTATCGCAGGTCCGGGCATAAACATAAACATCATCCTCGGGGATATAGTGTTCAAAGCGTCCTTTGGACACCGCTTCAGAATTTTTGCGCCATTGCCCTAACCGCTTCATTTCCTCCAAAAATTCAGCAACATTAGGTGAAAGGCCGCGCCCCTCAAATACCGAAAGGGCATCTCCCGACCACCCCCCAGGCATATCCTGCCGAACATTGCTACCGCCCAGACTCGCAAAATTACCAAAAAGCACTTCAGACCCGTAATACAATTGAGGAACACCGCGCAAGGTGTACAGCATACGGTAGGCCATCCGGGCTTTGGCTGGATTCTCCCGAAATTCCGACCAGGCCCTGGACACGTCATGATTATCCAAAAAAATTAAATTCCTGGATGCATCCTTGTACAGGAAATCCTGCGCCAATGTGGTGTAAATCCTCCGAAGCCCGCGATCCCAATCCATTTTTTCGTTAAGGCCCTCCACCAAAGCGATACGAACCGGAAAATCGGTCACCGATGGAAGACCAGGCCCTGCGCTTCGTACCGAGTCAGGCTCCCGAAACAAAGCAAAATCCTCGGTCCAATACGCCGACTCCGGAACACTATGCACCCATACCTCCCCCACCAAACCTACCTTAGGGTATTCACGCTGCATGGCCGCAGTCCATCGACGCATAAATCGGGTATCCGGATACGCGTAGGTGTCGATACGATAGCCTGATAGACCGGCGTATTCCAACCACCATAGGTTGTTCTGAATCAGGTAACGCTGCAAATCTTCGTTGGTCTGGTCCAGGTCCGGCATGGGATGATCAAACCAGCCCCGGCGCATCAGGTCTTGATCCCTGGGCTGGGCATACGGATCCATTTGAGTAATCGCCCGGTAATTGGAACGGGTAAACGATGGCCAGCGGTGTACCCAAAGGCTATCCACCGGGACCGATAACAACGGATGCATCAAGCCCCAATGGTTGTGAACAATATCCATGATCACCTTGATCCCCCTTTGAGCACATTGTTCAACTAATTTTTTGTACAAAGCAAGAGTGCCCAATCGGGGATCCACCCGGTACACATCGGTTGCCGCATAACCGTGATACGATTCTTTGGGCAAGTCATTCTCAAGCACGGGGTTCAGCCACAAGGCCGTTACACCCAGTGACTGTATATAATCCAATTGGTTCAACAGACCTTGCAAATCCCCGCCATGCCTGGCCTGATCCACGGCTCGGTTCACTCCCTGCTCACGCATTCCAGCCACCCTATCGTTGGTACTGTCACCGTTGGCAAAGCGATCCGGCATCACCAAATAGACCAAATCCGAGGCGTCCCATCCAGCTCCTATTCCAGATTCCGTTGCGTTCGACTTACGGCCAAAAGGGTAATGGGCTGCTGTTTTCCACGCATCCTTGGCCGATTTTCTATACTGAAATTCAACGATTTGGGCTTCAAAATCCGGCCCTATCACCAAATCCAACCAAGCGTACTCCGATTTCGTAGGTCCGGCTGCCCGTACCGATTTGACGCGAAGACCCTTGGTACCCGGTGCCATGCGCCATGATTCCATGGAAGGTTGCAACCCTTGGGGGGCCGATGGGGTGTACAGCAACAATTGCAAATTGGAGTCTTGCATACCTGCCCACCAGCACGGCGGGTCGATTCGTTGAAGAATTCCGTAACAACGAGCCAATCCATCGCCATGCGCAGCCTCCTGGGCTTCAACCCTGTTCATTTCCCATAAGCCCGGGATCAAGAACAGGCTCAGGAAAAGGAGTACACGCTTCATTCTACCCAAGCTCATCCTCAAAGACCAAGAGATGAAAATTCTTTTTTCCTTTTTGGACCAAGACCAAACGATGCGCAAAGGTGTCTTGGGTTGAAACCCTGGCCTGAACATCGTTGCATTTTTCGCGATTGAGGCTCAGACCACCGCCTTCAATCATTTTTCTGACCTCAGAACGAGAGCTAAAAATCCCCGAATGATCACTAAGCAAGGGAACCCATTCGCAGCCTTCAACCAAAAGGTTTCGGGGGACCCGATGAACGGGAACTCCCTCTAAGGCTTGCATAAAAACTTCAGGATCCAGATCCATCATTTGTTCCCGGCTTACCCGACCAAAAAGCAATTCCGAAGCCGACCTGGCCTGAGCCAATGCCCGCTCTCCGTGCACCATCCGAGTAACTTCCTCGGCCAACAAACGCTGGGCAAAGCGCAAATGGGGGGCCTGATGATGGGTTTGTATCGCTTCGGCGATTTCGTTCATAGGCAATAACGTGTACACCGGTAAATAGCGGCTGGCCTCCTCATCGCTGACATTCAGCCAAAACTGATAAAAACGGTAAGGGCTGGTTTTTTGAGGATCCAACCAAACATTACCGCCTTCGGATTTACCAAACTTGGAGCCATCGGATTTTTTGGTCAAAGGAGCCGTAAGGGCCCAGGCCTCACCCCCATCCATGCGTCGAATTAATTCGGTTCCGGTGGTAATATTCCCCCATTGATCAGAACCACCCACCTGAACCTTGCACCCGTAATGCCGGTACAAGTGCACAAAATCATACCCTTGAATCAGCTGATAACAAAACTCCATAAAGGACATTCCATTCTCCAAACGTAACTTGACCGAATCCTTGGCCAGCATATAATTAATGGGGATATGACGCCCCACCTCGCCGATGAAATCCAGGAATCCCCAATTCCCAAACCAATCTTCGTTGTTGACCATTCGTGCTCCGGAAGGGGAAGCCGGATCAAAGTCCAGGAACTGTTGCAATTGGGCTTTTTGGCAGGCCAAATGATGCTCCAGCTGCTCCCGACTTAGAACGGCCCGCTCGGCACTTCGACCTGTCGGATCCCCAACCCTTCCGGTTGCCCCCCCAACCAAAGCAATGGGACGATGTCCGGCCCTCTGAAAATGGACCAGCAACATGATGGGAACGAGATTTCCAATATGCAGAGAGTCGGCCGTCGGGTCAAAACCTGCATAAACGGCGATTTTTTCGCGTTCCAACAAAGCATCCAGCCCTGGAACATAATCCTGCACCAGCCCTCGCTCCTGCAGGGACAAGAATAGCCCTTGATTCATACGGCCTCAAAAATAGTCAAGTAACTTTGAGGCCTTAACGATTCACCACAAAACCATCGCATTCCTCCATGAAAATTCACAACTTTAGCGCAGGTCCTGCCATTCTTCCCCGTACCGTACTGGAACAAGCCTCGGCTGCCCTCCTGGACTTCAACGGATCCGGACTCTCCCTTATTGAAGTTTCGCATCGCGACAAGGATTTCGAGGGGGTAATGCACGAAGCCCGCGCAGCAGTCAAGCGCTTGCTCGGTCTGGGTGACGACCACGAGGTCCTTTACCTCCAGGGCGGTGCTTCCCTCCAATTTGCGATGGTGCCCATGAACCTACTCCGGTCGGAAGGGAAAGCGGCCTACGTTAATACCGGTACCTGGGCGACCAAAGCCATCGAAGATGCCCAAAAACTAGGAAAGGTGGAGGTTTTGGCCAGTTCCGAGGACAAAAACTTTTCTTACCTACCAACCGGTTACGCGATTCCTGAGGATGCCGATTATTTGCACGTGACCTCCAACAACACCATTTACGGGACTCAGATGCCCTCCTTCCCCGCAAGCCCGGTTCCCCTGGTTTGCGATATGTCATCCGATATCTTTAGCCGGCCTGTACCTGCAGCCTCCATGGGGCTCATCTATGCCGGGGCCCAAAAGAACATGGGGCCCGCCGGCACCACCTTGGTGGTCGTTCGCAAAGACTTGGTTGGCCAAAGCGGTCGCAAACTACACGCGATGTTGGACTACGGGGTACATATCAAAGGTCAAAGCATGTACAATACCCCACCGGTTTTTGCGGTCTACGTGAGCATGCTCACCCTGCAATGGATCGAAGCGCAAGGCGGGCTAGAAGCCATGGAACAAAGGAATCGTGCCAAGGCGAGCCTCTTGTATCATGAAATAGAAAGAAATTCAATGTTCCGCCCCACCGTTACCGATGGCACAGGCTCCCTCATGAACGTCACCTTTGTTCTGAATGACGAGACCCATGCTCAATACTTTGAGTCGCTCCTCAAACAAGCCGGAATTTCTGGTCTCAAAGGCCATCGTTCGGTGGGTGGTTACCGAGCCAGTCTCTACAACGCCATGCCCATCGAAAGTGTGCAGGTCTTGGTCGATGTTATGCAAGCCCTCGAAAATCAACAAGCTTAATTTTCCCACTACCTCACACCAATCTATACTACCTATGAAAATTCTGGCCAACGATGGCATCGACGAAGCAGGCAAAAAAATCCTGGAACAAGCCGGGCATACAGTGGATACCACCAAAATCCCCCAAGCGGAATTGGCTGAGAAGTTGCCTTCCTACGATGGATTGGTGGTTCGATCCGCGACCAAGGTTAGGGCTGACCTGTTGGACGCCTGCCCTCAACTTCGTTTTGTGGCCAGGGCCGGAGTAGGAATGGACAATATTGACGTGGAATACGCCCGTTCCCGTGGTGTTCTTGTCCTGAATACCCCATCGGCATCGTCCATAGCCGTCGCAGAATTGGTCTTTGCACATATGCTAAGCCTCTGCCGCTTCTTGCATCGAGCCCACCGGGAAATGCCCCTTAACGGCGGCAAAGATTTTAATCAGCTCAAAGCGTCCTACGCTTCGGGTACTGAACTTTTTGGAAAGACCTTGGGCCTTGTAGGTTTTGGCCGGATTGGCCAAGAAGTCGCGCGCATTGCCCACGGGTTTCGGATGAAAATCCTGGTTCACGATGTTCTCTTCCAAAAAGAACCCCAATTAGGCCAAAAGGCCGCAGAAGAACACCACGTTCATATCGTGGAATTGGACAGTCTCTTGGAGCAATCCAATTACCTCAGCCTGCATGTACCCGGTTTGGCTCATCCCTTGATAGGCGAAAGAGAATTGAACCTTATGCCTCAGGGTGCGTGCCTCATCAACGCCTCACGGGGAGGCTTGGTCGATGAATTCGCCTTGCTCCAAGCCATCAACCGAGGCCATTTACGTTATGCGGGTTTGGATGTTTTCGAAAATGAACCCGAGGTAAGCCCCGAAATACTGGCCCATCCGCAAATAAGTACAACACCACATACCGGAGCATCCACCTTGGAGGCCCAAGAACGCATAGGGCTTGAAATGGCCCACCGTATCCTGGAACATTTTCCAATGGGCTAAAGGATGCCCGCTTTTTTTCCGTTTAAGGCTCGCTTTCCTCAAAACTTCAGCGAGGCATTTCTGGAGCAAATAACCCAGGTTCAGGCTCCACTCAATCCCTTGACGGGTAACGACCCTCAAATGCTTGAATCCATTAATATTCAGGCATTAAGCGTTTTAAATTCGATGTTATCGAACGGTTCCTGGAGCCTTCCTTCAACATCGCCCATATTGGTGGGGTATCAATGTGAATTTCGAGGATATACCCAAAGAGGCGTGGTTGGTTTGTGCGATGCTTCGCAAGTTGGCAAAGAAATTTTGCCCCATGAAAACATTCGTCAAGAACGAGCCCTGCGTATAGAAGAATGGCAAAAAACAATGCAATGCCAGTGGACTCCGGTCTACCTGAGCTATCGCCACGACTCAACCTTGTCCCATGCGCTCCACAAAGCCTGGTCAAAAGCAAATCCCTCACCCTATGTTATGAGAGATGGATCGCGAATATCCTTATGGCCAATCAGTGATTCACAAAGCATTCAAGAACTGCTCTTGGCGGTTCGCCAATTACCTTCCCTTTATATTGCCGACGGTCACCACCGTGCAGGCGCCTGCCAAAATACCGTATCGTCATCTGGATTTTATCCCATGTTATCTGTCCTGGTCTCCGACCGCGACCTTCGGGTTTACCCGTTTTATCGACGAATTTTGAATGATCAAAGTCCTCTTCCTTTTTGGGACATTATCGATCAACTCAAACTTCTTTTCCGGCTAAAGCCTTGTTCCCTGGACCAAATGTTTTATCAGTATTTGCCGGCAGGTCACTTCCTGCTGGTTCATCGGGATGCCTGTTGGCTTTTGCAACCACACCATGCTGTTGACCATACAATAACCGACGTGCAGTGGCTCCAAGACCACGTGCTTGGACCTGTTTGCGGCATAACCGATCCGAGTTCGGATCCCCGCCTGGACTTTGGTAGCATGAATATCCCCTTAGAGTCCTTTAAAGCAATTGTGCAACAAGCCAAAACAGAGTTCATTCTGGTCCCAAGAGCCCCATCACCTGAGGAGGTTTTTCGAACTGCTGATCGCGGTGAAAACATGCCACCCAAGTCCACTTCGTTTGAGCCAAAAATACCTTCCGGGTTGGTTGGCTATTTTGGACCTGACCGATAGGACAAGCAATCAAAACGTGTTAAAACAAAAAACCCCGACCTGTTAGGGCCGGGGCTTTTGAACCAGTCTGGCAACGACTTACTCTCCCACATTTTACTGCAGTACCATCAGCGCAGTGGGGCTTAACGACTCTGTTCGGGAAGGGAAGAGGTGTGCACCCACGCTATAATCACCATTGGTTAGTTGTGCGCCTGTTGGTTTAACAACAGGCGTATAACCCTGACATATGAAAAAAAGAAAACAAGAACAACGATAGAATCCTCACACAATCCATTCTAAAAGTATCGAGCAATTAGTACTGCTCAGCTAAAATCCTCTCAGACCTTACACTTGCAGCCTATCAACCCCGTCGTCTACAGGGACTCTCATGGAAGACTCATCTTGAGGCGAGTTTCGCACTTAGATGCTTTCAGCGCTTATCTCTTCCAA